>DASPVV010000234.1:0-54819 GCA_035622175.1 Terriglobales bacterium | reverse complement strand
AGGCTCGAAAATTCAAACTGACCCACCACCGAGAAGGCGAATATTTTGCGAAAATCCGGGCTTGCAGCTAAAATACGCCCAATGTCCTCTCTTCCCTCCTCTCTTGCCTGGGCGCATCCGTTAGTGACCGATTGGTTTGTCGGTAAATTCGGCACGCCCACCGAGCCACAGGAGCTGGGATGGCCGCATATTGTGGCTGGACACCACACCCTCATTGCGGCGCCGACAGGCTCCGGCAAGACCCTCGCTGCCTTCCTCGCCTCGATCGACCGCCTGGTGCGCAAGGCGCTGGCTGGCGACCTCACGGACCGAACCCAGGTTCTCTATGTCTCGCCCCTGAAGGCCCTCGGCAATGACATTCAGAAGAATCTGGAAATCCCGCTGGGTGAGATCTACCAGATGGCCGGCGAGCGCGGCCTGCTGATGCCTGAGATCCGCACTGCCGTACGCACCGGTGACACTCTGATGCACGAGCGACGGGCCATGTTGAAGACTCCCCCGCACATCCTGGTGACCACACCAGAGTCGCTCTACATCCTGCTCACCGCGGAAAGGAGCCGCGCGATCCTGCGCGACGTCGAAACCGTCATTGTGGACGAAATCCACGCCATCGCTGATGACAAACGGGGAGCTCACCTGGCGCTCTCGCTCGAAAGGCTGGAAGCGCTATGTCGAGGAACCAACCCTGACTCGGATCTCGGCCCGGACGCTGCCGAGGAGATTGCCAATCGGTCGACGATCGCCCCACCCGGCTCAGCTTCGCTTTTCGAAGTGATTGCGGTCGAGGGAAAGGCCGAGGCTACGACCGAACCTCGATTGCCCACGCTTGCCCCCCGGCCGGGGCGTGCTTTGATACGCATCGGACTATCCGCGACCCAGAAGCCGATCGAAGAAATTGCCCGCTTTCTCTGCGGTAGTGGTCGCCCGGCACCGGTCATTGTCGATGTTGGCCACCGGCGAAAATTGGATCTTGCTGTCGAAGTGCCGGCCAGCCAGCTTGGGCCGATTGCCACCAACGAAATGTGGGAGGAGATCTATGACCGCATCGCTGACCTGGTTCGGGAGAACCGATCCACGCTGGTCTTCGTAAACACGCGCAGACTGGCAGAGCGTGTTGCCCACCGCCTCGCCGAGCGCTTAGGCCAGCAGAATGTGGCCGCTCACCACGGCAGTCTCTCTCGCAAGCTGCGGCTGGCGGCGGAGAAAGAACTGAAAGAGGGGCGCATTCGAGCGCTGGTTGCGACCGCGTCTCTGGAATTAGGGATTGATCTCGGCACGGTCGATCTTGTCATCCAGATCAGCTCTCCGCGAGCCATCGCGGTCGCACTGCAGCGAACCGGACGTTCGGGTCACTGGCGCGGTGCGATTCCGAAAGGCCGCTTCTTCGCCACTACGCGGGACGAGCTTCATGAGTGTGCCGCTCTGGTTCGCGCTATCCGTCAGGGGGACCTTGATCGCATCCTGATCCCCGATGCGCCACTCGACATCTTGGCGCAACAAATCGTCGCCGCCTGCGCCGCTGAGAGTAGCTCGGAGCCGTCGGCGGACCGAGGCTGGGACGAGGAGGAACTCTTCCACCTGATACGGCGCGCCTACCCTTACCGTAATCTCTCGCGCCCAACCTACGAGGCGATTCTGGCGATGCTCTCCGAAGGCATTGCAGCCCGCCGCGGGCGCTACGGCGCGTATCTGCATCGCGATCGCGTGCACCGGCGATTACGCGCCCGACGAGGGAGCCGGTTGGCCGCGATTACGAGCGGCGGCGCCATCCCGGAAACGGCTCTCTATACCATGGTTGCCGAGCCCGAGGGAATCGTGGTGGGCACGCTCGATGAAGACTTTGCCGTGGAGAGCAATGCGGGTGACATTGTCCTGCTCGGCAATACGTCCTGGCGGATTCGGCGGGTGGAAGGAAAATCCGGCCGCGTCCTGGTGGAAGATGCGCACGGGGCGCCTCCGACCGTTCCTTTTTGGTTAGGAGAGGCTCCGGCGCGAACCGAAGAGCTTTCGGGCCACGTGGCTGGTCTGCGGCGCGAGATCAGTGAGCGACTCGCGAATATCTTTCCCGCTGGATTCTCGCCGGCCCAAAAGGAAATAGCCGATACCGTGACCTGGCTGAAGCAAGAGTGTGGGGTGGAGGACTCCGCCGCCGAGCAAATGATCGAGTACGTCTTACAAGGCCGGGCTGTGCTCGGAACGGTGCCCACCGAGGACACCCTCATTGCCGAGCGCTTCTTTGACGAAGGCGGGGGCATGCAGCTGGTGATCCACGCCCCTCTGGGCGGGCGCATCAATAAAGCCTGGGGACTGGCTCTGCGCAAGCGTTTCTGCCGCAGTTTCAACTTCGAACTGCAGGCGGCGGCCACCGACAATGGGGTGAATATCGCGCTTGCCGAGCAACACAGCTTCCCCCTGGCCGACGTATTTCATTACCTCAATGCGGAAACGGTCGGGCCCATCCTGGAACAGGCGGTTTTGGCTTCGCCCATCTTTCAAACCCGGTGGCGGTGGGATGCCAACCGTGCTCTGGCCTTGCTGCGCTTCCAGGGAGGCAAGAAGATCCCCCCCCAGATTCAACGCATGCGCGCCGACGATCTGCTCGCTTCGGTGTTCCCCGACGTGGCGGCATGCCAAGAGAATATCGTTGGCGACATTCAAATTCCGGATCACCCGCTGATTCAAGAGGTCATGAAAGACGTTCTCCACGAGGCGATGGATCTCGACGGTTTGCAGAATGTGCTGCGCGGGATCGAAGCCGGGCGAATCCGCGTTGTGGCCGTCGATACCCCGGTTCCCTCGCAGTTCTCGCATGAAATTCTGAATGCCAACCCGTATGCCTATCTCGATGATGCACCCCTCGAAGAGCGCCGGGCGCGGGCGGTCGAGATGCGGCGGGTCCTGCCGGAATCGGTCTTGGAGGAGGTGGGCAAACTTGATCCCCGAGCGATCGCTCAGGTACGCCAGGAAGCTTGGCCCGATGTTCGAGATGAGGATGAACTGCACGATGTGCTGCACACCCTCATCGCCCTGCCCCTGCACCGCTCGGAGGGCGTAAATGTTGTGCCTGTCCGGGCTGGCAGCGCAGGCGCTGATCGCGACATCACGCCATGGCGCAGCTTCTTCGAAACCCTGGTTCGAGAGCACAGAGCGACAGTGGCTAACGTAGGAGATCGGCAATACTGGGTGTCCGTCGAACGGCGACCAACACTCTCCCTGTTGTTCCCCAACATCATCGTCGAACGCTTCGCCCCTGACTTCGAAAGTCCGGCCTCCTCTCGCGACGAGGCCCTCTTGGCTCTAGTCACGGGATGGATGTCGCACCTCGGACCGGTCACGGCGGATCAGCTCGGATCCTGTCTGGGACTGTCCTCATCGGAGATTGAGCAGGCACTGCTGCGGATGGAAGCCAGCGGCGCGGTCCTACGAGGAAATTTCACCGGGGCGCCGACCTCCATGGAATGGTGTGAGCGACGGCTCCTGGCGCGCATTCACCGGCTCACCGTGCAAAGCCTGCGCAAGCAGATCGAACCGGTGACGGCAGCCCAATTTATGGTTTGGCTGCTGCGCTGGCAGCACCTTGCGCCGGGCACGGAGGTCGAGGGCGAGCGGGCCACGCTCGAGGTCTTGCGCCAGCTGCAGGGATTTGAAATTCCCGCCAACGCTTGGGAACAGCAGGTGCTCTGCCGGCGGGTTCGAAACTATGACCCCAAGTGGCTCGATCAGCTTTGTTTGACGGGCGCCGTCGGCTGGGGACGGCTTTCCCCGCATCCTGCCACGCTCGAGGATTCTAGCAACGGTAAGCGGCGGGTCATTCCCACCCGGGTTGCTCCGATCACGTTCTTTGTACGGGAGGAAGCGGAGTGGATGATTCCCCATCCGGCCGTTTCTGAGCAAGCGGGAGCCCGCGGCTTGAGCGAAACCGCAAGGCAGGTACTTGCTTTTCTGTCGCAGCGCGGAGCCTCCTTCTTTCCCGACATCGTCCGCGGCAGCGGCAAATTGAAGGCCGAAGTGGAAGCTGGGCTGTGGGAGTTGGTGGCGGCGGGCATCATCACCGCGGACGGGTTTGATAACTTGCGCTCCCTGATTGATCGGAAACGCAGGGCCGGGCAAGGCAGAGGACGCACCCTGCGGCCCCGACATAGTTTCGGACGTTGGGCCTTGCTGTTCGCCAATCATGATGCCGACCGGCATCGCACGGTGGAGGCGACCTGCTGGATGCTGCTCAAGCGTTACGGCATCGTGTTCCGGGACTTGCTCGCCCGCGAGACCAACCTTCCCAAGTGGCGTGAGGTGGTGATGGGCTTCCGGCGCTTGGAAGATCGCGGCGAGATTCGCGGCGGCCGCTTTGTCGACGGGTTCCTGGGTGAACAGTTTGCCTTGCCGGTTGCGGTCGAGTCCTTGCGGGCCACGCGGAAGATGCCCGCCACGGGACAGACCATCACGGTTTCCGCTGCCGATCCACTCAATCTGGTGGGCATCCTAGTTCCCGGTGAGCGCGTGGCGGCAATCTCCGGAAAGACGGTAGCCTTTCGTGACGGCGTCGCAGCCTCGCAACCTGACCACTCCGCGCTGCCCCTGGATCGAGCGGCCCCGGGGTCGGCGGCCGTACAGAGCGCAATGCCGTCGCGCTGGTAGTCGGAAGAAACCGAAAGGGAACGCTGCTAAGGGAATGGCAGGCTCAGTAGGGTGGCCGGATTCAGGTAGATTCCTTCCCAGCGTACGGCGACGTGCAGATGAGGTCCTGTGGCTCGACCCGTACCCCCACTTAAAGCGATCTCCTGTCCCCGAAGCACATGGTCGCCCTCTTTGACTTCCATCTTGGAAAGGTGCATATAGAGGGTAAGCAGTCCTTGCCCGTGGTTGAGCACCACGCAATTTCCCTCGAAAAATAAAGGACGGGCCAACAGAACCGTGCCTTGGTTCAGCGCCACCACCGGCGTGTCGGACGGGACTCCATAATCGAGGCCAGTATGCAAACTCTGCGTCGCACCATTGAACACGCGGGCCGTGCCAAAAACATCCGTGATCGAGGCTCGCACCGGAGGCAGGAAGACGCCGGACCATTCCCGCTTGGGATCGATTCGTGAGAACACTTCCTGTTTGAGCACTTGCTCCTGCCGGATCTGTTCGCGTTGCTCGGGGGTCGGCTCGGTAAACTGCTTCGGAACCCGGAGAACAATCTGCCGATACCTGCCCTGGCTGATGGCAAGCCGCTCGACGAAGGACACCTCCTGGCCGGCAGCCGTCTTTCCTTGCAAGGTAAGGACAAACTTCCCTGCGGGGGTCTCGAGGCTAACCCCCGCAATTCCAAACCAAAGCTTCGTGCGGGGATCAAAGGAGAAGAACACTGGGTGGTCCATCCAGGTACCGGCCAGGGATTCAAGCCGGACCGGGGGCACGACTTTAAAGAGAATGGGAGAGCCGTTGACGACGTGCGCAGGCTCCCAACCCAGCCACCAGCCCTTGGCAGCGTGACCGACCGCGGCATTCGAGGCGCTGGCCGAGGAGGCCAAGATGAAGCAGACGACCACCACCACCCCCAAAAGCGGTCTTGCCTGCGGCGTGAAGGTCTCGGCGAACACCTCGATCAGCGTAGCACGTCCCGCCCGGCGTGCTCGCAGGTAACGCTTCCCTTTTCTGTGCGAGAATCCAAGCGGGGCCGACGGGGTAGAGCCGAATCGGATCACGATGAAATCCAAGCTGGGTGCAAACAAGCGGCGCGAATCGACGTGGAACTTGGGCGGCCTCACGCCCCAGCAGCTGACGAGAGCCGTCATCCATGGCATGGTCGAGGACGACCTTTCGGGACGCGCTGCTGAACTGGCTTACAACTTCATCCTCGCGCTCTTCCCGCTCATGATTTTGCTGCTGTCTCTCTTTGGCTTATTTGCGGTGCATCGCGCCGCTTTGTTGCACAGATTTCTGTCGTACGTCTCCGACCTGCTACCCCCCGCTGCTTTTGACTTGTTTCGCACAACCGTGAGCGAGATCGTGCGCACCACCGGGGGCGGAAAGCTCACCTTCAGCATCATTCTGACACTGTGGTTCGCATCTGGCGGCATCAGCTCCATGATGTCCACTCTCAACGCGGCCTACCGTGTTCGAGAAACACGCAGTTTCCTTCGGTATCGCGCCCTGGCCCTCGGCTTGACGATTGCCATTTCCGTTCTCCTGGTCTCAGCCTTGCTGCTGGTGTTAGCGGGACGCAATCTTTCCGAGCTCCTGGCGGCCCACCTCGGCCTCGAAACGGCCGGGGTCATCGTGTCGTACGTTTCGCAGTGGATCACGGTCCTGTTCTTTCTCAGCTTGTCGTTCTCGCTCATTTACTACTTCGGGCCGAACCTCCCCCAACAGCACTGGCACTGGATCACTCCCGGTTCGATCTTTGGCCTGCTCTTGTGGCTGGCAGCTTCGAGCGCGCTTCGCGCCTATCTGCACTTCTTTAACTCCTACAGCAAGACCTATGGATCGCTGGCCGCGGTGATGATTCTGCTGCTGTGGCTCTACGTCGCCGGACTGGCATTTCTCATGGGAGGAGAAATCAACGCCAATCTCGAGCGCGGGGCGGACGCGCGCGGGCATTCCGAACGAGATCCCCCGGGCGGCATCGAAGCCGCTTGACCTCGAACGCCGAAGAAACTCTGCGTTCTTTTCCAGTCGCTGGCTGCGTCCTTGGTCATGCCAGGGATAGCATGGACATGGAAGGCGTCGCTCGCCACCCCGTGCCTGGTTGGTGTTCCCGAGCGGGAAGAATTCCCGCCGCGCCCGATCGGGCACGTTGATTGCCCCCCGGGTTCAATCTGCCTTGGCGCGGGTTCGGGCATCGACGCTTGGGGGCTATGGTTTCGGCTAGGTTGAGGAAAACATTGCCCGGAAGCCCCAAGAAAGGCGCAAGATGAACCAAGACGGATTATGAAGGATTTGTGGTCCATCTATGCGCCCGGCAATCGCACCCGGATGCTCCTTCTCGCCGGCTTGTTGATTGCCGCGATCGCCATCGTCGACTGGGTGGCAACCCACTATATCTCGCTAGGCTTCTTGTACTTGTTCCCCATCATTATGCTGGGCGGATTTCTGTCTCGGGCTCAGATCGTAGGCGTAGCCTTGGTTTGCGCCGTCCTGCAAGAAGCTTTCAGCAATCTGCCGGAGAACGAAGCCGTGGTCCGGTTGGTCCTCAGCTCGGCGAGTTTCGTGGGCACCGGCCTGTTCATTTCGGAGATGATCCGCAACCGGCGCATTGTCCTCAAGCACCTGGGAGAGCTCGAAGATCAGGTGAAACTGCGGCAAGACGCGGAGGAACAACTGCGCTCGCTCATTGAAAGCAGTCCGGCGGCGATTATCACCATCGACGCCGACGGCAAGGTTCTACTCGCAAACGAGGCAGCCCAGCAGTTACTGGCCCCGGGCCAGGCACCTTTGCCGGGGCAGGCCGTCAGCTCCTACCTCCCGGCCCTCCAGACCGTGCTCAAAACTCAGCCTTCGCGCGCCTTTCGCACCACTCTGCAATGCACCGGACAGCGGAGCGACGGAGAAGTTTTTCTGGCCGGGGTTTGGTTCTCGACCTACAACACGCTCTCCGGCCCTCGCCTGGCCGGCATCATTGTGGACCTTTCCGAGGACCTGCGCAATCGCGAAGATCTCAGCCTCGACCATCTATTGAAAAACACCCGCATTCTGATGAGTGCCGTCGCCCATGAAATTCGCAACCTCAGCGGAGCGGTTCTGGTGGTCCACAAGAACCTCTCGCGTATCCCCGAGCTTCGGACTAACGAAGACTTCAGCGCCTTGAGCAGTCTGGTGCAAAGTTTGGAGAGGGTCTCGGCCTTGGAGCTGGGTTCCGCGGCGGCGCAAAACGGACAAGTGGTGGAACTGACTTCGGTGCTCGAGGAGTTGCGCATTCTGATCGAGACTGCCTATCACGAATCGGAAATCAAGGTGCGCTGGGACGTCCGCGAGCCGTTGCCGCTGGTCTGGGCCGACCGATATGGGCTCATTCAGGTGTTTTTGAACTTGGCCAAGAATAGCCAGCGAGCTATGATGACGAGCGAGATCAAGCGCCTCAGGATCGCGGCGGCGGAGGAGAATGGAAAAGTCGTAATTCGCTTCGAGGATACGGGAATCGGCATCACTGCCCCGGAAAAGCTCTTCCGACCCTTCCAACCGGGTGCCAAATCGAGCGGCTTGGGACTCTACGTTTCACGGGCGATCATGCGCAGCTTTGGCGGCGACCTTTCCTACGAGGCGAGACCCCAGGGAAGCTGCTTTGCGGTGGCCTTGCGGCTGCCCTCTGCGGCGCAGGAGTCGGCGCATGTCTGAGGCCGCGCCGAAAACGGTTCGCATTTTGGTTCTCGACGACCACGCTTTGTTTCGGGAGAGCGTAAGCCGGCTGCTCAGCGTAGAACCCGGGTTCGCTGTGGCCGCCGATTGCGGGACCATCGAAGAGGCGCTCGCAATCCTTCACCGCACGCCCGTCGACCTGGTGCTGCTCGATTTCGACCTCGGCGAGCGCGACGGCAGAGACTTCCTCCGCTTGGCAAGGCAACAAGGCTTTCAGGGAAAGATTCTCCTCGTGACCGCGGGGTTGGACGGCGGGGCGGCGTCGGAGTTGATTCGCGCGGGCATTGCTGGGGTCTTTCGCAAACACGATTCGGCCGGGTTGCTCGCCCAGGGCATCCGCGAGGTGATGAGCGGAAAGGTTTGGCTGGATCAGGAACAATTGCAAGCTGCGCTACGGTCGGAGGCAGTCACTTCCCTCGAAAACCACAGCCGGTTGTTCACCGCCCGGGAACAACAGGTGCTCTGCGGTATATTCGAGGGTCTGGCGAACAAGGAGATTGCCGGGCGCCTCGGAGTCTCGGAAAGCTCGGTGAAAGCCACCCTGCAGCAGCTGTTTTCAAAAACCGGCGTTCGCACGCGCAGTCAGTTGGTTCGGATCGCGCTGGAGCAGTACCGGGATCAAATCTAAAGTCGGAGGCCTAGGAGGACTTCGGCCAGTGGGTGGCGGAAAATCGGCTACAATTCCGCCGGCGAGGGCACGGAGGATCGGGTCATGGAGTTCCCGGAAGGCGAAAACTAGCGCAAGTGCCGCCCGTTGACTGCGGTTGCCCTTAGGGATGCCACGTCGAGCAAATAGCACGACCAAAAGTCGTTTCCGGAACCATTTCAGCCGGGTCTCGATTCCAGGCGGGTAACGTTGGTCATGGTCGCTTGGACGGTGAGCGTGCTCTCTGGTTAACCTTCGTTAACTTCACGTGATATATTCCTGTTAAGTTGAGCCGCAGTCGTCTGCCGCAAGCATGAAGCAGGGGGCCGTGCGGTTTGTGCCCAGTTGTGCTCTGTCCGCGGCGAGGTTGGCTGCAGCCTGGACAGGACGATCAGGGGAACCGGGCATGCCCACGCCGGACATTGTCGGTCCAACCGGGTCGCGAGGGGGTACCGTGAATCATGTTTCACTCGAGAACGTGCACAGTTCCGTGGAGGTGCCGCACCCTCAGGCCGGGTTCTGGGAACAGTGGCGCGCCTTCGTGGGCCCGGCAATCCTTGTCAGCGTCGGCTACATGGATCCTGGCAACTGGGGCACAGATCTCCAAGGCGGCGCTTGGTTCAAATATAACCTGTTGTGGGTGGTCGGCCTGGCCAGCCTGATGGCCATTTTCATGCAGGTCATTTCCGCCCGCTTGGGGGTAGTGACCGGCAAGGATCTCGCCCAATGCTGCCGCGACTGGTATCCAAAGTGGACGCGCTGGCCCAACTGGCTGATGAGCGAAGTGGCGATTGGGGCCTGCGATCTGGCAGAGGTGCTCGGCAGCGCCGTAGCCCTGAACCTCCTGTTCCGCATACCGCTGCTATGGGCGGTTTTCATCACCGCCTCGGATGTGCTTCTGCTCCTGGCCCTGCAACGCTTTGGGCTGCGCACCATCGAAGCCGTGGTCCTGCTGCTGGTCGCAACCATCGCCGTGTGCTACTTCATTGAAATCTTCGTTCTCCCCCAGACGCAACCGAGCTTTCGCGAGATGGCAGGAGGCCTCGTTCCGCGCTTCGGTCGGCCGGGGATGCTCTACGTGGCCGTGGGCATGATCGGTGCGACGGTGATGCCGCACAATTTGTACCTCCACTCCGCCCTGGTGCAGAGCCGGCGCTTGCAGAGGGACGTTTCCTCGGTGCGCCGCGCACTCCAGTTCAATACCATCGACTCCACGGTTGCCCTCACCGTCGCTTTTTTTGTCAATGCAGCCATCCTGGTGCTGGCAGCCACCGTGTTCTTTGGCAAGGAGAGCGTGCTGACCCCCAGCGGCCGGGTCGAGTTCAGCGCGAACAGCGACTGGATTCGGGTCGCCTATCTGACATTGGCGCCGCTCCTCGGTACGACCATCGCCAGCACGCTGTTCGCTGTGGCCTTGTTGGCCTCCGGCCAAAGCAGCACCATTACCGGAACCCTCGCGGGGCAAGTCGTCATGGAGGGTTTCATGCACTGGCGAATCAAGCCGTGGGTGCGCCGGCTGATCACCCGCACCTTGGCCATCCTCCCGGCGGTTTTGATCATCGGCCTGCGAGGCGACAGCAGCGTTACCGATCTGCTGACGTTGAGCCAAGTCGTGCTGGCGCTGCAGCTTCCGTTCGCCATGTTCCCGCTCCTGCATTTCACGAGCTCCCGCCGACGCATGGGGACGTGGAAGAACGGCAGGTTTCTCCTCATCGCCGGTTGGACCAGTGCTATGCTGATCACCGTGATGGACGTTTACGGCCTGCCCGAGTCGATCCGGATAGCCTGGCAGGTCATCGTCCGCAGGTGATGCGGAGTCGCCAGAACCAGACCCTTCATGTACGACACCATTCTCGTAACCCTGGACGGCACGGCGACCGACCGAGCCATCCTTGAACATGTCAAACAGCTGGCCAAGCTAGCCGGCAGCCGTTTGGTGTTGCTCCACGTTGCCGATGGATGGGCAGCCAGAACCTACGGGCCGGATGCGGTCAGTTCGGAAATCGCCGAAGACACCGCCTATCTGGATAAGGTTCGAGCGGAGTTTCAATCCGCTGGCATTCCTGCCGAGGCCGAACTGGCCTATGGGGAACCGGCGGAGGAGATCATCAAGTGGGTCAAACGGAGGGGATGCGACCTGGTGGCAATGAGCACCCATGGACACCGCTTCCTGGCGGACTTATTTCTCGGCTCCACGGCCACCCGCGTCCGGCATAGCATCGGGGTCCCGATCCTTCTCCTGCGGGCGAAATGACTCCCTCATCCCGGATTCTTTGATGATTGCCGTACCGGCTGTCCCCTTCCCATCGGCCTCATCCATCGGTCGTGAGCCGCAAACTCCAGCCAGCGCCACCTCGGTGTCTAACGGCGGCAGGCCGAGCAGTAGCCTCCAACCTCCAAGCGTGCCACGAGAATATGGAAGCGACACTCCTGCTCCAGCTGGCGCTTCAGCGAGTCGAAGCGCTCGCTCACAAATTCCGTGATCTTGCCACAACTCAGACAGGCGATATGCACGTGACCCCGGCCCAGCTTGCGTTCGTAGTAGTGGCCCTCGCCTTTGAGATGCATCAAGTCAAGCTCGTCAATCATTCCGTGGCGTTTCAAAAGGCCCAGGGTGCGGTAGACCGTGCTGCGGTCGACGGAAGGGTCCAGTTTCTGGGCATGGCGCAAGATTTGGCTCGCGTCCAGATGTTTGTTCGCAGTTTCGATGACACTCAGGATGGCGCGGCGTTGCTCGGTCATTCGCACTCCGCGCTCGGACAACAGGGCCTGCAGACGGCCCGGAATCTCGGTTTGCGGAAGGGGCATAATTGGTCCTGCTGCTTGAAGTTGCCAAGAATCGCAAAGAGATTGCGACAAAATCTTCTCGATCCGTATTGACCACGAGTGGCCTAAAACCCTAAGCTACAAGGATAGCACTTGTTGCGACTGAGTTGCAATAGTTGTATTTGTTGCGACTCAGTTGCAACAACCACTCTCCGGTGTCGCTGAGCACCCGGGAGAAACGCACTATGGTTGGCGCGCATCTCCCAACTCGTCGTGGGTTCCGCCTTGCAGGCGCGAGGCTGGCTGCGCCCTCCGTCTTGGTGTTGCTGACCCTCGGCCTGCTGTTCGGCTCCCGATCGTGGGCGGCCTCGGGTGGCAGGGTGTCTGGAACCGTACGGGACTTGAGCAGTGCGGTGATCCCCCAAGCCACGGTCAAGGTCACAAATACCGAGACCGGCGCGCAGCAGCAGATGATGACGGACGGCAAAGGAGGCTATTCCTTCCCCGACCTTCCCGTGGGAAAGTACGACATCGTCATTGAAAGTCAGGGGTTCAGGTCTTATCGACGCAAGGGAATCGTGATCGACGCCGATACCTCGCTGATTGTGGACGCTGTATTGGAGATTGGTGAGGCAACCGAGGTTGTGAGCGTGAACGAATCCGCGGTCCGCGTGAATACCTCTGACACCGAGATGGGCGGGATCATCAGCGCCGCAAAGATGACCACGATGCCCTTGAATGGCCGCAGTTATACCGACCTGATTGCCCAGCAACCCGGCATCGTACCCGAGACTTCGATCACCTCGAGCACCCTGCAGGACGTGGGCGTCAGCACCCTTTCCCCCTCCGGTGGACTCAATCCCGGGACAATTTCGATCAATGGCCAGCGCGAGTTCGCTAACGCCTTCATCGTTAACGGGAGCGATGCCGAAGAGGACGTCAACTCGGGAACCGCCATTATTCCAAATCTCGATTCCATTGCTGAGCTTCAGGTGTTGACCAGCAACTTCGATGCCGAGCACGGGGAATATAGCGGCGGCCAAATCAATGTGGTCACGAAATCGGGTACCAACGAATTTCATGGCGACGCCTTCGAGTTCTTGCGGAACACGAACCTCGACGCGCGTAATTATTTCTCTCCGACGCGGGGCACCTTTGACCAAAACCAGTTTGGCGGAACCTTCGGCGGGCCGATTCGAAAGAACCAGCTTTTCTTCTTCGCGGATTATCAAGGCACTCGCTCGCGCCAAGGGGTGGACACGGGGCAGATTCCCGTTCCTTCCCTGGCGGATCGAGCCGGTGATTTGACCGACCTCGAAAGCTCTCTGACCGGCAAGGTAACCGGCGATTTTTGGGCAAACCTGCTCTCCCGGGACCTGGGGTATTCGGTTGTCGCGAACGAGCCCTACTACACCTCCGGATGCACCAGCTCTTCGCACTGCGTCTTCCCCCATGGGGTGATCCCCACCGCGGCATGGTCCACGCCCGCGAAACATTTGCTGCAATACATTCCACCGCCGAACGTGGGTCCCAGCGTATTTTCAACGGCGGCCGAAAACGAGCGCCTGCGGGACGACAAGGGAGCGTACCGTCTTGATTGGAAAACCGGTTGGGGCCTGCTTTCCGCCTACTATTTCCTCGATGACTACACCCTCAACAACCCCTATCCCGTGGCCCAAAGCGGGGCGAGCGTACCGGGTTTCAACGCCCTGTACCTGGGTCGCGCCCAATTGCTCAGCTTGGGAGACTCGACAACCATCGGCACGAAAGCAGTCAATGAGCTCCATTTCGCGTACGTGCGCGACCACAATGACCTCGGTAAGCCGGTGGGCGGACTGGGCCTCAGTCTGGCTTCGCAGGGATTTGTAACCGGCGCGGATACGCCGGGCATCGTTCCCCTCAACCCGCAGGGGGAAGGGGTGGAAAACATTGTCTTTAACACTTTCTCGATCGGGACGAATGCGAACCAATTGCGGCAGGTGAACAATACTTTCCAGTGGACCGACAGTTTTTCCCAGGTGGTCGGCGGCCATGCCATGAAGGCGGGGTTCGAATTTCACTACGACCAGATCAACACCAACCCCATTGCCCAGTTCAACGGCAATTTTCTGTTCACCGGCAGCCAGACCGGGTCCGACTTCGCCGACTTCTTACTGGGCGTTCCCAGCCAGTTCAATCAGAGCCAGCTGCAACCGTTTTACGGCCGCAACCAGTATTGGGGCCTTTACGCACAGGACAGTTGGCGCCTGCGTCCCGACCTGACGCTCAATTACGGCTTGCGCTGGGACCGCATCGAGCCCTGGTATGAAAAAAACAACGGTATCTCTACCTTTGAACCAGGGAGGTCGTCGCTCGTCTTTCCCGGCGCACCTGCAGGCATCCTGTTTCCAACCGACCCCGGCATCCCCCGCACTCTCGCTCCCCCAGGGAACCTGGACTTTGCCCCGCGCGTGGGCATTGCCTATTCGCCGCAAGCGAGCCCGGAGACGATTTTTGGGAAGATCCTGGGTGGTCCCGGCGATACCAGCATCCGAGCCGGTTTCGGAGTGTATTACACCGCCATTGAGGCCTTAAGCGTCGGCATTCTGGCCGGGAATGTTCCCTTTGGTATCACCTATTCGAGCCCGGCCCCTCCCTTGTTTGCCACGCCGTTCATCACCGCAGCGAATGGCCAGAACCAAGGACAACCCTTTCCTGCGGCGCTCGCTACCGGAGGAGCTTCAAGCCGTACTCCGGATTCGGCCATCAACTGGTCGCAGTTTGAACCGATAAGTGGCATTCCTGGCTATTCGGCCACCAACCGCATACCCTACACCGAGGAGTACATGCTGTCGCTCGCACGACAGCTCGGACCGAACACGGTGTTGAGTGCAAGCTACGTGGGCGCCCAGGCGCATCGGCTTCTCGTGCTGGTCGAGGCCAACCCCGGCAATCCCGCGCTCTGCCTAAGCCTCAGCCAGCCGCAAGATGTCGCTCCGGGGAGTCCTACCTGTGGACCCTTCGCAGAGAGCAACGTATTCACGACGTCGGCGGGGCAGGTCCTCCGAGGAACCCGCGGCCCGCTCGGACCGAGCTTTGGCAGCGACACCAACCAAGCGACCATGGGTGAATCCAACTACAATGCCCTCGAACTCAGCCTGCGCCATGTCAGTGGCCGACTGCAACTGTCGGCCGGGTATACGTTGAGCAAGTCATTCGACGACGCCTCCAATCTGGGGGAAGAGGTCAATCCGATCCGCCCCTCTCTAAGTTATGCCCTCTCCTCCTTTGACCTGCGGCACAACTTTGTCGCGAGCTACAGCTATTCTGTGCCGGTGGAGCGTTTCTTCCGCGCCTCCAACCGCTGGACCGAAGGCTGGGAGATCTCCGGAATCACCCGTTTCAGCACCGGGCTGCCGGTGAGCCTGGTCAGCTATGGGGACAATTCGCTGCTGGGGACGGAACCGAATGGGATTAACAACTACAGCGTTGACGAACCGGACTTCACGCCTGGTTCTCTCGAGCTGAATCACCATCCCCGCGACGGGCAGCCGTATTTTAATACTTTCTTGTTCAGCCAGAACGCCCTAGGCACGCAGGGCACGGCAAGGCGTCGCTTCTTCTACGGTCCCGGGATGAATAATTTCGACATGGCCCTACTCAAGAACTTGCGCCTGCGGGAATCGAAATCCATGCAGTTCCGGGTCGAAGCTTTCAACATTTTCAACCACGCACAGTTTTTCGGGCCGCAAGCCGTCGACGGAAACATCGACAGTTCCACCTTCGGCCATATCGTCAACGCGGCGGCGCCCCGGCTGATGCAGTTATCGGCAAAATTCTTTTTCTAGACTCCGCCCGCCCGACGATCGAGCAAGATCTTCCCTGCTTGACAAGCACGCGTTGCTCGTGGACCGCCCAGGTCCGGCAAATCTCGTTTCACGATATTTGAACTGCAACCATCGAGTGGACGAGAGCATCTTTTCAAATAGGTTCCTAGCAACCGATGGCGGTTGCGGCCGAGTAGTCGGGGCGGGTGTGGCCTCGGAGCTAGTGCGCAGTTTGGACTTGGTGGGGGCGGTTTCATCCCCAGGCACTTGCCGGAGCCCTGCCCCCTGTTGGCAAATCCCCATAGGAATCTTAGGGACCTAGTTACAAACGCGGAGGTTGGAATGGTTGCCCTACGGTTGGTTCGCCTGATCGAAACCAAGTCGGAACGAATTACCCGAGATTTGGTCAGGAAAATTCAGACCTCGCCGCGGACCAGCGACCTGCAGAAGGTCCCGGATCTGGAACTGCTCGCAGCTATTCGCGACCTTCTGCAGAACCTTCAGGACTGGCTGCTGGCCAAGACAGAATCCGACGTCGAGACTCGCTACCGTGAGATGGGTGCCCGGCTGGCCAGACAAGGCGTTGCGCTCGCCCACGCTTGCTGGGCTGTGGTCATGATCAAAGAGAACCTCTGGAGCTTTCTCGAGAAGCAGGCGTTTCTACGCAGTCCGATCGAACTCTACGGCGAGATGGAACTGCTCTGGGTCCTAAATAAGTTCTTTGATTGCGCCCTTTGCTCGATCGTGGGCGCGTATGCCGAAAGCCAGGATTCGCACGTTCCCGACGCCCCGTCCCCTCAACCGAGATACACCGAGGTCAATCTGGCAAACTTGGTCCCGTAATCGGTGGTCCGAGGTCCTTCCTTAGGCTCATGTTATAGAATTGGAGTCGTTCCACCATGCCCTAGGGATGGCGGTAACATGACAGGTTCCTTCCCCACGCGTAGGCCGGCACTTCTGTCTCCCTTGCCGCAGGAGTGGGTAATCGCGCGCTTTACGGTTGCGCTGGTGACGGCTGTGCTCGCGGTCTTACTGCGAGGGCTCCTCGACCCGGTTCTCGGGCATGTCGCCTTTTACACTACGGTTTACATGACCGTCGCGTTCTGCGCCGCCATGTGCGGTGTTGCTCCCGCGGTGTTGAACGGCCTAGTGGGTTTTGCGGGCATATTCTATTGGTTTGTGGATCCGCGCCACTCGCTTTCAGTCTCCCGCCCGTCGGAAATTCACGGTGTCATCGGCTTTTTTCTTTTGTGCGCCGTTCTCACGGCGCTTGGCGCCGCCAACCGTAGAAAGCAGCTGCAACTGGATCAAACCGTAGCGGCGGTGACGAAAGAGGCCAGCGAGCGCCAACGCGCGGAGGAGGAGCTTCAGAAGGCTCACGACGGGTTGGAGCGGCGAGTGCAGGAGCGTACGGCAGAGCTCTCGCGAACCTTGGACCGATTGGAGTCTGAGATCAAGGTGCGGGAGCGAGCCCAAGAGCAATTACGCCTTTTATCCGTTCGCCTGATGACCCTGCGGGATGAAGAGCGCCGCCGCATTGCGCGCGATTTGCACGATACCACCGGGCAAAGCCTTGCTGCCATCAAGATGACTCTGGCTCTCCTGCAGCAGACGGGGACGCGCGGACCAGATCTTTCCCGGCTGGTGAATGACCTCAATGCGCTGACGACCGAAGCGTTGCAGGAGGTTCGCACGACCTCGTACTTGCTCCACCCGCCGCTGCTCGATGAAGCCGGTATCGCTTCGGCCGCTCGATGGTTTGTCGAGGGATTCGCCAAGCGCAGTGGGATTCGAGTGCATTGCGATATCCCCGAACAAATGGAGCGCCCGCCCAGAGATTGTGAGCTGGTGCTGTTCCGCGTGTTGCAAGAAAGCTTGACCAATGTTCATCGCCACTCGGGGGCCACCGCCGCAAACATCATTCTCAAGGTCGATAGGGATAAACTCAGGCTTGAGGTGGACGACAACGGGTGCGGAATCTCCGAAGAGCGCCTGCAGCGATTCAACGCCTCGGCCGGAGGAGCAGGAGTTGGGATCGCCGGCATGCGGGAACGGGTGCGGGAATTGGGAGGTCGCCTCGAGATTCAGTCGGACACAACGGGCACATCCCTAAGCGCCACTTTGCCCATGTCGAAATCCATCGTGGCCTCCGAAGTCAGCCTTAACCTCCCGGCCACATCGGTCGCCTAAGGTCAGCCTCTGCAGAATTCATTGCCTGCACCGAGCCCGCGTTCCCATCACAGAACGGAGTTTGTACAGGTTACGCCGGTCATGTCCAGAGCTGAAGAGGGATTTCCCGGTCGCTTGGGCTCTGCCAAAGTGCAGCGCAGGCGGAGGATCTTCACTTGGACGATGATTCGATGAGCTCGATAAAACGTTGGATCTGCTGTTGGTGCTGCGGACTGATCTGGGTGAATCGGATTCCCTGCCGGCGGTCCCTCGCCCATATCACCGTACCGAAGGCATCAATGGCATCCGCGGTGTTGGGTAATTTGACCGAGATTCGCACCGTATCGTCCGGGCGCAGGGATTCCACCTCCACCTGCATGCCTCCATGACTGATGTCCCAACTTCTGCCGCGGAGCGTTCTCGGGCCCACCTTGCAGGTTACCTCCGTTTGCAGCGGCACGCGAACAAAGCGTCGGCGATTTTCGACGATTGGCCCGCGCACGGTGCGAAATAGGCGGGTTAGCTTCTGCCGGTCTACCGGCTTATAGACAAAGAAAGTGGCGCCGGTTAAAAAGGATTGATGCATCGTATCGTGCTGGTCCGTTCCGGTCACGATCACGATGGGTGTTGACTTGTTCCACGAGGATTCCCGGATCCATTGCATGAGCTGTAAGCCGTCCAGTTTCGGCAGGTTGAGATCTAGAAAAATCCCGTCAAATTTCTCACGCCCGAGCCGCGTGGCGGCTTCCTGGCTATCGTCGAGGGCGCAAACTTCTGCCTTGAGAGAAGTAAACACTTCCGTCATCAGATCCCGACTTTCAGCGTCACCTTCGACAACCAGGAGCTTAAGGGGTGCCACACGTCTCTCCGCTTCTTGCCGAAGCAATCTATCTGTATCTTGGTAGTACGTTCGTTTCATCGGCAGCAAGAGCCCTTTCGTTCATTGAACCCTTGCGCGGGGTCAAGACGACGAAAATCAACGGGCAGTGACTGGGCGCGCACGTTGATACCTGGGAGTGGCATCCGGAACGTGGTACTCGGGAAGTTTCTCAAGATTCTCATTCCAAGAGGAATAAAGTCGATGCTCGAAGGCGGGGGGGGTGGGTAGATTGCAGTTGATTCTGCCTGATTCAGACAACCTATGGAATCAAGGGTAACGAGGCCAAACCGTTGCTTCTTTTCTAGCCCCTGTGACACTCTCTCGGTCCCAAAAATGGACGGCTCAATCGCCGATGCCTTTGCCGAGGGATAGGCATCGGAGGTCCGTCGAGGTACGCCAGTTGAGTTTTACAGGTTAGGGATGTTCCCTCAATCACGGTCTAACCAGCGCGACCAAAGCCCGCAGCACGGCGCCCGCAGCCTCCGGTCCTACGGAGTTCACTTCGCCATACCAGGGTTGCGGGGCGTTTGCCAGCCAGGGAGGTTCTTCATCCCATTCGGCTTTGGGGATTAGGTAACCGATCTCGTCATTACCCAGGCCGAGGATGAATTGATACCTCGTTTGTAGCTGTTCGCGCAGGACGGGTTCGAAGAGCGCTTCCGGATAGTCCGCTCCGACATAGCGTGCCACGCCGCCATTGACCAGCTCAGGATAGATCTCTCCGGGAATGGTGAGGATTTCCGCCAATGCCGTGCCGCCTGCGCGTAGTTGAATGTAGTCGACTTCGGTCTGAATGTCGTGCCCGGTAGCATACTCCACACGCCCAACTCCTGGTAAATCGCGCTCTTCTTTGGCCGGATCGAGCTTGCCATCGGTGTAAAAGAGCTTGCGGCCAGCGAACACGCCCGCCGCCGCGGCGGCTCGGAACTGCCGGTTATGCATAGGGACGAATACGATCTCGGTGCGGATGGAGAGCGAGTCGGGGTTGATCCGCGTGGCGCTCTTTAACGCGCGTTCGGCAAGTCGCCCGATTTCGGTCCCCAAAAGCTCGGCTTTACGCCAGGCACCATCCTCGGCGATCTTGCCCGTTTCGGGATCGAGCAGCGAGACCTGCTCACCAAGCGGTGAAACCTTTCCGATCGAGCCGGGAAAGAACAAAGCTGTGCCGCCGAATTGCATTTCCATGTAGTTGCGCACCCAATGTGGGTAGTCCGAGGTGATCAGGCTGTTCTTCCGGCCGAGCACTTCGGGATGGTCGCTCCAATTGACCATGGTGGCAATCGTCCGCCGGCTGGAGGGCGCAACCAGGCGCAGGACGAAGAGGAACGGATCTTTCACCCTCGGGGGTCGGTCCACCCCTTGCAGCGACTCCAGCAGGGGATGGTCGTCTCGCCCCAACTCTAGGAGCGCGGGCTGCATGGCACGTACGGCATCGGCGGCGGTCGAGGCGATGCGCTGGTCCACCCAGTCCAGGTATTTCCCGTCAATTCCCGTTTGCAGCGGTTTGGGACCGTAGAGCCCCAACGTGTCCGGTCCGGCATGGGTGTGGGTGGAAGCTACAACGAGGAAGGAGGCTGCAGGCGCCTTCTCGTGAAACGCCCGCCGCATGCTTAGCACGTCATCATAAAACAGGCCGATCAGATCGGCCGAGCAGAGCACGAGCGTCTGCGTCGCAATTCCTAGCGCCAGGCAGCGTGCGTAGAGATCGTCGTGAACACCGGTGGCCGCTCGGTTGTGCCCAAATCCGGCAAGGTACACCACATGCTCCCTCAGCAACCCAGGAGTGATCACCGATTGTGCGGCGCCGGCCCGCAACCCCTCGGCCGAGATCTGCGGCACAAGGATGATCAGCAAAACCGTCAGGGTGAGCCACCTCGGCATACCAGTCAACCTAGAAGCTCCATACGCGCCACTCGCCTCGCGGACGATGAGTGCGGATCCTAAAAGCATATCCTGAACCGGATCGTTCGCTTGCCCGCCGGCACGGTTGGCGCACAAGTGTGAGCGATCTCACACCCGGCGCTTCCGGCCGCGGATTGACCCCCCTTCGCGAAGCGTCCTTCGGTACTGTGGCCCGATAGTACAGGGAATTTTCGGAAGTTCGCAACAACCACACTCGCCTCATCCGATCCAATTGCCAATCAATCCGTGCAAAGTGCCAGATTGGAGCATCGCCGCCGCCGTCGCTTTCCGGGGCCCAAGAAGACGGAGGTTGGTTCCTGCGCCAGTTCTCGACGGAACTTTCTCTGCTAGAGGCTTGACGAGGATGGGTTCGAGCTCTACGCCGGCAACCTAGCCTTCTTTGATGACTGGGCAGCACGAGTTCGATTGCTCTATGATGAACCTCCAGAACATGGGCTGCGGGAAATGTATAAACTGTTCGAGCGTGCACCGCCCATCCTCGAAGAACCCGAGAAAACCGCCTAGCACGGCTGCGAGCATGAAACGAGCGTCATGGCCCACTCCAGGGTCTGGCTGATCCAGCAGCTTTTGCGGGGAGCAAACTCTCTGAGGATAGAAGGTTGAGGCGGCGGGGCATCGGGGCAAGCCGGCCTGCAGCGAGGCTTTCACCCCGAGAAAACCGAAGGGGCGCCAATCCGACGTGATCGAAAATGGCTCAGAAACCAACTCTGCTTGTAACTCGCCGATTGCCGGATGCGATCGAGTCGCGGATCAGGCGGGGCTACGAGGCACGTTTTAATGCAAACGACAGGCTTTATTCCCGAGAAGAACTCCTCTCCCTGTCGAACGGTGCCGACGCTCTACTGATCACCGTGCAGGACCAGCTGGATGCTGGTCTGATCTCTTGTCTGCCCGTCTCCGTCCAGATCATCGCGACTTTATCGGTGGGTTTCGATCACATCGACGTACGGGCGGCGGGAGCTCGCCGCATTGCGGTGACGAACGCTCCGGGCGTCCTCACCGACGCGACGGCAGATATCACGATGTTGCTCCTGCTCGGAGCCTCGCGGCGAGCCACGGAGGGACAGGAGCTCGTGCGCCAGGGGATGTGGAGCGATCCCAGGCCGACAGAACTGCTGGGGTGGCAGCTAACCGGCAAACCGCTCGGCATCTATGGCATGGGTCGTATCGGCCAGGCAGTAGCCGAGCGAGCGCGAGCCTTCGGAATGAAGATCCATTACTGCAATTTGCATCGCCTCGAGCCGGAAGTGGAAAGAGGTGCCGTCTTCCACGCGGACGCTCATGAACTGCTGGCAGTCAGTTCTTTTCTCACACTGCATGCACCCGCCAACCGCCAGACGAAGCATTTTCTGAATGCCAAGTCCATTGCGCTGCTGCCGCCAGGCGCCATCGTGGTGAACGCCGCCCGCGGCAGTCTGGTCGATGATGAGGCGCTGATCGAAGCACTGCGCAAGGGACACATCGCGGCCGCTGGTCTTGACGTCTACGAAGGCGAACCCAACCTTCACCCCGGTTATCGCACCCTGCCCAACACTTTCCTGCTACCGCATCTGGGATCGGCCACCTTCGAGACGCGTACTCGCATGGGAATGATCGCGCTCGACAATTTGGATGCGCATTTTGCCCATCGACCTTTGTTGACTCCGGTTCTCATGTAGCATCGAGTCCGGAGGGAGCCAAGCGGAAAAAAACGCAAGATTAGGACAAACCATCAAGACAGCGGCCGAGGATGCATGACTCACACCTCGCCTTGTCTGCTGCTCTTGGGTTAACATTCTGTCGATATTGCAAAGTCAATTGTATCAATTGGTTAGATGTACCTCATGTTTCACATGACATGGTACGCCGCCCGTTTGGGCCTGTGCTCCGATCCCGAAGAGTAGGTAATGCCGGCCGCGCCCAACGTCCTCTGGGTTATCTCAAGTCAGGGCAGCATTTGACGGCGCAGGGCTTCGTCGATGAGCGGCATGGCCCCGTGTTGAGAGGCTACCCACGCCGCCCAACGGTTCGCCACCACGCTGATTCTCTCGAGTCCCAGCTGCTGGGCCCAGCAGCAAGCGACAGCAGCCGCGAAGGCGTCGCCCGCACCAACCGTGTCCACCACCTTGACCGGAAAGCCAGGATGCTCCACCGCCCGCCGCGGCGTAGCCAGCAGGCTGCCGCGGTCGCCTCGGGTGACACAGATGAGTTCGACACCAAGATGGGTGGCTAAGATCCGCACGTCGTGTGGCGAGGCGCACCCCGGAAGCCCCAGCGTGCTGCAAACCTCGGTTAATTCTTCTTCGTTAAACTTCACAATCCCAGCCAAACGGATCGAGTCGAGGATCATGTCGCGAGAATAAAAAGGGGGTCGCAGGTTCGCGTCGAAGATGCGAACACATTGCGGACGAGTTGCTTGCAGAAAAGCAGCGATGGTTGCACGGGATTGCTCGGAGCGCTGGGCGAGGGTTCCGAAACACACCACGTCGGCCTGCCGGGCCAGTTCCTTCCATTCCGCCGTTGACTCCAGTGCATCCCACGCCACCTTTTGCCGTATTTCATATCTCGGTTGCCCGTCGGCAGAAATCCTGACCTTTGACGTTCCCGTCGGAAGTGTCGTATCCCGTTGGAGGGAGCCGGTTGCGATGCCACGGGCAGAGAGGGCACCTTGCAGTTCATCACCCAGGCGATCGGCTCCAATCCGGCTGGCGATGACAGCCCTTCCGCCGAGTAAGGACGAGATGTAGGCAAAGTTGAGGGGCGCACCGCCGATGTGCTTTCCAGCCGGTAGCAAGTCCCACAGGGCTTCGCCCAAGCCCACAACTCTGGTGGACTGCGAAGGGGTTTGCGGCTCAAGACCTCTGCCGGGGATCGTTCGATTCAGTTTCGACTCCACGTGACGTCCGACCGACCCACCAGCCTCTCCACGGATGGGATGGGCTGAGTCTGATGTTGCCAGGGTGTGACACGGTTGGGCGCAAAAATTTTGGGCTTGCCTCCCTCCGCTCTACGGCATGACTTCACCAGGGTTGCGCGGCGAATTCGGCCATAGCACAAAGGTTTCGCCAAAAAAGTCCCCCGGTTTCCAGGCCGCTGCGGAGCTTGCGCGATGTCCTGTCCGACGAGAAAATCGATCTGCATGAACTGCAGGGAGGCGCTGAGATCCATCGTCTGGATCATATCGTCGGAAGGTGCGTGATAGCGAGTCGCGATCCATCAAGAGAACCTCGTAACGTAGTCGGCTTTCATACTTCTCCAGTTTTGACGGCGGTTGGTCGCCGGTACCGCGGATATCACCGCGCGATTCGGTGATGTCCCTCGAACTGATGGCGAGCGCAATGGCGAGCAGAGTCGAGAACAGCCGAACCACGCCCAACGCCGAGTGAAGCGACGCTTCCGCAAAACGCTGATCGCCGGCGTCGCTCGCTGTGCTAGTCGCAGGAACCACCCATCGCGGGGGGAGTAAAATTGCGATACGCTCTCGTTCTCCGTGCGACCGTGGATGCATTCGATCAATTTAAGCAGAGTCAAAAGGAAGGCTGGGCCAACTTCGCGCCTTTGGAAGCATTGACAACACCCCCAGCGGCGCGCCTTGTGCATTTCGCTTCGGTTCAGTCTGGTCAGCGGCTGCTCGATGTTGGATGTGGCACCGGCGTCGTCGCCATCACAGCCGCGCGCCGGGGAGCACGGGTTAGCGCCATCGACCTCACTCCGCAATTACTCGATCGGGCTCGTGAAAATAGCCGTATCGCTGGCGTCCAGATAGACTGGCACGAAGGCGATGCGGAGCAGTTGCCCTTTGAAGATGCGGGATTTGACGTGGTCGTGAGTCAGTTTGCCCATATCTTCGCGCCCCGTCCCGACGTGGTCACGGCGGAGATGTTGCGCGTTCTCAAGACCGGTGGGACCATCGCCTTTTCCACCTGGCCGTCCGAAGAACTCGTTGGACGGACGATGGCGGTCGCCAGCCGCTACTCGCCTCCACCTCCTCCGGGGATTGCACCGCCCACGCTTTGGGGCAATCGCGAGATCGTCCGACAGCGGCTCGGATCCGCGGTGAGGGACATGACGTTCGACAACCAAAGCATGCTGTCTCCTGCGCTCAGCCCGCAACATTACCGCGCCAGTGTCGAGCGCAGCGCGGGACCGATCCTCAAGCTGATCGAACGATTAAGTACAACAGACCCTGACTTGCTGCAAGCGTTTCGTCAGGAATTCGATGCCATTGCCGCGGAATATTTGTGCGACAACATTGTGCGACAGGGATACCTACTCACTCGCGCCGTAAAATGCTGACCCGTGGTGGGACGGCAAGATAGACGCAGCGGTTGACTGGAATGGTAGCGGGATCCCTAGGCGGCCGGTCAGTAAGCCTGTCGACGTATGGCTTTTCCGCCGAAAGGATGCAATTCGACATGGGGCGCAACTTGCCACGGTGCTGCGCTTTAACGGACTGTCTACGCACGAGATGCACAATTCTCGCGTCGGCCCCTGACGGTTTCTAGACGACGTGATCGCGGCAGCAGCTGGAAGCCAGACCCGCGTCCTGCAGCGAGTCCGTGAGTCAAGCCTCGGTCGAGCGCACATCCGCATGCACTCATAGAAGGGTGCCCTTCTGCCACTCTAAGATCCTTGCTGCGATCATGATTCCTTCTTGAAACTACCTACTCCTTTGAACGTCATCCCTTGGTTAGCTCTCATTGACGTGCCCTTCTTACGCCGCTTAACATGCCCTCGCGTCATGACCGGAGAAACACACAATCTCGCAGTGACGCGATGTCAAAAACGGCAGAGGCATGCGTCTTGTCTACGAGGCGAGACCTCAGCCCCGGTCACTTTGTCAGCCTCAATTGGCCGCGCGGTCAGGTAGCGCAAGAAGCGGGCGGTGGAGCGCATCCAGGATGCGCTATTCCGCCGGGTTCAATCTGAGACATGGAGGGTTCCTATGATTTACGGTCGCTATACCCGGTCTAGCCAGGAGCGTCTAGCTCCACCTTTGTCGGCGATACAAAGACGAGGAAGCACAATAAAATCGCGGTGGCATTGTGTCGCCCTTCTCGCAACCTTGTGCGTCTGCCCCGTATCAGCTCGTGCGCAAGCGACACCCTCGCGACCAACCAGCCCTCTGCCGGCAGAAACTCCGCAAAACCTTCAAGCGCGGGTGGCCGAGCTTGAGGCTGAAGTACGCGAGTTAAAGACCATGGTCAAACAGCTGCAGACGAACGCTGCCCTTTCGACGGCAAAACCCGCGGATGCTCCGGCTGGTGCGCCTGCTCAGAGTCAACCTACGACGGAGCCCTCGCTGGGGGCCGCCCTGGATAAACAGACACTTGATCTTCTGCACGATACCACCATCAACCTCGCGCTCGATACATATTACGAGTACAACTTTAACCATCCCGTGGGACGGGTGAACTTGCTGCGTGCGTATGATGTTCTGAGCAATGAGTTCAGCCTAAACCAGGCTGATGTGGTTTTCGATCATCCGCCCGACCTTGGCGAAGGGCGCCGATGGGGCGGACGATTCGATTTGCAATTTGGTCAGGCTACGGAGACGACCCAGGGGAACCCTTCGAACGAGCCGCGTCCGGATATCTATCGCAACATCTTCCAGGCCTACGGAACCTATATCGTGCCGCTTGGCAAAGGTCTGAACGTCGACTTCGGCAAGTGGAGCAGTGCTCTTGGCGTTGAGGGCAATTACACCAAGGATCAGTTCAATTACTCGCGGTCTTACTGGTACAACTATCTGCCTTATTACCACATGGGGTTCCGTACCAGTTTTCCGATCAACGATCGCTTCACAATGAATTACTGGCTGATCAACGGTACGAATCAGGTGGAGGCTACCAATGGCTTCAAGGACGAATTGTTCGGCTTTACCGCCAAGCCGCAAAGGAGAATTACGTGGACCGTGAACTACTATTTTGGTCAGGAACATCCGGACCGCACCCCAGCAACAAATTGTGGTCCGATACCAGTGCAACCCGGCCTATGCTTCGTAGCAATCCGGCCCGCGCCGGATGGGCGCACACATATTTTCGACAGCTATGCGACCTGGCAAGTCACCTCCAAGCTCACCTTGCAGCTCGAGGGAGATTACGTGATCCAGCGGCTCTGGCGAAATTCAGCACCCGGCGAGTCTTCGGCGCCGTCTCACGTGGATGGAGGTGCCGCGTACGTTGCGTATCAGTGGACACCCAAGATCGCACTCGCCACACGGGCGGAGTATATGTCGGACCGAGGTGGGCTCTTTAGTGGAATCACGCAGGCGCTGAAGGAAAACACCGTCACGTTCGACTACAAGTTGGCAGATGGTTTTCTCATGCGTTACGAATGGCGGCGAGACTTCTCCAATCAGCCGTCATTCCTGACCGACGTGCAGGGAGCCTTCAGCAAAGAACAGAATACGGCGACCGTGGGCCTCATCTGGTGGTGGGGAGGAAAGGAAGGAGCATGGTAAAGCGCAGCTGACCGCTCAAGCTGCACCGAGTATCCGGCCTTCCATCGCCGTCCGTTCGCGCTCCTGGCATTTCGTGGAGTTGGACAAACCGTGCCAGCAGCCCTCCGGTCGAGCGCGGCGCTTCACCGCCTCGCAGACACTCAAAACAAAGTGCGGAAAAGCATCCTGTCCGGCTCCCGGGCGGGGAACCCGCAGACCGCTTCCTGCGTATACTCGGATATTGCCGGATCGAGGACTGCATGCAACTTCGAATCGATAATCTCTCCAAAAGGTATGGCAACGGTGTGCAAGCGCTCGAGAACGTTTCGCTTACGATTCCGCTAGGCATGTTTGGTTTGCTCGGGCCTAATGGTGCGGGCAAATCCACTCTGATGCGAACCTTGGCAACTCTGCAGGAAGCGGATAGCGGCAGCGCAACGCTTGATGGAATCGACGTCCTGAAGCAGAAAGACCACGTACGCCGCGTGCTCGGATACTTGCCGCAGGAATTTGGCTTGTATCCAAAGGTCTCTGCCGAGAACCTGCTTCTGCACTTTGCTGCGCTGAAGGGGATCGGGGAAAAGCGGCGTGAAGTGGTGAATGCATTGTTGCAACAGACCAATCTGTGGGAGCATCGCCGCAAGCCCCTCGGCAGCTTCTCTGGCGGCATGAAGCAACGCTTCGGCATTGCGCAAGCCCTTTTGGGCAATCCTCGCCTGATCATCGTGGACGAACCCACCGCCGGACTCGACCCCGAGGAGCGCATTCGTTTCCACAACCTGCTGAGCGCCATCGGACAAAACATTATCGTCATTCTTTCTACCCATATCGTTTCCGATGTCAGCGACCTCTGCGGGCGCATGGCGATTATTCACCAAGGGCGGGTCCTGCTCGCGGGGGACCCCACCGCCCTTGTGGCAGAACTTCAAGGGCGGATATGGAGGAAAGCAATTGACGCCACTGAGCTGGCCAGGAGTCGGGAACAATTTCAAGTTGTCCTGGTGCGACTTTTCGCCGGAAAGACCCTGATCCATGTCCTCAACGACGGGCAGCCGGAAGCAGGATTCGAGCCCGTTGCTCCCGATCTGGAGGATCTGTACTTCGCCTCCATCCGCGGCTTTACCAGTAAGCCGGCGCTGACAGTGCAGGTGAATTGATTCTATGGTGCTCACCATTGCCGGCTTCGAATTCCGTCAGAGGCTGCGGCGCATCTCCACCTACGTCTATGGTTTCGTCTTTTGCGGCTTGGGATACCTATTCACTCTGATGTCGGGCGGTGCGGTGCCGGGCTCGAGCGTCGAATTCGGCACCGGGGGCAAGGTTCTCGTGAACTCTCCTTTTGCCCTGGATATCATCATCGCGTACGTGACCTTCTTCGGCGTGGTAGTGACGGCGGCCATCGCGGGACAGGCGACCTTTCAGGATGTCGACCATCGCGCCACGGATTTCTTCTTTACGGCTCCGATTACCAAGTTTGACTATTTGGGAGGCCGCTTCCTAGGCGCGCTGGCCATTCAAGTCGTGATCTTTGCCAGCGTAGGTTTGGGAGCATGGATCGCCATGCAAATGCCATGGCTCGACCCTACGCGGCTTGGTCCGGAGAGACTCGCCGCGTATCTGCAACCGTACTTCACGCTCGTTCTGCCGAATCTGGTTTTGCTGACGGCGATCTTCTTTGCCTTGGCGGCATTGGGGAAAAAGATGCTTCCCGTGTATGCCGGCAGCGTCCTTCTGCTGATCGGCTATTTCGTCGCGCAACAACTCTCGAGCAGTGCAACTGCGAGCGTGCTTGCGGCACTAGCGGACCCTTTTGGGGGAAACGCCATGGACCGCCTCACCCGGTATTGGACGCCATTTCAGCGCAACACACAGCTGATTCCCTTAGCCGGAGTGATGCTGTGGAATCGGCTCTTATGGCTGGGCGTAGGCGCGGCACTCCTGGCACTTACGTACTTTAAATTCTCGTTTTCTTATGCCGCCGCGCGCGGCAAGTGGCGCAGGCAGATTGTTCCCGAGGAAGAGATCCATCCCGTTCCCACCCCAGCTTTGCCCCTGCTCCCGCGGCAGTTTTCTTTTGCCGCCTCGTTCGGGCAGTTTCTCTCGCTTACTCGCATGCAGTTCAGCGAGACGGTGAAGAATGTTTTCTGCGTGGTTCTTTTGCTGGCAGGCGGCTTATTTGCAATCTTCACCGCGAATGGGATCGGCAATCCGTTCTCCACGCGCACGTACCCGGTCACTTACCAAATGCTGGAGTTGTCGAACGCAGGGTTCTTTGTGTTTGCGCTTGCCATCATCACCTTCTATGCCGGCGAATTGGTTTGGCGGGAGCGGGACGCGGGTCTCAATCAGATTGTGGATGCTTTCCCGGTCCAGCGCTGGGTGCTGTTCTCTTCCAAACTGGCGGCTTTGATGCTGGTGCCGGTTCTCATCTTACTCGTCACCATGCTCTCCGGGCTCATGGTTCAGATCAGTCATGGTTACTACCGCTTTCAGTTCGGGCTTTACCTCACCGACCTTTTCGGCGTGCGGCTCATTCAGTTCTGGGTCTTGTGCGGGCTGGCCCTGCTGATTCACACACTGGTGAACAACAAATATCTCGGGCACTTCGTGATGGTGTTGTATTTCATCGCCGGCATCGCCGTGCCCCACCTGGGTCTCGAGAATTATCTTTATCGCTTTGGCCAGGCGCCCCCCTACACGTATTCTGATATGAACGGCTACGGCCCATTCGCTCGGCCATTGTTCTGGTATCACCTTTACTGGGCGATTGCCGCCATCGTTCTGGCAATTCTTACAGATCTTTTGTGGGTGCGCTCGACCGAGGGCGGTTTGCGCCTCCGGCTAAAACAGACGGCGGCCCGATTCTCCCGCTCCACAATGGCGGCACTCGCGCTTTGCTTGGTTCTTTTTCTTGCAGTGGGCAGCTACATTTTCTATAACACCAACATTCTCAATGCCTATCAGACAAGCTGGCGCATGGATGAAGGCCGCGCCCAATATGAAAAGAAATACCGGCAATATAGGAATGTTCCGCAGCCCCGGATCACGGACGTCAACACGCAGATCGATCTCTACCCTGAACGTGGGTTCGCTGACATTCGAGGCACGATGATGCTGGAGAACAAAACCTCGGCGGCGATCAGTCGCATTCTTCTGACCATCTGGCCGGCCGACCTCACCCCTTTGCCCCGCGGGCATATTGCGATCAGCCAATTAGCGTTGACCAGCGGACAAACTGCCATCCTGCAGGATGACCAACTGGGTTTTTACATCTACCAATTGCCAACGCCATTGCCGCCATATGGCCATGTTGCCTTGGAGTTCACGCTGAAGTACGAGAACAAGGGTTTCGTCAACTCTCGACCCAACACCGATCTCGCGGCCAACGGCACTTTTCTCAACGGCGCCTACGTGCCCTTCATCGGCTACGAGGCCGAGATCGAATTAGCGGACGACAGCACGCGACACCAGCACGGACTCCCCCAACCGAAGCGCATGCCACCGCTCGAGGATGCCGCCGCGCGGAATGACAACGGCGTCTCCGCCGACGCCGATTGGATTACGTTCCAAGGAACGGTGAGCACCACCTCGGACCAGAGCGCAATCCTGCCCGGCTACCTCGAGAAGGAATGGCGGGAAAACGGCCGGCGTTACTTCCAGTACAGAATGGATGCTCCCATCTTGGCCACCGTTTCCATGAATTCCGCGCGCTACGCTGTGCGCCGCGATCACTGGCGGGATGTAAATCTGGAGATTTACTATCAGCCTGGCCATGAGTTCGATCTCGACCGCATGATGGACAGTATGAAGGCAACGCTAGAATATTGCAGCACGAATTTCAGCCCGTTCCAGTTTCACCAGCAGCGGATCATCGAGTTTCCGCGTTACGGCTCATTCGCGGAATCGTTCCCGAACACAATCCCCTATTCCGAGGCGGTCGGGTTTATTACGTATGTGGATTCTCAAGACCCGGAGGCCATCGATATGCCCTTTTACGTGACCGCGCACGAAGTTGGGCATCAGTGGTGGGCGCATCAGGTCATCGCTGCCTACGTTGAGGGCGGAACGGCAGTGGACGAAACGCTCGCTCAGTACACAGCGCTCATGGTGATGAAGCATCGTTACGGGGAGCGTTCGATGAGGAAATTCCTCCGTTATGAACTAGACAATTATCTTCGCGGACGAGGCCAGGAACGCAACCAAGAGCAGCCGCTTTACAAAGTTGATGAGAACCAGGGTTACATTCACTACGGCAAGGGAGCGGTCGTCACGTACGCGCTGCAGGATTATATCGGCGAAGACAACGTCAACAAAGCGTTAGCCGAGTTCATCAAGGCGTACGCGTTTAAGGGACCGCCCTATGCCGTGTCCCTCGACTTGATTCGTTATCTGAAAATGTACACTCCCCCTGACTACCAGTACCTGTACGATGATCTCTTCGAGAACATCACGCTGTATGACAACCGGGCTCGCTCTGCCAGTTACGTCGGGTTGCCCGACGGTAAATATCAGGTGAATCTTGCTATCGAAGCGAGAAAGGTTCGGGCCGACGGCAAAGGCGAGGAGCACACCGTTCCCATCAACGATTGGATTGACATTGGCGTGCTCGACGCACAGGGGAACTACCTCTATCTGCAAAAGCAGAAAATCGCGAAAGAACGGACAGAGTTGACTCTCATCGTCGACCAACTCCCGGCCAAGGCGGGCATCGACCCTTTGAACAAGCTGATCGACCGCAGCCCGGAAGACAACGTTATAAAAGTGGAGAAGAAGTAGAAAAGCTCTCTGGGAGCGATTGCCAAAATCACCGGCGCAAGCAGACGTCAGAATTTTGGCAATCCAGAAGTAATCTGACCTTCCGCCCCGGGGTGGCTACGGATTCGGTTGGCTACGGCTCTTGACCCTAACAGATTCGCTGCTTTGTTCACTTTCGAATCACGGGCGCGATCCTCCCGGCTCGGGCAAGGCTAGCTCTTTTCCATGAACTTCACGGAGGATAAAAGGGCCGCCCTGGTTGAAGCGCTTGCCGGCAAAGCTGGCGCTGCCGAGCACTACACCGGCCGGCAACAGGTCTGCCCTAACTTCTTCCGGATCCGACTATCGTCCAAAAATAATGGATTCCCGCTTCAGCAAACGTGAGCTCAGTCCCAGAAGGACCATCGCGCAGGCCAACACGGATAGGCCCGCGAGCACGTAAAAGACGACACTGGGACGCCTCCCGCCCAGGACATCGGCTGCCAGCGCATATTGCCCGAAGATAGGGACGGGCGCCAGCCACGGCCGGTTGGAAAGGGGATACAGCACGGAAATCACCCCCGGCAACATGGGCAGCAGAATCAGCATTCCGATGTAGCCCTGCGCCTCTTTGAACGATCTGGCAAAGGTCGAGGAGAAGATCACCACCGCGCTCAGAAATAAGACCAGCGGCAGCACGAGCGCGAGCAGGCTCATCAGGTCGGCGTCAGACACGCGGAAGCGGATTCCCATGTCCTCCCAGGGCACGCGGCGGAGCACATTCACAGTCAGCAGCATAGAAAACACCACCGAAGCGCCACCGAACGCCGAGGCGGCCAGCCACTTGCCCGCAGCCAGCGCCACCCGCGGGACGGGGCTGAGCAGCAAGGGTTCGAGCGATCCGCGCTCGCGTTCGCCAGCGGTCGTATCGATCGCGACCTGCATTCCTCCGGTGAGCGCCGCAATTACTAACAGTAGCGTCAGGACATTCAGTTGCATGGCCAGACGCTCCTGCGCGCTCGAAACCTCCACTTCCTCGATCTCTACCGGCATGGCGACCCCGGGGGCGACACCCCGGGCGATGAGCCGCAGAGCCGCCATCTGGCTGGAATAGGCCGTGACAAGGGCGCGGGCGCGCTGTACCTGGCGGCGAGTGCTTTCGCGGGTGGAATCACTCACCAGCTTCACGGACGCGGGCCGGGCCCTCGCCATGTTCTTTTCGAAATCCTTTTCAATGACGAGGACGAGGTCCTGTTTCCGGTCGCGAACCGCCTGCTCGGGATCGGCGGGCGGCGCCACGATTTCGACCCCGGTCTGGTGCTTGAGCCAGTCGACAAACGCGGGCGCATACTCGACGCCCACCACCGGCAGCTTGATTTCCTCCGCATCCTTGGCGCGTTCCGCCATCACGGTAAACATGCCGCCGAACAAGACGGGACTGAGCGCCGAGACCAGAATTACCGACATAATCGAACGCCGGTCGCGCAAGCCGTCGCGCAGTTCCTTGATCCAGACAATCCATACCTGGCTCAGCATCTTCACCGGTCTCCTAGGCCTCCATCCCTGATAAGGCGACGAAGGCGTCTTCCAGATTCTCCCGTCCCGTGAGCTTGCGAATCTCGTCCGGCGTGCCGTCAGCCGTAACTTTGCCTTGCGCGATGACCACAATCCGGTCGCACAGCGCCGAGACTTCCTGCATGATGTGGCTGGAAAACAGCACGCAACAGCCCTCGCTGCGAAGCGCCCGGATCAGTTGGCGCATGGAGCGGGTGCTCATCACGTCGAGGCCGTTGGTAGGCTCGTCCAGAATGACGTTGCGTGGCTGATGGACCAGCGCCCGCGCCAGGGCCACTTTTGTGCGCTCGCCCTGGGAGAATCCGGACACCGGCCGGTTCGCCGATTCGTTCAGGTCCAGCCGGGCTACCAAGGCTTTGGCGCGGGCCGTCAGTGTGTTCCCAGCAATGCCGTGCAGCCGCCCGAAGTATTCGATGTGCTCGATTGGCGTCAGCCGCGGATAGAGCCCGCGCGATTCCGGCAGCAGGCCCATGCGCGCCTGCACGCCGACCGGATCCGCCGCCACGTCGGCCTGGTCCACCAGGATCGTGCCCGCATCCGGTCGCATGAGTCCCGAAAGCATCCGCAGCGTGGTGGTCTTTCCCGCGCCGTTCGGTCCCAGCAGGCCAACCACCGTGCCGTCGCTGGCGGTAAAGCTGACGTCGCGGACCGCCTCGACATGGCCGAACTTTTTGCGCAAGCCACGGATTTCGATCACGGTTGTTCGGCCCCCGTGTAGCTTACAAAGAACGGAGGCCGGTGCTGCGCCTGCAGACACGACCCATCGAGATTCTTCACGCTCGCCTCGTCCAGAAACTTGCTCATCAAGAGCGGCGCGCAGCCCCGCCCTGAGGCACCGTGCCCGGTCCCGGGCACAACGAAATGCTTTGAGTTCGGCAGGTATTGCGCGACGTGATCGCCCCACGATGGTGGCGTGATGGGATCGTCGATTCCCGAAAGGATCAGTACCGGCTTGCTGGAGCTCACAGGCTGGTAGAAATCTTCACTGACTGTTCCCTTGGGCCAAAACTCGCAGGGCTTCAGGCGGGTGTCGAAAAATGCCGTTCCCAGGAAACGGCCTTTGGCTTCGCGCTGGACATCGTCGGGATGGATGCGCGGCATGTCCTCGGCGCACACCACGGAGAGAAACATCCCTTCGCTCATCGCGCCCTTGGGCAGATCGCGGGCAAACGCGGTCGTCAGCAGGCCCTGGTAATTTCCCTGAGCGGCATCGGTGATCAATTGCGGCAGCAGCGACGTCAGGCTGGGATCGTAGAGCGCGTTAAAAATTAGAAATGCCACCATTCGCTGCGACACCGTTACCTGGATCGACTTTCCCGTGCGCGGATGGGTGATGGTCACGCGAGGCCTGGCGTTCACGTGCTCAAACAGCGCATTGACCGACTCGCGCAGTTGGGGGAACCGCTGGCTGCACGCCGCGTCTTTGGCACAGTCGTCGATCATCAGATCTAGGGCCCTTTGCCCGTCACGGGCAATGAAGAGTCCCAGCCGCATGTCGGTGGGGGCGACCGCGTCGAGAATCACGCTTCGCACCGCGTCTTCGTGCTGCTTCAAGTACACGAGCGCGGCCCGCGTGCCATAGGAGCCACCCCAGAGATTAATTTCCCCGTATCCCAGGTAGCGGCGGACATCGTCAATATCGTCCATGGCAATGGACGTGGTGTACAGGCGCGGGTCGGCCTTCAGCCCCGCCAGGCAAGTGCGCAGACGCTCCAGGGGATAATCGTCGATTTTCGAAAAGTCCTCTTCATCGCGGTCTTCCGGTTCGCAGTTCAGTGGATTCGACTCGCCGGTGCCGCGCTGATCGATCATGACAATGTCGCGATCGAGTTCGAACCGGTGGAAAAAGGGCAGGACGTAACTCGCCAGGCTCGCGGCTCCCCCGCCGGGCCCTCCCTCAAAGATGAACAGAGGATCCGGCTTGGGATTGCGCTTCAGCGCGGGGGCGACCACGATCTTGAGCGCGATCTGCCGCCCCGACTTCGCCGCACGGTCCTCAAAGACACTGTACTGGCCGCAGAAGGCCTCGCTCGGTCCCTCGTCAATTTTGCAGGGATGAAGCCGGTCGAGAGCAGTTGGCTGCGTGCGCTGGCAGCCCGTCACAGTGAGGGTTAGGATGAGGCCTGCCAGGATCCAGCCAACGGTACGCACGGCGGCATTACATCACACCTACCGCACCTGGTGCTAGTGGGATTTTCCCAGCTGCGGAATTGGAAGCGGCTCCTGGATCCGCGTCGGGGCCGGAACAGAAGGTTGGTCCAAATTTTGCCAGGCGGCGTTGCGCGTTTAATATACGAACAGCATGGCTGTGATGAGCCTACGCACGTAGGCAGTTCACGCTAGGAGCCAGATAGAGTTTTGCCGAGGCAGCCCGAACGCAACCCGTGGTTTTCGGCCAAGAAGCGACCCATCCCGATCGATTCGACCCGTGCTCCATTTCATGTGCGACTGCGAAACTTCCGCGATTCGCGCGGAATGCCTCGTGCGACCTTGGCGGTGGCACTCGGCGTAAAGCCAGTAACTCTCTGCCGATGGGAGGCTGGTACCGCACTGCCATCTCCTCGAGCAGGAGAAAAACTCCGTGGATTAGGCTTTGGCACTCTTTTACAGCATGAGACGAATGCGATTTCTGTTCCTCGCCTGAAGGCTGGCGCGCGAAGTGGCAGGGTGGCAACGCATGCCCTGGAGCTTCGTGCAGCCGCCCGAATCACGCTGCAGACCGATCAAGGTCCGATCAAAGTTCTTCCCGCGCCCTTCGTGCGCAACGGACCACCCGATCAAAGTCATTTCCACCGAAAGCTGCTCGATCTGCAGTTTTCATCAGGCTGCTTGTTGCAAGAACAGCTCTCCCGACTTTCCATGGTTGAAGAGGTGGAAGATCTTGGACCGACAGCGCAGAATGTGCTGGAAAACCCACGAGCAACTGCTGTCTCATGGAATTCGAACTACGGCACGCATGGTTGGCATCGTTACGTAGGGCGATTCCCTGCCCATGTTGTCCGCGCCCTTCTCAATCACTTCGGAGCAGACAACCGCAGTCTGGTGTGTGACCCTTTTGCTGGGAGTGGTACCACGGCGGTCGAGTGTAGGCTGCTCGGGATTCCTTTTGTTGGAATCGAGATCTGTCCCCTCTCGTGCATGATGGTCCGCGCGAAGGCTGCCTTCCCTGCCGAGGCTGCGCTCTTGCGCGATTTGGGTGAATCGTTTAGGGCTTCTTATCAGGAGCGTTGGCATCGTTTCGTGAAAGGCCGACGAATCTCTGCAATTACTCATGCAGAGGTTTTGGACAGAAAGGGGAATCTAGTTCCCCCGTTCGCCAATTTCGAACGATGGTTTACTCCGGCTGCGCTTCTGGGAGTATCCATCGCGGTTGAGATCGGCATGTCTCACGAGGGCTTTGCCCGGGAAGCGACCCTCCTCGCGCTCTCCTCCAGGATGCGGAGCATCGGAAACATAGATGTCGATGTAGTCAGAGCCGAATACAGCAGGGAACCTCGCGAGAATGTTGACGTGGGTCGGATTGTGGTCCGGCAATTGCACAAGATGGCAGCTGATGTGGCTGCATGTCTTTCCAGTCATGCCGGGGTGATTGGCTCCCCCAGTTCCATCACTTTGCATGAGGGGTCGGTGCTCGACGTGAACTTGCCGGAACGTTCCGTCGATCATGTGATTACCTCCCCTCCGTACGGAGTCGAGGCAATGAGCTATCTTCGGACCCACCTTCTTTCCTACCGATCGCTATTTGTTCACCTCGGGCACGATCCCTACGGCACGCGAGACAAGACGATCGGGTCAGAATACATTGAGGAGACGTTCGCACATGGCGAGCATCGGGCTAGGCGCGTTTCGCCCAAATGCGGTCAATTCTTCGCTGCCTCGAGCGCGGGTTGGGACTCGAGGTACCGCGCACGTCGCGCAGCGATGCTACAGTTCTGCGATGACATGCTGGCCGTCGGTGAAAGGCTGGCGAGGTGGCTCAAGCAGAATGGAAGGGTAGCTTTCATTATTGGCAACAAGAGACTTGGCGAAGATGTAATCCCGATGGATACCATCGTGACCGAGCTCTTCCGCAGCTGCGGCCTAAAGTTTGTCGAAGCAATTCGCCATAAGCTAAAAACCAACAATAGCAACTCTCAAGTTCCGTGGCAGGAACGAATCATACAGGAAGAGTCGATTCTGTTCTTTGCGAAAACCCGCGGGACTGAATGAGGTCGGTGAGTGGACCTGCGGATATGAGTAGAGTCTCGCATTCCGTTAAACCATTCCTGGATGAAGATCGCTGCCTCGTCGCCGGAGTCAGGGCGCAGGCATGGGACTACACCGATGCGGAAACGCAACGTCTGACCCACAATATTCATCGATACTCCGGAAAATTCATACCGCAGATCGCGGCAAGGGCAATCTCTCTCTTGACCGCACCGGGGGAACTAGTCTTAGACCCTTACTGCGGCTCGGGAACGACGCTGTTGGAGGCCTTACTCTTAGGCCGACGCGCGCTCGGTTTTGACCTGAGTCCGCTCGCGGTCTTAATCGCCCGCACCAAAGTGACGCCCGTGTCGACCCATGATCTCGATCAACTTCGTCAGGAACTGGTTCAGTCGCTTGCGCCTCTGCGCATTCGAGCCGACCTGCCGCCTTGCCGATCTTCGCAGAAGCAATTGACGATGAAATCCCATGTACGCAAAGATCCAAGGGTCAGCGACGGGTGGTTCCGCAAGTGGTTCCGTCCGGACATTCTAGAAGAGCTTGTGGCCATCGACCAAGCGATTCAAAAGATAACGGATGCCCGCACTCGTAGGGTCGCTGGGGTCGCATTGAGTAACATCCTTCGCCGCAGCAGTAACGCTCATTCCGGCTATCCCAACGTGATGTTCCATAAAGATGTACCCCGGCGTTCCTTGCCACTGAACCCATTTTTCCATGAACTCGATCGCATTTGTGACATGGTTGCCTCGCTCGAAACAGCAAAGGCTCAATGGCAGGATGCGCGCGTAGAGCTTGGGAATGCGGCGTCGCTACCTCTCGAGGATGGCTCCGTCGATGCCATTGTTTCGCATCCGCCATACATCGGGTCGATACCCTATGCTGAATACGGCGTACTAAGTCTCAAGTGGCTCGGCGTCGATCCAAAAGAACTGGATCGCAAACTCACTGGAGGTCGGCGCCAGGCACGGGACGTCGTCGAACGATTTCAAAAGGATTACAGCAGAACTTTGCATGAGACGGCGCGCGTGCTGCGCCCGGGCCGGCACGCTTTCTTCATGGTAGGCAACCCTATCGTCCACGGAACCACGGTCGACTTAGCTGCCTTAACCATAGACCTAGCCAACCAAGCAGGATTTCGCCTTGTGGTTCGCGAATTCAGAAAAGGCGTGAATCGCAGGGCAAACAAGATGGGCGCGGAACAGTTGCTTTTCTTCCAGAAGCAAGCCGAAAGCGTCCGGTTCAAGCTGGGTGGGTCAAGAGCCTGAATCAAGGGCCAAAAGTTCAAGTGTTCTCTTCCGAGAACTCCGAAATATTGGGACGCACAGTCGTTCGCTCCAACCATTCGGGTGACGATAAAGCACAACGCCAACGAGGTTTTCACCTTAACCGCCGCTGAGAGCAGACAACGCACGCTCGGGCATGCCTCGGATTTGATCTTCGAGCTCGGAGTCAATCAGGGGCTTGCTGATCAGGTAACCCTGTGCTTCATCGCAGTTATGAGCTCGCAGGAATGTCATCTGGGAACTGTTTTCCACGCCTTCTGCAATGACTTTCAGATTCAGACCTTTCGCCATGCTGATAACTGCAGTTGTGATAGCCGCATCGTCGGTATTCGCAGGCACATTGCGAATAAATGACCGGTCGATCTTGATCTTGCTTACCGGAAATTGTCGTAAACGAGCCAAACTGGAATATCCGGTACCGAAGTCGTCGATTGTCAACCTTATTCCCATTGCCTTCAATGCACGCAGTAACGAGAGCATAACTTCGGCGTTGGACAACAAGAGACTTTCGGTCAGTTCAAGTTCAAGGTATTGTGGTTCCAGACCAGTCTCACACAGCACTCGGCCGACCAGTTCACGAAAGCCTGCGTGCCGAAACTGCACAGCCGATACATTGACGGCAACCGGAACCGCCAGCAGACCCTCCTTCTGCCAGTTCCGCGCAACGGTGCATGCCGTCTTGAGCACCCATTCGCCGATCGGGACAATCATGCCGCTGTTTTCGGCCACTCGAATGAATTTTTCCGGAGCCACGGAGCCCAGTTCCGGATGTTTCCAACGCAGGAGCGCCTCGCAGCCAACAATTGTGCCTGTCTTAATCTCTAACTGCGGCTGATAAACCAAGAACAGTTGTTGGTTTTCCAGCGCTTCTCGCAGACCATGCTCCATACTCAGTCTCTCGACTACCTGCTCGTTCATTTCCTGCGAAAACAACCGGAACATATTACGCCCGCTTTCTTTGGCTGCGTACATCGCGGCATCCGCATTCTTTATGAGCGCTTCGCTATCTGTCCCGTGTTCCGGAAAAATGCACACACCCACACTGCAATTGAGATGAAATTTGTGATTTTGAATAACGAACTCTTGGTTGATGGCATCCATGAGGCGTTCGGCGGTTACGGCAACGGCCGGAATATCTTCAATGCCGGTCAAAACGATCAGGAACTCGTCTCCACCAATTCTAGCTACGGTATCTTGCTCTCTGGCCCATTCTTTCAAACGGCTTGCGACCTCCTGCAGGAGTAGATCGCCAAAGGAATGTCCGAGCGAGTCATTGATGAGCTTAAACCGGTCTAGGTCAAGGAATAGGAGTGCAACTTTCTCCTTTCGGCGACGGGCACCAGCAAGCGCCTTTGTCAGTCTGTCTTGCAGTAGAATGCGGTTCGGTAGCCCAGTAAGTACATCATAATATGCAAGAAAATGAACTCGTTCTTCAGCTCGCTTCCGGTCGGTAATGTCTTCGATGATCCCTTCAATGAGCGCTAGTTTGTGAGTGGTGTCGCGCACAGCGCGAATATTTGCCATTACCCACTTCGTAGTGCGGTTCTCCCGATAGATTTCCACTTCCGCATTGTGGACAACGCCTTTCTCCTCAAGAACCCTCCTCAGTTGGTCCATGTGAGAGGAGTTAGCAAACAATTTACTTGCGATATTCGGGACCTCAGCCATCAGTTGTTCACGGGAATCGTATCCGAAGATTTGTGCCAAAGAACGGTTAACGGTGAGGAGACTGCCATCCGCGTTTGCTTGGAAGATTCCAACCACAGCATCTTCAAATATCGTGCGGTATTTCTCCTCCGCCCGCCTCTGTCGGCCCTGTATGATCAGCACTCGCGCCGCAAACCCAGCCGAGGCAACAGCGAACACTCCGAGAGATAAACTGGGATAAGCTCCACTAACGTGTGCTAGGATCAGAAAACTCAGAAACGGATACAGCAAGGGAAAGAGTTGACTGATCACTACTTTCTGCGAATTTGGCGCCTCCTTCATCTCGCTTTGCTCTGCACCTTTCCACGTAGCGGCGATCACAATAGGGATGGCAAGCAGCGCGGCCCAGATTAGGTCGAACCACCCGCCGGCCTGCACGTTGCTTCCGGGGCGCAGCGCGTACGAAACCGCTAGGCCAGAAAAGGTAACGAAAACTCCCATTCGGGTGAAGAACTGGCGAACGGATCGCGACTGGGTGAGCGCAGCTCTGAAAACGAAAGTCAGCCCAAGAAGCGCGTCGAACGCTATGTTTCGGTCCCACATGAAGGGACCGATCCTAAGCCCGGTAGCCGGCGACCACAATTTAGGAGAAAAACAGAGGAGGACCGACACCCAAAATACGCAGACCTGGACGAAATCCAGAATATGCAATCTGTCGAATGAGTTTGGTTCTTCCTCCGGGTCGAGGAAAGCTAGCATGCCGAAGGGAATTACGGAGAAAAAGAAAATGGCCGCGGCAACATTTTCCAAACCGTCATAGCCGGTAAAGTCAACATAGATCGTGAGGGCTTGGGCCAGACACCAGATCAGAAATGTTAACGTGAGAAAACGCCACGCATATCGGGCAGCACCAAGCGACCGTTGAAATGCGCTTTGGCAAGCCACTACGCAAATGACGCCGAGTGCCAGCTGGACAACATCCGAAAGAATAGGGCCGGGAGGCCGCACATTAACACTTGCAATGATGAGGATATCTATGAGTACCAGTACCCCCGCTGCCGCTGTAAGTTGCTTTGAAGAGAACGGGTGTTGTGGTTTTGCTGACCGAGATCTCGTGTGCAAGGTTAATCCTCGAAGTTAGCTGCCCGGTCACATTCGATTTGTGCGAATCGCCACAGGAGGACAGGATCATTTTGAATTATGGGAGTTATTGTTCAAGATAACTTGCCGCATGCTTCGATTACTTTGGTCATCCTTCTTGCTCCAGCCTGGGCAACGATATTGTCAGCAAGGAAAACTTCACTGGTGTCGCTCAACAGCTCTTGGCCCGGATGGGCAACGACTGGGATGAGGATTTTAACTGGTGATTCGTGCTTGGGATTGGCCCGCCCACCGTGGGCCGAGTCCATAACCGCCCCTGCCGGGCAGAGACTGAACGGATGCTGCCGAGAGTAGCCGTTTGTGTCGGGCAGCATGTCCAAGGGGTTACGGTCAAGCGGACGAGGCGGAGCAATCCTGCTTTGTCATGAGCCTGCCGACTGTGGGCGCGCGATTACCCTCTTGCCCGTAACCGTTGACCAAAGTCGACCTGTCGCCATTATGTAATTGCTTTGCTGTCGGGCTCTGCAGCGAAGAGGGCCACGCTCGAATAGGCGCGGCCCTTCAAGGCCCGCTCATTACTTGACTACACCGTCTTGCGCCGCGGGCGCGGTGGTAGGTCCGGCCGTGACTTCGGGAGCCGCTTGCTGCTTGATCTTCACTGTCGCCAGAATCGTCCCTAGATGCTGAAAGACCTTTTCGCGGTTCACTGCCGTAATGGTCTCATCGTCTCCGGTGCTTTCTGTGGCAAGGCCCAGTGCAAATTCGTAGCAGGCGCCGTTCTGGAACAGGTGATAGTATTTCGTATCCGCCTGGTTGGTTGCCTCACTCGAGATGTCCTCGATCTCCTTCATTTCCATTCCGCCAAGAGCCATTGACGACGGCTGGACTGCGTCTTGACCAGGAAGAAGAGCCTGCGTCACGGCGAACTGTCCGCACTCCGCTTCGGTCAGGCTCTTGTTGAGGTTCACGCGGAAGAATGCCGAGACAAAGTCAGTGCCGGGATAGGAGTCTTTTGGCACTTCAACGGACACGGTGGTCACACCCCCCGGCTGCACGAAGTCCATCAGCACGGAAGCCGAATCGATGTCATTCCCGCTTTTCAGGGAATACCCCCGCGGATAGCGGAACGAGACGCCGTAGGTCTGGTCGCTATAGTTCACGGTTGAAGGCCGCTTTTTCACCACTTTCTTGGGAGTGGGCGGCGGAGTTGTGGTCCCCGCTGCACTCGCCGGCGCGGGTCCGAGTGGCTGGTTTAAGGTCATCTGGTTTGCGGGAGTTTGAGTTTCGCTTGACCTGCTTTCTTTCTTTGAGCATCCCACTACGATGAAAGAACCGATCAGCAAACCGGAGATTACCGCTGCTCCGAGCTTGCCGCTGAACGGGACGCGGCTTGCCGCATCCGTCACCTTTGCTACGGATCTGAAATTTTTCATGTGTCACCTTTTGCTGCAGTTGCAGCTGGAAAGGGCTGATGCATGCCGTGAGCCGCGCTCGAGCCGCTGATTCGGCGGGAGTTGGTCGTAGCTTCGATTCGAATCCCGTGTCTGCAGGGCACACACTGTGTTCGCCGGGACACGATTTCATCCGTACAACATCCGCTAACCGGCGGTAATTCAGCGGGTTCGATTGTGGCCTCCTAGCTGCCCTTTTCTGGGCGTGAAGAGCAACCTTCCGCAGGAGGAGCGCGATGGAAACACTCATGAGCTTCATGACCGTGCTGGCCGGGATGAGCCTTTCGCTGGTCATCGGCCTGCTGATCGAAGAGCTGATCTTTGGCAAAGTCTTCTGCCCGTTGTTTGCTAGACAGGCGGCGCGGGCGAAAGCCGGGCGAAAGCCTGGTGGCGCAGATTGCTTGTGATCCTGCGAGCTTCCTGCGCAGAGAAGGGCTGTCCCCGAGCGGAGCCGAGGAAATCTGGACAAGCCGCGCCCATCGTCGCCTTCTATGCGAGGAGATGACCGCACTTTCGGCTTGCTCCCGGTCCAATGGCAGCGTGCACAAAAACCAAAGGAGGTGGATATGCTGTTCCTGAAACATGTTCTGTTGTGGGGCGGCATCACGATGATGGCAACCGCCGCCGGAATCCTGGTCTATGATCTTCGTCGCGAATGGCAATCCAAACTGGCGATCGCCGCGGGCGGCACGGGGCCGGCGCCGCAGGTGCGCTGGCGAACGAGTCTGGCTTTGGCACTGCTGGCGTGGGGGCCCATTCTGTTGGCTCTAGGAATTGTGCTGGTACCCAGCGGCATGGCAGGTGTTCTGGCGAGTCAGACGTTAGGCATTCTGCCCGGGACGCTGTATCCGGGTGCACATCTGGTGGTCCCTTTGGCGGAGACTGTCGTACTGTTCGATACACGCGACCAGCTATTCACCACGGGAGCGCTCGAAGACGGAAGCTCGGGACAGGCGAAGAAGTTCGAAGCGCTCAACGTGCAGGCAAAAGAAGGATTGACGTTGGGATTGGCCATTACCGTACGCTACCGGCTTGATCCCAAGCGGCTCGATTACATTCAGGGCAACTTGCCCCTGCCGGTCGAACGAGAAATCGTGCCGGCTGTGGTGGCCAGCGCCTGGCGAGAACTTGTGCCGAACTATACCGTACGCGACGTCTTCGCTACGAAACGCGAGGAAGTACGCCAACGGGCATCCGCTGCCATCGCTCAAAAGCTCGCGGCGGACGGAATCATCGTGAAAGAGGTCATGTTGCGCGACATCCAGCTTCCACCGGAATACGCCAAAGGCCTCGAAAACCTACTGCTCAAGGAACAAGAGAACGACCAGATGGGTGTGCAAACGGAAATCCAGCAGAAGCAAGTCAGGATTTCGGAACTTGAAGCCGAGGCGAGCAAGGCACAGCAGGTGAAGCAAGCCGAAGGACAGGCTCAGGTGCGCGTGCTGCAGGCGAAGGCGGAAGCCGATGCCATGCAGTTCACCCTGCCTTTGAAGCAGCAGCAAATCGAGCAGTCCAAACTCGAAGCGGAGGCGCGGAAGCAGGCAACCGTCGAGAATGCGGAGGCGGAGGCTGAAGCCAAAGTGATTGACAGTAAGGCTGAGACGGAGCGACGCAAGCTTCTGGCAAGCGCCGAAGCCGACCGCATCCGTGTGACGGCGGCGGCTGATGCCGAGCGCATGGAAAAGGAAGGCGCGATTCTGAAGCAGAATCCGCTGCTGATTAACAAGATCGTCGCCGAGAGGCTTTCCGACAAGTTGCAGATCATGATGGTGCCGGCGGACGGCAAATTCTTCTTTGCGAACGACGTGCTGCGCAGCATGAACCTGGCAAATCGGGGCAGCCAAGCGGACGAAGCGGAGCAGAAGTAGTCGAGGTGCAGCCAGGATCACCGAGAACTAAAGTAGTGAACGTGCGATGCAAAGCTTCCGGCACAATCCGGTTTATAATGCGCGCAATCCACCGATGCCGATTTTAGTTCGGGTCTCGCGGCCGGCTTTTTGGTTGTTGCTGATCGCAGGCATCGCTTGCGCGAGCGATTGGCAGGCACCGGCTAGCCAATTGGCGCAAAGGATCGCCGGCATCACCGGTCCCGGCGCCATTGGCGTAAGCGTCCTCAACCGTTCGTCCCTGAGTCCCTCGGATGCCGATGACGTTCGCCGCAAGCTTCTGAGCGAACTGGCCGCCTACGGGGTACAATCGACAACCTCGGATCAAGCCGCTGCCACCGTGCAAATCTCCTTGTCCGAGAATCTGCAAAGTTATATCTGGGTGGCGGAAATTCATCAGGGGGCAAGCGAACCAGTGATCGTGACGGTCGCTGTCCCGGGTTCGCTCAAAGGATCGGGAGATCGATCAGCAAGTCCGCTAACCATCCGCAAGTCACTTCTCTGGAGTGATGAAAACCGCATTCTCGATGTTGCGGTCATCGACGGTAACCCAGCTCACATGATTGTCCTCGAAGGCGAAAGCGTTGCCTTGTATCGTTCCCAGAATGCTCAGTGGCAACCGGAGCAAATTCTTCCCGTTGTGCATGTGCACCCCTGGCCGCGCGATCTTCGAGGACGGTTGCTCTTGCGCAAAGATCATCTGTTCGATGCGTACTTGCCGGGTGTGTATTGCCGCAGTACCCCCACCGCACCACTGAGCATGAGCTGTGATGACTCCGATGATCCCTGGCCGTTAACGGAGAATGCCGGCGAGTTGAACGCTTTTTTTTCTGCGTCAAGAAATTTCTTTACCGGCGCAATCTCGCCGGGAATCCAGAAGCAAACGATGGTTCCCGCGTTTTATTCGGCCGCTCCACTGCCGAGAGACCGTTACACGCTCTGGGCGTTTGCCGCTGTGGACGGTCAGGTTCACTTCCTGGACGGCGTAGGCCAACAGGATTTCTCTCAGTTGGGGTGGGGTAGCGATCTTGCCAGTGTGCACAGTGGTTGCGGTCCGGGCTGGCAAATCTTGACCACCTCGAACGAGAGCGGTTCGACGGACGAGGTGAGGGCGTTCGAGCTTGCGGACCGCCAGCCGAATCCCGTGAGTGCACCGGCCCAGTTCAATGGCGGAATCACCGCCTTGTGGTCGAATTCTGGCTCAACCGGTGTCACCGCGATCGCTCGGAATGGTGAAACGGGTCAGTATGAGGTTTACCGGCTCACGATTGATTGCCATCAGTAGCCTACTGATCGCGGCCGTAGCCGCGGCGGCTACGCGGCCGCGTTACGGGGGAACTCTGCACGTTCAAATGGCGGGCACGCTAGATTCCATGGATCCGGCTGATGGCAGTCAACGGGGCACACTTGCCGCGCGCAACTTGTTGGACTTGATTTTCGACACCCTGGTCGCACTGGATGATCGCGGACAGCCACAGCCGGCGCTGGCCATCTCGTGGCTGGCTGAGGCCGGCAACCAACGCTGGCAATTTGTCTTGCGCCCGGGTGTTACCTTTTCCGATGGGACACCCCTGACGCCGGAGGTGGTGGCCGGATCGTTGCGCAGGGCGAATCCCGCATGGAAAGTGACGGCGCGGGAAAATGCGGTGATCATTCAGGTCGATCCCGCGTCGTTGGATCTGCCCGCCGAACTGGCGCTGCCACGAAACAGCATTGTGACTCTCGAAGCTGGCAAGGTCCTCGGTACCGGCCCATTCGTGGTCAGCCAGTGGGATCCGGGCAAGAAACTTGCAATGGCGGCGCGCAATGACTATTGGGGTGGACGTCCGTTCCTCGATTCCGTCGAAATCGAAATGGGGAAGGACACCCGGGAGCAGACCATCGCTTACCAATTGGGGCAATCGCAAGTAATCGAAATCCCGGCGGGCCAGGTGGGTCACGCAAACGACCCTGGCCCGTTGCGAGTCTCCGAGCCGATCGAATTGGTAGCCCTGCTTTTTGCGCGCGATGTTCAATCCCCGGAAGAGACCAAGCAACGGCAAATTCTGGCCCTCAGTATTGACCGCGATCTGCTCAATCGTGTGGTACTGCAGGGCGGCGGCCAACCGGCGGGCGGACTGCTGCCGGATTGGCTGAGCGGATACGCGTTCCTGTTCCCGGTGAGTGCCGATCTAACCCACGCGCAACAACTGCGCGCCGAAGTGCCCCAAGCTCCTTTGTGGAGTCTCGGTTACGATAGGAGCGACCCCCTGGAGCGTGTGCTCGCGGAGCGAATCGTACTCAATGCGGGTGATGCTGGACTTCGCCTGCAACTGGCGACGACGAATACCCCCGATGTGCGACTGGTGCGCGTCGACCTGACATCCCTCGACGCTCAGGTGGCCCTGAGTGAACTTGCCAGCTCCATGGGGCTGCCCGCGCCTCACTTTCTCGGCCATTCGAGCGACGATCTTTATCATGCCGAGAATGCCATGGTGCAGTCCGAACGCGTGCTTCCCTTACTGCACCTGCGGACGGCCTGGGCGGTGTCTAAAACTGTGAGGAACTGGCATGATTCCCGCGACGGTGCCTGGCGTCTGCCGAATGTCTGGCTAGCCCCGGGGAGACCATGAAGTTTCGCCGCAAGCTCCTGCTTGTCTTCGCGCTGACCGTGGTTGTTTGTGTGGCGGCGGTGGCATGGATTAGTTCCGCTCTGGCGAGGGGAGTCTTCGAGAAAGCCGACGAGCAGCGCACCGCCGCACTGGTGGCGCAATTTCGCCGCGAGTTTGATCGCCGAGGAGAAGAGATTGCCCGGCGGGTTGATGCTGTGGCCAAGAGCGAGGCGGCAACGCGCATGGCCTTGAGTTTGAGCCCTGGACCGCCCGACTACGCAGCCTATCTCAATGAAGCACAAACTCTCGCCGAGACCTGGCAACTCGATTTCCTTGAGTTTGTCGATGGAGAAGGCACCATCCTCTCTTCCACGCCGTGGCCGGCAAAGTTCGGCTACAAGGAAAGCTTTCCGGTCATGGCCGCTCCGCGAGACAGCTTTCTCAAGCAGGAGCAACGACCGGACAGCATGGCCTTGGCCCTCGTTGTCGTCAGGCGGATACCGGCGGGTGATTCTCCGCTGTACGTGATGGGAGGCCGTAAGCTCGATAAGGATTTTCTCGCCAGTCTTGAGCCCTCCGCCGGAATGAAGGCATTCTTTTACCAGAATCTTGGGCCCAGCTTCACGCCCCAATTTCTCATCACTCCGACCGGCGTAACGCAGCCTTGGGAACTGCTGGCACCGATTGTCCAACAAGTACAGCAGCGAGGCAAAGAGACCACGAGCCTGATCCATTGGTCCTCCGACGCTGCGGATGATGAAATGATAGACGCGATTCCACTTGCCGGTGCGGACCGTGAAGTTCTGGGAATCTTGTTGGTAGCCACCTCCCGTAAAGCCTATGTTGAACTCGAACAGCAGATTCGCTCAGCGGCCGTGGTCTCAGGCGCAGCAGGCATCGTGCTTGCCATTCTGCTCAGCGGTTGGATCGCGTCCCGAGTCACGCGGCCGGTGGAGCAGCTGGCGCATGCCGCACAGGAAATTGCCGCAGGCCATTGGAATTCCGAGGTCAACATCACCTCTCACGATGAATTGGGGGATCTGGCGCAATCTTTCAATCGCATGACTCGCGAGCTGCGGGATCAGCGCGAGCGCCTGGTGCAAGCGGAACGGGTGGCCGCCTGGCGCGACCTGGCTCGCCGACTCGCCCATGAGCTGAAAAACCCGCTCTTTCCCCTGCAGCTAACCATCGAAAATCTCCTGCGCGCCCGGCAGGGCAGTCGGGAGCAGTTCGATGAAATTTTCCAGGAAGGTTCTTCAACCTTGCTGGCCGAGATTGCGAATCTCAAGGCCGTCGTCTCGCGCTTCAGCGAGTTTTCCAAAATGCCGCAGCCACGCTTCCAGCAAGTCCAACTGAATGAACTTGTGCACGACGGCGTGCGCCTGTTTCAATCGCAGTTGGGTGCGCCTGGACACCCGCCGATCGAATGTAGACTGGAAATGGATCGGGGGCTGGAGCCCCTGGCTGCTGACCCCGAGCTGTTGCACCGCGCGCTCGCGAATCTGATCTTGAACGCCATCGAGGCGATGCCGAACGGAGGCACTCTCACGCTGCGCACACATCAGAAAGGGGATCGTTTCTACGTGGAGGTTTCCGACACTGGATCCGGCTTGCAACCGGAACAGCGCGAACGCCTCTTTACCCCTTATTTCACGACCAAGCAGCACGGCACCGGTTTAGGGCTGGCGATTTTGCAGTCGGTGGTCAGCGACCATGGCGGTAGGATCACGGTGCGCAGCAACGCGGGCGAAGGAACGACTTTCTCTATCGAATTGCCGCGGAATGCCGATAAGCTCCAGCCCGCGGAAGCGGCTCACACGACATCCGGGAGCTAGGACGGGCGAGTGCCACAAAAAGCCAACCTGCTGATCGTGGACGATGAAGCCAACACTTTGGCCTCGCTCTCCCGCGCGTTCCGCTTGGCCGGACACGATGCCACGGTGTGCGACAACGCCGCAAAAGCACTCGAGCTGGCCAAAACACAAAATTTCGATCTCATCTTTTCTGATGTTGTCATGCCCGGTAAGGATGGCCTCTCCTTCCTTGAAGATCTCAAATCACAAGGGATCACCACGCCCGTGGTGATGATGTCCGGTCAGGCCCATATCGAGATGGCGGTACGCGCCACACGCCTCGGCGCCGTGGACTTTCTGGAGAAGCCAATTTTGAGTGATCGCCTGTTGCTGACCGTTGAGAACGCGCTCAAGCTGCAGCGTTTGGAATCGGAGAACCGCAATCTAAAGCAACGGTTGGGCAAGCACGAGATCGTCTGGACAGGCGAGCTCATGCGAAAAATCATGGCCCAGGTGGACCGCGTGGCCGGCAGCGAGTCGCGAGTCTGCATTCTCGGCGAGACTGGCACCGGCAAAGAGGTGATCGCCCGTGCCCTGCACGAGCGCAGCCCGCGGGCAGCGGGGCCGTTCGTCACCCTGAATTGTGCCGCCGTCCCCGCTGAACTCATTGAGTCGGAACTGTTCGGCCACGAGAAGGGATCGTTTACCGGTGCTACCGGCCGCCACATTGGAAGGTTCGAACAGGCGCAAGGCGGGACGATCTTTCTTGACGAAATCGGTGACATGCCCCTCACGATGCAGGCCAAGCTCCTGCGGGTGCTCGAGGAAGGCGAGATCGAGCGTATCGGGGGTGACAAGCCCATCCTGGTGAATGTGCGCGTGCTGGTGGCAACGCATCGCAATCTGGAGGAACTTGTCCGGGAGGGGAAGTTTCGTCAGGATTTATTTCACCGCGTGTATGTATTTCCGATGATGCTGCCGCCGCTCCGCGACCGGCGCGAGGACATTGCCGCCTTGGTGGAGCATTTTGCTCGTCAGATCTGTGCTCAGAACAATTGGAAGCCGATCAGGTTCAGTGCTGACGTGATTCAATCTCTGAGCAATTACCCCTGGCCGGGAAACATTCGCGAACTGCGCAACGTGGTCGAGCGGGTGATGCTGCTTACGACCGGGGACGAGGTGAGCCAAGATACCGTGCTGTCGGCGCTCCCTTCCCGTATGAACGCGCATCTCCCGCGTACTCCTTCCGGTTCCCTTGCCGATCGCGTGCAGAGCTTCGAACGGGAGCACATCCTGGCCGAACTCAAAAGGCACAACTACCACATCACCAATGCGGCCAAGGCGCTCGGACTCGAGCGTAGTCATCTGTACAAGAAGGCGGAGCAGCTCGGGATCGACATCCAGAAGCAGCGCGACGATGCCGCCTCACAGTGACCGATCTCGGCCGCCAGGCTTTTTCCGTCCGTGATTCCGCTCATCCAGGCATTTCGAGTGGCGCGGAACAATCCTGAATGGCGCTGGCATCGATCTGGCCCTGGCCGGTACGGACTCCAGTTCGTCGGGCCAAGGCATACTCGCTCGACCTGGTCGGATTCGAACCGAGGATCTCTTCCCTGCCATGGGAACGGGCGCTCCACTGCCCCACAGGCCCACCTGTCTAAACACAGGGAAGACCGGTGGTGAACCTCTTAGGCGTGAACGTGATACATTGACTTTCGCGATCGAGGATAATCCCGATCGATTGCAACTGGGGATTCCCCTAATGGAGACATGGTTGATGCGCACGTTCTTTCTGAAGGTACTCACGCTAACCGTTGCATGCCTCGTGCTACCGCTTACGGCGCTTCACGCTCAGGCCGAGGACGAAACACCGGGAACCAAGCCCGCAGCGGCGAAGCCCGACGCTGGGAAGGCCGAGGAGTTCAAACCAGAACAACAAGCAAGCAAAGGGTCGGTCACGATTGGCGGAAATGTCATCAATTACGACGCGTTCGCCGGCACGCTGGTGGTGCATCCCAAAGGTTGGGATGACGTCCCGCAAAATGCCGATCCGGACCCCAAGAACAAGGCTCCAGAAGCCAGCATGTTCTACGTTGCCTACTTCAAATCCGATAACAAAGGGGCTCCTCGTCCCGTGACCTTTCTCTACAACGGCGGTCCCGGATCCTCCACCGTGTGGCTTCACATGGGCGCTTTTGGGCCGAGGCGCGTCGTCACTGCCGACGATACCCATACCCCAGCCGCGCCCTACTCGGTGGTCAACAACGACTACAGCCTGCTCGACGTGAGTGATCTGGTTTTTGTCGATGCGCCTGGCACTGGTTTCAGCCGGCTTAGCGGCAAAGACCGCGAGAAAGCCTTCTACGGGGTCGATCAAGACGCGCAGGCCTTTGCCGATTTCATTGTGCAGTTTCTGGCGAAGTATGGACGGTGGAATTCGCCGAAGTATCTGTTCGGCGAAAGCTACGGTACTACCCGCTCCGCAGTGCTGGCCAACGTGCTGGAAACGGAGCGCGATGTCGACTTCAACGGCATCATTCTGCTTTCCCAGATATTGAACTTCACGCTTGACTCGGACATCCCCGAGTTCGACCCCGGCGTCGATGTGGCCTACCAACTCACTCTCCCGACCTATGCCGCGTCCGCCTGGTACCACCACAAGCTGGCGGAGCCGCGCCCGGAACTGGCGCCGCTGCTGGCTGAGGTCGAGCACTTTGCCATGAACGATTACGCCCTGGCCCTGCAAGCCGGTAACACGCTGGCGTCGGACGAGCGGCATGCGATTGCCGCGAAGCTCCATCAATACACCGGCCTCCCAGTTGCCTACATCGAGAAGGCAGATCTGCGCATCAATGGCGGGGAATTCGAGAAGAATCTCCAGGACGACCGCAACCTGACCACCGGCCGGCTCGATACTCGTTTTTCCGGGCCCACGTTTGATCCACTCAGCAAAGAGGCTGAGTACGATCCCCAGTCGGCAGCGATTTCTTCAGCTTACGTTTCCGCCTTCAACGACTACGTACGAAGAGAACTGAAGTTTGGCGAGAACCGTGAATACAAGCCCGAAACTGACGTCTTCCAATGGTGGAGTTTCACGCATCGGGCGCCCGGAGTTCCTTTCCCCCTACAACAGACAACGAACGTGATGATCGACCTGGCCATCGCGATGAAATACAACCCCACACTCAAGGTCCTCTTGAACGCGGGATATTTTGATCTTGCAACCCCGTTCTACCAGGGCGTTTACGAAATGCAACATCTACCTATTCCGCCGGATCTGCAGAAGAATATCGAATTCCAGTTTTACGAATCGGGGCACATGGTGTATGCGCATGAGGCATCGCTCAGGGCGATACACGCTAACGTCGCGGCCTTTATCCTCAAGAGCGAAAATATCAGCGGGAAGTGACGGCTAGGGGGGTCCGGCCGCGGGCAAGGGTGAAGGCGGACCTGGTGGGGTTCGGAAGCGATGACCCGTTCCAGGTCATTGAACCCCGATTGCTCGGCAGCGATGGCCGAGGCGACGGTGAAGCGTTGGCCAGCGTGGAGTCGGTCGCAGTCGTAGCTACTAAGGATTCTGCCGCGACAAGCACTTCGCCATTTGGCGGCGTGCAATGGAAGCTACAGGACGTCTGGGGGCAGATGAAGAAGTTCGATTGAGCTCTGGGTCGCGGGCTTGTCCAACGCGTTCATCCGGTTTCGAAGAGACGGCGCAAGACCTTAAAACTGTCGCCTTCTCTTCGCTTTCAATGAACCGTCAAGGTTGTGGTTGCGGAGTGCTGCAGGAAACCCGACGTCCCGGTCACTGTGATGGTGTACGTTCCAGCGGATGTGCCCTTACTAGCCGTGCCACCGGTGTTCATCGTGCTGCCGCCTCCGCAGGCCACGGTGAAAAACACCAAGCCAAGGAGCAGAACACCGAGCACCAGCAGCACCGCCATTCTTTGTTTGCTTCGATCCGAACCGAGATCCACCACGGCTACGAACAATCCAGCCAGCGGTAACCAGAACCCATAAAACGGTCCGAGTCGACCGCCGGAGGGCAAACCGGCCATGCTCGGAGCGGTCGTGCTCACCGTCAGTGTCGCTACGTCCCGGGAGTTACCGAACTGGGGCTGATCGAACAGCTCGGAGCGAGGGCAGCGGTTGGCTGAATTGAACAGGCTAGCGCAACCGCAGTGCCGAACCCGTCGACTGCGGCCACGTTCACGGCGGAGGTGGACGACCCACCCGGACTGATCGTGCCTGGATTGAACGCCGATGCTGCCACAGAGAAGTCGTTCATCACCAGGGCGTAGAGAACACCGGGGCCAGGGCCAATCCCATTGCCTGCTCCCACGAAGGTGGTCCCGTAATGTTGCCATCGTTGCCTTGAATCGGGGGGTTGCCGTCGTCACCATGCATGTGGTCGAAGTCGTACACAACTGAATAAGCGCCTTTGGGAGTAATCTGGAAGATAATGTCGCAATACGATCCAGTTGTTCCCACTCCCCCGACACAGCCTGGGATGTTGTTCCCGCCCCCTGCCAGGCCGAAAAAGTTGTCGCCTGCGCCCTGAACCAAAGCGTAGGGCTCGGCGCCTTGCGAGATATCAGAGCCTGCAGGAAAATCGTAGAGAATCGAGAAACTGCCTTGGGGAGTGATCTTGAAGACGGCGCCGCAAACGGCGACGCAGTAGCACACTAAGGTAGGGCCACACTGTACGTTCTCATACGGCAGCGCCATTGCGCCATAGATGTTGCCGTCTTCCCCCTGCACCAAGCTGTAAGGCCCGCCATCCGTCGGACCAAAGTTATAAACAACCGTGAACTGGCCCGCCGTAGTGATCTTAAATATTGTGCCCGTATTGTTGGTACCGCCCGCCGTCGTCGTTCCATAGAGGCTTCCATCGATAGCCTGAAGCAGAGGACCAGGATCACTGCCGTCGGTGCTATCAAGATAGTGCAGAACGGAATAGTTACCCTGTGTCGTAATCTTGAAAATAGCCCCCCCGGCGGATGTGGCGCCGTAGAAATTGCCCTCGCTGCCAAGAGTAAGGGGATTTTGGGGGAAGGAACCATGCGTCTGGTCAAAGTTGTAGAGAACGGAATAGGTTCCTCCAGGAGTCAGCTGGAAAATCGTGCCGCAGCCGCTGATGCCCTCAGGATTTGGGCAAGCATGCGAGGGGCCGCCAGTACCGCCAATACCAGTCACGCCATAAAGGTTGCCATCGGCGCCCAGCGTCACACCTGGGGCGAAAGGGCCCTCGGAAGGCGTGAAAGTATGCAAGGTAGTCAGGGTGCCCGGCGGGGCGAACTTGAAAATCGTGCCGAACGTGCTGGCGGACCCATCACTTACGGGGCCAAGAAAAGTAGCGCCATAAAGATTACCTGTGTTATCCGCAACCAGACTTCCATAGGGAGCGGTGCCGTCGCTGCTGCTCGTCCCAAAGTAGTACAGGACCGTGTAAGTCTGCGCGTCTGCTGAGATGATTCCCGCTACCAGGACCAACAAGAAGAGCGCTGAGGTTTGGACCTTGCACATAAAGGTCGTCCTCCCCTTGTTTCTCACAGCGATTATAGTGCCGTTCGACAGCGAAGGCACACAGATTTGGGTCGAACACCG
>DASPVV010000233.1:0-13107 GCA_035622175.1 Terriglobales bacterium | reverse complement strand
CGGCAAGCTAGTACTGGCCATGATGAAGTTTGTTCGTCCCCTATCGTTTGAGTTACGGCGCGGCCGGCGGCGTTCCCGCCGTCGGTTTCGCGGACTGGCCGCGGTGACCGGTTTCGCCCTTGCGCGCCGCATTGCCGGAATCGAGCAGCTTTGCCATGTCGAGCAGTACGATCAACCGGCCTTGATATTTGCCCAGCCCGGTCACGCAGTTCAGACTCCCTTCGAAATGTTCGGTGGGGGATGCCTCCACATCGCTGACTGGAATCTTCAGCACTTCCGAGGCGGAATCGACGATCAATCCCGAGAGCTTGCCCTTGTGTTCGAGCACCAGGATTCGGTTCTGCCGGCTGGGAACCACCCGGGTTTCACCCAGCCGTTTCCGCAGGTCGAGAACGGAAACGATCTTGCCCCGTAGATTGATGACACCTTCCATATAGTCGGGCGCACCAGGCACAGAGGTAATGTCCGGCACGCGAACGATTTCGTGGAGGGAGGTAATCGGCACACCGTAGGTTTCGCGCCCAATCTGAAAGCCGACGATGTGGAGCTCGCGGTTCATGCGAAGGTTTCCCCAGGCCTAATCGCTCCCGGCTGCCGCTTGGCGGAACGCGGCTCTGACGGTTTGACCTCCGCGACCGTCGCCACGCTCGACTTCCTCGAGCGTGAATCGATCCATGGACTCGAGCAACCCGCGCGACATCTTCGACATCTGTTCGGCCGACGCCGCCAATTCTGCCGAGCCCGAGGTGGTGCGCTGCACCAGTTCCCGCATTCGCTCCATGGCCTTGACCACGGCGTGCGCGCCGGAAGCCTGCTCTTCCACGGCGGAATTGATCTCGTGGGTGATTTCGTTCAGGCGGGTGGTGGCTCGGGCAATCTGCGATGACCCGTGGGATTGCTGGTTGGTCGCGGCTCCGATCTCCTGAGCAAATTTGTAGACTTCGGTGACCACGTTGGAAATCTTGCGCAGGGCGGTATTGAGTTCTTGTCCCAGTCCGAGTCCTTCATTCACGATTTCGGTACTGCGATCCATGTTCTCCACCGCTTTGCGCGCTTCCTTCTGGATACTTTGAATCAGCTCGGAGATTTCCTTGGTAGACTGGGCCGATTTTTCCGCCAGTTTTCGGACTTCATCGGCGACCACGGCAAAGCCCAGGCCATGTTCCCCGGCCCGCGCCGCTTCGATGGCGGCGTTGAGCGCCAGCAAGTTCGTCTGCTCCGCCAAGTCGTCGATAACCTCGATGATCTTGCCGATGTCATCGGCGCGCTGCCCGAGCACGTCAATGATTTCGCCGGAGGCCTGGATGGTGGTGTTGATGCGATTCAATCCATCGGTCGCTTTGTCCATGGTGGAGATGCCGCTGTGCACCTCTTCCCGGGAGCGGTTGGAGATATCGAGCAGCACCTTGGCGGTATCCGCCACGCGTTGGATCGATGCCACCATTTGGTCGATCGAGGCGGAGGTCTCGCTGACGCTCGAGGCTTGGACCTGGGTGCTTTTCACCATGTTTTGCACGTTGACGCTGATCTCGTGCATGGTGCTGGTCACCTCGTCAATGGCGGATGAGGTTTGCAGGCTGATCTTGGCGGATTCGTCGGAGGCCCCCGCCACTTGGTTCGAGGCGCTGGTCACCTGCGAGGCGGCATCGCGCACATTGCGAACCAGGCTCTGCAATCCGGCAGTCATGCGGGCAAAGCCATTGCCCAGGGTGTCATTGTTCGAACGGGGCTCGACCTTGACGGTCAAATTGCCGCCGGCGATCGCTCCGGCGAAGGTGGCCATCTCCTTCAGGTACTTGACCATGTTGACGAAGGTCCTGGCCAGCTCCCCAATTTCGTCCTCCCCGCCGCTATCGATTTCGTGGTCGAGATCCCCGGCATTGCCGATCTGCTGGGCGACGCGCATCAGGTTGTTCAGGGGTTCGGTAATCGAGCGGGCGGTGCTGTAGGCGATCACCATGCCGAAACCCAAGGCTAAGAGCGTGCTGATCGAGGCCACCACGATCGTGCCGGTGGCCGCCGTCTCATCCGACTTTCGCCGCTGTTCCAGAATTTTTGAGCTCTCCTGGTCGGCCAGGTCCAGGTAGTCGGTGGCGCTTTTGACCCACGAGGAGGCGTCTTTCTGCAGATAGAAGATCTGCAACTCCGCCACGGTCGCGTTCCCCCCGTCTACGTCTTTGCGCTTCTCGATGAGGGTGCTGGCAAATTCCCGCGCCCAGTTCTGCTCGCTGGTTTGTACTTTTGCCAGCGCCGTCTTCTGCTGTTCGGAACTGGCCAGGTTCTGGGCGGCTTCGAGGGATTCCTGCAGTATGTGCTCTCCGTCGGTCAGCCGCTCCACTTCGCGAGTGTCTCCGCTGAGCAGGTAGTTGCTGAGATAGAGGCGGTTCAACATCATTTGAAAGCGGACTTTGTCGGTGGTCTCCGCCATCTTCAGAGCTTGGGAAGCCGCCGCCTTGGCACTGTGCTCGCGCTCGACCGCAAAGTAGTTCACCAGGAATAACACCACGACCGTCGCAAGCACAGCTCCGAATCTCACGTAGAGTTTCTTGCCAATCGTCATTGCTATTCCTCCGCCGAGTCGCTTCGACCGAGTTCGGCTAGCGGGTGCCTAATGCGAAAGCTTTGCCCCTGAACTCCTACGTCCCCTGAGTCTCGACCGCACGGGGCGCGAACACCCATTTTTTCAGGGCTTCGCGCGCTGCACTTACAAAAATCGAAGTGCCGCCCATTACTTTGGTGTCTCGCGCGCCAACCCCGGCCAGCCTCCGCGCTCACTCCGGCCCAACCCTTCCAAGCCTGGCAAGCAGTCGAAGGCACAATCGCTTACCCGTCACGAATCCCGATCGAAAATCGACTGGCCTGCTCGCGCGCCTGAGCCGAGGGTCGTTGGCGAGGGAGCAAAGCCTGTGCCAAGCCAGCGAACGCTCGCACTCGAAGGTAACTTTCTATTGTTTTCAAACACTTATTCGTCTCGATTTGAGCCCAAGGAAAGATTGTGCGGCCAGCTTGCGCCTTGGCCTTTTCAGCTTGAGACACTGCGAGCGAAAGTCGCATGATTTTCAAACTTTGCACCCGCTACTGTTATTTCTCTTGACTCAAATTGAGATTGCACGCTACTTTCCTTTGGTATCCCAATTTTTCTGGTTTGAAAGACCCACTCTTGGAAGATCCGAAGGCTCACTTGGAACCGGCGCTAGAGAAAGTGCTCCTTCGCTTTTCGGAGGCTGCCCAAACAGGCAGCGATTCGGCTTCGCTGATCGGACTGTTTTGCCGCGCCACGCGGGAGTTCTTTCGCGTCGACGGCACGTATTATTGGCAAGTGGTTTCGGCGGAGGAGCTGGTTGGGACGGAGGCTGACGGGTGGAGGGCCGACCATTTCCGCGGGCGGCGGCTGGCCTTGGACGACAGCGCTTTGGCCAGCGAGGTAGTTCGCCAGCGGAGGACGCTCTGCGGGAACCATGGGGATCATCCCGGAGATTTGCTGGCGCACGAGTTTCGAGCAGGATCCTGGATGGCCGTGCCCGTGATGGCTTCCGGCGAAGTGCTGGGGGCGGCGGTGTGGGTACATGCCTCGCAAGTCGATTTTTTTCACCCCGGTGCGACCGCCCAGGCGACGATTCTTGCCCGCGAGTTCGGCAGCTTGCTCCGAGCCCAGCGAGGGTCGGCAAGGCCGCTCGCGGAGCAGCGGTCACCGGCGCTTCTCAGCGAAGTCGCCCAGGCCGTGCGCGTGGTCCCCGATACCGCCACGGTGGCGGAGGCCATCGCGGAACACCTGCGAAGCTTGCTGCGCACCAAGCTGGTCGCGATCGTCCTCCGTGATCAAGAACACATCACTCTCGAGGCAGTCGCCGCCGAGTCCTCCGAGCTTCGATCCGCGCTGCGCGCCGGCTTTCGGGGCAAGGGGCTCGATTTTGCCGGCGAGCTGGTGGCCCGCGCGATCGCTGCCGGAGAGGTGATTTCCCTTCCCCTGGATCCCAGGGTTCCGCTAGCGGCTGACTTTGCTGCCGCAGGCGCTTTGCTGGCTGCACCCTTCCGGACCTCGCGGGCGCACGGCGCCATCGCCGTGTATCCGCGGGAAGATGCATTTTCGCCGCAGGAGAAATCGTTACTCTCGGCGGTTTCCGGCTTTGGAGCCGTGGCCATCGCTAATGCGGAACTCTGTCGCACGGCGCGCTTCGAAGCCGCGGAGCTCGAGCAACTCCTGGACATCTCCTGCGAGCTCAGCTCGCTGACCCGGCTCGATGAGTTTCTCGAGCATCTTGTCCGCCGGGCCACCGATTTTCTCGGCTTCGGTTTGGGGTTTGTTGCCTTACTGGAGGATGGAACTCTGCGCCTACGCTCGACCGGCAAAGCCGGGAATAGGGCAGCGATCGACGCGGCACTGGAAGGGGGCATTTGGACTCGGGCTTGGGCCGCGAAGGACGTCTTCACCAGCGAGGATCGCGACGAGCTCTCCGCGACCGACTTTCGCTGGCTCACGCCTAGCCCGGTGCGGCAACTGCTGGCTGTGCCCCTGGTCGGGTCGAACGGCCAAGAACTTGGGCTGCTCGGGGTCGTCGACCGCCTGGATGGCGCCTCGATCTCCGAAGGCCACCTGCGAGCGGCTCGTGCTCTATGCGCTCACATTGCGGTGGCGCTCGAATCGGCCTCGAGCCTCGATCGCGCGGAGCACCACCAGCAGCGGGCGGAGTCCCTGGTGCGGTTGGCCTGGGAATGGAATCGTCTGCTCGACTTGCCGAACCTCGCCCGGCGCTTTGTTGCGCATGCCGCGCAACTCATGGGCGCGCAAGCCGCTCTCGTGGCGGTGAGCGGAGGTGGCAGTTGGGAAATCCTTGCCCTCGATCCCACCTGGGAACGAAATCAGAGTTTTTCCCCCGAGCGGTTGAAGGTCGCGATTCCGCGTCTCGTCGCAGGCCACGGGGAGGCGATCCTAAGCTGTAGGCTCGAGGAGCTGCTCACCAAGGAGCCGGGTCCCGCGGCCTCTTCCCAGGGAACCCTGGTTCGCCTCCTGGCCGCAGGCGGAGAACTCATGGGTGTGCTTTGCCTGGTGCGACAGAAGCCGCTCGAACGGGCTGAGGAACAGCTTCTGCAGGCCATCTCCGCCCATGCCTCGATCGCTTTCGAGAATGCGCGATTGTTTACTCGGATGGAGGAAGCCAACCGGCGCTGGGTTGAGGTCTTTGACGCCATTAGCGACTTGATTGTCGCCCACGATGAATCCGACAACGTGCTCTGGGTGAATCGTCCCCTGGCCGATTTCATTGGGGTCGAGCCCAAGGAACTGATCGGGGTCAAGACCTACGCTCTGTTCGCTCTGGCCACCGGCTTTACCCCGCGCGGTTGTCCCTTCTGTCGGCCGATTTCCAACGGTCGTCAGGACCAGATTCTGGCCGTTCTCGACCGCACCTATCTGGTCTCTACCTCGCAGGTGCACGCTGAGGGCCGGGGGAGCCTCGAGACGATTCACCTCCTCAAAGACATCAGCGACCGGCGGGAGGCGGAACGTCGCTATCGCGAATTGTTCGACAACACGCAAGAGGGCGTGTTCGTTGCCACCGCGGATGGTGGCTTGGTCGAAGTCAATGACACTCTGGTACGTCTGCTCGCCTACGACAGTCGGGAGCAGCTCCTGCAGACCGACATCCGCGACCAGGTGTTTTCCTCCCGCGAGCGCTATGACGAATTTGCCGCTCTCATGCTCGAGGATGGCGCGGTGCACAATCACGAGCAAACCTGGCGAAGGCGGGACGGATCTCCTATCCCGGTTTTGATCAACGCCTTTGCGGTTCGGGACGCCGACCAGCGGGTCACGCAGTATCGCGGGGTCATCTTGGATCTTAGCGGGTTGAAGAGCTCCCAATCCGAACTGCAACGCGAGCGCGATTTTTCCGCCAAGATCTTGAACAACACCCAGAGTCTGATCTTGGTGACCGACACGGCTGGCCTGATCAGTTATGCCAACCGGCGCTGGCGGGAGCTGGGCTACCAGCCCGAGCAGCTTTGGGGGAGGCCGCTCGAGGAGCTGATTGCGGCTCCTCGCCGCCCGGCGCTCGCCGAGGCCCTGGCGGCCACCTCGGCCGGTCAGCCGGTGGATCATCTTGAACTGCAGCTGGTGCGTGGCGCAGGCCGCTTGGGGCATTTCTCTCTCAATCTGAGCCCCATGCGGGACGAACAAGGCAACATCACCAACATTGTGGTGGTCATGAGTGACATCACCGATGCGGCCAGTTTGCAGGCCAAGCTGATCCATGCGGAAAAAATGGTGGCCGTGGGGCAACTGGTCTCCGGAGTCGCCCATGAGGTCAACAACCCGCTCACCGCGATTCTCGGGTTCGCCGATCTGCTGCTCGAAAACCCCGAGGTGCCGGAGAGCGCCCGCAAAGACTTGCGAGTCATTCTTCAGGAGGCGCAACGCACCAAGCAGATCGTGCAGAACCTGCTCAGCTTCGCCCGTCCCATGCCGCCGCAGCGCAAGCCGATTGCGCTCAACACGATCCTGGACCGCACCGTCCAGCTGCGCGCTTATGATTTCCATAGTCGCGGAGTCGAGATCCTCGAGCACCTGGAGAAGGATCTCCACCCGGTCCTCGGCGACTCGCACCAGCTGCAGCAGGTCTTCCTGAACATTTTGAACAACGCCTATGATGCCGTGCGCGATACGGGCCGGGCCGCGCGCATTGAAATCCGGACGATGAACCTCGACAACCTGGTCCAGGTCATCTTCCGCGACAACGGTCAAGGGGTCGAGTTTCCGGAGCGCATTTTTGACCCTTTTTTTACCACCAAGGAGATCGGCAAAGGCACAGGTCTAGGGCTGAGCATCTGCCAGGGAATCGTGCGCGAGCATGGCGGCGATATCCTCTGTCATAACAACCGCGACGGGGAAGGCGCGACCTTCATCGTGCGTCTGCCCGCGGTTCATGAATCGGCCGCTGTTCGGACGGCGGCCGGGGTTGCGCCACCATGAACTTGCCTGCGATCCAGCCGCTGGCCGAGCCTTGCCGCCAGCCGGTGCTGATCATCGAGGATGAGTCCGCGGTCATGGCCTACGTACGCACGGCGCTCGAGCGCTATGGCTATGAGGTGGTCTGCACCGGGTCCGGCGCGGAAGGGCTGCGTCTGCTCGAACAGGGCGATTTCCTGGGGGTCGTGTCCGATATGCGAACTCCGGGCGGTGTGGACGGGGCCGGTGTACACGCCTGGCTATCGCAGCACCGCCCGCGATTGGCATCGCGGGTGGTGTTCATTACCGGCGATATCGCCAATGAAGATACCGTGGCAACCTTGCGCAAGACCGGGGCCCCTTGTGTCGAGAAGCCTTTTCGGGTGCAACAGTTCATTGCAGTCGTAGAGAAGACCATAGGGAAGGCGCCGTGAACGAGAACTTGGGAATTCGGTTGCTGATCGTTGACGACGAGCAGAGCATCCGCAAACTGTGCAGCACGGTCGGGGAAGCGTTGGGATTCACCTGCATGGAGGCGGGTAGCGGCGAGACGGCTCTGGCCCTCCTCGAAGAACACCCGGCACACATGATCTTGACCGATATGGTGATGCCCAACATGTCCGGTCTTGAGTTTCTCGAGAGGGTCAAGAAGCTGTTTCCCCGCACCGAAGTTGCCGTGATGACCGGTCACGGCTCCGTCGAAACCGCCGTGCAAGCCATGAAACTCGGGGCATACGACTACATCAGCAAGCCCTTCTCGCCGCTCGAAGAGCTGCGCTTGTTCTTGCGCCGCATGGCGGAGAAGATTCGCCTGGTCGAAGAAAACCAGTTCCTCCGCGACCGCGTGGATACGGAAACTGACCTTCACGGCATCGTTGGTTCTTCCAGCAAGATTCAGGACGTGCTGCGCATGATCTCACGATTGAAGGACACGCGCACTCCCGTCCTCATCACGGGGGAAAGCGGCACGGGAAAAGAGCTCGTGGCACGCGCCATTCACTTCCGCGGTCCCTTCGCCAAACAACCCTTCGTGGCCGTCGATTGCGGATCCCTGGTCCCCACCCTCATCGAGAGCGAACTTTTCGGCTATGAAAAGGGCGCCTTCACCGGGGCGCTGAAATCGAAGCCCGGCCTCTTCCAAGCCGCCGACGGAGGCACGATTTTTCTCGACGAAATTGGAGAGCTTCCCCTCGAGTTGCAAGCCAAGCTGCTCAGAGTCTTGCAGGAAAAGGAAGTTCGTCCCGTCGGCAGCAATCAGAGACTTAAAGTGGATGTGCGGGTGATCGCCGCCAGCAACCGGGACCTCGAAAGCGAATACCGCAAGGGCACCTTCCGGAAGGATCTGTATTTCCGCCTGAACGTGGTCACGGTGCATCTGCCGGCGCTGCGGGAACGGCGTCCCGACATCCCGATTCTGGTGAACTGGTTCCTGGACCGTTATGCTCCGGGCCGCTCCATTCAGATCGTGAGCGCAGCCATGAAGTGCCTGCTGCAATATGGTTGGCCGGGGAACGTGCGCGAGCTCGAAAACTCCATCGAGCGGGCCATCGCCTTGGGCGATGGCCGGGCCATTGATGTCAACGACCTGCCGCCCGCCATCGCTTCTGCCTCCCAAGATACCGCCATCGCGGTTCCGGTGGCCGCGTGTTCGACCGACCTCGAAGACATCGAACGGGCGACGATTGAACGGGTCTTCGAACAAGTCAAGGGCGACAAATCGCTGGCGGGAAAGATGCTGGGCATCAGCCGGGCCACCTTGTATCGCAAGCTGAAGCGTTACAACATCGGGGTCCGACCGGTGTTGCCGCCCAGCCGGCAGTCGCTGCAGTAGTCGAGGTCCAGCGGGTTGAATTGAGACCCTGTTTCAATCTGAGACGCGAGACGGGGAGAGGCTTGAACCCAACCGAATCTCGCCCGGTAAAGCTGCTCATAAGCCAACACTTACGATTCACAGCCGCGATTCGCCTTTTGGTCTTACTCGTGCATACTGCTTTGTCTGGGTGCGGCGCGTATCTGCCTTGCCCAAATTCTATTGCATCGACCTTGAGAGAGTCGTGTCGAGACCTGGAACAGCGACGGCTTTTGCCCATCACCCAAGCTCCGCCAGCAAGCTGGCGAGGTTTTTTCCGAATGCCTCGCCCATGAGAATTCAAGTCCGCCTCACCCGCCTGGGCACAGCGCGTAGCACGGTGAGCGAGAACACCATCCTCGAGTTCGGGACGCCGCATGAAGTCTTGTTTACTTCAAGCTTGCCTCTGGAGTTTGCCGATCGACTGCGGGTACGCAACATGGATGGGACGCTCGATGTCGAAGCTTGCGTCGTGGCGCTCGAATATAACGGCACGCAGACCGCCGTCGCCGCTCGCTTTACCAAGGAGGTCACGAATTGGATCGTGAAACCATGAACGATAGCCCTTCTCTCGATCTGGCGGCGGCATGGCAGGCAGCCCGCTCGCTCTATACTCTTTACGCCAACCTGGCCAAGGAATTCGTCATCGATTCTCCTTCGTGCCCGGATTTGGAACACGGGACTCCGACCCCGTCGGAGGAGTCGCTCGAACAGGCCCGCCAGTGGTTCGGCGACCTCGATGACCGGATTCAAGTTCATCAGCTTCGGCAATTCCTGCAGTCCACCAATCTGACCAGCGCGGAAGGACTGCGCAATCTGCTGCTGCATCATCTGGGCAAGTCACGCAGCAATGCCGACCGCGACAAGATCGATTTCTTGCTGGTGCAGTACTTCGCCCACTGCGCCCCATCGGGTTTGCAAGAAGAGGACGCAGATTTCACCTGTGTGACCCAAGTATTGGAGCCGGTGCTCGGGGCGGCAGATCCCGCGCTTCCGGAGTGGTTGCAACCGATCGAGCGCCTGATCGCGGATGCTTATGTCGCCCAGAACTTGAACCAGCTGCTGGCGACGCAAATCATCGAAAAAGGGCGGCAGGTGAAGGAATCCCTCGGGGAAGACTACTATCTGCCCGCCGCGCTGGCGGCCTTTACCCGTTTTGGTTTTCTGATGCGCCGCCTCTTCTTTCGCCTGATGTATCAGGATCTGAATACCACGGTCGAAGGCCTACGCGAGCTGGAGCGGAGGGGGGTGACCACCCTCGATTGCCGGCGCGCGCAGTTTTCCGCCGAGGAGCCGATTGCTCGTCTGCGCATGGTCTGCCAATCCTGGAAGATTTTGTTTCACGCGGAATATTCCTCCGGTGCCCCGCTGCGTATGCTGGTGGACCTCCTGGCCGTGGTGGAGGGGGCCTTGGCACGGAGTGCCAGAACTGCCGGGGCGCGTGCGACGGGGCCACGCAAACTGGCTGCGGCCGCAGGCACCGGCGCAGAACAGGAAACCTCTGAATTCGCCGTCCTGCCTTCACCGCCAGAGCCGGGGGAGTAGGCATCCGATTGGCCGGCGATTCCGGGTCCGAGGGGGAAGAACGTAGGAGCTGGATAGGAACTCGTGGAGCAGCCCACCGTACTGATTATTACCGACGAACCTGAATTTGCCCGCTCGATCACCTGCCGCTGGCAAGCCGAACGCAGCCTCCCCACCTTCATCCTGATGGGCAGCAACGTTCGTCTGGGCTTCGATCCGGAATCCTTTGAGCTGGCGATCGCAGGGGCGATTCGGCCGGCGGCCCTGTCGGTGGTGCTCGAGGCTCTCGATGCCGCCCGCAAGCGGGTTCTGTTTGTTTCTCCCGATCTGGCCGTGCTCGAGAAGATTCGCGATCGCTGGCCGGGCATGCTGGCTTTGCGGCAGCAGGAGAACTGGCTCGATACCTTGACTCTCGTGGGGTCGGAGGCACTTCACCGCATGCGGGCGGAGACCCACGCCCTGGCAGCCGAAAAAACCAGCGCCCTGCTCGAGCACCAAGCCACCCTGGGCCGCTACATGCTCGAGATGCGCCACACCTTGAACAATACCCTGACCGCGATGCTCGGCAATTCCGAATTATTGCTCCTCGAGCCGGGATTGCTTTCCGCCGCGGCCCGCTCCCAGATTGAAACCATCCGCCACATGGCATTGCGGATTCACGAGATCCTGCGGCGGTTTTCCTCCCTGGAGAAAGAACTCATGGTCCTCGATCGGGAAGCGAGAAGGAAACCGGAAGCGGGGCCCGAGCGAGCCGCCGCGGCCCTCTGAATCACCCCCGCGGAAAAAAGCCTGGCCTCTCAAGCGAACAGGAATTCCTTCGTCCTCAGGTCCTTGATGGTATCCCGCAGCTTGGCCGCCCGTTCAAATTCGAAGCGCTTGGCTGCTTCCCGCATCTCGTTCTCGAGCTTGGCAATATAGGCGTCCAACTCGTCTTGCGATTTGAATTCGGGCATGCCGTCCGCCTCAGGACTGGCCAGATCCGTGTAATCCGCCTCGACGATCGCGGCCAGAGACATCTCGAGCGGCCGGACAATCGATTGCGGTGTGATCCCATGCGCCAGGTTGTAGGCTTCCTGAATGGCGCGGCGGCGGTTGGTTTCATCGACCGCCTTTTGCATCGACTCGGTAACCGTGTCCGCGTAAAGAATGGCGCGACCATTCAGGTTGCGGGCGCATCGTCCGACCGTCTGAATCAACGATCCACTCGAGCGCAGGAACCCTTCCTTATCGGCATCGAGAATCGCCACCAAGGAAACTTCCGGTAAATCCAGCCCCTCGCGGAGCAGATTGATGCCAATGAGGACGTCAAACCCGCCCTTACGCAGGTCGCGCAGAATCTTCACCCTCTCTAAGGTTTCAATCTCCGAGTGCAAGTAGCGACACTTGACGCCGACTTCGCTGTAATATTCCGCCAGGTCTTCCGCCATGCGCTTGGTCAGCGTGGTGACCAGCACGCGTTCGCCACGCGCCACGCGCGCGCGAATCTCATGCAGCAGGTCATCGATCTGGCCTTTGACCGGACGTACCTCGACGGGAGGATCCACCAGGCCGGTGGGGCGAATGATCTGTTCGATGACGACGCCGGCCGACTTCGTCAACTCGTAGGGCCCGGGAGTGGCCGAGACATACACCGCCTGGTTCACCCGGTGCTCGAATTCCTCGAAGGTTAAAGGGCGGTTATCGAGGGCCGAAGGCAAGCGGAAACCGTACTCCACCAGGGTTTGCTTGCGCGAGCGGTCCCCGTGATACATCCCGTGCAACTGGGGCACGGTTTGATGCGATTCATCCAGAAACATCAGGTAATCGCGGGGGAAATAATCGAGCAGCGTGGGTGGGGGCTCCCCGGGAAGCCGGCCGGTGAAGTGCCGCGAGTAATTCTCAATCCCATGGCAGTAGCCGACCGACTTGATCATTTCGAGGTCGTACAGGGTGCGCTGATGGACGCGCTGGGCTTCGACCATCCGCCCCTGTCGGGTGAGCTCCGCTTCCCACCAGGCTAGTTCTTGGCGAATCGACTGCATCGCCCGCGATCGGGTTTCCGGCTTCATGACATAGTGTGTCTTGGGATAAATTGGCAGGCGGAGGTATTTTTGCTTCACCGTTCCAAACAGAGGATCGATTTGCGAAAGCGCCTCGACCTCGTCTCCCCACAATTCCACGCGGTAGGCCATATCTTCGTAGGTGGGAAAGATCTCAATGACGTCGCCTCGCACGCGAAACGTTCCTCGCCGGAAATCTCCATCGCTGCGCTCGTAGAGGATCTCTACCAGCTTGCGGGTGATCTCTTCCCGCTTCACCTTTTGACCCTTTTCGAGGAACAGAAGCATGCCGTAATACGCTTCCGGAGAGCCCAGACCGTAGATGCAGCTCACCGAGGCAACAATCAGCGAATCGCGCCGCTCGAATAGGGAACGGGTCGCCGAGAGGCGAAGTTTATCTAATTCATCGTTGATGGTAGCTTCCTTCTCGATGTAAAGGTCGGCTGCGGGAACGTACGCCTCGGGCTGGTAGTAGTCGTAGTAGGAGACAAAATATTCCACCGCATTCTGGGGAAAGAAGCTCTTGAATTCGTGGTAAAGCTGGGCTGCCAGCGTCTTGTTGTGCGCCATCACCAGGGTAGGCCGGTTGACTTCGGCAATGACTTTGGCCATGGTGTAGGTCTTGCCCGACCCCGTCACCCCCAGAAGAACCTGGTGCTCGTCGGAATCGAGCACTCCCTTCACCAGAGATTCGATGGCCTTGCCCTGATCGCCTCGCGGTTGATAATCGCTGATAAGTTTGAACGCCATGT
>DASPVV010000232.1:0-16399 GCA_035622175.1 Terriglobales bacterium | reverse complement strand
CCCGTACTGCACGAATGATCCGGACACTCCAAAGGCTCGGCTACCGAGTCGAACTTTCAGGAAACCCGGCATGAGAACGTTTTCATTTGATTTCGCGGGCCGCAGGCCCTGAGATGACACTAACGTGATACTTCCGCAGTGGACAACGGCAAACAGAGAAAGGCAAGGAGCGCTGACAGAGAGCCGCACGACTATTGCGGGAGACCCGTTTGTCCGTTTGCGCCGATTCATGAGCCCTCGTCCAGTCGCCCTTGGCGTCCCACCACAACCCAGCCAGCGCTATGCCCAGTGCCTTGGGCGGCTCCTCCCAGGCTAGAGACGCACGGAACTCCTCGAGGTTCATGAAATCAGGTTGCCATCCGGAAGTCGCGGACGTCAGGGAAGGCTCGGCGCTCGACCCACCTGCGGCGCAGACGACAGCCCTTTCGATCGAGTCCTTGCTAGTGAAGGTTCGCCCGCATAGTCTTCACCAGAATCGGTCGGCGGCAGACAACCTCCAAAAGGTGGCGGGCGGCAGCGATCGATTCCGCGGTTTGGTTCCAAGGGCTGTAACCACGTGCCAGAATTACCAGAGCTCCGTTCTTATCGATCAGTTTCAGTCGATCGATGCGCTGGCTGCGGTCTTGATCGAAGGCGTTGGCCAGGCGCAGAATCGCCGTCAACTTGGTGGCAGTTTGCCGCTCGGCAGCCGCAAGCCGATCGAACATCTTCTGCCCACGCCGGGGCAACGCCCCGCGATGATAGCGGCTCACCACCGCGATGAGGTGCATGGTGGCGGGCGTCCAACCCAGAGGGGGCGCAAGTTTCTCAATCATGCGCGAGCCCACCTTGTGATGGCGTTTCTGTTCTCGGGACCGTCCAACATCGTGGAGCAGAGCTGCCAGCCGCAAGATCGTCCGCTCGGTCGAAGACGTGGACCCTGCCTCCTGACTGGCGAAAACCCCATCGTAAAGCTCGAGCGCGAGCCGGGCCACATGGCGCGAGTGAGGGAAGTCGGGGTCCAGCAGGGAAGCCCACAACCTGAGACGGCTGAACGCGGCCGTTTCGATCTCCCGTCCCTCAGGCAATTGCGCTCGCCAATGTTGCCACCGCGAATTCTTTCCGACCATTCTCTCCCGATAACCCTGGATCCTACGATTCCGTTCTTCGAGAATCCTTTCCCGCCAGCGAATCCGGGCGTCGTCATCGGGGAAGACCTTCATGCGCAGCGCGGTCGACCAGAGGACATCGAGGTCATGGACCTCCCCCAGCCAATCCTGAAGTTGCTTCAGATCGTCGATCCAGGATTCATGCTGAGCAGGAAGAAAATTCTCAACGATGTAGCGGAATCGCTTCAGCCCGATGCGCAGAGCGTGCCAGGCAAGGGGGGAGCGGGCGCGCAAGGCGCGGCGACCGAGTTCGTAAGCCTCCGTCCAGCGCTCGAGAGCGAGGTGGCGGAAGAGCAGGCTGCCAGTGCGGATTCTGGCGGCGCGCCGGGGCAGCACTCGACTCCATTTCTTCCACTGCTTGCGATCAAACTGCGCGAGCGCCTGTACCGCCTGCTGCTTGTGTTCGGCCTCCCGGAAAGCAAGAAAGCAAAGCAGGGTGCTCGCGACCGGATCGCCCGCCACCCCCAGTTGGTTGACCCATTCCACCATCACCTGGGTATCACGCAGTTCTCCGAGAACACGAAAAAGTCCCTTGCCGGCCTTTTTCATCTGCTTCCAAGCGGCGTCGGGGTCGAGCGCCATCAAGCCGTCGGCCAGGGAGCGGCAGCGGCGCAGAGCCACCCGCAGATCGTGGACGGGATCAGGCGCGAAGTCGACCGCCGCCCGGTCGCACTCTTCGAGAACGCGCTGCATCCAGACGGCCAGACCGGACCTCTGCGCCGGAGGGGGAGTTCGGGGAATGGCGGCAGCAGCGGACATGAGAACCGAATTCCACTATACGGCAGAAAAGTGTTTTCCGTGAGACCCATGGCCTCGCGGCCTGTGGGTTTCGAGCCGCGCGGCCAAGAAGCTGCCCCGAGCGAACCCCTTACCTTGGTAACATGCGGGCCCTACAATTGTAGATTACTCTTAATTGGCAAACTCAGGAGTCGCGTATTCATACCGGTGCTACAACCAAGCGATCCGACCGGAGCGCTTCCGCTCGTGCCTTCATTCACAGCCTGAACATTCTGGTGAAATACGTCCGCCTGTATGGGTTCGACCACAAGCGCACGGAGACGCAATTTGACACCACTTGGAAGGAGCTGCAGGAAGGCCTGCCGCGCGGGCGGGACACGGGCTTCTTGTTGGGCGTTTCCGATAACAAGCTGCTGCTCGATGGAATACCGCTCGAAGCCGGGCAGGCGGAGCGCAGCTTTGCGCAGCTGCTGTCGGCGGCCGGTCTGGCGAGCATCCATTTCTCCACCGACGTCACGATGGAAGATTTCGCCAAGTTGATCCGGGCGTTTGCGGCGGGCGGCTCGAAGGCACAGGATGTGGTGAAGGAGATCAAGCAAAGCCTAGGTGAAAACAACCAAGCCACGATCCGAATCAACGAGGTTAAGTTCGTGGCTGCCGATCCAGCCACCGGAGAGGTCAGCATCGCCGCCCAGCTCGCCGCGCAGACGCTCGGTCCAGAATTCAAGGAATGGTTGAACGATCCCCAGAAGCTGCTACAGCTAATCGCGGCGGCGGAAGGATCGAAAAGCGGTCCCGGCGGCGGAGGTCCGGGCGGAGGTCCGGGCGGAGATGGCCCGGCGACGGGCAGCGCGTCAGCGGGGGGAACTTGGGTACCGACGGGTACCCCGGTGCCGCTGCAAGAGGCAGAGGTGATGCAAGCCATTCGCATGCTCACCAGAATTGGTGAGGCCGGGCAGAACACTTCCAACCTTCAGCCGGAAGCGCTGCACCAGGAATTTAGCCAAGCCGACCCGAACACCCGACTCAACTTGCAGCAGCTGCTCAACAATCTTGCGGCGGCGCAGACCAGTCAGCAACAGAGCGACCAGCCACTGCTGATGAAAGCGGCCGAGCACATGGCGATTCGCTTTGCCCTGGAGCGTTTCCATAAGGGGGACGTCAAGGTCAATGCCGTGCACCGCATGATGGAACATATGAGCCGGCAGATGGATGCCTTGCGGCAGATTCTCAAAATCCAGGAAGACAAGATGGGCAAGGCAGGGATCTTAGTCGAATCCCATGCCGACATTCTGGATCGCATGTTTTGGGCCGAGGTGCCGGAAGAGGGCAAGAAAGGCGTGCTGCTTTCGAGCGAAGCAGCCTGTGTCCCGGCCCGCAACATCCGCCAGTATCTGGACGTTCTGCTGAAGCGCGGGGACAAACAGACGGCGATCGATGTGCTGCGGAACTACGCCACCTGCCTTGCGACCAAAGAAGTCGAGCATCGCCGCAAAGCAGCCGTCGGACTCAGCCAGTTGGCCGATTTGTACGCCTCTCCCGACATCAATTTGGTCGGTCCCACCATTCACCAGGCCGGCCAGGCCCTGATCCGGGAAAATGATGGCGAGGTGCAAAGCTTGCTGAGCGCCGCGTTCGTGCGCCTGAGTTCGGAGGCCAACCAGCGCAAGCAATTTGCCGCTCTGAAAGAAGTCTGCGTTGTTCTCGACGACATCGCCAGAGAACGCCTGGCTTCGGCCGAAGACTTACGCCCCCGCATCGGGGTGGAAAACCGCATCCCGGAGTTCATTGAAGAAGTCCTCCGCCTGGAGCAAATTCCCACGGATTTGATCGAGGTCATGCGTCGTACCCTGGCGGCCGCCGTCGAGCATCTGGCCGAACGCTTCTTTCGTTGCATGCGGCGGGAAGAATGTGACCGCTTGGTCGACCTGGTCAAGGAGCTCGGACCGGACGGAATCCAGCAAATGCGGGAGATGCTGCGGGTGGGGCAGCCGCGGGCTGCCACCTCCGTCGTCGGTCTGTTGAGCCGTTTGGACGTGCCCACGTTGCTCGAATTACTGCCCGTTCGGCTCAAGGAATTGAACCGCTTCTACCACGATGTGGTGGTGCGGCAGATTGCCTATGGAGCGGCCCACGACCGGGGACGCAGCCTGCTCGAAATTCTCGAGCTGCTCGATCCTGCCGTGCTGCCGCAAGCCCTCGACGAGATTGGGATGAGCGGCGATCGTTCGGCCGTTCCCCCTTTGATGGTGATGGCGCAAGCGGGGGAGAGCGCGGACCGTTCTCCGCTGATTCAGGTGAAGGCCGTCGAGTCGCTCGGAAGGCTGCGTGACCCGGAATCGACCCCGGCGCTGCAAGCTCTGCTCCACGCCAAGAAAATGTGGAAGTGGGCCCACCATCGGGAGCTGCGGATCGCAGCTGCCCAAGCCCTGGCCAAGATTGATCCCCGGTTTGCCAGCCAAGTTATCGCCGAGAGCGGCTTGTCGCCGGGAGAGTTGGCGATCGCGCCCTTGGACCCAGCTCCGGCCTGTCCCTGGGTGCGGCAGCGCCGCTACGAGCGCATTGCCTTGCGCAGAGCGCTTTCCGCGAGCATCAGCAGCACCTGGGGGCGATCGAAGGTTCTCGTCCGCGAACTGAGCCTGGGCGGCGGACTGGCCACCAAGGAAGACAACCTGCGGGTCGGGTCGGAAGCCTTCATCGAAATCTCGGTCGGCATCCGTCACATCCGCGGCCAGGTCTTGCTGCGCCGTGCGCGGTCCAATGAATTGGGATTTGAACTGGTTACCACCGATCTCGACAGCCGCTGGCGCCTGCGCAGTTTGCTGATCGAGACCGTGGAACGTGTCCCCGAGACGAAAGAATTGCAATGGAACGGGCAACGGAAGTCGGAGTCCTAGCGTCCCGCTGCCCGCGGTCGGCATGCCTACGAAAAAAGCCCCTCAAAAAGCGCCTTGGGTTACGGAAAATCGTCTAAACCACCTTGGCGAAGATGATCACCAGAGTATAGAGCGCTAAAGACTCAATCAGCGCCAAGCCCAGAATCAGCGCCAATTGAATCCCGGCGCGTGCGGAGGGATTTCGCGCCAGTGCTTCGGCCGCTGCGGCCGTCGCCTTACCCTGTGCCAGGGCGCAAATGCCGGACGCAAACGCCATGGAAAAGCCCGAGGCAATGGCCACCCAATCGACCGGACTCGAAGCTTGCCCGCCTTGTGCGAATACAGGTGTGGCGAACGAAAGCAGAGCCATCGCCACGAAGATATAGTGGAGTCTACGACGCATAGGTTTTTCTCTCCTTGTATGAGTTGGCGCTTGCGAAGCGCCGGCTTTTGCCGCCAGTGGGTGGTTGACGTCAGTCCTTACAGACGCCCTCACGCTCAACGGCGAAAATCCTGGCGAGGAGCATCCTGGGATCAATGTTCCTCGGCCACTGCCCCCTGCAGATAAACCGTCGTCAGCAGGACGAAAATATAGGTTTGCAGCAATGCCACGCCCATGTGCAATCCAAGAAACAAGACTGGAATCCCCAGCGGGACCAGCGAGAAAAAAACCAGAGTCACCATGTCTCCCGCAAACATGTTGGCGTAAAGACGAATCGTGAGGGACAGCATACGGGCGAGATGACTGATGATCTCAATCGGCAACATCAGCCAGGAGAGCCACCAGACCGGACCCAGGAAATGCTTCAGATAGCCGCGGCCGGAGTGCTTGAATCCTTGGGTCTGGTAGTAAGCGAAGGCGCAAATCGCACATCCCAGCGGCACAACCGGGGTGGCCGTAGGAGACTCGAAACCCGGAATCAGGCCGATCAGGTTGCAACCCAGAATGAACAAACCAAGGCTCATCAGAAACGCTATGAAGCCATCGCTCTTGGGGCCGATAATCTCATGGTTCTGACCCAGGATGAAGCCTCGGGCGCCCTCGAAAATATGCTGCAGAGCTCCCGGGCGATCCACCGAAAGGCTCCTGCGGGCAACCAGAAACAACCCAATCAAGAAGGCCAGAACCAGCAGCTCCATGGCGACCGCATTGCTGATCGGGGCTTGGGGATACTTGGCAGGCATATGAAGGGCTTCGAGCAGGGCCGTGACCGGACCAGCCAGCAGATGATTGAGAACCGCGGTGAACCAAAGTTGTTCAGGCATAAACGAGTTGGCCCCGAGCCGCCCGCCGTCGAGAATTGGACCGATTAAGTCCCGCGGGCCAGGGCGGCATACAGTTCATAGGCGGCTTCGCAGGCAATTCCCGCAACGGGCAAGAACAAGCCCGCCAGCAACCCATCCAGGCTCGCCGGGGAAACCTTGAATATAATATAGCCGCCCAGAGCTATCACAAGGTAGCGAAACAGGAACCGGCCGACCACGCCGCCGCTCGATAGCGGCTCACCGGTGCTGGTCACACGGTCACCCAGGGCGGCCACAACCCGCTCGAGCCAATGATAATTCAAGTACGCAATCGCGCAACCGAAGGCGAATCCCACAGCGATCCGCCAGCCAAAGCCCAGCCAGGCCACGCCGGTGAACACGGGGGCGAGGAAGATCATAAAACGCGGAATGCGCGTAGCCGCCGCGCCATGGAAGGACTCGGTTTTCGGTGTCACCGCGGCAGTCAAGAACTCGCACTCCTCGGAAAGGCGTCGGACCAGCGGGCGCTACGGGCGGGTGAGCTGATTCCGTATTTCTCCTCCAGAAACCGCTGAAGCCTTCTCGGCAAGGCTTCCGACAGCTCCTGCCAGGTGATGATCTTACATCGCAGGCGCAGGTCCGTGAGCCTGACGCATCGCATGACAGCGTACCAGGCTTCGATGAGATCGGGGCGCCGCGCGTCGACCATCACGCAAACAGAGCACTGATTGGCATAGGCCGCCAGGACGTTGCGCAGCAGCTGGTAAGAAAGGTAGCGCTTCCCCTCTCTCGGCAAGTCGTGCCGGTGAAAGACGTGCAAAAAATCGCGATAGGCTTCGATGAGCTGAGGTTGGGCTGACTGAAAATCCGCCTCGGTGAGCTTGGCCTCGACCAGAAGTTCTCCCAGGCGCATGTCGACTTCCGTGCGGTCGGCGTGTCCATTCGCCAGCGGAACCTTGGCTTTCACGCCAAACTCTGGCATACAGGGCATGAGCACGCCCAGCTGGCCGAATAGCCGCCGGCGCTGGAGCGTGCCCGGGAAACAGAAGATGTTCATCAAAAGCGCATCGGAACTGTTCGCGGAGTCCAGCTCCCGCCAGCGCCGGGCTTGCCGGGGCAGGGCGGCGCGAGCTTGAGCATGAACCTTGTGCAAGCGGATCGACCAATGGGCATGACGCAGAATCCGCGCGTAAGTTTGCGGCAAAAAATTCCCGTGAGCCGTGCCGTCTTCCCGAGGCAGATAGCAAACGACCGGAGGATCTCCGTAGCTTTGGCAGCTTGGGAGGCCATGCTTGGCAGCATAGCGCTGGTTGCGGCTGCTCAGTTCGCGGCGTAGCTCGGCGGCGTACGGGAGAGATGCCGGTCTTGCGCAGGCAGAGGCCATCGCCTCAGCATACCGTAGCCGGTCTCGCACGGCGACCGGACACGCCGCCCCTTACCCCGAACTCCGAAGCGACGGGTTCTCAGCTGGCTTCACGCTCTCGTAGCCGGGTGCAGGCGCAATACAATCTGCGCTATCTGAAATCGGCTGCGCTGACCAGCCGAATCAGTTCGACAAAGCCGGCAATAATGCCGAGGATCAGTCCCACCAAATACAACCAGCTGGTATGCAACCAGTGATCGAGGCCCAGGCCGATGAGCCATCCAACAACCGTTGCTGCCGGGAAAATGAGCGCGATTTGGCTATACCGCCCCCATTGCAACCAGAAGTCTTTCTTGTTGGACGAGTTCTCGGGCATAGGCTAGGGAGATGGCGAACTTTCTATGAGGCCCTGGCGAGATCGGGGAGGGCAAGGTCGCTGCCTCTACAATTCCCGCCGCCCCTCGATCGACTTCAACATGGTAATCTCATCCGTGTACTCGATGTCACTGCCGACGGGAATGCCCATGGCGATGCGAGTGAGCTTGAGCCCGGCGCGTCGCAGCTGCTGGGAAAGATAGGTGGCCGTGGCTTCCCCCTCCACCGTTGGATTGGTCGCCAAAATCACCTCGTCGACCTCACCATTCTCCACCCGGCGCATGAGGTTGGAAACACGCAGCTGTTCGGGTCCAACTCCGTGCACCGGCGATAGGGAACCGTGGAGCACGTGATAGACCCCCTGGAAGTGTCTGGTTTTTTCGATGGCCGCGATATTGGTCGGCTCTTCCACCACGCAAACCAGCCTCTGGTTGCGGGTCGGGCTGCTGCAATAGACGCAGGGATCAATATCGGTGATGTTGTTGCACACAGAACAGAGCCGCAGGCTAGCCTTCACTTCGCGTACGGCCGCCGCCAACGCCTCCGCATCGGCAGCACTGGAGCGCAAAATATGGAATGCCAGGCGCTGGGCTGTCTTGCCGCCAATTCCCGGCAACTTCTTCAGTTCTTCGATCAAGCGCGCCATGGGCTCCGCAAACCGGCTCATTTCATCCTCGAACTTCCCCCAGCCCAAAGTCCGCCCGCGCACCCCTCGTGTCCGAGCATCGGCACGTTGGGAACGTCGCCGGCTGGAATGCGGGCTGGTTACAATCCCTGGAGCCCGAGCCCACCCAGCATTCCACCCACGGTGGATTGCATCGCCTCATCGACCTTCCGGCTGGCGCTGTTCATGGCCGCCATCACCAGATCCTCGAGCATTTCCAAGTCTCCACTCTTGGCCGTCTCAGGATCGATCTTCACGCTCAATACCTGCTTGCGGCCGTCCATCTTCACCACTACGCTGCCGCCTCCCGAGGAGCCTTCGACCACGGTTTCTTCCAGCTTCTTTTGCAGAACTTCGTACTGCCGCTTGGCCTGGGACATCAGGTCTTGCAGATTGAATCCGCCCATTTTCGGACCTCATCGCGCCATTTGTGCTGCCTACGATCGCAAGCTGCCGTGGTGAACCCGGGCTCCGCGGGGAGGAGCAATTCTCGATTGCCTCGGCCTCCGGCTATCGTTTTTCGCGGTAGTCGATGACCGTCCGGATCTCCGCGCCAAACTTCTCTTTCATGCGCCGCACGACCGGATTCTGTTCCACCCGGCTGCGGCCTCCTGCCCCCTTGGAGGATGGGCGGCTGGGAGAAAGATTCGGGGCAGTCTCGCCCGCAACGACCTTGAGCGTCAGAGGCCGGCCCGCAGCCCGGCTCGCGGCAGCGGTGATGATGCGCTTCGCCTCGGCGCTGAGCGACATGTCAATGACCTTCGACGAGGAAGCCACTTGGATTGCCAGTTCGTTGCCTTCGAGCAGCCAAGTCCCGCTTTCGAGCAGCGAGCTGAGCATGCGATTCCCGGCATTCTCCAAGGCATCGAGGACCGTCTGCCGCAAATCCCCCGACTTGGCCGTACCCTCTTCCGAGACCTCCGGCCGATCCCAGGCTTCCGGCGGGGCGGCTGCAATTACGCTAGCCGGCGCTGCCGACCCCATAACGACCGAAGCGGTGCTGATGGCGGCTGGCGCGCGTGGCGAACTGAGGGGCGTCTGACCGGCCGAGAGCTTCGTCTTTCGTGCCGAATCAGCCGCGAACGGGGAGTTCACCCCGGACGGTTCGGATTTCCTCGTATCGAGGACCACAGCCGGCTTGGCAGGGGAGCTCAAACCGCCAGCTCCCGGCCCGGCGGTCTGGCTCAGCAATTCTTCAAGTGGGAGGAGTCGCTGGGCGTGCACCATCTTCAGCAGACCCAATTCTAGGTGAAAACGCTGCTCCGGCCGGTATCCGAGCTCGCTATAGGTGCGCAACATGATCTGCAGATGCCGCGCCAAGTCTTCCTCCGTGAACAATTCGGCCACCCGCACTACCCGCCGGCGTTCGTCGCTTGAAATCTCGAGCAGGGAAGAGTCGGCACCGGCAATCTTGGCTACCGTGGCATTGCGCAAAAATCGCACCATCTGGCGAGCAAAGTGAATCGGGTTGTGTCCGGCGCTGATCAACGCATCCACCCGCCGCAAGACTTGTTCCGGGGAGTTCCGCGCCACCGCCGTGACGACCTCTTCCAGAATGTCCGACGGAGCCGCCCCCACTAACGGCCGGATGGCTTCGACCGTCAAGCGTCCGCTCGAAAACGGAATCGCCTGATCGAGAATGGATAGGGCATCTCGCATCGAGCCGTCCCCGGCTTCGGCCAAGAGTGCCAGGGCATCTTCATCGGCGGCGATGTTCTCGCGCTCGGCAATCTTGCGCAGCTGGCCTAAGATTTCTTCGAAGCGCACCGCGCGCAGGCTGAAATGCTGGCAGCGAGAGCGAATCGTCTGCGGTATGTCCTCGGGCTGAGTGGTTGCCAGCATGAAGACGACGTGCTCCGGAGGTTCCTCGAGGGTCTTGAGTAGCGCGTTAAAGGCCGGTTCCGTGATCTGGTGGGCTTCATCGAGAATATAGACCTTGAACCGATCCCGCGCGGGGCGATAGCGGGTGGCCTCGCGCAATTCTCGAATTTCATCGATTCCCCGGTTGGTAGCGGCGTCGATCTCAATCACGTCGACGGAATTCCCCGCTCGAATTTCACTGCAGGAATCGCAAACTCCACAAGGCTCGAGCACCGGTTGCCCGGACGAGCGGCAGTTCAAAGCCATGGCGAGCAGGCGCGCCACGGTTGTTTTCCCGATCCCCCGGTGCCCGCTGAAGATGTACCCATGGGCCGTTCGTCCCTGCTCGATAGCATTCCTCAGGGTACGCGTAACATGTTCCTGCCCTATGACTTCGGAGAATTTCTGTGGACGATACTTGCGTGCCAGAACCTGGTAGCTCATGCGGAGATTTGATTATACGCGATAGCGGTGAGCCCGCGGTGCATGACAGAGCCCATCAAGGCCAACGGCAGTCACGAAATTCTTGCGAGAGGAGGCTTTCTAAGATAGGCTCAAGTGCTCGAAGGGAGGCTCCCATGCAACTCAGCCTCAGTACTCGCTCCCGCGATGGCATTTTGATTGTCGATTGTGCCGGCCGCATTGTCCTGGGCGAAGAATCGGCCCATTTGCGCGACACCGTGAAAAAACTCATCGTGGAGAAAAAGAACCTAGTTCTCAACCTATCCGCGGTGCACTATATCGATAGCGCGGGGCTGGGAACGCTGGTCTCGCTTTATACCACGGCTCGCAACAGCGGCGGCTCAATCAAGCTCGCCAATCTTACCCAGCGTGTGGGGGACTTGCTGCAGGTCACCAAGCTGCTAACCGTCTTCGAGGTGTATGACAGTGAGCAACAAGCGGTAGATTCCTTCCACCCCGGCGCCGCCGCATGAGATCGTCTGGCGGGGGTGGCAGACGCTCTCGACAAAGGCGCCGGTCCTTGCCTTTTCACGATGGAGTTTTTCGATCGCAATCGTTCTTAGGAATTTGAGCACTTCCATCCTTCACTTCCGGGGAAGCTGCGTGTCGGGGAGCTCATGGTGGATGCGGCTCACTGATCGCAGGGGAGCACTTCTCCTTGGCTTTCCTCGAGCGCTGCTTCTGGTCGGGTTTTTGTGTGCTGCTTTAGTTTCGGCCCAGCCCGCCGAGCGGCCCCTGGCCACTCGCACCGATACCTACCAGATTGTTCATGTGTTTCCCCACGATCCCAGTGCGTTCACCCAGGGCCTGGTCTATGCGGAGGGTCACCTCTACGAAAGTACAGGACTGAACGGACAGTCAAGCTTACGGATGGTGGACCTATCGACGGGACAGGTCTTACAGCGCTATAACCTCCCGAACGAATATTTTGGAGAAGGGCTTACCGACTGGGGCAGCCAGCTCATTCAGCTAACCTGGAGAAACAGCGTCGCCTTCGTTTATGACCGGTTCAGTTTTTCATTGCGCAATACCTTTCACTATGGGGGCGAAGGCTGGGGGCTGACTCACGACCAGAGATCACTGATTCTAAGTGATGGCAGTGCAACTCTCAGATTTCTCAACCCGGAATCGTTTCGCGAAGTCAAACGCATTTCCGTTCACGATGGCCAGGGAAACCCGGTCCAGAATTTAAATGAACTCGAATATATTCACGGGGAAATCTATGCCAACGTCTGGCAAACCGACAAAATCGTGCGGATTTCGCCACAGACAGGAAGAATTCTCGGATGGGTGGACCTTGCCGGTCTCATGGACCAACGTGAACTTCCGGATCCGGATGCGGTTCTGAACGGGATCGCGTATGACGCGAAAGGAAACCGGCTCTTCGTAACCGGAAAGCTTTGGCCGAAATTGTTTGAGATCAAAGTGATTCCGCGCCCATAGCGTGTCGCAGCAAAGGCGGACCTGGAGACGGAGGCATGGCCAACGCGGCACGGATTCTCCGCGCTATTCGCAAGATTCCTCGCGGCAAGGTCTCGACCTACGGTGCCGTAGCGCGGGCTGCGGGCTTTCCTGGGGCTGCCCGAAGGGTTGCCTGGACTTTGCATCGCTCCTTTGGGCTTCCCTGGCACCGTGTCCTCGGTGCGGGCGGCGAGATCAAGCTGCGGGGCGACTCGGCGGTCGAGCAGCGCCTCCGCCTAGAAGCCGAAGGGGTCGCCTTCCATGGTCGCCGCGTCGATATGCGCCGCCACGAGTTCAAGTTCCCAAGAAGATCACGTCAGAGTTGAGAAGAAACCCTCGAGTCCTGGGTCATGGATTCTGCGGCTTGAACTGTTCGTCGATCTCCACCTGGTAACCCGCGACCAGGCGGTTGGTCTCATTCGCCATGCCTACGACTGCCATCAATTCTTTAAACATCTCGTCGGTCATGCCCTTCTTTCGGGCCGATACCGTGTGCGAGGCAATGCAATAGGCGCATTGGTTACTCACACTGACGGCCAGGTAAATCATCTCTTTCGTCAGCGCGTCGACTGACCCCGGCGCCATCACTTCCTTAATATCCTCCCACGTCCGCTTCAGCGTGACCGGGTCGTGAGCGATGGCCTTCCAAAAATTGTTGACCCAGTCGGTTTTGCGGGTGGCCATGATGTTGTCGTAAACCGCCCTGACCTCTGGGCTCGCCTCGTCGTATTCGATCAGTCCAAGCGTTGCCATTGCTTCCCCTCGCCTTGGCCCCCCTGTTTTCGAGTTTGCCGAACGGCCTGTACCTTTACCGCTTGCGATCTTTGCCGCTCAGGAGCTTGCCCAACTCTGATGAGGAACAGCGTATGCCAACATAGAAATGTCCAAACAGGGCATACACTGCGCTTACCTCGTCGAACCTCATTTCGTAGATGAGTCTCTTGAATACCAGCGGGTCATCGGCAAACAAGTCCACTCCCCACTCCCAGTCATCGAACCCTATCGATCCGCTGATGACTTGTCTCACGTCGTCGGCATAGCGGCGCCCCACCAACCCATGCTCGTTCATCTGTCGCGCCCGTTCTTCGATGGGAAGGCGATACCAGTTCTGATCCTCGCCGCGTCGGCGATCCATCGGATAAAAGCAGATATAGCGATGCCTGGGCAGCTCCGGAAATAAACGCGGCCGCATGGCCTCCCGCTGCCGGGTGACGGTCTCTGCGACCGCCTGCTTCCATTCCGTGGAGTACAATTCGACACCTCGTTCCGCCAGTTCGTGATAGGTCTTTATGCTGGACTCGTAGAGCCCCAATTCGATCACCGACAGGTAGGAGGTCGTCGGCTGCAGGTACTCGCTCAGTTTCAGCCGCGCCAACCGCAATTCGATCTGATTCAGCTCGTCGAGCGATTCCCGGAAGTGCACCAACATCAGGTCGCCCTTGTGTCCCAACAGAGAAAAGAGCCCGGATTGCCCGGACCGGTTCTGCTCCATCGTCGCCAGCACTGGAGTGGCTTCTTCGAGGATCTCGGCCTTTGCCGAAGCCCGTAGCCCTTGCCATGCCGGCCAGCGAAACTGCATCATCTGGTGCAGCACCATATACCCTTCGATGGTCAGCGGTACCGGCGGAATCTCGCTCGAAGCCGTTTGCGGACGGGCGCTACGCGTGGTTGCCATAGTTTGAGTTCCCCTTTTTCCCTACTATTCTAACCGCCCATGCGCCTACCCAGGCCGCAGATAGAACTCCACCCGCAGGCCATCGGGATCATCCATCCAAACGAACTGTTTCCCCCCATAGGAATCGATTTTGATCCCGCTATGGGCAATTCCGGCGGTGTCGAGCTGGGTTTGTATTCTCGTAAGCTCACCGAGAGTCCGTACGCCCAGAGCGAAATGGTTCAGACCAACCCTTTCCTTGTCGTAGGTGGCGGCAGTCTGTTCATGGCAACGAGTGAAAAACAGCCGCGTGTCGCCCACCTGATACATGATGCTGTCCGAGGCCCGGTGGTCCGGTGCTCCTAACAATGCCGCGTAGAACCTTTCGGTGAGACTCAGGTCGCGGACCCGCCACACTAGATGGTCTACGAATTGAGGTCGAATCATAAGCTGCCTTCCCACAGCGATCGGCTCGCCGCCATCCGGCCCCTGCCCATCATAATCCAGGCACTGTGTCTTTGCGGTAGGCTAGGGCGCGGCTCGTCTGCATGCAGCCGGTTGGAAGAGGGGAGCCGGCGAGGGTGGGCTTGCTATGAGCCGACGGCAGGATCTGGACTAGCCCGCAATGCTAGATCGCCTTTACGATGACGATGCTGGCATCATCTTGAAAATGTCCGCCACAATGTTGGGAAGCTGCCTCGAGCAAGGACTCCATCAGCTCAACTGCCGGCACGCCCAGCCTTTGTTGCGCAATCCGGATCAAGCTCCGTTCCCCGAAGGACTCTTCTTTTTCGTTCCATGCATCGATGAGGCCATCCGTGAAGAGCAGCAGGGCATCGCCGGATTGCAGGCGGATTTCGCTCTGTTCATACACCCAGTCGGGAAACTGTCCGAGCACAGCTCCGGCCGCATTCAACTCAACGGCGGCACCAGGTCCGCGAACCACAATCGGAGGATTGTGTCCCGCATTGCAGTACACCAGCCGATTCTCTTGGCTGTCCAGCACCCCGCAGAAGAACGAGACGAATTTCCCCAGCGGGGTAATGTCGCACAAGGTACGGTTGAGCCGGCAGCAAAGTTCACGCGGCGCCAGCTTCTGCCGCAGCAGAGGCTTCAGCGCAGCCTGTAAATTCGACATCAGCAGGGCCGCCGGCATTCCTTTGCCGGCCACATCCGCGATTGCTAGGACCGTCTCTCGTTCACTCACGCGGACCACATCGTAATAGTCGCCGCCCACACAATGTGCCGGCCGAGTCATTGCGGCAATTTCATAATCAGCCACGTTCGGCAGCTCCTTCGGCAGCAATCGGTTCTGAATTTCCCGTGCTTCCCGCAATTCTTCCTCGTGGCGCCGCTCTTGGACCCGCAGAGCACGCGCCCGATCAATTTGCAGCCGCAGCTTGCCGAGAAGCTGCCGGTTGTCCCAGGGCTTCTGCACAAACTCGGAGGCTCCTCGTTGCATCGCCTCGACTGCTAGGTCGACGCTACCCCAGGCCGTCATCACAATCATGGGCAGGTTTTTATCTCGTTTTCGGATTTCGGAGACCAGCTCCAGTCCCTCCCCGCCCGCCGTCGTGTCGCGCTCGTAGTTCATGTCCAGGAGAACGACATCGAACTGCTCTGAGTCCAGCGCTTCGACCACGTCTGCGGGGTCTGAAACTGCCCTGGTGCGATAGCCATAGCTCTTGAGCAACAAGCGGAGCGCATCGCGCACGTGGGCTTGATCGTCAGCGATTAGGACACGAGCGTTTGCCTCATTCGCCGCGGGATAACATTCGAGCGTTGCCTGGTCGTTCATAACGCGGAGAAGTGCACTTCGCGGGCCAGCTTCCGCGGCGTTGTAACCCTCTGATTCCACAGACCCATCACTCTTCGAAGAAGGAATTTGAGGTTTTGATCCTGTGCGGCCCTGCAATTCTACTGTCCGAAAATGGACATCCCGCTGTGGTTCAAAGAGGCTGGAATCCTGACCCCAACAGAAAGGGGTATCCCGCAGGTAGGCAATGAGATGCAGGGCCTTTTCGACATCGTCAAGTCACGATCGCCTCATCGCCGAGGCCCAACGGTCGAGCTGCTTGAGTGCGACCGGCCACTGCACCGACGCATCGAATATCTTGATTGACTTCCACTGTTCTCGAACCTAGATTGAAAGTGGTTCTTTGAACGGCCTATCCCGCAATGGGGGCGTCACGGCTTCGACGGAGATGCTTTGCGGCCAAGAGGCATGCCGGGGTGCACACACCCGCAATCGCGTGCAAAACTAGAAATGCCACACCTCAAATGGCATACGCTGCTTAATTAATTAAGTAGCCGTCCTCCGCGGCTTTGCCCGTGGGTTGCGGAAGGGCGTCGCACAGCGGGCTGGTTCTTGCGTCTACGTCTGGGTCGCAAGGACGAGACCATCAGGCTAGCGGTTTCGGTTTCTTGTCGGTTCTGAGCCGGCGCCGCGAATGTTTCCGGGTAACTCCCGGGAGCAGGAACGCGACTAAGCATGTAGTCTCTTGACAGCAACATGTTCGGACGCGGGTTCGACTCCCGCCGCCTCCACCACTT
>DASPVV010000231.1:0-17689 GCA_035622175.1 Terriglobales bacterium | reverse complement strand
CTGCTCCCGCTGGAGAATCTCAAGGCCCTTGTATTTGCCGGAAGGCGCCTTGACGGGCTCGGAGCCAACAAACAGAGGTGTCATCACCACCTGGTCGCCGAGCACAAAATAGTTAATGATGGCGTGATGCCCCTCTAGCTTCCAGCCCCACGGATCGGTTGCCGAGGGCCTGCCGAAAATTTGGATGTAATACAACCACTCTCCCAAGAACGTTTGGTCCTCGGCCAACTCTGCCAGCGTCTCGTTCAGGCGCATGATGTTGCGCGTCAGTTCGAACCCTTTCGCGCTCAAGGAGGCGCGCATTAACCCGAAGGCGGCCTCGCGTTGTGCGTCCGTCATCTCCGCAAAGCAGACTCCCTGCCGTACATAGAAATGCTGGTTCATCCACTTCCGCCACTCAATATCGTCCACCGGATATATGGTTCTTGCCAGCTGCACGGGCGTGAGACTAGCGATGAACGCTTCTGCTGCATTCCGTACCGGCTCTGTTGCTACCCCACTCGGTCTGATTTCAAACAGCCCCGGCACGACGTCGCCATTGGTCGTGATTCCCTTGAAAGGCGTTGCCAGTCCCTCTTTTTCGTAATCCTCCGACATCCTGCGAAACTGCTCAGCTACTTCAGATGGCGTTTGGGGCCCGGTCTGGCCGAGCGCCCAAGGAGCAAGGGCAGCGGTAGAGAGCAGAGAAAAAAGAAAATTGCGACGCGTAGACATCCCAGGCGTGGGATGGATATCCCCGGGGTTGAGATGCAGCCTGTGTGACACGTTCACCTCCACGGGAAAGTGGGCGGAATCATAGCATGAGCACTGCATCGCCGCAATGAAGCGAATCAACTCGCCGAATCGCGCTGCGACGGAGTGCCACATGGGGATCAACACAGGAGTGCACCATCACCACGCCGCCTTCATAGATGCCTCTGTGGCTCTGTGGTGTGTGGCGTGGCTCCTGGTGGCAGATCGGCGTGCTCGTTGTAAGATGTGCGGAACACCGGGGCGGCGGGCGACGTATCTGGCTATGACGGCATCATGCGCATGGGGCGTGCGCGATGAGCGAAAAGTCGAGCCGGAGGTGAGCTGTGGAACTCAAGAACGAGTTGAGGAGAGTGTTACGCAGGCTGGGACGCGCTCCGATGTTCACGCTGATTACGTTGATCACGCTGGCGGCCGCGGTTGGCGCAAACACGGCCGTGTTCAGCGTCATTGAAGGTGTGCTGCTGAAGCCTCTGCCCTATCCTCACCCCGAGGAACTCGTCGGCATATGGCATACGGCGCCCGGGCTCAACCTCGACGATGTGGACATGTCCCCCTCGAATTATTTCATTTATCGCGAGCAGAACCGGACACTTCAAGATGTTGGGTTGTACCAGGGCGATTCCGTGAGCGTGACAGGAGCGGGCGAACCCGAACAGGTGAACGCTTTGGACGTTACGGACGGCGTCTTGCCGATTCTGGGCGTGCCTCCCATGATGGGGCGCTGGTTCAATCACGGCGATGACGTGCCTGGCAGCTCCGATACCGTGATCCTCGCTTACGGTTATTGGCGGCGGAAATTTGGCGGCGACCGCTCGATTATCGGACGGAATATCACGCTAGACGGGAAACCCCGCCAGATCATCGGAGTGATGCCGCAACGGTTCCGCTTCTTGGACTGGGAAGAGCAGTCCTTCATTCTGCCGATGAAGTTCGATCGCAACAAAACGTTCCTCGGCCAGTTCAGCTACGACGGCGTGGCGCGGCTCAAGCCCCGAGCGACATTGGAGTCGGCGAACGCGGATGTGGCGCGCATGCTTCCGGTCGTGTTCAGCAGTTTTCCTCCGCCGCCGGGATTCAGCCTGGAGCTGTTCAAGAAAGCGCACATCACCCCTAACGTTCGACCGCTGGTACGGGACGTGGTCGGCGATATCGGCAAAGTTTTGTGGATTCTGATGGGCAGCATCGGGATGGTGCTTTTGATCGCCTGCGCCAACGTGGCGAACTTGCTGCTGGTTCGCGCCGAAGGGCGCCAGCAGGAACTGGCGATTCGCGCCGCGTTGGGAGCGCGATGGACGCGGATCGCAGGGGAGTTGTTGTTCGAAAGCGTCGTGATCGGACTGCTGGGCAGCAGTGTGGGGCTGGCGCTTGCTTACGGCGCAATGCGCTTTTTGGTGTGGCTGGCGCCGGCGGGCTTGCCTCGGCTAGGCGAAATCGGCATCGATGTTCCCGTGCTGCTGTTCACGCTGGGCGTGTCGTTCGTTGCGAGCCTACTGTTCGGCTCGATTCCGGTGATAAAGTACGCAGGATCGCGGTTAGGAACAGGCCTGCGCGAAGGCGGGCGGACCCTCAGTCAGAGCCGCGAGCGGCATCGCGCGCGTAACACGCTGGTTGTGGTGCAAGTGGGGCTGGCGTTCGTGCTGTTGATCTGCTCGGGGCTGATGATTCGAACATTCCGGAAATTGAGTCACGTCAGTCCTGGATTCGACCATCCGGAACAGCTGCAGGCGTTCAAAGTGACGATCCCGGAGACTGAAATACCGAACGACGAGAAAGTCGTGCGCATGCAGGAAGCAATTTTGCGAAACCTGCAGGCAATTCCGTCCGTGAGCTCGGTGGCGCTCGGGAATTCGGTCCCGCTCGATGGCCAGCACTGGATGGACCCAGTATTCAGGGAAGATCACAACTACGCGGAAGGGGAGATGCCGGCGCTGCGGCGATTCAAATTCGTTTCGCCGGGTTACTTCCAAACTCTTGGCATACCTTTGATTGCAGGGCGTGATTACACGTGGACGGACATCTATCAAAAACCTCCGCTGGCGATCGTGTCGGAAAACCTGGCGCGCGATTTTTGGGGCGATCCGAACAATGCGCTAGGAAAACGAATCCGCGTGAGTTTAAAAGACGACTGGCGGGAGATTGTGGGCGTCACCGGCAACATTCACGACGATGGAATCAACCAGCCGGCAACGGCCACCGCGTTTTGGCCAATGTACCTGGGGAACTTCGAAGGCAGTGCCGTGCAGATAAGCCGCACGGCCGAGTACGTAATGCGCACCCCGCAGGCGGGGTCGGAAAACTTGATGAAGGAGGTGCGGCAAGCGGTATGGTCGGTGGACGCGAATCTTCCGCTAGCGAGCGTGCGCACGGTTGCTTCTTACTATACGGAGTCGATGGCGCGCACGTCGTTCACGCTGGTCATTCTGGCGATTGCGGGAGCAATGGCGTTGCTGCTGGGAACCGTCGGGCTGTATGGCGTCATCGCGTACTCGGTATCCCAACGGACACGCGAAATCGGGATCCGCATCGCGCTGGGGGCGCAGACGCGTGTTCTCACCGAAATGTTTGTACGCCAGGGATTGCTGCTGGCGGGGGTTGGCGTGGCTTGCGGGCTGATCGTGGCGGTTGCGACAGTGCGGCTCATGTCGTCACTGCTGTTTCATGTGAGCGCCGTTGATCCTGTGACGTATGTGTTGGTGTGCTTGGGACTGGTGGGCACGTCGGCGCTGGCGAGTTACATCCCGTCGCGGCGCGCGGCGGGTGTGGATCCGGTCGACGCGCTGAGGACGGAATAGCAGCGTCAACGCGATGGCTTCTGCTGTCGCTTTGGGATCGTCGCGTTCCTCGCTCGATCAACGTCCGGAAATCCGCTTCCGAAGGTCGGCGTACACGTTTATTCCCGTTGAAATTTTCAGCGATGAGGGGCTTGCAAACTCCGTGGCATCGGCGCCTGGCTCGAAACTGAAGCGATCCCATAGACACTGGATTCTGTGGCAGGAATCTTAGGTTTGATGGTCAAGAAAGCCATAGCTCTTCGTCCACACAAGTTGCCCCTCTTTCACCGCTCCCACCGTCACCGCTCCGTCTTTGGCAAACTCCTGATTAAACATCTGATCGATGACCGAGGCTGGAATCGAGACGCGCACTTCCTCACTTGATGGGCTCCGTATTTTTTAATATCTCACTTGTTTTCTTCAATCGGCAATGTCTCGACTGTGTGGCATGCGTCCGGTTACCACCTTGCTCGAAGGAGCGAGTCGCACCGCCTCTACGCTGGTTACGATCACAGCACCCTTTTCCCTCTAGCAATAGCCCATTATCGACACCATTTTCTCGGGATCAACCAATTGAAAGCGGCCCTTGGGCACGCAGCGCACGCACTCTTCGTCGGTTCTCTTCGAGTATTCAGGGTTGACGAGCAGTTGTGGGCGGACCTTGATTAACTCAAGGACCAGATGGCAGGCATGTTGGAAATTGATGGAACATTTGGGTCGTCGATGGTCGAGCCATGCTGGTTCGACCTGTGCTGGATTGAGTACCTCTAATAATCGAACCAGATCATAAGCATATTTGGAAGCGACTGGAATCCCCTGGGTTATCTGCAATACGATCCTTGCCAATCTCGCTGTCAAGTCTTCGGGCGATATGACCTGAATGATGCCGAACGGAAGTTGCACTCGCATAGTTCGGCTCAACATTGCGCCGTGCGCTCGGAAGATATCAATACGGAGTCTGTTGTCCGCATCAATAAACTGTGCAAGCATCTTACCGGGTGGGTCGAAAGGGTGGACGTGGCGACACAAAAAGTCGCATGTCAATGTTTCAGCGATACAGTCGAATGACGATACAACAAAGTCGAGGTCGTTTAAAACGCGAATCGACGGTTCGCATCCGAGGCGCAACCTGTGTATCTCGACAGCAAACCCGCCGGTCAATACCCATGTCCGGATGTCGTGGCGCTGGAGTTTTCGGAACGCTTGCGATGCGCGGTCTGCCTCTGCAATAGACAAGAATTGCTCAAACACGGCACTTATTTTCTCACGTTCAGGTTTTAAGCGTGATCTGGCTGTAGGCGCGAGCATCGGTTCAGTTTTTGATCGGGAAACGCATGATATTTTGCTGTTCGCGCGTCAGGGATTCCCAGATCGTCTTGGGGATAGCATTTACTTCGCGGCTATCATCGGAATACCATCGGCGCACGTAACGCACGGTTACCAAAACTCGTGGGGTATCTGTCCGGTCGGGTGTTCCGCGATGCAATGCCCAAGGGTGGCGAATCAGTACATCGCCGATATCCAACGGCACCGTGTGCAAGGCGCTTTCGACAAATTCCACAAATCGCAGCGCTGCTTCACGGGACATGCGATGAGTTCCTGCCGCGATTTCAATCGGTCCACTGCCTGGCGTTATGGAGACCAAGGCAAAGCTGACAACCAGCATGTGAGGAGGCAGTAAAAGATTTGGAACCGCTTCGAACAGGGGATGCCGATAGTCAACGTGGACGCTCGAAGCTCGTCAGAATCCGAGAGGAACTTTAATTACGGGAGACTGGCGCGGCGTGCAGTGTCCCGCCACGGGCTTCGCACGGTGTAATTTGGGATGGCCGTTGCATTTTCCTTGCTGGCGGTGAGCAATTTCCTTCGCACCAGCCAACTCACTGCCGCTTGCACGGCACTCTTGGACAGTCCAACCGACTCGGCCAATTCCTGATAACTCAGCTGAACGGCTCCGTGCCGACGGGTTTGTTCGCAGGTGAGCCATAGGTAGACGAGAAAGCTGGCGGGACGGCGATCATGGCCCACCAGGTCGCGCATCAACACGTCTACCACATAATCATCCAGAGTCATCATGGCTGTACCGACTAACAATATAGCAATGAATAGCTGATTGCGCTCCCTGGTTGCGCAGACTATTCTGCGGATATTTCTAGGAGGACACCGATGGTTAGGGGAATAAAGTTTGTAGGCATACCAGTTCGCGATCAGGATGTAGCGTTGAACTTTTACACCAAGGTGCTGGGACTGAAAGTGGCCACGGACCAGCCGTTCAATGACAAGCAACGCTGGATTGAGCTTCTCATTCCGGGCGCGGAAACGGGCGTCGCGCTTTTTACTCCCGAGGGTCACGAGAAGCGCATCGGGGAGTTTCAGTCAATCTCCTTCTGGTGTGACGACGTGTTCGCCACCGCTAAAGTGCTGAAGTCCAAAGGTGTCACTTTTGCCAAGGAACCGAAGAATGAGCCCTGGGGAGCGATTGCCATTTTCCAGGACCCGGACCGGAATCAGTTTGCGCTATCCAGCAAGGTGAATCACAAATGACGAAAACGGTTGCTAGAAAACTGGGCCTGAATCCTGGCATGCGGGCGCTGATCATCGCTCCGCCTCCCGGTTATCTGAAGTTGTTGAGGCCCCTGCCTGAGGGTCTCACGGTGTCTTCGGAACCCAGCGCGGCATATCCCTTTGTGCAGGTCTTTGCGACCCGCCTCTCCGATATTAGTAAGTTCGCCAAAAAGCTTAAGAAATATGCGGCTCCGAACGCCCTGGTATGGATCTCCTACCCAAAGCAAACCTCGAAGCTGAAAGGGGACCTCAGCCGGGATGTAATCCGCAAAGCCATGAATGATCCGGGATGGCGAGCCGTGTCCATTGTCGCCATTGACGAGATATGGTCGGCCTTACGCTTCCGGCCAGCAGGACGAGTGGGTTCGCGGTCGAAGTCCCGCGCGGACTGAGGCCACAGCGCAAACTCTCACTGGGCGAATTTTCGGGCATTCGGAAGTGAGCTTTAGATTAGGACCTACAAGATCCGGGCGGCGACAGCGGTTCGGGGCAACGGCTTGTCGGCGAGCGTTTACCGATCGCCTGAAAGTTCGGCAACTCCTACGCCGTCAGCCAGGACCAAACCTCTCTGCGCTGCACTCGCACGAGCACCCGACTTGCAAACCACTAGCTCAGCAGAGAGAATCATCCCATGGAATCCTTATACCAGCGCGATCTGGCCTATGTGCAGGCGGTGGCATTTAGAACTCTTGCACAGGGCGCTGCCGCCGAGATTGTTCGCTGTCTCAAAGATTCAAGTACGCCAGTTCGAAGAGTAATGGACGTAGGTTGTGGTGCCGGGCCTTTGTCCAAGGCACTCGCAGACGCTGGATTTGACGTAACTGGCATCGATACCTCTGCCGAGTTGCTAGAAATCGCTCGCGCGAATGTTCCGAATGCACAGTTCATGTATGCCTCCGCGTACGATGTCGCGATTCGGGACTTCGATGCGGTTGTTGCCATGGGAGAACCGCTAACCTACCACGCCGAGCCTGCCGAAGCCGAGGATCTCATCAGCCGTTTCTTTCAGCGTGTCGCAAAGGCGCTACCTTCAGGCGGCAAGCTTATTTTCGACGTGATCGGACTCGGTGAGCCCTCCTTGGCTGGCAGGACCTGGAGGTCAGGCGACGATTGGGCGGTATTGGTCGAAACAACAGAGAACCAGAGTGAGAGAACCTTGGTCAGAAACATCGAAACCTTCCGCCGGATCGGTGACCTTTATCGGCGCAGCCGTGAAGTGCACGTTGTGCGGCTCTTGGACGTCGCGAGATTGTGCGATCAACTTGCCTCCTTGGGATTCGTCACCCAAACGGCCGAGTCGTACGGCCCTCAGCAACTCCCGCCTCGGCGGCACGCCTTCTTCGCTACGCGCTCGGGCGGAAACCAAGGCAGTGAACATGCCTAGGAAACATGGGTGCAACGGCTTGTGAAACCTGTTCTCAAGAATTACCCGCATAATCTAACTGAAGATGCGCTTTGGTGAGCCGCAACCACCGGAAGCAGCCCGCGTTTTGCTTAGGCAGTGGCATGGGCAGAAGGCAAAGACTGGCAGCATGCTTGGCTGCTGCGGGTGGGGGCGTGAGTATCGTTTGTCGCGGTCGCATGGTTCGGCTGTCCATCGTTGCGCTACAGACAGAATCTGGCATTCTCCATTCAATTTTGACAGCGTCAGGTGCCAGCTTGGCATAAGCAGCTTGGCCGAGGCGATGTTTCCCGCAACGTCGACGGTCACCTGTTCTGTCTTGCTGCGGCTGGTACATCCGGTAACCCATCCCTCCGGACGTCTTTTATCATCTCCGGACCTGTTTTCTCCCGCATAGGAATATCGGCATGGATCACGTGCTTCAGATAATGCCGATGCAGCGTCTGCTCCATGCGCTCACCATCGGCAGTGAAATATCTCTCAATGTAGTTTGTTACCTGGCACGCGCGGCCGATGTATCGTCGTTAGAGGTTTTGTTCTCTTGCGCCTGGCACGAATGTCGAAGAGGTTAGGGGTGCAACTTTTGAGCTACAGATGGGTGGAGTAAGCGGAGTCCCGCGGTGGGACAAACCTCTGGATAGTCAGTGTATTCAAATGTGTTTCCATCTTTAGGCTGAAATCGTTTTATCCAATTCACAAGTCTAGAAACCGAGGCCGGAAATGGATTCCTGCCGTCTCCATTCATCCACTGCAAACGCCATGCAGGGTCGGGCTGCTGCGGCGCTCCATCGAGGTGTGAACGGTCACCTACCGGAACCTCCGCTCCAAATGTTTCGGCTTCTTGACGCACCACACCACCGTGATACCCCGACAAACTTCGCAACTCCGTAGCTCCAAGCAGCTCGGACAACCGATTAAATTCCTCTTTCGGCATCTTGCCGTGAAGCCGCTCAATCGGCTCCAAGGCCGTCCACCTCTCAATGCGATATTCGCCATCGCGAGAAACAGCAATACACGCGTGACGCACATTCCCTGGCAGGACAACTCCGGAAACGTCATAGGAAAGTCGAGCCAATACGTCGGAATCAGGGGCATATGGACGGGATCGCTCCTGACCGATCGAAATGGACGCCGTAACCAAAAGCGCAGTTGTAAGGAGCATTTCTAAGCAGTGACGCATGGCAGGAACCTCCAACAGCGGGCCTTACCAGATTCTAGCTTAGGAACGCGCTTTTCGCATTTCTTGCGGGTGAGGAAGGCCTTTGGTGATCAAATCCCTAATAGCGCTCAGAACCCCTCGCAGTAAGCAAACCCCACGGATTTACCGTTGAACCCGTTCCTGCTCTCTTTGCCGGGGCACTCTCGCTTGAGTCATAGCGTTAATCAGCACTGATCAGCTCTCCATGGTGGCCAAGGTTCCGGTTCCAATCGTTCTCGAGAAACATCGCCCTACGCTACAAAAGGCGGTTCCAGGGGCCGCAATGAGCTTTATCTTCGACAACAAAATCAAATCGGGAGCATACTAGCTTGAATGTTTGAGGATGTGAGGTACGCACTTCGTCTTTGGGCCAGCCATCCGTGGCAGACGGGCTTTGCGATTGCTGCCCTTGCCATTGGCATCGGCGCGAACACGGGCGTTTTCAGTGTTGTCAATGCATTGCTGCTGCGCTCCCTTCCGTTTCGCGAGCCGGACCGCTTGGCTCTTGTACATTCCTATGAGTTTATTCCGCCGCACGATAGCGCCAAGGAGTTTCACGATTGGCGGCAACAAAGTGCCTATCTCGCTGATGCGGCGGTATTTGAGGAATTCGATGTAAACCTCGGCGGCGCGGGTGTCCCGACCCGGGTGCATGGCGTCCAGACGTCGGGGAATTTCTTCTCCGTGCTAGGTACCCAGCCAGTATTAGGACGTGCCTTCACGTCAGAGGATGATGTGGACGGGACAGGAATGGGCTTGGCTGGACGCAACGCGGTCGCGGTGATCGGTTACGGTCTTTGGCAACAGCTCTTCGGTGCCGATCCAAAAGCTCTGGGCACCGTGATTCGCATCGACCGAAAGCCGCTTACCATCATTGGTGTTGCCCCGCCCGGGTTTGATTTTCCTGGCAAGGTGCTTCTCTGGAAACCAGCGGCCTTCGCCCCCGGCAACAACGGTTGGGAAACGGTCGCGCGCCTGAAGCCAGGTGTTTCGTGGGCGCAGGCGCGTGCCGCGTTACTCGTGGAGTGGAAACGTCTGTGGGAAGGGCCGGAAGGCTTGACCCCGAGCATGCCGTCGCTTCAGGATGCACTGGCGGGCCCAGCGAAGAAGGCCTCCCTCATGTTCATGGGCGGGGTGCTGTTGGTTCTTCTGATAGCTTGCACGAATGTTGCGAACATTTTGACCGCTCGTACCGCCGATCGCATGCCGGAGTTGTCCATACGCTCCGCCCTGGGAGCCAGTCGCGGCCGCCTGGTACGACAGTTGTTCACCGAATGCCTGCTGCTTTCGTTCGCTGCGACTCTGGCCGGACTGGTCATCGCTTATTGGACGACTTTGCTGGCGGTGAAGGCGGAACCCCCAACTCTTGCTGCACAGTCCTATTCAATTCTGGATGCACGGGTCTTGGGGTTCACCGCGGTCGTATCGGTGGTAACGGCTCTGATGTTCGGCATCTTGCCATCCTTGTACTTGGACCGCATCCGTACCGTGGGAACACGGGGCTCCAGTCGACCTCCCGAATCACGATGGGTTCGCGAAATTTTGGTTTGCGCGCAGGTGATGCTCACGATCGTTCTTCTCGCTGGGTCGGTCTCCCTGGGTCAGGCATTCATCCATCTAATGAGACTCGACCGCGGCTATGATGTGAAACAGGTAGTGACTGTAAACGTCTCCCTGGCCGGCACGATCCATGAATTGGAGAAGAGGCAGCTTCCTTATTTCGAGGAGGTGCTGGACCGCATCCGTCACCTCCCAGGAGTTCGCACGGCCAGTGCTACAGAATTCCTGCCCCTGTACGCATCGGCATTTGTCGGAGGACCGTTTGGAATGGATGGGCGTCTGGCTGCGCGCAGTTCCACGATGATTCCGGTCATGTCAGGATACTTCGAGACGATGGGCGGAAGGATTTTATATGGCCGGGAATTTACTGACGCCGAGATCCGCTCCGGGGCAATGGTTGCGGTGGTGAATGAGCGATTCGCGGCTGGGTTCGGCGCACCACAGGACGTTCTCGATCATCAACTTACGATCGGTGACGATACTCCGAGGCAAATCGTCGGCGTCGTAAGGGAAATGGAGTACGAGACGGATCCGTCAGCCAGCGGGAATCAGGTCTTCATTCCGTCGACCACTCCGGACGGGTCAACCTTTGTCGTGCGCGTGGACGGCCGGGCAGAAAATTACCTGGCTGAAGTCCGCGACGCTATCCAATCAGTAGATGCACAAGTTCCTATATTCGGCGTGAAAACTATGCAGCAGCGGCTCGACGAGTTCTTTGCTGGCCCAAAGTTCTACCGGACTGCTGTGTGGTCTTTCGCCGGATTCGCACTGCTGTTGGCGGTGATCGGCCTTTACGGCATCGTTTCTTACGCTGTTGTCCAGAGGACCCAGGAAATGGGGATACGCCTGGCTCTGGGCACGAGCGCGCTCCGGCTTCGCGGCATGCTATTGCGGCAGGCACTGGCCATTGTCGCAGCCGGTGCAATTTCCGGAATAGGCGGAGCACAACTTTCGGGGCGCTTTCTCGAAACCCTGATTAATGGGGCAAAGCCAATTGGCCTGGGAACGTCCGCCGGACTGATTGTGTTCCTCGCTCTTGTGGCGTCGATGAGCATTTGGTCCGCCACGCGTCGCATCAGCAGATTGGACATCAATGCCATTCTACGTTCGGAATGAGCCGCGGCGGGCAAAGCCGAGCGCCCTTCAATAATTCCCCTGCAAAGCCACTATAAGGACTAATCGGAGATCCTCCGTAGACTTGCGACGCTCCCATGTTTTTACCTGGGAGCTCTGGAGTCAGCTACTTTGAGCGGGTCTACTGTGCACCGCTTTTGTGATAGTCAGGGAAAGGCGGGTGATGAGGCGCTGGTGGCGGGGGATTCTTTTTCAACAAGTCCATCACCACTTCGACGGCCTTTTCCAACTGGGGATCGTGGCCCGTGCGCACAGCCTGCGGATCATAATCCACGTCAATATCGGGAGAGACACCGTGATTCTCCACGTCCCAAGTCCCGTCGGGAGTGTAGAACGCCAGGTTGGACGTGCCGGTGAAGCCGCCGTCCAGTAGATCTCCAGGATTGGTGTAGTGGCCGACCAGGCCGCCCCAAGTGCGCTTGCCGACCAGCGGGCCAATGCCGGTCCTGCGGAACATCCACGGCAAACAATCCCCGCCGGAGCCGGCCATTTCGTTGGTGATCATGACCTTGGGGCCGAAGATAGCCTCGAGCGGGCTGGTAATGTCTTTTCCCTCCCGCATAAACCAGTAGCTCAGTAAGGGACGCCGCAGATAGTCGATGATGTAATCGGCGATGTCGCCCCCCTCGTTGTAGCGTTCGTCGATGATCGCGGCCTGCTTGTCGATCTGCGCGAAGTAGTAGCGGTTGAAGTTCGTGTATCCTCCGGCGTAAGTGTCGGGCAGGTAGATGTAGGCCACGCGGCCGCCGGTCAGTTCGTCAACCTTCCGGCGGTTGGCTTCGATCCAGGCGTAATTGCGCAGTCCGGTTTCATCCGCCACCGGCACCACCGTCACATCGCGGGAACCGCTGCCATCGGGATTGGGACCGACTTTCAGCACCACCTGCTTTTCCGCGGTCTCCTCGAAGAAGCTGTAGACATCGGTGGGCGGCTTCACGTCGCGGCCATTGACGGCGAGCAGGTATTCACCAACCTTCACATTTACGCCGGGTTGCGTGAGAGGAGCATGCAGTTTGGGATTCCAGTTTTCTCCGTTGTAGATGCGGGCGAAACGATAACGTCCGTTCTCGACGGAATAGTCGGTGCCGAGAAGTCCGGTCTTGACATGCTTGGTTTCGGGAAAGCTGCCGCCGCCCACAAACATGTGACCGATGGTGATGTCACCGAGCATTTCGATGAACAGGTAATTCAGGTCGTCGCGGCTGGACATGTTGTCGAGGAAGGGTTCGTATTTCTTGATCGTGGCCGGCAGATTGAGTCCGTGCAGGCCCGGATCGTAGAGGAAGTCGCGCTCGTCGCGCCAGACCTGGTAGTACATGTGCTTCCATTCCGCGCGCGGATCGACGTAGACCTCCATGCCGTCCAGCTTCAACGGACCGCCCTGGCCGGGTTTCGGAGGACCCTCGGCCGGCTTCTCGGCAGGGCCGATGGACCATTGATCTTTTTTGGCGTACAGCATTTTCTCGCCGTTGAATGAAAGGAAGAATGCGTTGACCTCGTCGAGGATGGGCTCCGCCTTGCGCGTTTTGAACTCGAATTTGTAGATCTTTATGGGCGGGCCGAAGTCTTCGAGGTCGATGGGATCGACCGCCGGTCCTTCTTCAAGGAATAGAACTCCCTCTTTGCCAGCATTGAGCCCATAATAATTGCGCGCCGGAACAGGCAGGGCGAGAATGCGCTGACTGATGTTTTCGAGATCGATATCGACGGTGACCGGCTTTTGTTCCTTTGCGGTCTTGTCTTTGTCCTTGTCTTTGTCATCTTTATCTTTATCTTTGTCTTTGTCGGCGTCCGCATTCTTGTCTTTGTCAGCTTCCTTGCCTTTTTCTTCGTCGCTTTCCGGAGCGAGCGGGGATGCGCCGTCCTTCTTGAGCACGATGACATAGACACTGCGCGTGACTGGGCGCATGAGGCTGGTCATGTCGAGCCAGGCGGTATTCAGAGCCACGTCGGTCGAGGCCGTGAAATATAGATTCTTGCCGTTTCTGTCGAAAGCAGGGTAGAGGGCGTCGCTCAAGCCGTCGGTAAGCTGATAGCTTTTGCCCTGCTCGACCGAATAGGCAAAGACGGCATGCAGGTGACTTTGCAGTTGTCGTGTGTAGGCGATCCACCGGCTGTCGAACGACCAGGTCATCTGCAGGGGATGCGCCGGGTCGGTGTAGACGTCGGTATCCACCTTCACCGGTGTTTTCTTCTGCAGGTCGACATACCAGAAGTTCAGGCGCTTGTCGGTATAGGCAATTCTCTTGGAGTCGGGCGACCAAACCGGCGAGTAGTAGAAGGTGGGTGGGTTGCCCAGGTTGATCTTTTGGACCTCACCCAGGCCGCTCTGATCGCGGACGTGCAGCGCATACTCGCCGGACTCGTCCGAGAAGTAGGCGATGGATTTTCCATCCGGAGACCAAGCGGGATCCCGTTCAACGACGTCGACCGTATTCGTCAGATTGCGAATGTCGCCCTTTTCCGCCGGGACGGTCAGAAGCTCACCGCGCACTCCGAAAACCGCGCGAGCGCCGGTGGGAGAAATTCCCGCGAAGCGGAACTGCTTCGGCTCAATCTTCTGAAAATGAGGACGCACCTCGGTCACATCACCCTCAGGTTCGATGCTCAAAGCGTGATCGCTGCCGGAGCGGAGATCGAGCAGATGGAGCGATCCGAACTGTTCATAGACGATGGCGTCGGACGTGGCGCCGGCCGACTTGATGTCCAATCCGGTGTTTTGCACCACCTGCTTCACTTGCTGCGACTTTGTATCGTAGGCGAACAGCATTATGGGACCGTTGCGGTCGGAAAGAAAGTAGACGGTGTCACCGACCCACATGGGGTTGAAGTCGTTGGAATTGTCGCGCGGAATTCTGGCCTGCACGCTGGAGTCGGACAAATTGGCGATCCATATGGGCTTGGTCTGCCCGCCGCGATAGCGCTTCCATGCCTTTTGCCACTGAATGTTGGGCACGTAGGCGATGCGCGATCCGTCGGGCGAAAAAGATCCTTCTGACGCTCTCACCAGCGGGATTGAAGTGGCAAATCCGCCTTCGCGTGGAACCGTGAAAAGTTGCACGACGCCGTCGGAGAAGGCCATTCGCGAGGACGCAAACACGACCCGTTTCCCGTCGGGAGTCCAGCCGACGACACCTAGGTCGGCGGGATGATAGGTGAGGCGGCGGGGATTGCCACCCGCCACCGCGACCACATAGACGCTGGGGTTGCCGTCAAAGTCACCCGTGAACGCGACCTGCGATCCATCAGGCGAGAACACCGGCTTGCCTTCATGGCCGCCACTCGTCAGGCGACGCAGGTTGCTGCCGTCGCGATTCGAGATCCAGATGCTTCCGGCGTAGCTAAAGGCGATCTGGGTTTGACTCACCGAGGGATCACGCAATAACAGTGGCTTCTGCGCCTGCGCGGTCGCTGTGCCGGTCGCGAGCAAGAACACCGTGCACACCAGCAGAAAACATCCAGCTTGTTGCACAAATTGCGTACTCGTTACGTTGTTGAGCATGAGAGTTCTCCCGCGAGCCACGTGAATGACCACTGATTCCCTCCCACCGTTTGGCCGAGCAGAAAGTTATACACAATCGCTAGGAATGACACAAGGTTCGGAAGCGTCCGACGATCAAGTGCTGGTGGAATGCCCACCATTTCTACGCAACAATCTGAAAACCTTTTTGGAGCGACAACCCGAGTTCGTGCAGTGACTCGAAAGCTGCACGTCAGTGGGGCCCTACTGAATCCCGATACTGTTGGATTGGTCTCGTCGTACACCTTGCGGAATGTCCGGCCCAGCCTTTATGCTCGTCAATATCCGAGTGAAATCCATACCGCTGCTCTTACTTTTCGCGCCAGTTTGTCTGCCCGCACCATCGATCGTCATTGACGCCCATGAGGACACGCCACCTGATGCGACACTAGGGCGTTTGGACACTAGAGTGTTTTTCGATATCTATCCAAAAACAATGTGTTATCTCACGCTGATTGAAGCCCGAGAAAGAGTAGTTTTAGGCACGCAACGAGCAACCCGGAAGCCGACCCGATTTCCCGTTACCAATTCGGAATCGATGACGTGCATTGTCACTCCGCTCGCAACGCATCCGTTGGGTTCACCGACGCTGCGCGAAGTGCGGGCAGCAAACTTGCCACCATCGACGCAAGACCCAATAACACGGCCACGCCAGTCAGCGTCGCTGCATCCCAAGCTTGCACACCGAACAGCAGCCTGCGGGTTAGCAGCGATGTTCCCACCGAGCAGACTAAGCCGATAGCGAGGCCTGCCCCTGTCAGCCGTCCTGCCTCTCGAACAACCAGCGAGTAAACCGAACTACGCTGGGCTCCCAGTGCAATGCGAATGCCGATCTCGCGCGTGCGCTGGCTCACCGAGTAGGAGATCACTCCATATAGCCCAACCACGCCCAAAATCAGCGCCATCGCGGCGAATCCGCCCACCAACCACGCTGCAAACCGGTGCAGCAGCGCCGCCTGCGTACCGTCGATCTGCTCGGTCATGCTTTCTTCGTCAGATACACCCAAGCTTGGATCGATCTGGTGCAACGTGCTCACCAGCACCGGCAGCAACTCTCCGACGTCTTGCCCTGTGCGCACCGCAAGGGTGAAATAGTGGTCTTGTGTGTAACTAATGGGGAAATACTCCGCCGGCCAGGGGTCGACATCAAGCGGTCCCTCGCGAACGTCATCGACCACGCCAATAATCTCCCACACCGACGGACGCCCCATCTCGTCATCGGTAATTTTCTGGCCGATCGGGTCTTCCGCAGGGAAATACTTCCGCGCCAGCGCCTGATTGACCACGGCCACTCCGGACCCGGAAGCATCCTCAGTCTCGCTGAAGAACCGGCCGCGCACCAATCTGGCCTTGAGCGTAGGCAGATAATCCGCGCTTATATGACGCTCGTCTACCTCGTTGTGTTCGCCGTTGAAAGGCCTTTCCGGGAATCCGATGGAGTCGACGGCGCAGTTGCAGTGGACGGGAAGCAGGCTGGTGATGCCCGCCGACTGAACACCGGGCAAGCTCGAGGCACGGCGCACGATCTCCCGGTATAGGCCCACGATCTTTTCACGATTGCTGTAAACCGCGTCGGGAGCCATCACGCCCACCGTGGCAAGATGGCTCGGATCGAAGCCCAGCGGCACGTGGAGCAGGCGATAGAAGCTCCGCCCCAGCAACCCTGCGCCAGCCAGCAGCACCACAGCCACAGTCAGTTCCACGACCACCAGGTTCGCTCCCAACCTGCGCCAGAGCCGTCCGGCAGCACCGCGATCTCCCTCGGCTAATCCGTCGCGGACTTTCTGGAACGAAAGCCGCAGCGTGGATGTTGCAGCAAGCAGCAGAGCCGCCATCATTCCAATTCCGGCAGCAAACGCGCCTGTATGCGCGTTCAAGCCGACTCCGCCGAGAAATGGCATGTTGGATGCCATATCCATGGGAACCAGGCGCGCCAGGGGCTTCATGATTCCGCCAGCAATAATCACGCCTGCCAGGCTGCCAAACACGGCAAGCAAGAGCCCTTCGGTCACAAACTGGAGCAGCAGCCGCGCCGGTGTCGCGCCCAGCGCGCCCCTCACAGCAATCTCGCGTCTGCGGGTCTCCGAGCGAACCAGCACAAGACTGCCCACATTGACGCACGCGATCAACAACAGCAGCCCGGCTCCGCCCAGCAGTGTCAGTAGTAGGGGCCGCACATCGCCGACGATGATCTCAAACAGCGGAACGACACTGGCGCTCTCCTCGCGGTGAGAAGCGCCATATTGCCTCTGGAGCTGCCTCGCGATGAGCTTCATATCGGCCAACGCCGCCTCAATACTAACCCCGGCGCGTAGCCTCCCGATGCCCCAAAAGTCATAGAAATGCCGCATCTGTTCGTGGTGGGACAAAACATTGATAGGAACCCAGAACTCCGCATTACCGCCCGGTGCGAAGACAAACGCACGAGGCAGGATGCCAATAATCGTGTAGGCCTCGTTATCAAGGTCCACCGCTTTTCCCACGGCGTCCCGCCTCGCGCCGAAACGATGAATCCACGCCCCGTATGTCAGGAGCACGACGTTTGGCCCGCCCGGCCGATCCTCGCCGGGATAGAAATCGCGCCCTAGGATGGGGTGCACACCCAGAGTCTGAAAGAAACCTCCGCTCACGCGCTCTCCCTGAACCGGCTCCGTGCCGGAACGGGTACGCAAAAGGTAGCCGGCTCCGCTGTAAATAGCGAGCGAGCTGAATGATTTGTTCAGTCGTTGCCAATCAAGATAATCCGGATACGACAGCGGCCAGCGCGGCGATTCGGCGTTGCCTTC
>DASPVV010000230.1:0-7519 GCA_035622175.1 Terriglobales bacterium | reverse complement strand
GGGGGTGCGAAAACTGGCCCCGGTTTCGACAGTCCCTGCGACTCATAAATCGCGTTGAAGATGAACTGGTAGGTTCCATGCGACTGGCCGCGCCACTGCGGCCGGAAGCCGAACAAATAAATCCGACCCTTACCGTATTGGACCTCCAGCGCCGCGGCCTTGCCCTCGATTCTTTCCGGGTGCAACAGGTAGCCGCTCATCAGCGGGCTCTGCTCTTTGGGATAAGCCGCGATCACTCGCCCGCGAAATCCCTCTTTGGGCTCGAAGGCCGGCCCACGATCGAACATCACAATAGGGTCGTGCGGCAGTCCCCACGCTGCCGCGTCGTTCATGTCCTGCATTTCAACGCGCAACAACGACCCTGAGCAGAAAAACTCCTCATCCTTCAGTCCCGCCAGCGCGTTCTTCACCGGCAGTCCCAGGTCCTGGATCGCCAGCAGCGACGCGGCGTTGAAGGTGATGAGGATCCCCCCGGCCTCAACGAAATCCCGTAGGGCCGAGATACCCACGGCACCGATTCCCCCCGTGAACTCGCCCGGGGTGGTCCCCGGCCCAAAGCCGTCGCGCAGCGTTTCCGGCTCAGCATGCGGAATAATAATGGCGTCCAACCGGTCGCGCAGATTGCCCGCCTGGATGTCGCCATTGCGCAGCGTGAGCGGCGCGAAGTCGTATTTCTCGAGGATCCAGCGTGACCATCCTTCGTCGGTGAGTGGCACCCAGGCGCGATACAAACCCACTCGCGGCTTCTTCACGGCGATAGCCTCTTTCGGTACGGCCGCCACAGCCTTCACGGTGAGCGAGTTTTGGCTGGCCACACGTTCGATGCGCGTGGGGTCCACCCCGGTCATAAAGATGGCGCCGGGTTCCCTTCCCTGGGAAGTTTCGATTTCGGCGGTGGCGAATGACACGTGGCCGCCGCTCGCCAGAATGTCGTTAACCGCTTTGAAGCTGGCGTTCGGCTGGTGGCTCAGCAGATAAACGCTGCCGGTTCTTTCGACCGTTCCTTCCGGCGGGGTGAATTTTTCGATCCGCTTCAGTGCCGCGCGCTGAGAGGGCGACACCGGTTCCAGCACCGGTCCCACCTGCACGCCCATCTGCATCGGCAGCGTCCACCCGGTGACGTCGTAAGGCAGCTTGGGAGGGCTGGACGGCGTTTCCCGCAGTTCGGGATACTGCTGGGGCTCGAACAACTCCTTCACAAGTGGAGAGAAGGGTTGATCCATCAGCACCACCCACGTGCCTGGCGGGTAGTCTTGCCCATTGGCGTGGAAAGGCTGTACCGCCTCGTGCACCTCGATGCCGTTGATCATCAACTTTTCCACCAGCGTCGCCGCCTCGGGCAAGTCGCGCTGCTCGCGCGCGATCACATAGGCAAAGGGCGGCTCTTTGCGGAAACGCTCCACGTTGTCGCGCGCTGCCTGGTAGCGGTTATAGAGCAACTCCTCGCGGTACTTGGCCGCCGTATCCAGCACCGCCAGCGAGGCAACTTCCATGTAATCCACCGCGTCGCGCAGTCTCCACCAGCCTCCTTTCCACGGGCTGCTGTAAAACACTCCCGACCGCAGGTCGCGCTGGTCCTTGGGAAACTCGTCCACAGTGTAGAAGCGCGGCGTCGCGTACCGATAGAGCGCCGTCTCGGTGAAGAACGCGATGCTGTTCCGGAAAATGTGCGTGTAGTCGAGAAATCCGGGATACCAGTTGTCATACCCCACGCGATTAACTGCGCCGGGCATCCCGTGCGCGTCCAGGTAAGCGGCGATGTCAGTGCCAATCACGCTCAGCCACCGCCCCATCAACGGGTGAATGTTGGAAGAGATCGGCTCCACGAAGGGAGGAATGAAGATGCGTGTGGGAAACGGTGCTGTCTGGTGGTGGCAGTAAAAGATGACTGGATCCCACTCCAGCTCAGTGCGAGTGACGTCCTGCGACTCGAGCATGTTATTCATGTAGCCGTCGCGATTGTTGTCGTGGCCCACGTATTCCTGGTAAAGGTCCGGCAACGGGCTCACCTCGAACGTCGTGCCCACGTTCTTGCGATACCACTCCACTACTTCATTCTGACCATCGGGGTTCAGTGTGGGCCACACCATCACAATCACCTGCCTTAGAATCTCGTCCACCTGCGGATCGCCCTGGGAAGCCACCAGTTTATAGGCCAGATTGATAGACTGCTGTGCACCCGCGACCTCAGTAGAGTGCAGCCCGCCATCGAGGTGCACGATTGCCCGGCCCTCGCGCGCCAAGGCGTGGGCGGCATCGTCCGACAATCCGCGTCCGTCCGCCAGCCGGCGCGAGATGTCCTTGAAGTGATCGAGCTGGGCGAGATTTTCCGGCGATGAGATGATGGCGATCTCCCAGTCCAGGCCGCGCGTCGTCTTGCCGACCGTGATCAGCTTGATGCGGTTCGAGCTGGCCGCCAGCTTGCGAAAGTAGTCGCGCGACTCGTCGTAGCTCGCGAGGTAGAAATCGTCGCCCGGCCGATGGCCGAGGATGGACGCCGGCGACGGCACGTTGGGCGCCGGGTTCACAACCTCCGTGACTCGCTCCACGGCGGCTGCGCGCCCAAACAACATAACGCAGGCGATCACTAACGCCGTTCCGAGTTTGCTGTGCACCGTCATGAGATAGTCTTTACCCGGAATTTCCAGCATGGGCTCCGGCCCGGCCCGAAAATGTACTACCTGACCACCTAAAATGCAATTGACAGCCTCGGAGCTTAAAGGGGCCACTGAACAGGGCGGCTTTGGCCCGCCTGAGCCTGCCACATCTGAAACTGGCCCTCTTTGGAGCGATTCCTCCAACCCGCTTCTGTCTTCTTCCTGTGCTCCCGCCGAAACCCCTGTTCGCTGGCTTGTCTACGCGGCAGGCAAGAGCAGCGACTCGATTCGCCGTAGCATGGCTCCGAAGAGGCGGCGCGTCAGATGGCTCTCGGCCAGGAGAAGCCAATAATAGCGGGCATGTTTCACTAGCCTTCCGCCCGTCTTCACCAGCCGCTGCAAGCTGGTCAGCGACCACTTATCGATTCTCTTCGGCAGCACCAGCCGCCGCCACAGGTTTCCCATGTTGTAGGCAAGCACGCTCAGCCACAGGCGCACTTCGTTCGCCCGGAAGCGATGGTAGCTCAGGCGCGTCATCTTTAACGCCTCCTTGCCTTCCTCGATCCACTGCTCCGAAGTCCCACGCTTACCGTAGAAGCGCACCACAGCCCGGCTGGGCAGGGTCAGATGGGTCACGATGAAGCCCACGCGCGCAACAACTCCGCGATGTCGCGCTCCAGGCTATCGTTGGCCGGGATGCGGATGGCGTATTTCATGCCCCGCTCTTCCAGCGCCTCGTAGACCTCGGGCCGGGCAAAGGCCGCATCACCGGAAGGCGACCTCTTTCCCCATCTGTTGCTGCCGTTCAATCTCCGGCAACAAGAGCCTATAAGAGTCGGCCCGGAATCGTGGTGTCGTCTGTAACTGCGTTTACTCGGGCTATAATGGCTCGCACCTATGGCCCTTACTCTTGGCGCGAAACTCGGCCCCTACGAAATTCAGTCGCCGTTGGGTGTCGGCGGTATGGGCGAGGTGTATCGCGCCCGCGACGCCCGCCTGGGACGCGATGTAGCCGTGAAGGTTCTGACCGAATCCTTCGCCCACGATCCCATACGCTTGCGGCGTTTTGAGCAGGAGGCCCGCGCGGTCGCGGCGCTGAATCACCCCAACATTCTGGCGTTGTACGACGTTGGCACAGAGGATGGCCGCCCCTACCTGGTTTCCGAATTGCTCGAAGGTCAGACCCTCCGTCAACTTCTCGAGGAGGGTCCGGTGCCGGCCAGAAAAGCGGGCGACTATGCCGTACAGGTTGCATCCGGACTGGCCGCAGCCCACGAAAAGGGAATTATTCACCGCGATCTCAAGCCAGAAAACATCTTCATCACCATAGAAGGCCGGGCCAAGATTCTCGACTTCGGACTGGCCAAATTAACCCAGCCCTCCGCGTCCATTCCATCAAGCTCCGACGGCCTGACCGTTACCAGTTCTCCGACCCAGGCGGGCGTGGTGCTGGGCACGGCCGGCTATATGTCGCCCGAGCAGGTGCGCGGGGACACGATCGACCATCGCACCGACATTTTTTCGTTTGGGGCGGTGTTGTACGAAATGATCTCGGGCCAGCGCGCCTTCCACCGTGATACCGCAGCCGAGACGATGACTGCGATTCTGAAAGAAGAGCCGCCGGAGTTGGCCGACGGCTCGAAGATCGTCTCCCCGACGCTCGACCGGATTGTGCGGCGATGCCTGGACAAGCAACCCGAGCAGCGCTTTCAATCAGCGCGGGATCTGGCCTTTGCTCTCGGCACGCTATCCGGGACACAGCCGACTGAGGCTGTTCGGGTCGCGGCTGCGCCAAGGACTTCGCAGCGAGGGAAATGGACGACTGCAACAGCAGTTCTTGCCCTGCTCATCATCGGGACGCTCCTTGGGATGTTCCTACACAGAACCCCGGCGGCGCGCCGCATGCAGTTCGCTCTGCCGGTCCCCGGTGAGGTCAGCCAAATAGCGCTTTCAGCCGATGGCCAGATGTTGGCTTTCGTCTCGCCAGATGACAGGACGGGAGTGCCGGCGTTGTTTGTCCAGCGCGTGGGCGATCCTGCGGCAATCGAACTGGCGGGCACCGACGGAGCTAGCTATCCCTTCTGGTCACCGGACAACGCCTACGTTGGCTTTTTCGCCAAAGCCAAGCTCATGAAGATTGCCGTTTCCGGCGGTTCGCCCCAGGTCCTTGCCTTGGCCCATGAGGGCCGGGGTGGCTCGTGGGGAGCAAAGAATGTGATCGTGTACACCCCTAATGCCCAGGGCGGGATGTGGCGTGTCAACGCCGACGGAACAGGCAACGCCCCACTCAATGCAACCCTTGTCGGAAAAGGGGAACAGTCCCAGCGCTGGCCCGTATTTCTGCCCGATGGCAACCATCTTCTTTTCTGGGCGGGCAACTTCCTCAACAGCCCCGATGACCGCGTCAGCGGAATCTATGCGAGCTCTCTCGAGGCAAAGGAGAAGAAACTGGTGGTACTGGCCCACTCCAACGTCGGCGTGGGGCCGGGACACATCCTTTACCTCGATCAAAAACGCCGCTTGGTGGCCTCGAACTTTGACGTTGCCGCGGGAATCTCGGGCGAACCGCATCCGATTGCCGACTCCGTTGGATTCAGCCCGGCGGTAATTTGGGGGGCATTTTCCGCCGCCGCGGATGGAAGCCTGGTCTACTCCACCAGCATCGGGACGTCGGTTTCGCAACTGACGTGGCTAGATCGCTCCGGCAAGGAGCTTGGGCTGGTGGGCGAGCCGGGCACGCTGTCGAATCCCATTCTGTCGCCTGATGACCGCCGTGTGGCGGTCGATATCGCCGACCTGAACGCTAACAATGTGGACATCTGGCTGGAAGGAGTCGAGGGGAATTCCAACATGCGATTCACGTTTGATCCCAGTGAAGAGGCGTTGGGAGTCTGGTCGCGTGACAGCAAGACCATTGTGTACCGGACGGTGGGTGACAAAGTCACGCTGATGTCCAAGGCTGCCTCGGGCCTGGAGAAAGAAAAGCCACTGTATACCACTGAAATCCATCAGGATATCCTGGCCAACTCTTGGACAGCGGATGACCAGCAGGTTTTGTGTACGATTTTCATTGATGACCGCGCCAACGATCGCGCCACCGGCTTGTTCCTGCTTCCAGCTGCGGGCGGAGAACCGAAGCCTTTTCTTCAGACCCGCGGGTCAGACCGATCCGGCCAGATTTCTCCGGATGGAAAATGGGTGGCCTATGCTTCCACCGAATCCGGCGATTGGGAGATCTATCTCACTACCTACCCCGGGGCAGCTGGCAAATGGCAGGTCTCGCGGGGCGGCGGTACCGAACCTCGCTGGCGCGGCGATGGCAAAGAGCTCTACTACATCGCACAGTCAGGAACGTTGACCGCGGTGCCGATTGCCACCGAAGGCGGGTTCTCCAGCGGAATGCCTGTGCCGCTGTTCCAGCTCCGCGGCCGCACCCATGTCTCTTCCACCGATATGTACACCTACGACGTGGCCAAAGATGGGCAGCGCTTCCTCGTCAACCGGTTCCTAAAGGCAGACCACCCCACTCCGCTGACAGTCGTACTCAACGTGACCGCGGATGAACAATAACAAGAAAACCTTGGCGTGAATGCCCACGACCCCGGGTTCACCAGCCCGACGGCATCGCAATCAGTCCTCCTGCCGGGGCATCCTTTGCGTGATCCCTGCTGCGATCTGCGTGCCAACAGTGACCATCAATGAGGAAATGGATGCCCGTTCTGACGGTCCGCGCCTCCGGGATTTGGAATTCTTTGGAGATAGCCGCTACGGTTCGCGGCACGATTTTACGGACTGTGTGGGGACAACCCGCAGGGAACGATAGTAACCAACTGCAGCTTTGCAACGGACCATCATACATATCAATCGAAAGATCAACGAAGAGCCTTTGATCTCGGTTGCCAGGTTGGGAGCTTTTCGAAGAGGTCGATCGAATGCTCCCGTAATGCTGTTACCACACACATCTTCAACCCGTATACGATATACCCCTGCGATCCATGGTGTAGCTGGTGAAGCTCCACCGGTTTCGCATGGATCGACTACAGCGCTGCCCCTTAGGCTATTTGTAGAACAGAACAGTGCCAGATCGATCGAGTTGCTCGAGAAGATCGAAATCAATAACGTTGCGAGTCAGCACTGTACATCCGTGCTTTCGCGCGCTTGCGAAAAGCAGCGCGTGGTTCAAGGCTCGGCGCCGCTGGTCCCTGCCATATCCTTGCAAACGGGCAAGAATGCCCGACAATATCCCGGCTTCCCGCCATATCTCAGCGTCTGGCACAATCGTTCGGTAGCTGGGGCGGCGCTCGATCACGGCAGTAATCTGTTCGATAGTCTCCCGGGTTTCTGAGTGGGCCGGATCGAGTAATCCTATCGCGCCCGACAATTCTGCTTCGGTGACCGGCGAATGCCAGGCCTCGGTTGCGCGCAGCATGAGTTCTCCCTCTTGCGGGAAACGGTTCTGCAGGACGTCGATGTACACCGTGGTATCGTAGAGCAGCTTTCCCGGCTTCTTGGTGCTGGTCTCAACAAAGTTGAGGTCCGATGTGGCCCGCGGCTTGAGCTGCGCTCGACGCTTTTCGGGTTTGAGTCGTCTGAGCGTGCTCCGAAAATCAGAACTCAAGGTCGGCCTCGCGACTTACGGCGCCGCGGCGAGAGAGGAGCCAGTCGGCGTAGTCATCTTCAACGGCTATGTTCGCGAGCGCCACTTCAATGAGGGCGGTATCGGAATTGATCCCAGTTCGCCTCTTCGCCCTAGTCACCAGCGCCTCAGGCATCCTTCCGCGGACCACCTGGGTTCGCTCCCCACGCAACAGCCCCTGTTGCTCCGCCATGACCATGATTTCGCGCAGTCTGCCGGACCCATGGACACCTGGCCGGGGCTTTCTTCTCGGCGAACCCACTTGGGCGACACGCTTCATTAGTAA
>DASPVV010000229.1:0-30502 GCA_035622175.1 Terriglobales bacterium | reverse complement strand
TTCTCGCCGAGCTTGCGATGAGCTTGGTGGTGCCGGTTGCCACCCGAAGAGGCTGGACCCCTTCGCTACCTACTTGACGTACATGGCGATGATCGTCTCAATCGCTCTGCGGCAGACGGCACAGAAACTGTCGTAGCGAGTAAACATGATGCAATTCTCCTGGGGACGGTAGTACCCATGAGCCTGATAATCGGCGCCCTCGAAAGCACCGACGCGCTCCCGATACTGGTCGTCGGCCAAGAGAGCAGCTTGCTTTTCCTTTTCCTGTTGAAACAGCAGGTCGATCTCTGATTCCGGCCGATTCCGGGCGCGCAGGTCCTGCCGCCGGGTTTGCATTTCATGCTCCAGAGCTTCGAATTCTTGCTTGCGCCAGGGGGTGGGCACGGGAGTGCCGGGACTCACTAGATCTCTCCACTTCAGGTTCATCGGATCCGGAAGCCGAGTGGCATTCGGCTCCCAGGGCTCGACGGCCTTGGCCGGGGGCAAGTACGCCACTTGCGAGGTGTAATATTCATCGGCCAGCCCCGCGAAATGGTGCCCGAACTCGTGAACGAAAACGTAGGGCGCCCACTCGCTGTCGGCAGCCACGGTTGCATACAGGTTGAAGATTCCGCCGCCGCCGTAGGTCTTGGCGTTGACCAGGATTTCCATGAACTCGTAGGGCGCAAAGGAGGCAACATCCCTGAGCGCCCGATTGTCGGCGGTGAGGATGTAGCGTTCGGTATCGAAGGTGTCGTAGCTCGTGCCCAGCGGATTGCGGCGGTGAATGCCGCGGGAGGGTTGCGAAATTCCGGATTCCTCGGCTGGAGGACACAATCCCCAAACGTTGAAGTCTTGGCGATGCTCGCGAAAGGGCGATCGAGCAAAAAGAATCTCGGTAAACCGTCTTGCATCCTGCTCGAATTTCGCACGCTCCGCCGCCGTATAGCCGTCCCCGAGGATCAGCAAATCAACCTTCGCCGCCGGCTCGCCGCTGTCTTGAATGGCAAGCAACGGGCCCGGAGCAGCCGGGCGCGAGCTGTCGATCGACTTGTCTCGAGGATCGATGCGGATGGTCCAAGCGTCGTGGAATTCACCCTCTTCCCGCCTCTCGACCACGACCTCGACCGGATTGTCTGGCGCTGGGAAACGCAAGGATTCGGAAAATGTTCGGCGGGCGCTCTTGGCCTCCGCGGTTGTGACCCATTCGGCAAAGATCGAACTGAATCCCCTGGAATAGAGCACACGGCGGCTGCTTGCCTCCCGCACCTCGAACTTGTAACCACCCAGATTGGTGTCATCGATGGATTTTGCCAGGTCCCCCGGCCAGGGAAGCGGCTCGAGCACAATCCGATCCAGGCTGAACGTCTCCTCCGTGTGATCGCCGGTGTGGTAATAGTCCACCCTCATGGTGGCGGGGGCGGCAAAGCCGGCAACCGACAAAAGCAGGAGGGAGGCGAGGATGAAGCCTCCGAGTCGCACGGCTCGGTGATCGCCGGCGAGCGGTTCGAGTCGGCTCTTGGCCATGGCCTGCACCAGGTTGCATTGTAGGGGAAGTGAGGTGCCGATGGTAGGCGGGAAAAAATTCGCTCAGGATTCTCGAGCGCTGCCGAAGGACGGAAAAGCCGACCTCGGATCCCGATCCCTTCTTGGCCTTTGTTATCCTTGGCTGTGCGTCGGATTCATCCACGGGCCTGGCTGCTCGTCTTTCTCTCCGCCGGGCTGCAGATCTTGATCTTTCCCTTGCCCAATCTCTACGGGCTTTGCTGGGTGGCGTTCGCGCCTCTGCTGTTTGCCCTGCTCCGGGCCCGGCGTCCGGACACCTTGCAACTGCGAACCGGCAGCCATCTTCTCCCCGCCAAGCCCGGGCAGGCGTTCGCTATGGCCTACGCCTGCGGAATCTTGTGGTATGCCGGTACCTGCTCCTGGATCTATCCGACCATGCGGCAATACGGCGGGCTGAATCGAGCGGCGGCGGTTGGCATCCTGCTTCTGTTTTGCCTGTACCTGGCGATTTATCACGGCGTGTTTGGACTGCTGATCAGTCTGCTCGCCGAGCCCGGCACGGCGAGCCGGAGAGCGCTTGTGGCCTCGCCTTTCGCCTGGGTGGCGGTTGAACTGGCCCGGTCCCGCATCACCGCATTTCCCTGGAACCTCCTGGGCACCTGCCAAGTGGACAACATTCCCCTGGCGCGCCTGGCCACGGTAACCGGGGTCTACGGCCTTTCTTTCGAAATCATGCTGGTCAATGGCGCCTGGGCGGCGGGGTTTTTGGTGCGACGGGAGAAGCGCACACCCTTGCTGCTGGCTGCGTTGACGGCTACCCTCGCTTTGCAGGCCGGGCGTCTGGTTCAGGCCCCGCGCGAGAGAGCCGATGAGCTTGCCACGCTTGTCCAGGCCAATGTGCCCGTACTTGCGGGGGCGGATTGGACGCGAGCATACTTTCAGGCAACCTTGCAGGAGCTGAGCGGGTTCGCTTCGAACCCAGCCGCCGGCGACCAGCCTGGTTTCCGCTTGATCGTCTGGCCAGAATCGCCCGCACCGTTCTACACGAGCGATCCCATCTTCCGAACTGCGCTGAGCAACCTGGCACGCGATCAAGGGGCGTGGGTCTTGGTTGGCGCCATCGGGACCAGCCCCGGGCCAGAGTCTGCACCGCGAGCCGAGATCAACAACTCCGCCCAGCTCGTCAGTCCCGCCGGGGAGTGGGCCCGACGCTACGACAAGGTCCACCTTGTGCCCTTTGGCGAGTATGTGCCCTTTGAGCGCCTGTTCTCCTTTGCCGGAGGACTGACCAAAGAAGTCGGAGATTTTTCCCCGGGGACGGCGCGAATCCCGCTCGCGGCGGACGGAGTGAAGCTGGGCGTTTTCATCTGCTACGAATCGATTTTCCCGAACGAAATCCGTCAGTTGGCCGCGCAAGGCGCCGAGGTTCTGGTCAACCTCTCGAATGACGGGTGGTACGGCGACAGCGGCGCTTACGCCCAGCATCTCCAGCAAGCACGGGTGCGGGCGGTTGAAAATGGCCGCTGGTTGCTGCGCGACACCAACACCGGAGTTACGGCTGCGATCGACCCCTACGGCAGCGTGGTGGCCAGTCTGCCGCGCAAGGTGCGCGGGGCGTTGCTGGCTCCTTATGCGTTGTCTAGCCGCACCACGTTCTACACCCGGCACGGCGACTGGTTCGCCTACCTCTGTGCGATAATTTGGGGAGTGGCGCAGGTGATGCCGCTCCGATTTCCCAAGCGAACCCAGAGCCAGGACGGCGATCACAGGCGCAGGCGCTGAGCCGAGTAGGGTTCAGGCGTCGAGGCCCGGCCTCGGCAAGGATCAAAGCATGGTAGAAGAATTGGAACAGGAATACGGTGTGTTGAAAGAAAAAGTCCGCGAACTTCGGGAGTACCTTTGACGCGGGCAAGCTACGCCAGCAACTGAGCGAGGTCGACAAGAAGACGGCCGACCCGAATCTGTGGTCCAATCCTCAGCAATCCCAACAACTCATGCGCCAGAAGAAGCGCCTGGAAGAGATGTTGGCGACCGAGGCGGATCTGGTCCGACGCAGCGACGACATTGCCGCATATTTTGAACTGGCTCGGGAAGGAGAATCGGTCGACGCCGATTTGCGCCGCGAGATCGATTCCCTCAGACAAACGGTGGACCAACTTGAGACCGAAACCCTGCTCTCCGGGGAGAATGACGCGCGCAACGCGATCATTACCATTCATCCTGGGGCCGGCGGCACCGAATCGCAAGACTGGGCCGACATGCTGCTGCGCATGTATTTGCGGTGGGCGGAGCGCCAGGGCTTTGCGACCGTCCTCTACGACTACCAGCCGGGGGAAGAAGCAGGTCTGAAGTCGGCGACTTTCGCGGTCAACGGAGAGTATGCCTTCGGCCTGCTCTCGAGCGAAATCGGAGTGCACCGCCTGGTGAGAATCTCCCCCTTTGACCAGGCCAAGCGACGGCACACCTCGTTTGCCAGCGTCTTCGTGTCTCCGGAAATCGATGACAGCATCGAGATTGTCATTCGCCCGGAAGATCTTCGGGTCGACACCTACCGCTCGAGCGGCCGCGGCGGGCAGCACGTCAACACGACCGACTCCGCCGTACGCATTACCCATCTTCCCACCGGGATCGTGGCCAGCTGCCAGAACGAGCGTTCGCAGCACAAGAACCGGGATCGGGCTATGAGCATGCTGCGCTCGAAACTCTACGAGCACGAGATGGAAAAGAAACGCGCGGCGACCAAGAAAATCGAGGATGCCAAGCTCGACATTGACTTTGGTTCGCAGATTCGATCTTACGTGCTGCAGCCTTACCGGCTGATCAAGGACCATCGCACCAAAACCGAGGTGGGAGATGTGGACCGGGTTCTCGATGGCGATCTGGAAGTATTCCTGAGGGCGTACCTGCGAATGCGCCGAGCCGAAGGCAAGTAACTTCCTTCCGCCGAGGGCGCGGGCTTCGAGTCTGGGCCAGCGCCCTTGAGAACGGGGTGGCTTCGCTGCCATAACGTGGTATGGTCACTCGAAGTGGAAATCGGGCCGGGACCAAGCTGGGTCGCCGCTTTGAACAGGCCCTGTTGTTTGCCCATCGCCAGCATGCCGGGCAGACCCGCAAGGGAACCCCGACGCCCTACATCTCGCATCTGCTAGGGGTTGCCGGTTTGGTGCTCGAAGCCGGAGGCGACGAAGATCTGGCGATCGCGGCCTTGCTGCACGATGTAGTCGAGGATTGCGGCGGCATTCCCATGCTCGAGGAGGTCCGCCGGCGCTTCGGCGAACGAGTGGCGCACGTGGTCGAAGGTTGTACCGACACCTGTCTCGACCCGAAGCCACCCTGGCGCCGGCGCAAGGAGAACTACGTTCGCCATCTCCGCCGAGCCGACGCGGACACACACTTGGTGTCCGCCGCCGACAAATTGCATAATGCCCGCCACACCCTCTCCGACTACTTTCAAGACGGAGAGGTGATCTGGACTCGCTTTCATGGAAAACGCCAGGGCACGCTCTGGTACTACCGGGCGTTATTGCGGGAGTTCCGGCGCCGCCGGCCTAACCGGTTGGTCAACGAACTCGAGCGAGTAGTGTTGCAACTGGAAAGCGCCGTGCGCCAAGAGGCTCAGCGGCGCTTTCGCCGCCGTTGATTTTCTCTCCCGCGGTGCGTTGTTCGCGAGATGACAAACCGATCCGCCCTGGCGCGGGATGGTTTGGCGCGACCGAGCCCCAATCGACCCAGCGTGCCGGTCGACCGGTCTGTGCTGGCATCGGCCGGATGGCCCACCCCCTGGGGACAGTGCCGTTGGTAACGTGCTCCGACCGGAGGGCTCTGGCCAAACTCCCAGCCTTCGGTTCATGCTGTAGTTTTAGATTCTTCGCCGATCGGAACTCACCGCGCATGCCTCGCATGATCGATGCCGTTCGTAAGTCTCAGCTGCCGTCCAACATGATGCAGTTCGCCGCCCGGGGCGCGCTGCTGGTGCCTCCCGAGGAAATGCTTGAAATTCTCGTCTATCTGGCCAAACACAACTCAGTGTTCGGCCCCCAGGCCAAGCTGACGCTTGCCGGCTGGAACGAGAGGTCTTGCCGGGAGATTCTAGCGAATCCCGCGACTCCCAAGGAGGTGTTGGATTACTTCACCGATCCGGACAATCTCAGACCAGGGCTGCTGCCCGCACTCCTTGACAATCGCTCGGTTGGGGACGAGTTCCTGGTCCGCCAGGCAACCCATGCCACGGCCGAGCAGGCCGGAATCTTGCTCGCGTCGGAGCGCGTCGGCGGCATCAGATCGGTGTTAGAAGTTCTCTCGCGCAATCAGAGTCTGACCCCAGCCCTCATGGCTCGCGTTCAAGAGAAGCTGTCCGTGTTGGGTTCGGCCGAGCCCTCGTCCGGTCTTGCCCAGGCCGCTTCTGGCGGGACGGCGAGCCAGGAAGCCGAAAGCCGGACTGGTGCCCTCTCTGAGACTGCGGAGGGCGATTCCTCGGAAGCACCCGAGGATGTACTTGAGCGATTTATGGCCGAGCACGCGGGGGAAATCGCCGAGGAAGCCGGCAAGGAGTTTGTTCCGGTTGACGACGGCGTGGAGCCACGAGCGTCGGAAGCGGTGGCGCTAGCGGCCCAAGCGGCCGCGGCAACGGCATCTGCCGGGGGACAGCCGGAGGCAACCCGCGAGCGGAAGCCGCCGATGGAACAAAAGAAATGGATCTTGAGCGCCGAGGAGCAGCGCGGCAGCGCCTTGCAGAAGATCGCGAAACTCGACATCAAGGGTCGCATCCTGTTGGCGATCAAAGGAACCAGGGAAGAACGTTCATTGTTAATTCGCGACGGCACAAAAATTGTGGCCCTGGCGGTGCTCGAGTCACCCAAGGTTACCGAGTCCGAAGTCGAGCGGTTTGCCAACCAGAGAAACGTCCTCGACGCCGTGCTGCGGGCGATTACGATGAAGCGTCGCTTCATGAAGCAATACGCGATCGTCAAAAATCTCACCTTTAACCCGCGCACTCCAATCGATGTATCGCTCGGACTGCTGAAGAACCTCCTACTCCAAGATCTGCGCCATCTGGCCGGCAACAAAGAAGTCGCTGAAACAGTCCGCAAGCTGGCGGACAAGATGGTGCGGCAAAAGTTGAGCGCGATTGCGAAGAGTTAGCCGATCTCCGGCAGTGGAATGACGCCAACGGTTGGCGCTAGCGTGCCCTGCCACTAGAATACTAGCCTATGGGTCTAGCCTCCCAGTCGGATCCGATCCGGGAGCTTCTCGAGCGCTCGAAAACCATCGCGGTGGTGGGGCTGTCGAACAGTCCACTGCGGCCGAGCCATGGGGTCTCGGCCTACATGCAGACACACGGTTACCGCATCATCCCCGTGAATCCGCAAATCAAGGGCGCTTTGGGAGAAAAGGCTTACCCATCCCTGCTCAAGGTGCCGGAAAAGATTGACATCGTGAACATCTTTCGTCGGCCGCAATTCGTAGACGAGGTTGTCGACCAGGCAATCCAGCTGAAGGTTCCTGCCATTTGGATGCAGGAACAGGTGATCCACGAAGCGGCGGCGGGAAAGGCCCGCAAAGCCGGTATCTTCGTGATCATGGACCGCTGCATCCTCAAAGAGCATCGCGCGCGCTTTGGATAACTCGGAAGCAAGCGAATCTTGCGGTCGAGCGGGGCCGGCAACTGTAGTATTAGCCGGACTTTTCCGCGGCCATGGACCGGCTCGGCTGGGCCAGTTCGAACCCCGGATCGTCGCACCAGAGCAGCCAGCAACCCATGAAGAACCAGGGCTGAATTGTGAGCTATTTTGCGGCGGCTGCCTGTGCCCACTTTGCCAGGGTGGCCGCAAACGGGTACGCTTCCCGAGGCGCCGCCACCAATCCTTGGAGGGAAGATTCTGAGCTCACCATGTGCCCGTAGAACTCGCGGGTGGTGTCCTTGTCTTGCTTCAACACGGCACCGTCGAGCGCCGCACCGGCAAAAACGCCGCGGGCCCGCGAATAGCTGAGTACTTGCGCCCGCAACCTCCAGTCGGTATCCGCGGCCGCGTGGCGTCCGACCGGACCAGCGGCGACACTGGCATCGGCCCCTAGCTTGAATTTGCTCGAAAGCAGATTCCGCATGCCGTTGTCGTCCATGATGAGCATGATCAAATCAACCGCCTGGGCTCCGATCTGAAATCCGAAGCTTCCGCCTTCCATGCCAAAAAACACGGGCGGGCTCCAACCTTTCGGCGTGCGGCAGCTGGCAACCCCGCGTCCGTAGCGAGCGCCGACGATAAAGCCTCCGTTTAACATGGACGGCACCACGGCCACACACTCCGCCGATCCGAGAATCTCCCTGGGAATGCCCTGGTCGGGTGCGGCCTGGATCTCGTCTAACACGTCGGCGGCGGCCCTCACCCGCGCCACCGCTTTGTTCTCGGCATCCCCTGAGGCAAACAGGCTGCAGCCCAGGAGGGCACACGCCAATACAACCCTTTTCATTACGCGGCTCCTAGTCAGAAATCGTTGACCCTGATTCTAAAAGGGTTCGCCCGGCTATGAAAGCGGGCCTGGCAGGTGGGTACCGGATTAGTTACGGGAGCAAAAAAATCGGGGTGGGCAGCAGTGACCCTAGTCTCCGCTCCCCCCCCGTCTCCCAGGTTCTGTGGTAGGTGAGTCGAGTATGGGGCAAGCGAAGGAGGGGAACAAGATTACGCAGGTATCTGTCCTTTAGTAACCAGGGGAATCTGGCCTATCTGGCGGTCACTAAGGAATGGGTGATGGCGTGGACGGATAGAGCAATTCGGTTTTGTACGCCAACTTTGCGCATCAGTTTGGCCACGTGCGCCTTCACGGTTCGCTCTTCGATCCCGAGTGCGGCCCCAATTTCCTTGTTGGATCGACCTGCCACGAGCATTTCCAGAACCTCTTTTTCCCGATCTGTGAAGCTGACGCGGCCAATGGGGAAAATGCGTCCCGGAGAGGATGAGACGCGCTCGATGAACAGGGAAAGCACGCGCCGCGGCGCCCATACCGAGCCTTCGTTTACCACCCGGATGGCTTGCACAAATTCTGCCGGCGCAGCGGCCTCGTCCACGTAACCCTTGGCACCGGAAGCGATCGCCTTGAGGATGGTCTCTTCGTCGATGCCAGAACCGGTGACAATGATGCGCAGACCCGGGCGGGTCGCCTTGAGGCTGGCCATCACGTCGAATAGGTTCTGACCGTTGCGATTGCTCAGCAGCACCAAGTCGACGTTCTCGAGAACACCGATCTCCGGCAGCGAAGCGGAAATGAGCTCAAACTCCGGCTCGTTGTCGAACAGAGCCCTAAAGCCCACAAAACGCAACGGATCACTCTCGACAACTGCAATACGGATAGGGGCCCTTTTTGCGACTGCCGTTTTCGTAGCCGATGCACCTTTCATTGGATACCTATAATGAGGGATAGACTTAGCATAGCTGGATTGCAATCCGAGACAAAGCCCGCAACGGTTTCGCGGATTACGGGAGTAACATGGAAAACACAGCACTTGCGCGAATCAAGATTGTGCCCAAATGTTTGCCAACGCCAATCCAGATGGCCCTTGGCATCTGGATCCTGATGATCTCCCTCGGCGCACGAGCGCAAGCTCCCTACCAACCAAAGTTCAGTGGGGACCCGGCGCGTTCACAGTCGGAAGCCAGCGCTCTCGGCTACATGCGCACCGTGATTCGCGCCCAGAAGCTGTATGAGAAGAAGAATAGCAAGTACGCTTCTTCCCTGTCGCAGCTGGTCCACACGGGTAATTTCACGCAACGCATGCTCGCCGCCGACCGCGGCGACTACACGGTGAACTTTCGCGCCCACGAGGACGGATATGAGCTTACCCTTACACCCAAACAGCAGGACGCCGAACACCGGTGCTTTTACACCAAGGAGGATGGCGTGATTCGCGCCGAAGAGACCAAAGCCGCCGATGAGAATTCTCCAAAACTGAAGTGAACTTGCGCTAGCCGTGGTCCGCACCCGGCTGGATCTCGGCGGCCTTGCCCTCGCGGAAGGTGACGCGCAGAGGTTTGCCCCCGTTCGAATAGTTCAGGGTTCTGACCTCGGTCGTGCCCGTGCCTTCGAGAGCTCCCGCCCCGATGGCAAAATCCACCTGCAGTTCACTCATCCCCGGCTTGACCTGGTGTTGATCGATGGCCTGCCAAATCTCTTGCGGCCAATGCTTGTAGAGCTGGTGCGGATCCTGAATGTAGAGCATTTCGTCGGAATAGATCCGGTAATTGCCTTGCTTGACCGAACCAATGGGAAATGCGTACGACTGGCCCGCCTGTTCGAAAACCGCCATGATCTGCTGCTCTTTGGGCGATCCTGGCGTAGCCTCGGTCACCACATCCTTGACCTCAAGCTTTTGCAGGGGCAGGAGCAGCCCGGCCTCATGGGAAAAATCCGCGTGCGCGCCCCGGTAGGGATAATACGTATAGCGATAGCCTTCCTTCACCCAAACCGGCTGCTCGGTTAATTGCCGCGCCGATTTCAGGTCGTAGGGATAGAGCTTTTTCGGGACCACGTAGTAATCAGGATTGAGGGGAGGAGCCGGGGACGGTTTTTCCGGCGCCCATCGCTCATAGAAGATAATCGCGGTGCGTGTGCCGGCGACCAACAGCGCCACCACGAAAAGCAGCTGCAGCTTTTGCTTGGTTTCAGGCGTCATTCCAGGACCCCGGCCGAGCCAATTCGCCGGCCGCAGCGCCGCTTCAGGTGCCGAGCAGCGTCTCATACCACCTGCCACCACGGCCTTCGGCTTGCGCCAGTCGTTCTCCGGCGCGCAATACGACATCGAGAAAAACCGTGCCGCGCTCCACGTATTCCGGGAGTCGCTCGCGGAATTCGGCGAACCTGTCCGGATACTCCGAAGCCAACGCCGATAAACTCACTCCCGCCAAAATGACGCCCGCCGTGGTCTTGCCCTTGGCCAACATGATCACAGCCGCCCCTGCAGATGCTCCCACCAGCGCCCGTTTCCAGTTCTCCATGGTGCTCTCCCGCGAATCCGACCGGACCGCCTTCTCAGTACTTTATACTGCCTCGACACTTTATCGGAGGATTTCGATGTCGAAACGGTGCGGTGGGATCAAGATTTCCACTATGGTGGTCTGCTTGTGGGCCGGGTTCCTCTGGGGCCAGACCATGCCGCGGGCCCGCGATCTTGGGGTTCCCTTCGACGGCACGCCCGGCCCGCTCAATGCCATCACGGACATCGCCGGGGTGGAGGTGGGGCATACTACGCTGATTTCCGGCAGCGGCCCGCTCAAGGTCGGCGTGGGTCCGGTGCGCACCGGGGTCACGGCCATCCTGCCCCGAGGCAAGCAATCCAATGACTCCGTGTTTGCCGCATGGTTCACCCTCAATGGGAACGGAGAGATGACGGGGACCACATGGGTCGAGGACTCCGGGTTTCTGGACGGTCCGGTCATGATCACCAATACTCATAGCGTAGGGGTGGTGCGGGACGCGGTCATCGCTTGGAAGGTCCAGCATGGGCGACCTGACACGGAAGACTACTGGTGGTCGCTGCCGGTGGTGGCCGAGACCTGGGACGGCTACTTGAATGACATCAACGGCTTTCACGTGAAAAGCGAAGATGTCTTCCACGCGCTCGAGAGTGCCCACCGCGGCGCGGTCGAAGAAGGCAATGTCGGCGGAGGCACGGGCATGGTCTGCAATGAGTTTAAGGGTGGGATCGGCACTTCCTCCCGGGTGCTCGAGCCAAAGCGCGGCGGCTACACCGTCGGGGTGCTGGTGCAGTGCAACTATGGGTTCCGTGACCAGTTGCGGATTGCCGGAGTGCCGGTCGGCCGCGAAATTCCTGGCCATGTGTACGAGGACGACACCGGCTCCATCATTGTGGTGGTCGCGACCAATGCGCCTTTGATTCCCACCCAGCTCAAGCGTGTGGCCCGACGGGTGTCGCTCGGGCTGGGCAGGGACGGCAGCTATTCGGGCGATGGTTCTGGTGATATCTTCATCGCCTTCTCCACCGCGAATCCTGGTGCGTCGGGCTCCCGAGGCACTCACCCGATCACCATGCTGAGCAACGGCGACCTCAATCCCATTTTCCTGGCCACGGTCCAGGCCACGGAAGAAGCCGTGGTGAATGCCATGGTGGCGGCGGATACCATGACCGGCGTGGACAATCACACCGTGGTGGCCCTGCCGCACGACCGATTGCAGGAGATTCTGAAGAAGTACAACCGGCTCGTCAAAGCAACGACTGGCGCGCCGTCTCGCGAGAGCGGGCCTCAATAAATCGTGTATGCCGGCGCGGGATTTCGCACATCCGGTTTGGAGGCCGCGAGAAGTAGCGCCCCGATGCGTTTGAACGCCCGCAGATCTTCCAGGCTGTCAAAGGAATGCGTGGGGTAGTCATCCGGGGTCGGGGTATCATCGGGAATCCGTTGCGCTTCCACGTTCTCAAACGCATGCTGCTGCAACAGTGCGACGTATTCCGCCTGGGATCGGGTGTGTACCGGCACTTTCAGCTTGTCCACCCAGGCCAGGGAGTACGGGTTGTCCTTGTACAGGTTGATCAAGATGAACATCCGCCCGCGTGGTGCCATCACGCGAAACAGCTCGGCGAGCGCGCGCTCCTGGTCCGGGTAGTAGTAGAACGATTCGACGGAAAGCACTTTGTCGAAGAAATTCTCCTCCCAGGGGATCTGTTGGGCCGATCCGCAAATGAACAGAATGTTGTCAAAATCCTTCGAGGTCTGGCGCGCCCGCCGAATCATCTCGTCGGAGACGTCGAGGCCAACCACTTGCCCGAATCCCTCCGGCCCTTCGCCGACCAAATGCGCCAAGAGCCGGGTTGCCCACCCCGCGCCACACCCGAGATCGAGCACCCGCTCGCCGGGACGCAGGGCCATTCTTTGGATCGTTTGCTCGGTGATCGCGAGGTGATGACGTTCCATCTCCTCGCCCTTCCCTTCCGCGGCCCAGCGGTTGAATTCCGCGCGCAGCCGCTCCTCGGGAGCTGGCATGTTTCCTGGCATACTCGTTACCCAGTGGACCATCGCAAGGCGGCCGGAGACGGAATCATCCTCGCCCGCTCGGCTCCAAGCAGGCGCGGATTTCGGCTTCGCTCAAGGTGTGGTCGGATGCTTTGGCCCGGCGGTAGATCCTCTCCACCACCTCCTCCGAACCTCGGATCCCACGCCGCTCTAACCAGAACAGGATGTTGGATTTTCCGCTCATCGGGCCGACGTCAATGATCTGTTCCAGGCCAAAGAGGTGGGAAGGCACACCGGAATAGACCAGGTTGGCCAGCTCGGCGTCATTCTTCTTGTAGGCCTTGATGAGGGCGGCAGCATGGACGCCGGTGGCGGTGCGGAAGGCATCTTCGCCGACCACCGGGTAATTCGCGGGAACGGGCACTCCCGTGGCTCGGGAGACTGCCTGACAGTACTCCTTCAACTTGGTCAGGTCCCGATCTGCCCAAGGCGGCACTCCCATCAGCCGGAGGTTGACCAGCATTTGATCCATTTGCGTGTTGCCCACCCGCTCGCCAATCCCGAGCGCCGTCGCATGCACGCAATCCGCACCTGCCACCAACGCAGCCATGGAGTTGGCGATTCCTAATCCACGGTCGCAATGACCATGCCAGTCCACGCGCACCTTTTCCCCGCACGGCTTGACCACCTCTTCGACCACGAAGCGCACCAGGGCAAAGGTTCCCATGGGAGTGGCGTGCCCCGCCGTGTCACAGATCACGATGGCGCGCGCCCCACAGCCAATCGCCGTGGTGTAAAGCCGGCGGACCATGTCGGGATCACAGCGGGTCGTGTCCTCGGTGACGTACATTACGTCGAGACCTAGAGAGATGGCATACTTCACCGCCGTTTCCGTGGTGGTGAGCAGGAAGTCGTCGCTCCAGCCCTCGGTATAGCGGCGGATCGGACTGGATCCAAGAAACGTGGCGGCTTCGATCTTCAGCCCCGTGCGCTCGACAATTTCGGCAATGGGCCGGATGTCGTTCTGGTGGGTACGAGCGGCACAGTTGGCGCGCATCTTCATCTTGTGCTGAACCATCTCCCGCGCCAGCGCCTCGGCGTGCTCTCGGGCGCGCGGCCCGGCACCCGGCAGCCCCAGGTTGAGGGAATCGATTCCCAGAGCTTCCATCAGGTGCAGAATGGCGATTTTCTCTTCGATCGACGGGTCACGAACCGAAGGAGATTGCAAGCCGTCGCGCAGGGTCTCATCGTTCAACAACACGTTACCCGCGGGACGCAAAGACGCGGGGTGGATTCGATTCCAATCGTAGATGAGCTCGGAAGATTTCACTTGCGCCAACCCGGCGGCTACTTTCCCTTCCCCGGTACGGTCAGCCCGAACACCGAAGTCTGACCCGACCCGGCTACGCTCAAACCTCGGGAGTCCGCGGCATTCGGCAGGTAGAGCGTCTTGCAATGCTCACAACGATACACCTCGGCCCCCCGGCCCCAGGCTTTCTCCATGTCCCCGCACTCCTGCTCCCGGACATCACTCTCGTAAAACCAACGCTTGAGATGCCCGCCGCAAAACTTGCCCTTGGCATCCTTCTCGTTGCAGGCGCGCTGTCCTAGTTTCTTGAACTTGACCTTGTGATTGGGTAACTGGGGTGCGGTTTCGGTTGCGGTTGCCGTCGCCAAGCGCTGACCTCGTCGAAGCAGCCAATCGCTGCCGGGTGGTGTTTTTATTGTACCCAAGCGGTTCGCGGCTCGCCAGGAATGGGCACGGGCTCAGAACTCTTGCTGGGGAGGCGCCTGATCGGGGCCGACCCGACCGGCGGTGATGGCGGCAACGAAATAGTTCTCACCTTGGATCGGTGCACCCGCCAGCCGGCGCAGCCTGGCAATCTGCCCGACGTGGGTCAGAGCATCGGCGATGGGACCTTGAAACAGCTTTGGGGCGGGCGTTTCGAGTGGCTCCGTCGAAGCCAGGTAGCGGTCAAAATTCTCTAAGGCGGTGAAGAAACGCTCCACCTCCTCTCTCCAGGGAAGGGGTGTCGAAACCCGCCATTGCGGCTTTCCCCTGGCCATCGACAACCCCCAGTCGAGCAAGTCCCCGATAGGCGCCAGGATTTCGACGGGAGCCTTCCCCGCACCCTGAACACCGGCAAACTCCCCGGAAGCGTTGCGGGCTGCCTTGGCACCCCGATCGGCGAGTGGGGCGAGAGTACGGCGTAACCATGCACGCTCGGGATCGACGGTCGACATGCTAGAGCCTCTCGCTTGATTTCAGGGCGGCTACGAACTTCCATGCTCCGCGCAAACGTTGTCCCACCCTGCGCGCAAACATCAGGTCGATCAATGCTCCCATCTGCAATCCTTCGCTGTATCCGTACCACCAGGCCTTTTTTCTGCCCGGCATGCGGTCCGAATCTACATATTTGACGCGAACCATTTCCTCCAGTCCAAATCTCCCGTGCGTCCGCCCCAGCCCGCTCATCCTCATCCCTCCATGCGGAGCCTCGGCGATACCGAAACAGGATACCGCATCGTTGACCATGACCGTACCGGCGTGGATGTGCCCGGCTAATCGCTCTCCCCGGCGACGATCCCGCGTCCAGATGCTGGCTCCGAGTCCATATTGGCAATCATTCGCCAGGCGAACGGCCTCGCTCTCGCTGTCGAAGGGCATCACGGGCAGCACCGGCCCAAATGTCTCCTCCCGCATCACCCGCATTTGATGAGTGACGTCGGCGAGCACGGTGGGAGCATAGAAGTTCGATCCCAGGCTTTCAAGGCGCGAGCCGCCGACAAGCACCCGCGCTCCCTGCGCCACCGCATCTTCGATCTGCGATTGAACCATCTGCACCTGGCGTTCTCCCATCAGGGGACCGACATCGATTGCAGCCGCCTGCCCGTTGCCGATCCGCAAGCGACGCGTTTTGCGTACGCAGGCCGCCAGGAACGGTTCGTACAGGTGGCGATCGACGTAACAGCGCTCCACGGAAAGACAAGCCTGGCCGGCATTCATAAACGCGCCCCACACGGCACCACTCGAGGCGACCTCCACGTCCGCATCCGCCAGCACCAGCATGGGGTCCTTTCCGCCCAGCTCCAAGACCAGGGGAAGCAGTCGGGAGGCCGCCGCCTGTGCGATCTGCTTGCCGGTCTCGAGACTGCCGGTGAACACCAGCTTGTCGATGGGGGAATGGAGGAGGGCCGATCCGGTGATGCCATCTCCCACGATGGCCTGGAAAACGTCGCGCGGGACACCCGCCTCGGCCAGAAGGTCTCTTAGCGCAAGGGCCGTACACGGGGTTCGTTCGGAAGGCTTCAGCACCACGGCGTTGCCGGCCACGAGCGCGGCCAAGGTTTCGCTGGCCGGAATCGAAAACGGGTAATTCCACGGCGCAATGATCCCGATCACTCCATAGGGCTCTCGCCGAATGCGGCCCGACTTGGTCTTTAGGGCCCAATTGGCATGGGGAACGGCCTCTTCGCGGAGGCAACGAAAGGCGTGGTCTCGGCAGAAACGCACCCCATCGAGAACTACCAGAATCTCGGTGAGCAGACCTTCCCCCAGGGGCTTGCCGGTCTCCTGGGTAATGACCTCGGCCACTTCGGACTTTCTTTCCTGCAAAAGTTTCTGAAACTTGCCCAGAATTCGGGCGCGCCGCTCGAGGCCGATTTCCTCCCAACTTGGTTGGGCCCGGCGCGCGCGTGCGACCGCAGCCTCGACTTCCACCTCGCTGGTCGGCTCAAATTCAGCGATGAGCTCACCGGTGGCAGGGTTCCGGGAAACGATCTTGCGGGCCGCGCTTTGGACCTCCATCGCCATCCAGCCGTCCGTGGTGTCGCCGGCACCTGCCTGTGAGGTAGCTTAATACTCCACACCTACCAGGTACAATCCGTTGGCCGGCGCCGTAGCGCCCGCCGCCGAACGGTTTCGCTTCTCGAGAATCCGCATTACATCCTCGGGCTGAAGCGTGCCCTTGCCCACCAACATGAAGGTTCCGACAAGGTTCCGCACCATGTGGTGCAAAAAACCGTTGCCCTGCACGGTGTAAACCAGCTCCTCTCCCGTCCGGGTCCAGCTCGAGTGGAAGATCCGGCGCACGCTCGAAGGGTTGCCTTCCTCGCTGCCGAGCTCCGGATCGACGGCGGCGAACGATGCGAAATCGTGCTCTCCAACCACCAGGTGGGCCGCCTCGGCGACGGCGGGTTCGTTCAAGGGGAAGGGATAGTGCCAAACGTAACGTGCCAAGAAGGGCGGGCAGAGGGAAGCGCGGTACAATCGGTAGCGGTAGGTCTTAGCCCGCGCTGATTTGCGGGCATGAAATTCGAGCGGAACCTCCTGCGCTTCGAGCACACGAATGGAGCCCGGCAAGATGTGGTTCAGAGCCGGGACAAGGTGATCGATAGGAATCGGCGATGCGGTCGAGAAGCTGGCCACTTGGGCGAGCGCGTGCACGCCGGCGTCGGTGCGTCCGGAGCCTTGGGGCAACACCTTTTCCCCGGTGAGACGTGCAAGGGCTGAGGCCAGCGTGCCTTGAATCGTGGCCACACGCGGTTGCACCTGCCAGCCGGAGAACTCGGAGCCATCATAGGCGAGTATGAGCTTGACGTTTCGCATCTGGATTGCTATTTGCGCACCCGCGGGCGGCCCCTGGCGCCGCCATGGTGCCCGCCCGATTCCCTCGGGCGGCCTTGGCTATACTATGGCATTCCCTTGCGCCGCTTGTGATCTCGAGGATGCCGGCTGGGAGCGAACAAAGCTGAAACCGGGAGGCGGCATTTTGCGTACTACTCGTGTTTAGAAGTGCCTCGTTGCCTTCCCACCCCTCTTCTATGGAGATGAGCGAATGCCTCGTTTGAGTTTTACTATACGGTTGCTGGTCGTCGTATTCGGGTTCCTGCTGAGTCTCAGCGGCTGGGCACAAGATGGGTCGCAACAGAATGCGCCATCCCGCCAGGGCTCCGACTCCGCTCCGGTTGCAACCCCGCAACCACAAGGTTTTGTAACCACGGACTATTCGAAGCCGCGGGGATATTTTCCGAATCCCCTCACCCCGTATTCTCCTCGGCACGTCCCACCGCCGAATCTCAGCAATACCCCGCGGATGGACCAGTTGCTCCATGACGGCAAGATCATGCTGTCGATCAATGACGCCGTGGCCCTGGCGCTCGAGAACAACCTGGATATGGCGATCTCGCGATACAACTTGAACATCGCCGATACCGACGTTTTACGGGCCAAATCCGGGGCTAGCATTCTGGGAGTGAACTTCGGGGTGGTGCAAAATACCCCCGGGGGCGGCGTCGGCGGCCTGGGGAGTTTGGTGGGATCCGGTACCGGCGGCACCAGTGTGGCTGCCGGTGGGATCGGCGCCGGAACCTTCGGTTTGGTCAGCTCGACCCTGGGCATTGGAGTGCCCATCACCAGCTTCGACCCGGTCGTCAGCGCGAACATCCAACTGGACCACAACAACACCATCGCCAGCAGTGTCTTCACCGGTGTTCCGGTTCTGGCAGAAAACACGCAAACCTATAATTTTGTTTATAACCAGGAATTGCAGTCGGGCACCAACCTGGGGGTGGGGTTCTATAACAGCCGCATCACCACCAATGGCCCATTCAACAATTACAGTCCACTCATCAATACCGCCTTCCAGGCTCGCCTCACGCAGCACTTATTGCAGGGCCTCGGGGTTTTGCCCAACTCCCGCTTCATCCGCATCGCCAAAAATAACCGGGAAATCTCCGACGTCGCGTTTCGTCTGCAAACCACCACGACCGTAGACCAGATCGAAAACATGTATTGGGACCTGGTGTTTGCCTACGAGAACGCCAGGGTCCAGAAGGAGGCGCTGGCGTTTGCCCAGAAGACCTTGTCGGACGCTCAGAAGCAGGTGCAGATCGGGAGCCTTGCCCCCATCGAAGTGGTTCGCGCCCAGAGTACGGTTGCGGCGGACCAGCAAAACCTGATCGCGGCCCAAAACAACCTGCAACTGCAGGAGCTGTTGATGAAGAACGCCCTGAGCCGGAACCTGCATGATCCGGTGCTGGCTGACGCCGAAGTCATTCCCACTTCTACCATGCAGCTGCCGGAACAAGAACCGGTCGTTCCCACCGAAGACCTGGTGAATGATGCGCTCGGCCATCGGCCCGAGTTAGCCCAATCGAGAATCGATCTCAGCAACCGGGAAATCAACAACAAGGCGGTTCGCAATGCTCAACTCCCAACCTTAGACGCGTTCGCCTACTATGGCGGATCAGGATTGGGGGGCGCGCAGAACCCGGCCAATCTATGCTCGAACCAATCACCCCAGATCCGAGACCTCGGCTTCTGCTCGGGCCCCAACCCGGACGTCAACGGTGAGATCCTGGTGCCGAGCACCACCACCCGGAGCTATAGCACTGCGTTGAATGATCTGGTGACTTCGACGGCCCCCGACAAAGGCGTGGGACTGACTCTGAATATTCCCATCGGGAATCGCAACGCGCAGGCCAACCAGGTACGGGCAGAACTCGAATACCGGCAGGCGCAAATGCGTCTGCAGCAGATCGAAAACCAGATTCGCATCGAGGTGCGCAACGCGCAATTCGTCGTCGCCCAAAACCGGGCGGCGGTGGATTCGGCTCGCGCCGCGGTCGAACTGGGCCGGCAATCCTTGGAGGCGGAACAGAAGAAGTTGAATCTGGGCGCTTCGACCGGCACGCTGGTGTTGCAGAACGAATCCGCCTTGGCCACCGCCGAATCGACTCTGGTGTCCGCCCTGGCAAACTACGAGAAATCGCGCCTGGAACTGGATCGAGCCACCGGCGTGCTGCTCGATCACGCGGGCATCATCATGACCGATGCCGAGCGCGGCCAGGTCAGCCACATGCCGAATGTACCCTACGTGGCCCCGCGCCCGAACCCAGAATCGGTGATGCCCTCGGCCCAACCACGAAGGCCGGAGCAACCGCAGTCTCTCCCCTGAGACGCCCAGGGGAATCCTAGAAGGAAACCTCGGGCTCGCGCTTCGGATCGGTTCCGAGGCCGCCTCGACTTTCTTGCCTGCCGACCCGCACGTCCGTTGATAAATTTTTACAATTTGCCGTTCGATATCCGTCTCGCTTGCTGCGCCGCTGCGAGCGCGCTTAGCATCCGATATGGAGCAGCTCTGCACCAACATCCGCGATCCCGAGTTCAAGGAGAAAAGAATGCCGTTCGCTCGTTTGCATCCGTCGATTCTTGCCGTATCCCTGACGATTGGGCTGGTAGCATCCACGATCAACGCGGCGGGCCAAGAGGGCTCGACCGCCGGGCCAACCTCCCAGCCGGCGGCCGGCCCGTCGGCGCTGCCGCAAGCTCCCAACCCCGCGCCCGCCAGCTTGCCCGTGAGCTCGGTGAGCCAGGATTACTCGAGGCCGCCGGCGCAGTTTCCCAACGTGATTACGCCGTATCGCCCCGAAACCGTGCCGCCTCCCAAATTGAACAACACCCCACGCATCGATCAGCTCATGCATGACGGCAAGATCCTGCTTTCGATCAACGACGCCGTCGCCCTGACGCTTGAAAACAACCTCGACATCGAGCTGGCGCGCTACAACTTGAATATTGCCGATACCGATATCCTGCGCGCCCAGGCGGGTGCGAACGTCCTCGGGGTCAATACCGGTATCGTGCAAAATACACCCGGCGGAGGGGTAGGAGGCCTCAGCGGAGCCGTGGGATCGGGCACCGGCGGCACCAGCGTCGCCGCCGGAGGCGTGGGGACCGGCACCAACGGGCTGGTGAGCTCCACTCTGGGCATTGGCTCCACCATCACCAGTTTTGATCCCATCCTCACCGGCACCCTGCAGATGGATCGGAACTTCGCGCAATCCACGAGCATCTTCACCCCCATTCCCGTGGTGAATACCAACACCGGCACGGCCACGTTCACCTATACTCAGGGCTTTCAGTCGGGTACCAACCTTTTCGTGGGATTCAACAACACCCACACGACCAGCAACAATCCCACGGTGACCTACACTCCCGGGCTCGCTTCCAACTTTCAATTTCGGGTTACGCAGAATCTTCTCGAGGGATTCGGCTTTTTGCCCAACACTCGCTTCATCCGCATCGCCAAGAACAACCGGGAAATTTCCGATGTCGCCTTCCGCCTGCAGATCATCACCACCGTGGATCAGATCGAAAACCTCTATTGGAACCTCGTTTATGCCTACGAAAACGTAAGAGTGCAACAGGAGGCGCTGGCCTTCGCCGAACGCACGCTGGCCGATACCAAGAAACAGGTGCAGTTCGGGACCTTGCCCCCGATCCAAATCGTGAGCGCGGAAAGTGTGGTCGAGACCGATCAGCAAAATGTGATCTTGGCCCAGACCAACCTCGAGTTGCAGGAACTGCTCATCAAGAATGCCCTGAGTCGCAACCTGCAAGATCCGATCCTGGCCGGCGCCGAAGTGATCCCCTCGTCAGCCATGCAGTTGCCGGCCAAGGAGCCGGTGGTCCCGATCGAAGACCTGATCAACGACGCCTTGAGCCATCGCGCGGAGCTCACCCAATCCCGCATCGACCTGCATACCCGGGAGATCAATAACAAAGCGGTGCGCAACGCCATGCTGCCCGAGCTCAGCGTGTACGCCTATTACGGCGGCTCCGGGATCGGTGGGGAGGTGAACCCCACCCTGGTGCCTCCGTCTCTGGGCGGCACTTGTACCTCCGAGACGAGCCACTTCGGGTGTTTCGCTCCCGCCAACGCCGCGCCGCCGTTTCGCTCGGGTCGACCGGTGAGCTACGGTAACACGCTCGAGCAGATGGTCACTTCCGTATCCCCGGACAAGGGAGTGGGAATCACGCTCAGCGTGCCCCTGCGGAATCGCACCGCGGTCGCCGATCAGGTGCGCGCCGAATTGGAGTATCGCCAAGCCCAGGTGCGCCTGCAGCAGCTGGAAAATCAGGTCCGCATCGAAGCGCGCAACGCGCAATTCGATGTCCAACAGAACCGCGCCGCGGTTGACGCCGCCCAAGCCGCGGTCGATTTCCAGCGGGAAACACTCGACTCGGACCAGAAGAAGCTGGCCGTCGGAGTGGGCACTCCGACCACGGTCTTGCAGGATGAAGCCGCCTTGACCTCCGCCGAGTCGAACCTGGTATCGGCGATGGCCGCTTACGAAAAATCGGAAGTCGAGATGGATCGGGCCACGGGACTTCTGCTCGAGCGCGCCGGCATCGTGATGGCCGATGCCGAGAGCGGGCACGTCACTCACATGCCCGACATCCGCTACGTGGCGCCTCGCACCGGAACCCAATCGGTCATGCCGGCCCAGTCGGGCCTGTCAGGGCCACCCCCCTCGGCGCAGCCGGTGCCACCGCCTCAGCCTCTGGGATTCTAGGATTTCCCTCGAGTCTCGCGATTCGCATGCCAATTCCGCCAACGAATTGGCATGCCGAGTCGAGGCTCATACGAGCCCCGCTGGCGCATCCTGACCGCCCTTTCCCTCGCCTAGCTCTCCAGTTTATGCTTTGCCCGTGACGCTCTCCGTCGTCCTGATTACCCAGAACGAAGAGGCCAACCTGGCTCGCACGCTGCGCAGCGTTCTTCCCCTGGTGGGCGATGGCCGCGGCGAAATCATCGTGGTGGATTCCGGCTCGACCGACGCGACGCTGGCAATCGCGCGCTCCTTTGGGGCGAAGATTTTCAGCGAGCCCTGGAAGGGGTTTGCCGCGCAGAAGAACTCAGCGATGGACAAAGCAACCGGCGACTGGGTGTTGCAGCTCGATGCCGACGAGGCCCTCGAACCAGACTTGGTGAAGGAGATCCTTGAGGATGCGCTGACTTCGCATCCCGACGTCGCAGGCTTCTGGATTCCGCGCAAGAATTTCTTTCTGGGCCGCTGGATTCGCCATGGGGGATTTTATCCCGATCGCAAGCTGCGCCTGCTGCGCCGCGGTGCGGGGTTGTTTCAGGAATACGGCGCCCACCCCACCATCCAAGCGAGGGGTCCTACGGGCAAGCTCCACCATGCCCTCCTGCACCACGCTTATCCCAGGCTGAGCGGCTATCTCGATCACATGAACCGGTACTCCTCATCCGGAGCCGAGCTCGCCGGCGCGCAAGGCTATCGCGGGTTTCGTCTGCGCAATATCGTCGTTCGCCCCCTGCTCACCTTCCTGTACAACTACGGCTTCCGCCTTGGATTTCTCGACGGCCGTGAAGGTCTCTTGCTGCACCTTTACCACGCGACCTATGTGTCCTGGAAATATGCCAAGGCGTGGGAGCTCGGGCGCTCCGGAACCGACAGGGAGACATTACCTTCAAGGGGTGGAGAACAATCGCATTCAGGACGCTGAAGACGACGACATTCGCTCCGATACCGAGCGTCAACCTCAGGATGGGCGTGAGGGCAAAGCCAGGATGCTTGACCGACTGCCGCAGGGCATATTTCAGGTCGGCCCGAATGCCTTCTAGCTTCAACCACTGCCATGGTTCACGGCAGCGTTCCTCGACGAGCGTGACATTCCCGAAGGCCCGCCGCGCAGCGTGCATCGCTTCCTCGCGCGCCATGCCCTCTTCCATCAACTCATCGATTTTTTCTGCCAGATGCTCCTGAATCGAAACCGAGAAGTCGTGGTAGCGACGACGCCGGAAGCAAAGTCGTGTGACATGGCAATCTCCTAAGCTTTCGCCACAGCGAGGACACGGGTGATTCCGGCAAACATTGTCTCGAAGCCGGATTTCTCCCGCTCGAGATGCTGGATGCCTGCTTTGGTGAGCCGGTAAATCCGGGTGGGACGTCCTTTGGCCGAAACACCCGCTTTCGATTCGAGCAAGCCTGCTCGCAACATACGCTGTAGCGCCGGATAGAGAGATCCTTCTTCCACCTGCAACAGATCGTCAGACACGAGCTTGATATGTTTGACCAGCGCATAACCATGCATGGGCTTCACGCGCAGCGAATGCAGGATCATCAGTTCCAAAGCGCCAGCAAACAAGTCGCGGTGCCCGGGATTCTTTGCCATGCACGGGATTATACGCCGCAATAGCTATTTTTAAAATAGTATTGTCTGATATGGGGATAGCCGGCGGGATGTTCCGACTTGCTTGACTCGATCACGACCCAAGTTGCGGATGAACCGAGTGCTCGGCCAGCAAGCAGCAAAACGGTTGATCCCCGCTCGACAACCGAGGGTGGGTTTGGCTGGTGCCCGGGTTCGACTGCACAATCGCAGGGGTGGCGGCAGGATGCGACGTGCGGATGTTGACCCATGGCAGAGTGATCGAGCAGCGCGCCTGGCGCCGACCGGCGGGAGGCTCTGTGTTAGCGGGATTGATCCCGCCACTCCAAAGCGCACCTTGGATTTACTCCGAGAGAGCCGGGGCGCACTCGTGGTCAAGATCATGACCCGAAAACAACCTCGCGTTCAGGCTGAGTTTCAACCTGTGAACCAGGTCTGAGATCTGCCGGCGGATTTCGGGAACCGCCGTCGTCTCCCAAAGAGCGCCCTTTCGCGGCGGCCCGATGGCGTAGAGAAAATCCGAAGGCGCACCATCTCGGTTCAGCAGGGCTCCGTTTTCATCGACGTCTACTCCCAGGCCCAAGGAGTCAGGACGAATCAGGCCCTCCTGCCGCAGCTGCCTGAGCAGCGGGGAGTCCAGTTTTCGACAGTCGGTTTCATGCCCCGTGCAGTTGATGACGCGGTCGACAAGCAGCTGGGTCTCGTCTCCCGTTCTGCGCCGGCGGTAGGTGACGGCCACTCCCTGGGCACCTTCCTCATACCGTAGGATCCAGCCGGCATGGACCCGAGTTTCGCCGTCCCGCAATTGATAGGCAATCAGCTGATGGATCTCTGGTGCAACACGATGACGGTGTATTTCCCAATAAGGACGGAGGTGGCGAAGAAAACGGCGTTTTTCGATTGCCGGAAGCGATTGCCACATGCGCTGGGTGAACGGCCGAATGGCCTCGATCACCCCACGCCAGTTCTTCCCGGAGCGATGTGCGCTTCGCACCTGCTGGCGGACCAGGCGAAGAAGTCCGCGTGCGGTCTGTGGCGACGCCTCGTTCCAGAATGCCGGCCAGGGCGCCGTGCTCTGGTGTGGCTGAGGCAGCAAGCCGTGGCGCGAAAGAAGATGAATCCTGCCCCGAAATTCACGCGCCCGCAGGGCCAAGACTTGATCGATGGCGGTTAGGCCCGAACCCAAGAGTAGGACCTCGCCCTCTGGTGCCAGATCTGCAAGAGCAGCAGAAGACCAGGCATACGGGACATAGCGAGTGCTGTGCGCCGTCTTCCCCGGCAGGTCTGGATCGCGCGGCGGGAAATTCCCGGTTGCCAGCACAATCTTGTCAGCGACCAGGCTGTCCCCGCTCCGGAGATCGACCACGCCCCCTCGGCCCAAGGCTTTCACAGAGATCGCTTCGTCGTGCTTGAAAAAAAATCGGCCCCGGTTGAGGGCCACGGTTCCGACGAGGAGGGCCGAGATGTACTGCCCATAAACCCGCCGCGGAAGAAAGCTCTCCGGGCCGACCGCGGAGTCGTAATTAGCCCGGGCCCAGCGCAGGAAGTCGTCCGGATCATCCTCGAGGGCGCTCATGTCGCGGGCTACGACATTCAGTAAATGCCAGCCATAGTGAGTACCATAGGCTACGCCTCGGCCTGGGCAGTCCCCGGGTTCGATCAAAACCACCGAACTCGAGTCCGGCCCACGCCGCAACAGTTGCGCCGCCAGCGTGGCCCCGGTGAAACCACCGCCGATAATGGCCACCGTGGCGCCGGAACCGCCGGGTCTCAGTGCTTGCCCGAACCCTGCGGGAGAGGAAAGGCCCGCCTGCCCCATGTAAGTTACTCTATCATATTAGTAGAGATTTGCGAAGCCATTGGGCGATGGGAGAGCCAACTGGGGCAACCAATCCGGGGATCACGGGAACGGGCCCACCGTATTCCTCACAGCTCCCCGCGCCGCTCCAGTTGCTTGTAGAACACCAATGAATAAATGGGGGGGATGAGAGCGGCGGAGATCAGCGAGGCCAGGGTGGGCCAGCCGCTCATCCCGGCCACCGTGAGCGCCAAGCCCAGCAGCCCACCCACGACGAATGTCTTCGCGGCAAAGCGGTGGGTCGCGTTCCAAACCCGCTGGTTGGCAAGAGCCCAGGGGGTTTTGATCCCGATATAGAAGTTGCGGCGTACCTTGCCCAGTACATTCCCCAGCAAGGCGAACATCAGACAAATGCCGCCCATGATAGCTCGCCCCATCTTGAGGGGATGGCCCAGACCAACCCACAGAACCAAGGCATGGAAGTAAGCCATCATGGAAAGGAGAACCAGCATGATGTAGAGATACGTGATTTTGAAAGAATCCACTTCCCAGTGCTTGGGAGATAACCAAGACAAAGCACGGAAAAAGAGCATGAACCCTGCCATCAACCCGGGGCCGGTCAAGAAGAGAACCCATTTCGCGCTGTAATCGTTGGCTTGGCCCTCGAGGTTCCAGTGGGTTGCGACCAGGCTCGGAAGATGGGGATAGGCCATTAGGGTGGCCAGAAATGCCGCCGCCGTCAGCAAAATTCCGACGAGATAGTACCTGTACGTCATGCCGGTTTACCTCCGCTTTTCCTCTTGTCATCCCCCATGAGGTGCATGGCCCAGGCGACCAGGTCCTGTACGACAGTCGTATTGAGCTCGTACCAGATCTGCTGTCCGTCCCGTCGACTGGTAATGAGATCCGCCTCCTTCAACACCGAGAAATGATGGGACATCGAAGGCTTGGTCATATCGAAACATTTCGCCAGTTCTCCCGCCGTCTTCTCACCATGCCGCAGCAGATCGAGAATGCTGCGACGAGTCGGATCGGCTAACGCTTTGAAGGCCCTGTTGTTTCCCATACTCATTAGATCATCGTTTAATTAGGAGAATACCTAATCATCTTATTATAGCTTGGCTTGGGCTCCCGTCAAGCAGCCGTATGCTTGTGGGCCAGAGCAGGCAAGCCATGGCAAAAACTCAAAACCGGCCGCGGCCCGGGGTTGCCGCCCTTGTGACTCCGTGATGGCTCCTCTATGATCAAAGGGAACAAGGGGATGCGGTGGACAACAAGATTTCGAAGTTGGCTGAAAATCTAGCTTCCGACATCTACGAAGGGCGCCTTCCTTCCGATCAAGAGAGGCAATGGGCGGAAAAGACGCTCGCGCCTACGCTCGAGAAAACTGCGGAACGTCCGATTGGCGCTGCCACCGGGATCAACCTCGCGGAGAACCGAAGGGCTCGTTTCACCACCTTGTCCGGCGCTGCGGTGCGCCGTTTATATACCCCGGCTGACCTGCCCGCAGATTGGAGTTATCAGACCGAGCTCGGCGATCCCGGCCAGCCTCCTTTCACCCGCGGCATTCACGCCACCGGCTACCGGGGCAAGCTGTTCACCATGCGTCAGTTTTCCGGTTTCGCTTCCCCGGAAGAAACCAACCGCCGCTACCAGTATCTGCTGGCGCAGGGAGGGGGAGGCTTATCGGTGGCGTTCGACTTGCCCACGCTCATGGGGTATGACTCGGATCACGCTGCCAGTGAAGGGGAAGTGGGCAAGTGTGGAGTCGCCATCGACTCTCTCGAAGACATGGAGATCCTGTTCCGCGGCATTGATCTTGAGAAAACCACCGTCTCGATGACCATCAACTCACCGGCGTCCATCCTGTGGGCGATGTATCTGGTGGTTGTCGAAAAACAGGGGGCTGACTGGAAGAAGGTTTCCGGGACCCTGCAGAACGACATCCTGAAGGAGTACATCGCACAAAAGGAATACATTTATCCGCCGGCGCCGTCCATGCGTCTGGTGGTGGACACGTTGGAATTCGGTGCCAAGCTCACCCCGCGTTTCAACCCCATCTCCATCAGTGGCTACCATATTCGCGAAGCCGGTTCGACCGCGCTGCAGGAACTGGCGTTCACGCTGTACGACGGGGTGGAATACGTCGAATGGGCGCGCGCTCGCGGTCTCGATCTCGACGAGTTCGGTCCGCGGCTCAGCTTCTTCTTTAACGCCCACAACGATTTTTTTGAGGAGATAGCCAAGTACCGAGCCGCCCGGGCCATCTGGTATCGGCTGACGAAAGATCGCTTTCATGCCCAGAACCCGCGCACCTGGCTGCTCAGATTTCACACCCAGACGGCGGGAGTCTCCCTACCCGCGCAACAGCCCATGAATAACATCGCCCGGGTCGCCCTGCAGGCACTGGCGGCGGTTTTGGGCGGAACGCAATCCTTGCACACCGACTCCTACGACGAAGCCTGGGCGCTGCCGACCGAAGAGGCCGCCCGCATTGCGCTGCGTACGCAGCAGATCATCGCCTACGAGTCCGGGGTTACCCAAACCATCGATCCCCTGGGAGGATCCTACTTCCTGGAACGGCTGACGCTCGACATGGAGAACGGCGCCTTCGACTATTTCCGCAAGCTCGATGCCATGGGGGGAATGGTCAAGGCCATCGAGCGCGGCTATCCCCAAAAAGAAATTGCCGAGGCGGCTTACCAGTATCAGCGCGCCGTCGAAGCGAAAGAAAAGATCATTGTTGGGGTGAATGACTTCACCGTGGAAGAGGAGCCTCCGCGCATTCTTTACATTGATGAAAGCGTGGCCCGTCAGCAGTTCGCCAAGCTGAAGGCTCTCCGGGCTGGCCGGTCCAGTGAGGAAGTCGGGCGGCGACTGGACGCGCTCAAGAGGGCAGCCGGCCAGGAACCCGAGGCGTCCTCGGACGGCACGCTGTCTTCGGCGAACACCATGCCGTTCATCCTCGATGCCGTGCGCGCCTACGCCACGGTAGGGGAAATTTCGAACGCCCTGCGCGAGGTGTACGGGACCTACACGGAAACCAGCACCCCCTAGCCCAATTTGCTATCCTTCGTTCGTCGATCCGAGTCCAATCCGTTATGCGAAAAGCCATCACCCACCTGAAACGAGCCGATCCCGTTCTTGCCCGCCTGATTGATCGCATTGGCCCCTGTCGCATGGAGTACGGGCCCGCTGAATTTCACAGCCTGGCCGAGGCCATCGTCTACCAGCAGTTGAACGGAAAAGCTGCGGTCCGCATCTTTGAGCGACTCACCGCCCTGGCCGGCCAACCCCTCTCCCCGAGGGGAATTCTCGAGCTGAGCGACGACCAGATGCGCTCGGTCGGCCTCTCCAAACAAAAGTCGTCCTACCTGCGCGACCTGGCGGAACGGACCCGCCAGGGCCAGCTCGACTTTAGCCAGCTGGCGGATCTGTCGGATGAGGAGGTCATCGCACATCTCACCCAAGTCAAAGGCGTCGGCGTCTGGACCGCACAAATGTTCCTCATGTTCACCCTGCAGCGGCCGAACGTCCTTCCCACCGGGGACTTCGGAGTGCAGTCGGCCATCAAGAGACATTACCGCAAACGCCACCTGCCCACCCCCGCCGAGATCAACAAGATTGCGCGGCCCTGGGAGCCCTACCGCACGGTTGCCTGCTGGTACTTGTGGAAGAGTATGGACGTCAAGACCGTCTAGTGCCAGCGCAACGCGAAAGGCCGGGGACTCCCGCGTCCAGGAATTTCGCCCATTCCCCGTATATAATCGGCCTGTATTCGACCCCCGGGAAGGTTGTCAGGAAAGGCGCGGATCACTACCCTGGTGGATGATTCGGGCAGCCTAGGCTTCCCTTCGCCCGGCGGGTTGGCATAACGCTTGGGCGGTCGCACCATCGAGCTCGCTGATCGGTTGTTTCTGTCTTCCGCGGGGGCCGTCCTGACGGCTACATTCCGGGTTGCCAGGATTGCGGGTTTCGAACCGGAACATGACCACGGAATCTAAAATCCGCGTACTCGTGGCCAAGCCGGGCCTCGATGGCCACGATCGTGGAGCCAAGGTGATCGCCCGTGCTCTGCGGGACGCCGGCATGGAGGTTATCTACACCGGCCTGCGGCAGACGCCAGAAATGATCGTCAGCGCCGCCCTGCAGGAAGACGTCCACGTCATCGGACTGTCGATCCTCTCCGGGGCGCACAATGCGATTGTTCCCCGGGTCATGGACTTGCTCAGGCAGAATCAGATGGAAGACGTCATCGTCATCGTAGGCGGAATCATCCCGGAGCAGGACATCGCCCATCTCAAGCAAGCAGGGGTGGCGGCAATTTTTCAGCCGGGCACCGCCATGGACGAGATCGTGCAGTTTATCCGCACTCATGGCAGACGGCGCGAGGTACCGACGGCAAGCTGAGGGCGCACGCTCGCTTCGCTGTGGAGGCGGATTGAAGTCGTTTGCGAGCTCGCTCTCGCCTGGTATACGGTAGGAAATTCAGGTCCTTCCCGCATGGCCGATCATAGCGAAATGAGCTCGCCCGGAGCGGCGGCGGCGCTTGAGACCCGGGTCGATGCAACCTCTCCCCGCTTTGAGGGGAATATGCGCTTTCTCGCCGACCTGGTTTCCGAACTCCGCAACCAGGAAGAGAAAATCCGCGAGGGTGGCGGAGCGAGAGCGGTGGAGAGCCAGCACAACAAGGGCCGTCTCACCGCCCGGGAGCGCATCCAACGGCTGACCGATCCCGGCACCTTCTTTGAAATCGGCGCCTATGCCGCCTTTGGCATGTACCAGGAATGGGGAGGTGCCCCCGGCGCCGGGGTTGTCACCGGGCTGGGGCGCATCCATACCCGGTTGGTGATGATCATCGCCAATGACGCCACGGTGAAAGCGGGCGCGTTTTTCCCCATGACCACCAAGAAGGTGATTCGAGCGCAGACGATTGCCATGGAGAACCGGGTTCCGACCATTTATCTGGTCGACTCCGCCGGCGTGTTTCTCCCTCTCCAGGAAGACGTATTCCCGGATACTGACGACTTCGGCCGGGTGTTTCGCAACAACGCCATCATGTCCGCCATGGGTATTCCCCAGATCGCGGCGATTATGGGTATGTGTGTCGCCGGCGGCGGATATCTGCCCGTGATGTGCGACCACGTGCTCATGACCGACGGCAGCGGACTTTTCCTTGCCGGCCCAGCCTTGGTGCAGGCCGCCATCGGGCAAAAGGTCTCCGCCGAGGAATTGGGCGGAGCGGCCATGCATTCGGCGATCAGCGGCACTGTC
>DASPVV010000228.1:0-8557 GCA_035622175.1 Terriglobales bacterium | reverse complement strand
GCGGCGACGGTTGCAGTATGCACGTCGAGAAGAGTCCCCGTTCCACGTTTGACTTCGAGTTCGAAGGCCGTGATTCAGTGTCCATCGTTAGTTTACAACGGGGGGTTGCTGAGCATACGCAACCGCGCGGACATCAGTCCGGACGCGGAAGTGGCAGCGGACCGGGAGACGCTGCAGCAGTTTTGTCGCGAGAGAATCGTTGGTCCCGTGCGGATGGCGAGTACATGGGATCTCTTGCCGCTGCAAATAAAGTGCTCCATCGTCCGTTTTTTTCACGGATACAAAGTACTGATAGTCTCCGGCTTCGTGCTTGACTTTGCACGGATTGCCACCGTATTGTTCTCGTCGAATAGGGACATTCCGGAAAAACTCGCACGTAAGACTTCTCCTCCGGAGGCGGACTTCTTTCTTTGCAGCCACAAAACATTCGTACGACTCTTGAAAGGGGCCAACAATGGGTTTTTCTATCAAGAATCCGGGTTTCTGGTTGTGCGCGGTTTGCTTTGTGCTGTGGGTTTCCGAGGTTTGGGCGCAGACCGGCACGACGTCGTTACACGGTAAAGTCGTCGATAATACTCGGGCGGTGATCGCGGAGGCAGCGGTAACGCTTGTCAATCAAGAGCAAGGTATCAGCCGGAACTTCACCACTACGGTGACTGGCGAATTCGACTTCCTGGCGCTGCCCCCTGGCACGTATTTTTTAACCGTGCAGCGGGCTGGCTTCAAGAAATATGAGCAGAGAAATCTGCAACTCCTGGTCAATGTCCCGACCACCGTCAACGTTGTCCTTCAGGTCGGGGCAATCACCACGGAAGTGGAAGTTTCCGGGGTAGCGCCAGCCATCAACACCGAAGATGCCAGCATGGGCATAGCCTTTGGCGAGAATCAGGTAAAGGAACTCCCTCTTGAGGGACGGAACGTGCCCGACCTGCTCACCTTGCAACCTGGAGTCGCCTATACCGGCAATCGATCAGACACGAGCCCCGACGACACGCGGAGCGGTGCAGTGAATGGGGCCCGCAGCGACCAGGGAAATATCAGTCTTGATGGTATTCGCGTGAACCAGGAAGGTGGGCAGGCTTTTCAATCCGTATTACCCGTGACCCTTGATTCCGTACAGGAATTCCGTGTCACCACCTCCAATGCCAACGCTGACGAGGGAGGGACGAGCGGGGCCCAGGTAGCTCTAGTTACGAAGAGTGGGACCAACAACTTTCACGGCTCGGTCTACGAATACCTTCGCAACACCTATACCAACGCAAATGACTATTTCAACAAGCTGACGCAGCTGACAACCTGCGCGTTACCCGATCCCAATGAGTGCAACACGCCTCCCAAGCTGATCCGCAACATTTTCGGCGTTTCCATCGGCGGACCCATAAAAAAGGATCGCCTGTTTCTTTTTATGAATTATGAGGGCACGCGGCGCGCGGAACAGACTGTCAGTTCTGGCGAAGAAGTTCCCAGTTTGGCCATGCGCGATGGCGTCCTTCAATACCTGTGCGCTGATGCGTCTCAATGCCCTGGCGGTTCTAGTTTCGCCGTGCAGGGTGAGAGCGGAAAAACGTACACTCCTGCACCCGGATACTTTGCGCTCGGTGTTCGGCAGCTGCAAGGCATCGATCCCACAGGTGCCGGACCTGACGCGGCCTCGATGGCATACTTTCGAACTCTCCCCGTGTCAAATAGCAATGTGACGGGAGATGGGTATAACTATCAGGGGTTCGTTTATGCGGCGCCGACTCACGAGACGCAGAACGTCTATATTGCGCGTGCCGACTACAACATCACACAGGATGGTAAGCAACGTCTATCCCTCATGGGAGCGCTTAGAAGTGACGCCAGTGACGCATGCCCGGGTTGCCAGCCATATTTTCCCGGCGAGCTTCCGCAATCAGAGACCATTTACCACAACCGGGGGCTTATCGCGGGCTACTCGGCAGTTATCCATCCCAACCTGATGAGCAATTTTCATTACGGGTTCGTTCGAGAGAGTTTCGAAACTCTGGGGAATTCCTATCAGCCATGGATCATCTTCAATTTCACCCAGAGCATTACCCGTACCCAAAATTACCAGCGCCCCATGAACAATTTTTCAGAGGATTTGTCATGGCTTCACGGGAAGCACACCCTCCAGTTCGGCGGGTATGTTTTGTTTATGCGCAACCCGCGTCTCAACTACGCCTCTTCATTCGACAGTGGAAGTACAAATTCATCCTTTACCACAACCTCGGGTTTTTCCAGTCCCGGCAACCCAAGCAAGTTCAACCCGGCGAACAACGGTTATCCTGGGGTCGATCAGAGTTTCGATGTGTTTTATGACTATCCCATCGCCGATCTGTTGGGAATGGTTACCAATGCCACGACAGTTTTCAATTACAACCGGCAACTCCAGCTAATTGCCGACGGCACTCCGATCACCCGGCGATTTGCGCAGAACAGCTACGAACCCTATGTGCAAGACATTTGGAAGGTGAGACCCAACCTCACGCTGACCCTCGGCCTGCGTTATTCACTGTTTTCTCCGGTGTGGGAGACGAACGGCATGCAGGTTTGCCCCAGCCCCCCCTTGGGCAACTGGTACAACAGCCGCGCGTCTGCAGGAACGAATGGCATTCCATCGAACCAGGACGCTCCGTTACGGGTAGATTGGTGCGGTCCAGCCAACCACAAGAGTGGATATTGGAACTGGGACTATAAGAATCTAGGTCCTCACGTTGCCTTTGCCTGGGCGCCTAACAGAACCCAAGGTGTTCTGGCCAAGCTTCTGGGCAGCGGCAATAAATCCTCCGTTCGTGGCGGTTTCGGGATTGTGTACGACCGTTTCGGACAGGGCATTGTCGATGAGTACAGCGGAAATTCCTTCGGTCTAACAACGGATCTCACCAACCCGGTACTCCCCCAGGACACCTTTCCCAGGTTGACCAATGTGAACGTGATTCCACCGAGTCTTTTGCAACCCGCTCCTGCGGCCCCGCACTTTCCGGAGGCAATACCGACCATGCAGGATCTGGGCGCGACAGACTTCGGGAACAGCCTGGATACTTCGCTCAAGACTCCATACTCTTACACCTTGGACTTTTCCGTGGAGCGCGATCTCGGCGCAGGATTCTCATTGGATGTTGCATACGTGGGCAGGCTCTCGCATCGGCTGCTCAGTTCGCAGGATGTGGCGCAACCGCTGGATCTCAGGGATAAAAAATCCGGTTTGGACTACTACTCTGCGATTCAGCCGCTCGCAAGGCTATACGAGCTGCAAGGTGTGAACGACACAACTTTCAGGAATTCGATGGTCAGCCCTGCTGTCATTCAATATTGGACGGACATGCTTCAACCGCTCGTCCCCGGCGGATCGTATGCGCTCGGTGCGCAGAACGGCGGTTGTCCTGATCAGAATGGGAATCTGCCTGCCTCGACCACCAACCCGGTACTAGCCATCTTCGACCTCTTCTGCGGAAATAAGGGTGTCGAGACCACGGCGCTTACCGCTCTTGATTTGCCTAATTCTGTTTCTGGGTTCCCATACACGGGAATACCGGATTATACCGTCAGTGGCCAACAGTACACCGTGGTTGGAGGGCCAAACGCCTTCTATAACCAGCAGTATGTATCTTTGTTCGCGCTGCGCTCCATCGGATTCTCCAACTACAACGCCTTGGAAGCTACGCTCCGCCATCAGATGATCCATGGTGTTCAATTCGACTTCAATTACACGTATTCGAAGTCCATCGATCTTTGCTCAGATGCGGAGCGCCTGGGAAATTCCGGGGCTCTCAACTTCAACGGTGGCTGTCAAATGTTCAACGCCTGGGAGCCTTACCTTTTCCGCGCGGTATCCGATTTTGACACTACACATCAACTGAATGCGAACTGGATTGCCGACCTGCCCTTCGGCCGGGGACGAGCCATCGCGACCAACGCAAATCGCACCCTCGACGCTGCCATCGGAGGCTGGCAGCTCTCCGGTCTTTTCCGTTGGACCAGCGGTTTCCCCTACACGATCTACAACGATCCCGCCGATTACCCTACAGATTGGTATTGGGAAGGCGCGGCAATGCCGACCGTCTCACACTTGCAAAGCGGGGCTTACCACCAAGCGGACGGCAACGTAAACATCTTTCCCAATGCGGCGGCAGCCGAAGCATCGTTCAATCCGGCCCTGCCGGGCCAGGTCGGAGTGCGTAATTTCGTGCGTGGCGACGGTTTCTTCGGAATCGACCTCGGGCTCTCGAAACGCTGGAACATGCCTTGGAACGATAAGCACATTGTGGCCTTCCGCTGGGAGGTCTTCAACGTGACGAATTCGACCCGCTTCGACTTCAACGACCTGAATTCCGCCAGCGCGAGCGAAAGCAACAACTCGATCGACACCATAACTTTCGGCAACTATACGCACCTGATGACCAACCCGCGGGTGATGCAGTTCGCATTACGCTACGAATTCTGAGCTTCCGGCTCTTCGCCAAGCACCGCGGTACGTTGACGAAGCTGCAAGTCGTCGAGTTGCAGTGCGTTATCGTTTCTAGGGTCCTAATCACGAATCCTCGAATGCGTCCGTTGAGGCCCTTGCCGGGAAAATTCGTTGCAGAACGCGATACTTTACATACAATATCCTTATCCTTTCCGGCGCGAACACCCGTTCTGCTAGAAAGCACAATGACACGGACAAGACTCGGTCTCAAATGCGGCGTGCTACTTATGAGCGCGATGGCTTACGCGCAGGCGCCGCTTCCCCCGGCGCCGCACCGCCTGATCGCAACTGTCTCCCCGACAGAGGTTGGTGCCAACGAACCATCGATCGCAGTAAACCCCAACAACACTAACCAGGTGGTGGCGGCATTCCAGCCCGCGGCTATCGCATACTCCACCGACGGCGGACAGACATTCGCTCTGGCCGACCTGCCGGCGGTCGAGGGTTGGCGTGGCGGCGGCGATGTTTCTGTAGCGTTTGACAACCAGGGACGCGTCTATCTTGCCACGCTGCACTTCGACAAACTCGGTAGCGCCTCGTATTGGGGACACGGCGCAGGCCGAAATGGCATCTTCGTGCGCCGCTCTCTCGATGGCGGCAAAACCTGGGAGAAAAGCGCTGCGGCCGTAAAGGCTTTCGAGAAAGAGGCGCCAAACCTCGAAGCAGAGGACATGCCCCGCGTGTTCACTGATGCAAAGCCTCGCAGCCCCTACGTGGGCAACGTTTATGTTGGCTGGATCGAATGGCAAATCGACCAATCGATCATATTGTTCGCGCGCTCGGTGGATGGGGCAAAAACCTTCGAGACCCCGAAACGCATCAGCACGCATCCGGGGCTGCCGCGTGATGACAACGGCGGTCTCGTAGGATTTGTGGGGGTGGTCGGGGCTGATGGCAGTATCTACGCCATCTGGAATGATGGCAGCACTATAGCCTTCACCCAATCACACGACGGCGGCAGGACCTTTACCCCTTCTCGTTCGGTGATCGATGTAGCGCCTCCTTACTTCGGAGGGGCAGGCGGCATTCCCGGTGTCTCTCGCGCCATGGGGTTCCCGCAAATCGCCGTGGGCAGAGGTAAAGACAAACGCCCGGAACCATTGTACGTAGCGTGGAGCGATTACCGCAACGGAGACGTCGACGTGTTCTGCGTATCCTCCGCAGACCACGGGCGCTCCTGGTCCAAACCGGTGCGAGTGAACAATGATCCCATTCACGACGGCATCGATCAGTTCTTTCAGTGGATGACAGTCGATCCCGTCAGCGGCGATGTGTATGTGCAGTTTTACGATCGCCGCGACGACCCGGGCAATCGCAAGACTGGTTTCACGTTGGCACGTTCGATCGATGGAGCAAAAAGCTTTGCCAGCTACGCTTGGGCGGAACATCTGTTTGAGAGCTCACAACCAGCATTTCTCGGCGATTACACTTGGCTCACGGCGTACGACCGCAAAGTATACGGCGCATGGACCGAAGCGCTGCCGACAGCTGATACGCCGGCGAAACCCGAACGCTCGCGGCGACCAGCCACTGTCGTGCGCGTTGGTTTCGCTGATTTCTCCAGCCGTGAGTGATGGGTCTGTGCTGCATCGAGGATTGGAACGGAGTGCTGATTGACTTCAAGGCAAGTTTGGAAGTGAAGTTCACAAACCCTCTCCCATCTTCCCTGGCCGCAGCCTTGGTATGGCGGTTCAGGCGGTTGTTGTCCCGCTGGAGCTGCCATCACCGCGAGCAGTATCCGAGGATCAACGAAATGCTGTCGCCACACTAGAAGCGGTCTCATGAATCAGTTCACTCTTCCGCTCACGAGGGACTCGCCTCGATCCGATCATCGCCCTGCGGCATGAATGACTAGCGATGCTCCGGGCGCGACCGCTTGGTTAAATGCAAAACTAATTCGTCGTCGAGCACGATCTGAGCACCTTCTTGGAGGAAGTGGTCGTGGTACGTGATTCCGCGGCCATCGGGGATGTACCCTCGTTTGCCGTACAGGCGTTGCGCCGCGTTGTACCCGGGATGCAGGCCAACGCCAATCCCCACGGTTGAACTGCGCTCACCCGCCAGCGCTTCAACTTCGTCAAGCAACCGAGTGGCAATTCCTTGCCGTTGAAACTCCGGCAAAACGTTGAGGTCCTGGATCTCGGGAATCCCTGCTTCCGCGAAGGGTGGATACGTTGGCTGCCAGTTCAACGTGACGTAACCCGCAAATCGTTCGTCCACGAAGGCAACCCGGCAGACTCGCCGTCCCGCCGTCTGTTCCTCCAGGTAACCCCGATACTGCGCCTCGGTCTTCTTCCAGCCGATGCGCTGAAACGCCGCCGCGATCGTCGCCGGATCACTGTCATGCAAGGCACGAATCTGAAGTGAGACTTGCATCTCGAGGGGAATGCCTGAAGCCAGCATCAATCATAGATGCCTGAGCAAGAGATGGAGGCAGGCGAGGCGGACGAAACCGAGGAAGTTCTCGATGTGGTGTTCCCATCGGGTAACGATGCGGCGGAAGTTGTGCATCCACGCGAATGGCCTCTCCACTTTCCAGCGTCTGCGGTAGCGGCGTAGCTTGCGGGCATCCTGACTCCTGCTCCGGTTGCGCCGGTTGGGCGCGATCATCTCGATGCCGTATTCCTCGTGGAGCGTGCGGTCGAGCGCGTCCGAGTCATAGGCCCTGTCGCCGACGAGCCGCTTGGGGAGCTGGTCGAGGAAGCTTCCGGCCAGAACGTACTCCACAAGCTGGCACTCGGCCGGCGAAGCGCTGTCGACAGACACGGCGAGAGGAAGACTGTTATCAGCGGCGACAGCGATGATCTTCGTGCCCTTACCCCGACGGGTAGGGCCGACGGCGAAGCCCCCTTTTTGGCGCTCGCGAAGGTGGCATCGACGAACGCTTCTTCAAGGTCCAGCTTTCCCCGTTTCTGCAGATGCCGAGCCAGGAGTTTCAGCGCCTCTTCCAGCTTGCCGCTGCGCACCCACTGTTGGAACCGGCGGTGGCAGGTCTTGTAGGGCGGATACTTCTCCGGCATCTCGCGCCACTGTGCCCCGGTTCCCAATACCCAGAGCACGCCGTTTAGTATCGCACGGGTATCGTGCCATGGACGCCCGCGATTATCTGCTCGCCGCGCTGGCCGCAGCACCTGTTCCACCACGGCGCACTGCTCCCCCTTCAGTTCCCAGCGTCCCGTCACGGCGCTTCGCGGTTGTCCCTAGAGCAGCCCCACGATCCCACGAATTCGCCCTTTAGCTATTTGTGAGACAGGTTCTAAAGACTGCTCCAGTCATCGGCGAGCCACTTTGGGCTCACCTCGCATCCTGCGGCGCATATGCCCAAACAAAGTGCCACTTCCTGCGAGTGTGAACATCGTGCGCACAGAAGCGTCGAAAAGGATGGGTAAACACGGCCAACGGGATTCAGGTTGTCCTTCCGATGGCGCTACCAAAGAACTGACAATCTGAAACCGGTAGGCGCGAGTTCACCATGTTACCTGGGGGAGCCGACCTCGAGGCGAACGGTAGCGGTCTCGGCCGAACTGGGGCCGACCATGATCTCGAACGTGCCAGGCTCCACCACCCGATGCATGTCGGCATCGATCAGCGAGAGATCGTCGGGCCCGATCGTGAACGTGACCGTATGCGTCTCGCCGGGCTGCAAGGTGATGCGCTCAAAACCGCGCAGCTTCATGACCGGCCTGGTGACTGAGGCGACTTTCTGGTGAACGTAGAGTTGGGGGACTTCGTCGCCCGCCCGCGAACCGGTATTGGTGACGTCGACAGAGACTTTTGCCGTGCCGCCAACCTCGATGTGACTGGGCTCGGAGCGCAGGTTTTCAAATCGGAAAAGGGTGGTGTAGCTAAGACCTTGACACTCCCCGCGGCTAAAGCCGGGGGATTCTTTCCCGTTTCACCCCGCAATGCTGGCTGCCGCCAGTCTCACTCGCAGTCCGCGGGCGTTTAACGTCTCCGGGTGTCCCTCGGCGACCAGGCGCAGACCTTCGCAGCGGATGTTCTTCGCAGCGTTCCCATCCCGCGCGTGCTGCGTCCCGCACCCCGGGCAGCTCCAGGCTCGCTCCGAGAGCGAAAGCGCGTCGTTTT
>DASPVV010000227.1:0-20919 GCA_035622175.1 Terriglobales bacterium | reverse complement strand
CCCACTCCTCTGAACGAATATCACGAACCCGATCTTAGCTACATTGTCTCCACGGCGGAATCGATTGCACCGCACCTCCGCGCCGGACAGTTGATCGTGCTCGAGAGCACGACCTACCCCGGCACAACGGAAGAGGTTCTGGTTCCTATTCTTGAGAAGGGCAACCGATCGGGGCTGAAGGCGACACGGGCCAACGAAGCAGGTGGCTTCTACGTGGCATTCTCTCCCGAACGCGAGGACCCGGGCAATCAGGCGGTGGCGCGGCGTGACATTCCGAAAGTTGTGGGTGGGCTCGATCCCTGCGCTTCGGAGTTAGCCGCTGGATTATACGGCTCGGTGTTCAATCGTGTGGTTCCGGTCTCTACGCCCGCCGCGGCCGAAATGACCAAGCTGCTCGAAAACATCTATCGCTGCGTGAACATTGCTTTGGTCAATGAACTGAAACTTCTGTCCCTGCGCATGGGAATCAACATCTGGGAGGTAATCGAAGCGGCCTCTACAAAGCCATTTGGCTTTCAAGCGTTTTATCCCGGGCCGGGGTTGGGAGGGCATTGCATCCCCATCGACCCGTTCTATCTGTCCTGGAAAGCGAAAGAATTTGATTTTCACACCCGCTTCATCGAATTGGCGGGCGAACTGAACCTGCAAATGCCCTACCACGTTGTGGCCTCAGTGGGCGCGGCCCTGAATCAGCGCCGGAAGACGATCAACGGTTCGAAAGTGCTGGTCCTCGGCGTAGCCTATAAGAAGGACATCGACGATCTGCGTGAATCGCCCTCGCTCACCATCATCGAACTGTTGCAGCAGCAGGGAGCCCAGGTGAGTTATCACGATCCTTATTTCAAGTTTGTCGGCCGGGGGCGCAAATACGACCTGCAAATGGAGTGTGCCAGCCTAGACAACCTCGGTCAATACGATTGTGTGCTGATTGTTACCGATCATTCCGATTATGACTATCCCAGGATCGTTCGCGAGTCACAGTTGGTGGTGGACACGCGCAATGCTACCAAGGGAATCTCTTCCCGCAATCTGGTCAGGTGTTAGGCAGATCGACCTTGCTTCGTAGGGGGGCCATCCGCTTGGCAGAATGCGCGGCGGGGGTGACCGGCGATTTGCGTCCGCGGATCGCAAGATTGGTTCTCTACGGAATCACAGCTTGTGTCTGGTTGGAGTATGGGCTTTCCTTCCCACTCGCGTTTACGGCGGCGACTACGTAGTAATAGGTCTGCCCCATCGCAACCGAGGCGTCGGTGTACGAGGTTGCCAGATCCAGCACCGCATTGATCTTGGTATAGGGACCGCCCGACTGAGGGGACCGATAAACGTTATAACCCGCCACCTGGGAGGCGCTCGCCTGCCAGGAGAGCAGCACGTATTCTGGCGAAACACCAGCGCCGGACAGAGCCTCGGACACCGTTGCATCCGAAGCAGTACTTGCGAAGGACAGGCTGGCCGATGCCGTGCCCGTCTTCTGCGGCGTGAACTTAACGGTGTAAGGGACGCTGCGGCCAGCGGCAAGCGTCACCGGGAGGGACAACCCGACGACAACGAATTCCGAACTGCTGCTGGTTACAGACCGGACTTTCACAGTCGCCCCGGATGAACTGAGGGTCCCCGTCTCTATCGCACTTTTGCCCACGGTTACGTCGCCGAAGTTTATCGCCGCAGGAGAGTCGGCGAGGTGGCCTGCGGCCTTGCCAATGCCCTCGAGCGCAATTACTAAGTTCGGGTCCTCAGCATCGGTAAATGTCAAATCACCCTTTACCGTGCCTGCTCCTTTGGGCGCGAACTTAACGGTGAAGGTAAAGCTTTGTCCTGCTTCGAGAGTCAACGGTGAATTGAGCCCGACGGTGGCAAATCCGCTGCCGAGCGTGCTTTTGTCGGAGAGTTCGACGGAGGAAGTCCCGGTGTTGGTGATCGCGATCGGCGACCTGACGCTGGCCCCCACCTGCACATCGCCAAAAGCAAGACGGTCGGGATTCGCCTTGAGCACCGATTTTCTCACCCCCCGACCTTGCACCTTAAGAGAAGCTACCGTCTTGTCGAAGAGGATGTGACCCGCCACCTGCCCAACCCCCGCGGGATGGAATTTGATCGCCACCGCCACATGATGCCCAGCTGCCAGAGTCAAGGGAAGTTTGAGGTCGGGCACGGCGAACGCTTTGGTGTCCGAGTGCACGGTTGAAATCTTTGCCGCCTGCTTGCCCGTGTTCGTCAAAGTAGCGGACAGAGTCCGCGTCTCGCCGACAATCACCTTGCCAAATTGAAGCTCCTGGGAGCTGAGCTCCAGTTGGGTTGCGCGGGCGTTGGGCGGCAACGCCAATCCCGCAACAACGGTTGCGCAATACGCCAGTTGACCAGAAACCGATCGGGGGAGTTTCATAGCGTTGGCAGTATGCAAGCTTTTTCATCTGCCGGGAAGATCTCAGAGGTACATCGAGTCCATTCAGAGACACGGCGCTCGCGATCGCATCGGCGGCCGCCTAGTTAGCTTGTGGAATGGATCTCTCTCGCGACGGGCGAAGCAAGCTGTCTCTGGTTTCAGCAGCGGACTAGGACGACAAACGGGCAAGTTGTCTTCGCACATTCTCGGCGTTGGCGTAATCGGGCTTGATTTCGAGCACATGTTCCAAGTGCTGCCGAGCCCGGGCGAACTGGGCTGTCTTCTCGTAGGCCAAGCCTAGGTGGTAGTGGAAATCAGCACTCTCCGGGGCCTTATTCTTCTCGGCCAGCGCGATCGCTTCTTCGAGGAGGCTCACGGCCAACGGGTAAACCCCCTTCTGGTAGTAAATCCATCCCAAGGTATCGGCGACATCCGGCGAATCCGGCATACCACGGCGTGCAGTCTGCGCCAGCGACAAGGCTACGTTATAGTCGCCTCCGCTCTCGAGGATCACGTTGGCCAGATTGTTCGAAGCCAGCGGATCTTCGGGACGAAGAGCCAACGCATTTTGATAGGCGTTTTGGGCGTTGTTCCAATCGCGCTTGGATTCAAATAACTCACCGAGCGATAAGTAAAGATTCGCTTGCCCGGGATGCTCTTGGAGTACCTGCTGGTAGGTAGCGATCGCTTGGTCGACTCCGCCCTCGGCAGCCTGTACCCGGCCGATCTGTAGCCATGCGTCGACATTGTTTCGATCCAGTTCGACAGATTTTCGCAAGGCGGCTTCCGCCCCGTTCAAGTCTCTCCTGTTTTGCAACAGCACCGTGCCCAGTAAATCATAAAAAGCGCTGCTGTTCGGCGACTTGGCAATCTGGGTATGGATTACGCGAATCGCCCGATCGAGCTCGCCTTGGGAGAGGTGGAGGTTGACCAGCCCACGAAGTGCGTCGATCGAACTCGAATCGCGATCCAAACCGTCTTGGTAGGCTTTGGCGGCCTCGCCGTAGTGTTTTTCGAGAAACCTCAGATTTCCTAATTGCACATAGCCGACGGTGTCTTGGGGAGCCAACGCGATGGTGCGCGCAACGTCCTGCTCCGCTGGCTGAAACAGATTACGATTCATGCTGGACGCTGCGCGCAACGCATAGCCATCGGGAGAGCCGGGCTCGAGGTTGATGATTCGCGTGGCGGCCTCCTCGAGCGCAGCCATGTCCCCCCTGCGCAGCGCGGCTTGCGCGAGCGCCGACTGGACGTCAACCAGATCGGGCCGCAATCGCGCCGCCTCTCCCCATTCACTTTCCGCGTTCGCCAAATTTCCCATCTTCTCGAGCGTAATTCCGAGATAGTAGTGCGCGGCGGCGTTTTTCGGATCGTTCTTGGTGGCTGTTTGCAGAGTGGCATTGGCATCCTTGAGATGGTTCTCGTGAATCTGGATTTGAGCGCGGAAGATCAGAGCTTCATCGTCCTGTGGATTGGTTCTGAGGATTTCATCATTCAGATTCTGTGCCTCCTCCAGACGGGCTTTCTGGATAAGGAGCTGAATGTAATTCTTTTGCGCCTGCAAATCTTTCGGGTGCTCTCTTTGAATGCCAGCGTACTCCACAATCGCTTGGTTGATGTCTCCGGTTGCGGAGTAAAAATCGCCCAGCATACGGTACCCGAGAGGATCATTGGGAAATTCCAGAACCGCCTGTCGAAGATACTCTTCGGCTTCGGATTTCTTCCCCTGCACTAGATAAAGGCGCGCCAGCGCGCCGCGCCGTCCCGGGTCCTTTGGATCTGCGGCGATGGCGTCGCGCAACTGCCGCTCGGCGTCCGCGAACCGTCCACTCGACTGATAGGAAGTGCCGAGAAAAAAATGGGCGTCTGCCGACTTGGGGTCCAGCTCAATCGCCTTCTTGAAACTGGCCTCGGCCAGCTCGGATTGGTTGTTCCTGCGTTGCAAGAGTGCCAAGCTGAGATAGAAGCTCGATGTGCCCGGCGCCATCGCGATGGCCCGTTGCATTTCCTGTTCCGCGCCAGGGAGATCGCCTTTGCCTGCCAGGAGACCGGCGGCGGTGACGTGAACCTGCGGATCGCCGGGCCGCTTTTGCAAGAGCCAATCGGTTTGCTCTTGGGCTTGTTTGAAATCGCGGGCGGCGATCAGCAGGGTCGCAAGATCGGTGCGAGCCTGATAGTGCTCGGGTTGTAGCTCGATGGTGCGCTCGAGTTCCTGGTAAGCCGAAGACCATTCCTGAGTTTTCAGATAACACTGGGCTAATTGGTAGTGGGCTGCCACAAAACTTTCGTCCACCCGAATTGCATTGAAGAGCTCAATCGCCGCTTCCTGATACTTGCCCTTCTCGAAATATCGCTGCCCACTCTGAAAGTATTTTTGCTTGCGCAGGTTCGGATCACGCGAGCACCCGGAGAAGAAAACTGACAGCATCGCAACTGCGATGAGAGGCAGGCGGCAGAGACGCGGAATCGGCTGGATCACAACGGCTCCATATTCGAACTCATGCTTGTCGGGGGAGTGTGATTGAAATGCTTGGGGGGAAGATCGCTACTAACATACAGCATTCGCTGCCCGAGCGAAAGTTACGCATCCGGGGACAGCCTCGTCGCGGGCCTGAAGCTACGGCCAGGTCTGGCGTCATTCATGTCTCTTGTGAGAGGTAGATCTTCCTCGAAATCAGTAGCTTACGGAACCGCTGCGAGGATCTGCCCCGGTAGCGAACGGCAATGGTCTTGACTGTACTCGACCTTCTGAATCTCGCTCGGGGAAAAGGAAAAAGAAGGGTGAAAGTCGAGGTTAAGCGAAGTGGCGCGGAAACCGAACTGGGAACGCCCGCTCTGCCGCCGCCGCCCAAGCGTGACTCGGCGGGTTTTCTTGCGCCGCTCGGCAGCCCTTGGCACGCCACGAGGAAGGTAAGCGCGGGGCGCGGAGTCTTGGCACTCCGATCACCAAGTCTAGTATCAGAAGACAGGCGGTGCAGCCCGCGACGGCTGCTTGGCCTCAAGACCAGTTGGATTTTGCACTCGATCCAGGCAAGGAATTCTTCAGGGAACCCAATTCGCGGGAGTCGATTGGTTCAGAGTCATGAAGAGAAGCTCCATCCGGCTTGAGACTCCCAATTTGTCAAACACGCGAAACAGATAATTCTTAATGGTGTGCTGGCTGAGTTGTAGGCGCTCGGCAATTTCCCGATTGGTCATGCCCTCGGCCAGGCAGCGGACCACTTCCATTTCGCGCCGGGACAGCAGGTTCAAGCCATTTCCGTTCATCGGGCGGACCATGCGCGAGTTTGCCAGGGCTTCCACGGCCAGGCTCATTTCCCGGCTGTTCGCCCAGATCTGGCCTTCATGCACGCATCGAACCGCCTTCATGAGCATCTCAATCGAGCCTTGCCGGCTGAAGATCCCCCGGGCTCCGGCTCGAAATGCATCGACAATCAGTTCGCGTTTGGAGGAGTGCAAAAGAACTACCGCGCGTATTCCGGGAAATGATGTCCGCAACTCCTGCAAGATTTCCAAGCCTCTGCTCGGCTGCTCGTCCAAGTTTGCGCTGAGGACCAGCACATCGACGTCACTTGCCATCACCTCAGCGATCAGGCCGGAGGAATCTGACATGGGCACAATTATTTGCAGATTGGGATCACGCCTCAATCCTTCGGCGACCAGCTGAGTATGAATCGGTGAATTGTCGGCGACAAAGACGCGAATGGGATTCCCACCGGTAGCTAGTCCTGTTTCCATCGCTTCCTCCGAGCAGAAAAGATTGCACTGAGCAGTAAGGACCAGCAGCCCGAACCTGATACTCTTTTTCCCACGAATCAGTGCTTCCTGCGGCGGGGGACCGGCAGAATTTTGTCTAGTTTACTCCAAGACCCATGAGGTTGCAACGAATTGCAATGGTTGTGATCGAGGCCTCAAGGAACCCTCCGTAATCGAAATGTGATTACTGTTAGGGGAGAAAAACTCGGATCGACATCACATAAGTCTTTTAAATTAGCCGCCTTACATGTTTCCCAGGGTGACCCACCCAGAGCCTCGCAGGTGACCGTAATATGAGAAGTTACTCTCTAGCTATTTTTTCTCCCGATGGGGGCCATTCACCCCTCGATCGATTGAGAATTATTTCGCTGAGACTGAGTACCTCTTGCAGCACTCTGCATCTGCCTGTACTCTGTGTTCACCCCCGGAACGAACTCGATGCACAACTAACCCCCTCAAAGTTTGGCATCGCTGATGAGCAGAGACCGAAGCAATTCTTCCCCCAAAGAAGTAAAGCGCGAGCGATCGCAGGAAACTTCGCTTTCGGGGGATGTGAGTTGCATGCACATTCCACCCTTGAAAAAGAGGTATCGGGCCTGCGGAACTCGGGGATGCAATCCAGCCTGCGTGGTGGTCTCCGAACGCTAAGGAGCGGGGAGAAGATCAAGATAGGCGGAAATCCCGTGCTGTAAGGTTGTCCAGCCGGTTGGGCGGATGCTCCCCCGCGACCCGGTGCCCAACGGCGGAATGTATCTACGCGATCGGGACGCATGTAAGGCTACCGTTTCCCCCTTGGATTTTATCCCCCCTGGGGATCTCGAACGAGAGATCCAGTTTACCAATGCGCGTTTATCAGAGTCGATTCGGCAATGTGACCGAGAGGGCGAAGCTATGAGTACCAGCCTGCATTTTTGCAATCCGACGTCGGCGCCAGGGATCGGGGATACAACCGAGATGAACGGCTCGAAATGGTATGCCGTGCAAACTCGCGCCCGGCACGAGAAAGTCATCGCCCATCGGCTGCGGGAACAAGGCATCTCGACTTTTTTGCCGCTTGTCACCGAGGTGCATCGCTGGAGTGATCGCAAGAAGATCGTCGAATTGCCTCTTTTCAGTTGCTATTTGTTCGCCAGGCTGGCACCCACCAGTGAAGATCGTTCCCGGGTTCTTCGTCTGGAGGGGGTGTTCCAATTTGTGGGGGTGCGCGGAGAAGGAACTCCCATTCCCGATGAGCAGATCGACGCGGTGCGAATCCTGGTGAAAGAACACATTCCCGTGCATTCTTACCCATTTTTACGCATCGGGCAGCGCGTGCGGATTCGCAGTGGCGCGTTGAACGGTGTCGAGGGAATTCTCGTTGCCCGCAATGGGGATCACACCCTGATCGTGTCGATCGAAGCCATTCAGAGGTCGCTGGCTGTGCGCCTTGAAGGCTACGACGTCGAACCTGTCTGAGCTGAGCTCTTCCGAGCCGCTGGCAAAACTCACCGTGGCAGAAAAAACAAACGAAACGATACGCGTGCTCGCAGTGAGCCGGGAACCCGCCGTTCTCCGCATGCTGTGGTCGATTGGCGAGGCGAACTCCTGGCATCTGGAGACCGCCGGGAGCGGTTGGGATGCCTTGGACCGGGTGCAATCCGGGTTTGCACCGGATCTTCTCCTCTTGGATCTGCCGCGGCGGGACGGAGACAGCTTGCTGGTATTGCGTTGGCTGCGGAGAACCCGCCCGGAACTGCCGATTATCGTGCTCTCCTATCCGGAGGATGCCGGCCATAAAAGAGAAGCCATTCGCCTCGGCGCGCAGGATTTTCTGGTCCGCCCCTTTGACGAGAAACAACTGGAAACCACCTTTCGGCGACATCTTGGTCCATCCGACGAGGAAATTGCCGAGGGGGTGGCTAGCGACGGCATCGAGCAGCTGACGGATGGAGTTTTCTTTGTGGCAAACTCTCCCATCATGCAGAAGTTGCGGGCGCAGGCGGAATTGTTGGCGCAGGCGGACGTTCCGGTTCTGATCCTGGGAGAAAGCGGCAGCGGAAAAGATACGGCGGCTCACCTTATTCATACCCTCTCGGTCCGTTCTGGTTGCAGGTTCCTGAAGGTGAACTGTGCCGCTTTGCCGGAAAATCTGCTCGAAATCGAGCTCTTCGGGACCGATCCTGGGTCCTCGACCCCGGGGGCGCGACCCAAACTTGGCAAGCTCGAGGCGTGTCAAAACGGCACCGTTCTCCTCGACGAGATCGCCGAGATGCCGACCACCTTGCAATTGAAGGTGCTGCGTACCCTGCAGGAAAAGCGCTTCACCCGGCCGCGCAGCGAGGTGGAAGTCGGGGTTGACGTGCGCATTCTGGCAGCCACCAGCGCCAACCTCGAGCGCGCCATTTCGGAAAGGAAGTTGCGGGAAGATCTGTACTACCGCTTAAGCGCGTTTACCCTGCATGTGCCGTCTTTGCGCCAGCGGCAGGAAGAGATTCCGTTGTTGCTCCAACATTTCATGCATCAGCTGGCGAAGCGCTATGGCATGGCGCCGCGCACCTTCTCCTCCGCCGTGCTGGAAGGCTGCCAGTCGTACGCCTGGCCAGGAAACGTGAAAGAACTCGAGAATTTCGTGAAGCGCTTCCTCGTGCTGGGAGAGAGCGAGCTGAGCGCGGGAAGATCGAGTCCCGGGGAATTCCTGGAGAACGGTTTCGAGTCCCCGGCGCACGGAGCCGCCCCCGACCAACGCATGACCGAGAATCTGTATCGCGACGGTTCCGGGCCGAGCTCACTGAAGTCGCTGGTGCACACGGTGAAGTTGGAAGCCGAGCGCAACGCGATCGCGGCTGCGCTGGAAAAAACGGGTTGGAACCGCAAGGCGGCGGCCAGACTGCTCAAAGTCAGTTATCGGACCATTTTGTATAAAATCGAGCAGTATCATATAAAGGCTCCTGAGTCCTACTCGTCGCCCTTCGTGGCCAACGGATACAGGAACGGGAACGGACTTAAAAACAACGGAAAGGCGAGCTGAGCTGACGCTGCGCCAACGCGCAACCGCCAACTGAAGAATAGGAATTGACCATGCTGATCACAACTACTCGAGTCCGATTTTGGTTCGCCGCCTCGTGCACGGTATCCCTGCTGTGCGGGTTGGCGGTGGCACAAGAGGGCACGGCGAGCAACAGTTCCAACTCGGCGATGCACCTGGCAGACCCGGCTGCCAATCACAGCGTACCTCCTGCCTATCGTGATGAAACCTACATCATCGGCATCGATGACGTACTGGCGATTAGTGTCTGGAAGGAGCCGGAGGTTTCAAAGACGGTTCCTGTCCGCTCCGATGGCAAGATCTCGTTGCCCCTAGCCGGAGAAGTGCAGGCGAGCGGCGAGACGCCACGCCAATTAGAGGTTGCGCTTTCCAGGAGACTGGCGAATTTCATCTCCCAACCGGAGGTGACCGTCATTGTGGAGGAAAGCAAGAGTCGAAAGTTCAATATCTTGGGGCAGGTGGCAAAGCCGGGAGCTTATCCCATCTCGAACTCGCCCACCGTGCTCGACGCGATCGCCCTGGCCGGCGGGTTCCGCGATTTTGCCAAACAAACCAAGATCTATGTGTTGCGCCGTAATCCCGATGGTACGGAAGCGCGCCTGCCGTTTAATTACAAAGACATCATCAAGGGCAAGAACGTCGAGCAGAACGTCAAATTGCAGGCGAACGATACCATCGTAGTTCCGTGAACCTTATGTTTCGACGAGTTTCTCTAGTGTTTGTCCTGTTGGCCGCAGTGCCGCTGTGGTGCCAACAAGAAGACTCGAATGCCACGCCGAGCGCGTCGAGCTCGAGCGCTGACGACGCACGCATGGCCACCCCTCCGCCGGTCAGCGGGGCGGCCTATCCCACCGAAACCATCTCCGAATCCCGCTCGAACTACGTACGGGGAGGACTGACCTTCAACAGTACTTACACCGATAACCTCTTGGGGGGCGGCAGCACCAAGCCGGTCAGTGACATCAGCTACTCCGTCTGGCCGATCATTGCCCTCGATCAGGTTACTCCTCGGCTGCACGCCGTGCTCACCTATAGCCCGGGCTTTACCTTTTATCAGCACACGAGCTCCTATAACCAACAGAACCAGAATGTGGACATCGATTTCCGCTATCGCCTGAGCCCGCACCTGACCCTGAGCCTCCGCGATACGCTCCACAAATTGTCCAATGTGTTCAATCAACCGGACTTGCTCGCGTCTTCGCCAGTTTCGGGGTCAGCTCAGTCGCCTACGGTCGGGGTCGTCGCTCCCCTGGCCAACCAACTCAATAACACGGGAAACGTCGAACTGACGTACCAGTTCGCGCGCGACAGCATGGTGGGAGCAAGCGGAGTATTCTACAATCTGGATTTCACCAATCCCGGTCAGGTCAAAGGCCTCTTTGACTCGGCTTCGCGGGGAGGATCCGCTTTCTATTCCCATCGCCTGGCCAAGAAGCACTACATCGGCGCGGCCTATCAATATCAGCAGATCCTTGCCTATCCGACAGTCGGGCAAAGTCAGCTGCAAACCCAAACCGCCTTCCTCTTCTATACCGTGTTTCTGAGACCGACGCTCTCGATGTCATTCTCGGGGGGGCCACAACATTCGGACATCGTGCAGCCGGCGCCGTCTTCCGAAAGTTGGTCCCCGGCAGGGACGGCGAGCTTCGGCTGGCAGGCACGGCATACCGTCGTTTCTGGCATCTACTCCCGCATGGTTTCCGGCGGTGGCGGTTTGATCGGCGCCTATCACTCGAATAACGCAGCGCTTTCTCTGCGGCAACAATTCACCCGCAACTGGAATGCCGGAGTCACTGGCGGATACTCCATTTATAAGACTGTGGATCCCGTGTTGTCCCTGTTCAACGAAGGCGGACACACGGTTACGGGGAGCGCATCGCTCGAACGCAGGTTCGGTGAACATTGGGATGCCGCACTGGGGTACACCCGGCTGCACCAGAGCTATAGCGACATCGCGGCCGTGGCGGTTTTCCCCAACGTGAACCGCGAGTGGATTTCCATTACCTATCAGTTTGCCAGGCCTTTGGGACGGTAGCATGACAGAAGACATCGAAGAGAAAAGCCTAGAATTCGAGCCGCAGGTCTATCTCGCGGTCGCGCGACGAAGGTATCTGCATTTCGCGTTTCCGCTGCTGGTCGTTTGGGCGGCGGTGTGGGGGGCAAGTTGGGTTCTGCCGGCGCGCTATAAATCGAACACCCTGATCCTGGTGGAAGAACCGACGATGCCGAAGGATTATGTAACTCCAAACGTGACGGATAATCTGCAGGAACGGTTGGACAGCATAACCACGCAAATCCTCAGTCGTACCAATTTGCTGCATATCATCGACGAGTTCGGTCTCTACACTCGCGAGCGCGGTGAAGCCACAGCTGACGAAAAAGTTGAGCGCATGCGCAAGGAGGTTGAGATCGAGCTGGTCAAGGACGCGCGCAATCAAATCACCGCATTCAACGTCAGCTACTCGTCGCGCGATCCGCGCACGGCACAACAGGTTACGAGTGAAATCACCAATCTGTTCATCAACGAGAACCTAGAAGTTCGGCAAAAGCAGTCGGAGGGCACCACCCAATTCCTTTCGGACGCCCTGGACGACGCTCGCAAGACTCTGTCGGAGCAGGAGGCCAAAGTCAAGGAATTCGAGCGCCAGCACGTGGGCGAATTGCCCGCTCAGCTGAGCACCAATTTACAGATTCTCAACGGCCTCAATTCTCAGCTGCAGGCAGAGGAAGACGCTCTCAACACCGCCAAGCAGCAACATGTTTATCTGGAAACCCTGCTCAGCCAGTACCGTTCCTTGCAGGACTCTCCCAAAGGCTCGGATGGAGGATCGTTGCCCGCCATCGACCAGGAGCTGCAAAAGCTGCGCGCCGAACTTGCGGACTTGCGCGCTCGTTATACCGAACGGCATCCCGACGTACGGAAACTGAAAGATCAGATCGCGCAGACGGAGAAATTTCGGGATCAGCTCATCACAGATCTGAAAGCCAAACCCCTCGGGGAATCCGACGACAGCACCACCGTGAATCCCGACGATCCGCAATCCGCCTCCGTGGCTCAATTACAGAGCCAAATGAAGGCCAACCAGACTGAGATCGCGAACCGGGAACGCGCGATCGACGGGCTGAAGGCCAAGGTCGCGGATTATCAGACCCGGTTGAATCAAGAACCGGTCTGGGAACAGCAGTTGGCGGATTTGACGCGTGGCTACGACCAGTCGAAGGCCAACTATGACGAACTGCTGAAGAAGAAAAACGAGTCAGCCATGGCTACCAGCATGGAATTGCACCAGCAGGGCGAGCGATTCCGCATTCTGGATCCGCCAAGTTTGCCGCTGAAGGCGGACTTCCCCAATCGTTTGAAGTTCTGCGGCATCGGCATCGGACTGGGAGTGGTCTTCGGGGTAGTCGTCGCCGGGGCGTTCGAAATGCTGGATGACCGCATCTACGACGAAAAGAAGCTGCAGAGTCTTCTCCCGGTCCCGGTGATCGCGGAGATTCCAGAGATTAGCAATGCGCAAGATGAACTGCAGCGGCGTAAGAAGGTCTGGTTGGGATGGGCGACAGCGGTTCTGGTCTTTGCAACCATTTTGGCTGGCTCGGCGCTTAGCTTCTTGCACGGGTGAATTGCGGCTGAATGTACCTAAAATTCTTCAATCTGAAGCGCAGTCCGTTCGAGATTACTCCCGACCCCTCGTTTCTGTTCCCCACCCGGCGGCACAACGAGGCCCTGGCGACCCTCTACTACGGCGTCGAACGCCGCAAGGGGTTTGTGGTCTTAACCGGAGAAGTGGGGACGGGGAAAACTCTGCTGTTGCGGTGCTTGCTGCAGTTGCTGAAGTACCGCAAAGATACCGAATACGCGTACGTATTCAACGGTCGGTTGTCACCGAGCGAGTTTCTCCAGTATGTAGCGGCCGATTTCGGGTTGCCGGCAGCCAACAAGAACAAAACCGAGCTGCTGCTCGAACTGGTGCGCTACGTCATTGGCCGCAGCCAGAAGAATCTCACCAACGTTCTCGTGGTCGACGAAGCCCATCACTTGTCGGCGGATATTTTGGAAGAGATTCGGCTGCTAACCAATCTGGAAACTTCCAACGCCAAGCTGCTGCAAATTCTTCTCGTGGGACAGCCGGAACTCGATGAAAAGCTGGACTCGATCGAACTGCGGCAATTGAAACAGCGCATTGCCTTCCGCGCGCACCTGCTGCCGCTCGATGTCAGCGAGACGGAGAAATACATTGAGCGCCGACTGCAACTTGCCGGCGCCGATTCCCGGGGTCTGCTCATTTTCCCGGGGGAAACGAGCGCTGCGGTTTACCGCCATTCCCGTGGCATTCCCCGGCTGATCAACACCATTTGCGAGAACGCGTTGATTGCCGCCTACGCCAAGCAGGAACAGGTGGTTACGCCGGAAATCATTGACAACATTGCGACCGATTTCCGTTTAGGAGTGGTGCGCCAGCCCGAGCCCCCGAAACCCAGTTCTGCCGACGACACCGACGTTCGCAAGGCGGCAAGAATGCTGCTCGAACTGATGCAGAAGCCGCCCGCAGCGGTGCAGTAAGCGAGGGAAACGAGTCCTATCCATGAGTCACATCTTTGACGCATTGCAGAGATCGGAAGCCGAGCAGGCAGGGAACGAAATGTCCCTGACCCGCCAACTGCTGCAGATGGCACAATCGGGAGCTCCGCCGCTGATGGAGGTCACGGAAGCGCCGCCGGGAGCGGAGGGGCAGCAGATCGCGGAAGGGCAGCTTCCGGAATCGGTGCCCGCGCCCATCCTCCCCGAGGCGATCGCGGGGTTGCCGAATCCGTTTGAATCGTTTGGGTCTTTGCCCATCATCTTGCCGCCCTACAGCCGCTTGGTGGCGTTCACGGAAAGGGACGGCCTGGCGGCAGAGAAATTTCGATTTCTTGCGGTTCGCTTACGCCAGCTGCAGCAAAACCGGCCTTTGAAGAAACTGCTGATCACAAGCACCATCCCGGAGGAAGGGAAAAGCATGCTGGCGGCGAATCTGGCCTGCACCCTGGCCAGGCGGAGAGAGAAAAGAACCCTGCTCCTCGATGGAGACCTGCGGCGGCCCACCGTGGCCAATCAACTCGGGTTGGGCGGGGTTTTCGGCTTGAGTGAATGTCTGCAGGACAGTGCGAAATTGACCGCCAGTATTTACCGTCTGGATGCGCTGGGCCTGTGGGTGCTCCCGGCCGGCAACGCTACACAAAACCCCCTCGAATTGATGCAATCCGGCAGGCTTTTGCCGGTGATGGATCAGTTGACCGAATGGTTCGATTGGATTGTCATCGATTCGCCTCCCGTCCTGCCCTTGGCCGATACCCTGATCTGGGCGCGTTTGGCGGACGGAATCCTGCTTGCCACCCGGCAAGGCAAAACGGAGAAAAAGCAGCTCGAGCGCGGTTTGGCAGCGCTCGAGAAGAGCAAGTTGTTGGGTACGATCGTGAACAGCTCGACCAATACCGCCCACAGCGACTACTACCAGAGGTATCAGCCGCTGACCCCATCTCGGACCAGCGAAAAGGCCGATGGGCATTCACAGGTAGAATAGCGTACAATAGAGTTCTCCCCCAGTGGTCCTAGTGTCCCCCTGCTAGAAATTAAGTATCGGCATGGACGAGTTTCTGCTCCCTCAATTTCACAACCGGTGGAGGGAATTGTGAACGTACGACGCTCGGGTAATGGATCATCCCATTTGAGCCCCCTGCATGGCTCATCGGTCGCGACGGATCGCAGCATTCTGAAAGAGGACGCTTTCCGCCGCATGATCTCGCTGGAGAGAAAGAGAAGCGAGCGCTCGCGCAAGCCTTTTGTCTTAATGCTGCTGGACATGGGAGAACTGCACCCGACGGAACACAGTCGCCAGGCATTGAGGAAGGTCGCGACCGCGCTCTCGATCAACGCGCGAGAGACTGATCTTACGGGATGGTATACGGATGACTGCTGCGTCGGGGTGATGTTCACCGAGATTGGCTTTACCGATCGCAGCGCGACCCTAAGCACCATGATCACCAGGGTCAGCAACACTTTGCGGGGGGCGCTAACCTCTGAGGAATTCAGCGAAGTGAGCATTTCCTTCCATGTCTTTCCTGAGGATTGGGACAACGACGCCGACGATCGGCAGAACAATCCCACGCTCTATCCCGACTTGACCGAGCGCGAGGAGTCGAGAAAGATCTATCGGGTGACGAAACGGGCCATGGATATCGCTGGCAGCCTCGCCGCCCTGGTGCTTCTGTCCCCCTTGTTCCTGCTGATCGCGCTTGCCGTGAAAGCCACTTCCAAGGGACCTATCCTTTTCCGGCAGCGGCGCATTGGACAGCATGGCGAATCCTTCACCTTCCTCAAGTTCCGCTCGATGTACGTGGGGAACGATGCCAGTATTCACCGCGAGTATGTGAAGCAATTGATCGCCGGTAAGGCGGAAAAGAATTCCAACGGAAAGCGAGAGGGCGTTTATAAGCTGACCAAAGATCCGCGCGTAACCCGGGTCGGCGGGTTCTTGCGGAAGACCAGTCTTGATGAGATTCCCCAGTTCCTTAATGTCCTGCGGGGCGAGATGTCCCTGGTGGGACCGCGTCCGCCCGTTCCTTACGAGGTCGAGGCCTACGACTTCTGGCATCGTCGCCGCGTCCTAGAGGCTAAACCGGGGATCACCGGGCTGTGGCAGATCAAGGGGCGCAGTCGCGTGAAATTCGACGACATGGTGCGGCTCGACCTGCAATATGCACGAACCTGGTCGCCCTGGCTGGATGTCAAAATCCTGCTGCGTACTCCGGGCGCAATCGTAATCGGAGAAGGCGCTCACTAACGAAATTCACCTCCTCTCATCCTCCCTTCAAACTTCATCCAAGCAAAGGAAATGAGAATGGTTACTCATCTGGCCAAACAAGAAAGCCACCCCGCAGGACAAAAACAGCGGAGTTCTGTCGTCAAGTTCGGAGTCATCGGATACGGGTATTGGGGGCCGAACGTGGTGCGGAATCTGCACCAGTTGGAAGAAGCCGATGTCCTTGCCGTTTGTGACAAGAGTCCGGCGGCCCGGCGGCGACTGCAGAAGGCGCACCCCCACGTCAAGGTCACCAGCAACGCCTCCGAGCTGATTTCCTCGCCTGAAATCGACGCCGTGGCAGTCGTGACACCGGTGTGGACGCACTACGAGCTGGCGAAGGCGGCCCTCGAAAATGGGAAGCACATCTTTGTTGAGAAGCCATTTACGAGCAATGTGGCGCAGGCCGAGGAGCTGATTGAGCTGGCGGCCAAGAAGAATCTGAAAGTCATGGTGGACCACACGTTCTTGTTCACCGGTGCGGTGCGCAAGATCCGGCAACTTCTGGATGAAGATGCCTTGGGTGGTTTGTACTACTACGACTCGATGCGGGTGAACCTCGGACTGTTTCAGCACGACGTGAACGTCATCTGGGACTTGGCTCCGCATGACTTGTCCATCATGGACTACTTGATCCGCGAGACTCCTGAGGCAGTGGTCGCCACCGGGCAAACTCACCTCAACGGGTACGAGGATGTCGCGTTCATCACCGTGTATTTTCCTGACAAAATCATTGCCCACCTGAATGTGAACTGGCTCTCGCCGGTGAAGGTTCGGACCACCTTGATCGGAGGCGAAAAGAAGATGCTGGTCTGGAACGATCTCGAGGTGGATGAAAAGATCAAGGTGTATGACAAAGGTGTGAGCGTCACGACTCGCGAAGGCCTCTACAACCTCTTGGTGAATTACCGTTCCGGGGATATGTGGGCGCCGCAGATCGAACAGGTCGAGGCGCTTCATCAGGAGCTGGCCTATTTCGTCGATTGTATTACCCGAAATACAACCATGATCAACGACGGCCCAGCCGGCTTACGCGTCGTCAAAATGCTCGAAGCCGCGTCCGAGTCCCTGCGTCAACGCGGAGCCCTGGTGTATCTCTAAGTCTGGGCGGATGCGATTGCGCGTAACTACGGTCGGGTACCAGGCTATGCATAGAATCGAAGCACGAGTCTTAAGAAGCAGGAGGCGTCAGCGATGTTGAAGGCAACAGTCTTGGTTGCTACCACACATCGTTGTTATCCGACGGTGCGGCTGGCCCTGGCGCTGGCGAAAGCGGGATGTCAGGTGGAAGCCCTTTGCCCCTCCAACCATCCGCTGGCGATGACCCGAGCCGCGCGTCGCTTGCACAGCTATTACGGTCTGGCTCCGCTCCGCTCCCTGCGCCATGCCATCTCGACCAGCCAGCCGGAGTTCATCGTTCCCTGTGACGACCTCTCCACCCAGCATCTTTATCGTCTGCATGAGCGGGAGCGTCAGGCGGGCGAGAAAGGACGGCCGCTCTGTGCCCTCATCGAGCGTTCCCTGGGGGCACCCGAGAGTTATCCCCTGGTCAGTGCCCGAGCTGCCTTTATGGAACTGGCCCGCAAGGAAGGTGTCCGCGTTCCAGCGACCTTGGTCATCGAAACCGCCGATGACCTCAAGCGATGGGCCTCCCAGTTTGGTTTTCCCACCGTGTTGAAGGCCAACGGCAGTTCCGGTGGCGATGGAACCAGAGTCGTCCACACCCTGGAGGAAGCGGATCGTGCCTTTCGACGCCTGCAAGCTCCGCCCCTGTTGGCGCGCGCGGCCAAGCGGGCTCTGATCGACGGCGATAACACTCTGGTATGGCCCTCGCTCCTTCGCCGCCGATCGGTGGTGAATGCCCAGGCATTTGTGGTCGGCCACGAAGCCACGAGCAGTACTCTCTGTTGGCGAGGTGTGGTGCTGGCTCGACTTCATTTTGAGGTGCTGAAGAAAGTCAAGCCGACGGGGCACGCTACGGTGCTGCGCCGCATCGAACATCCGGAGATGTCCGACGCGGTCGAGAAGGTGGCGCGCCGGCTCAATCTTTCAGGCTGGCACGGGTTCGATTTCATGCTCGAAGCCCACACTGGAAATGCCTACCTCATCGAAATCAACCCGCGCATCACCCAGGTTGGACACCTGGCGCTCGGGCCCGGGCACGACCTGCCGGCGGCATTCTATGCGGCCCTCTCCGGCAACCCGATCCGGGAAGCCCCCAAAGTAACCGAGAAGGATACGGTCGCACTTTTTCCGCAAGAATGGATCCGGGATCCCGCGAGCGAGTTCTTACGATCGGCCTATCACGACGTTCCTTGGGAGGAACCCGCGCTGGTGAGCGACAGTATCCGCCAGAGCCGGACGCAAAGAGGCTGGTACACGAAAGAAAACTCAGCCGTTTGTTCCCCCTCGGTGCCATTGGGCGCTCGAGCTAAAAGTCGTACCGTGGAGCTAGATTGCGAAGCAAAGTAAATCCCGAGATGGGGCATAATCCTCGTTTGCCGCGCAGCCACCGTGGTCTGCATTCGGATTCGGCGCGGACCTCCGGGTTTTCCGCCCCGCCTCTTCCCACCCCTGCGAGCGAGCCCCAACGCGTCCCGAGGAGCCTGCAGCGGCCGCTGCGCATCATGAAATTTGGCGGCACGTCGGTGGCGGACGCCTCTTGTATTCAAAGGGTGATCGCGATCATTCAAGCGGCCGCGAGAGAGAGCGATCTGGTCATCGTCATTTCGGCGATGAGTGGGGTCACCAACAAACTGATCGAGGCCGCCGTCCAATCCGAGCGCGGCGATCGCGCAGCCGTGGCACGGATCTTTGCCGAGTTGCGGGCACAACACGGCGCCGCCCTGACTTCCCTGATTCAATCCGATAGCAAGCGCAATCGCATCGGCCAGCAGATGCAAGAGCTGTTTCGGGAAGGCGAGCGCCTCTGCGAAGGAACAACCCTGCTGCATGAGCTGACGCCTCGAGCCAGGGATACCATCTCGAGTCTGGGGGAGCGGCTGTCGGCTCCGATGGTCGCAGCCGTGCTTGAGGAAAGTGGGGTCGCCAGTCAGTGCATTGAGGCCATGGAACTGGTGGTGACCGACTCCTACTACGGAGGAGCGGAACCCTGGATGGATTTGACCCGCGAACGGAGCAGCGCGCGCCTGCAACCGCTCATCGCGCAAGGCGTGGTTCCGGTCGTGACCGGCTTCATCGGCGCCACCGAAGACGGAGTGCTCACCACGCTCGGCCGTGGCGGCTCCGACTACTCTGCCACCATTCTGGGTGCGGCGCTCGACGCCGACGAAGTGATCATCTGGACCGACGTAGACGGGTTGCTGACGGCGGACCCGCGTCTGGTCCCGGACGCTTGCCTGATCTCGGAGATTTCTTATCGCGAGGCCGCCGAGCTCGCCTACTTTGGGGCCAAGGTGCTGCACCCCAAAACGCTGCATCCGGTCATGCAACGCGGCATCCCTCTTCGCATCCGGAACACATTTGCGCCCGAAAAGCTGGGCACGAGAATTACCCCGGCCGGCTCGACCAACGGCGGCGGAGTCACGGCGCTCACCGCCATCAGTGATGCCGCCTTGATCACCATCGGCGGACCCGGCCTTTGGGGAGTACAAGATGTCTTAGGCCGCACCTTTGCCACCACCGCCGCGGTCCGGGCCGACGTGCTTTTGATTTCGCAGTCCTCGGCGCAAAACGATATCTGTCTCGTGGTTTCCTCCTCCCACGCCAAACGTACGCTGGAGGCGCTTCGACACGAATTCTCCCATGACCTAGCGCATGAAAAGGTGGAGCACATCACGCTCGACGCCACGGTGGCGATCGTGACTGTGGTCGGTCAAAAAGTGCGCGGCATGTCGGGAATTGTGGGCCGGATGTTCCGTGCCCTGGGACGGCAGAATGTCGAAGTCATCGCCATCGCGCACGGAGCGTCGGCTTGCAACATTTCTCTGGTGGTCGCCCGCAACGATGTGAAAGCGGCTCTGGCCGCCTCTCATCGCGAATTCCAACTAGGAGAGTTGGCCCCGCCCATGTCCCCGGTGAGCAGCTGCAACCGTTCTGTCACCTGGGCCTACGAGTCGGGGCGCACCGGTCCAGATGCAGACTGAGCAGATGTTCCGCGGGCAGACTCCTTCCTTGTAGAACGTCCATATCGCAGTAATCACCCTGGCAAAAGGAATCTCTTCACCGGTTATGAATCCTTACCTCTGTATCGCGCCGGACGTCAAGCTGGGCCGGGACGTCAAGCTGTCCAAGTTCATCAACCTGTACGGATGTGAAGTGGGCGATGAAACCAAGATTGGGGCGTTCGTCGAAATCCAAAAGAACGCCAGCGTAGGCAAACGCTGCAAGATTTCAAGCCATACCTTCATCTGCGAAGGCGTCACGATTGAGGACAACGTCTTCATCGGCCACGGCGTAACGTTCATCAACGACAGTTATCCTCGGGCGACTTCGGCCGAGGGCACACTGCAAACCGAGGCCGACTGGAAGGTCGAGAGAACCCTAATCAAGAAGGGAGCGTCGATCGGTTCCGGTTCCACCATCCTGTCCAACACGACCGTCGGGGAAAACGCCATTGTGGGAGCCGGCAGCGTCGTGACCAAGGATATCCCTTCGAACTGCATTGCGGCCGGAAATCCGGCTAAGGTTTTGCGTTACATCTAACGAACTGCGGAGATTCCAGAATGAGTGTTTCTCATACCGTTCCTAACAGCATTCCCTTTCTTGACCTAGTAACCCCGCATGTAGAACTCGAGCAAGAACTCACCGCAGTGTTCCGCCAAGCTCTGCATACCGCCGGGTTCATCGGCGGGCCGATGGTCGAGGAATTCGAGAAGGCCTTTGCAGCGTTTTGTGGAACCAAGCATGCCATTGCCGTCAGTAGCGGCACCGATGCTCTGCGCTTTGCCATT
>DASPVV010000226.1:0-4878 GCA_035622175.1 Terriglobales bacterium | reverse complement strand
AACACACGTCCAAGCTGGGGAACAACACCAAGCATGGGGAAGAAGTTAGCGGTCACTCGGGCAATCGTGAGCGCTACCGGGTCTCCTTTCCCAGTGAGATTGCTCTCCCAATCCATGTAGTAGCCGGCCACTTGTTCAAAAAATCTGGTTTCAGACTGCGCCGCTACAAGGTCACCATCGATCACCGGCTGATTTACGGAATTATATTTTGGCCACGAGGTTGAAATGCTTACCAGTCTGCCGGAATCGCTGTACGGCAGCGGACGCAACAATAAGGCATACACCGCAGAGAATATGGAAGTGGTCGCGCCCGTTCCCAGCCCGAGCGTAACTACCGCCGTCAAGGTAAACGCAGGATTGCGTCGGAGTTGACGGAAGCCATATCGCACGTCGTGCCATAGAAGCTCTGCCGTTCTCAATGCCATATCTCATGTTCCCCATGACATGAACGGACGTGCGCTGGAATCTTGCTCTCAATTGTAGAAATCAATTGTTGAAAGCAGGCTCACTCAAAACCCCTGCCACGGTGGGATTTTGATTGGGATCGGGATTTTACATCAGTTGAGTAAGGTGAATCTCGTGTTATTTCGCGGGCGTTATCGGCACAGCCATGATTGTGGCCAGCATGGTTGCAACCGCCTTCTCTTTGCCGGCGTTGATGGCAAACGCATCCGCCGTACAAACTGTCAGCGTGCGCCCCGCTTTCTTCACGTGCGCTCTGGCCGCGAAGACTTCGCCGGCAGCGGGTGCCAGGAGGTTCACCTTGAACTCTACCGTGAGGACCTCCTTATCGTCTGCTACCACGGTTAAGGCGGCATAACCGCAAGCAGAATCTAGCACCGCAGTGATCGCACCCGCGTGCAGGTAGCTGTTCTGTTGCGTAAGATTCGGCGAAAATGGCAGGCGAATCTCCACACCACCTTGAACCACCGCTGTAAGTTCGGCCCCCAAAGTGGACATGAAGGCCTGCTTGGAAAAGCTCTGTCGAACGCGTTCCTCATGCGTGGTCACGCATCTCCTCTATTAAGCGGGGTCATCTCAGTCACACTTTCGCAATGATAAATGCTTCTTGCGCGATGAGCCTCGGAATCTGAACCGTAACTGTTGAAACCAGGCGTTGATTGGCATAGGGGCGGCGGTCACCCGCCGACCCCTGCCACACCACCGGGCTTGATGTCCCGATGGATGATGCCTTCTGCGTGAGCGGCGTCGAGAGCGTCGGCAATTTCTAATCGCCAACATTCGGTTTCCATTGGACGCCCAGCGATCCGATGCTTCAGAGTTCAGCCCATCCAGAAACTCCATAACAATGAATGGTTGACCCTCATGCTGCCCGATTTCGTGCATGGTGCAAATGTTGTGGTGGTTTAAAGCGGAACACCTTATTTCCCGATATGCTCAACAGTCACACCTGAAAGCCCTTCCGATGAGTGGTCTAGGAGCGGTGCCGTTGTGTGCTTCAGAGATTTGTCCAGGAAGGATCTGTCGATTCTTTCAATCAGTGCAAGATTGTCGGCATCATACGCTGGATTCGACGCGCCGCTACGGAGCAGCTCATCGCCAAAACTTGCATGACGCATACCAGGTCTGCTTAGCACAACATCGTAGCTACCAGTTTTGCACGATTCCAATTGCAGACGCTTGTGCGTCAGATAGGCTTCCCACTGTGCTCGTGACTCCTTCATATGACTCAGCTCCTCATCCGTTGGGGATCGCCGCTCTATCTCGATCAGCAGGAAGGGCTGCGTAAATGGCAATTTATCTGGGTAGTCAATGAAAGCGCCGACAGGATTTACCGCGCCATCTTCACTGATGCAAGCCTTAATGCGGGGATCCAATTGGCATGCTCGCGTCGCGAGCGTCCCGCCATAGGAGTGACCGACTGCCGCGACGCGCTTCAAGTCCATAACTTTGGTCAATGGAATTTTTTGCTCCGTTAAACTATCCAGAACAAAGCGGACATCCTCTGCCCCGATCTGGACCTCCGCACTTGCCGATGCAATCATCGCCTGAAGCGGATCTTTGGATGGTGCAGAAGGCAAGTGACGAAAAGGGCGGACATGCCCGTCAGGGAATAATATCGCCGCAGCCGCATTTGGATGGTCGATAGCGACGACAACATAGCCATGACTCACGAGGTCTTCAATCTGCGCAGTGTAACAAAAAGTAATGCTCATGAGCCCATGCGAAAAGAGCACAACTGGAAAGACGCCGTGCATCGCAGGAGCGCCAGGAATCGCATGAGACTGGACTGAACCCGAAACAATTGAAGGCCAGCGACTTTCAAATTCCTGCAGCATCGCCGACCGCGCAGCGGCGTCCTCGTCCAATTTCTTCGCACCGGGAAGATATGCGCTCCCTTGACTCCCGCTTGGCCGCCGAGCCGGATACCAGATGTGGATCATTAGCTCCCGATGGTGAGAAGGTGCCGACGAGAACTGGTCGGTACGGCTAGAATCAGTCAGATAGAAGGACTGTCTGCCTATGGCATAGTTGCCTGACGGTCTTGGAAGCAGAGGTATCGGCAGATTCTGGGCTAAACATTGGCATTTGCCGAACAGCACCAACAGAGATAATGCTCGACAGCAGACAAGAAATCGCATAATCCATTAAGTCAATACAGCATACCTCTGCTCCCCGGGTTTGCGACGCGTGCCAGCGAATGACTTGTGTACGATTCTTCCCGAACGGAATTCCGAGTGGTCGCTGAACGGTGGTTCCTGCATAGCGAGGTATTACTCCCCTCGCCCACCTGCGCGCACACTCTAGCCCCTCGTCGGCCCCAACACTCCCTCTTCCTCGATGGCCAAGAAAATCCGGTGTACGAATCCAATTTGTTCGAGTCCACGACTTTGAAGTTCAACGCAACCCGCATGAAGATCCTGGGTTTCTACATCCATAGGGCAAGCGACGCTGCATGCCGTTCTCCCTCTACCCCGCTCCCCCCATCGCTCGGATACCCCCCTGGCAAGGGTGTAGCATTTTCCCCTCAGTTCCTATAACCCGTCTCCCGTTTGACGGGGTTATACCTACTGAGGGGAAAATGCTTGTGGGGAGCGGGAGTATCGGAGAAAGACGTCGCGTGCTCGCCTATGGAATGGAAACCCGGCATCTTCATGGGTGTTGCGTGACATTCAAAGTCGTGAGCTCCTCGTCGCCGAGGTGCGGAAAGGGAGCTGGGTACGAGTGGGATTTTGAGCGTAATGGCGATTTCTCAACACCTTGGATGATGTTTCCTGTGACATCCTTGAGAATTGCACGTCTGACAGCTGATGGAATTTGAGTAAAGGACGCGCTACGTTCCCGTCTGCTTCCCAGTTTTAGAAAAGGTGAGATGAAAAGAACTCGAATGTTGCTCCTGGCAGTGCTTATCACAACAGCCGCTGCCTACGGTCAGACGCCGGGCTCCGTCGGCGCTCCCGCGGACATGGTTTACGCGCGGCCTGGCCAACTTGTTGACGCGGGAGGATTTCGGCTGAATTTCTACTGCATGGGGAGTGGCTCGCCCACCGTGGTTTTCGATTCCGGGTGGGAGGACTGGGCGCCTGCTTGGTCAAAGGTGCAGCCGCAGATTGCCACGTGGGCGCGTGCTTGCAGCTACGATCGGGCTGGAGGCGGATTCAGCGAGCCCGGCCCCATGCCGCGCACGAGCCTGCGTATTGCCGAAGAGTTGCACACGGCGCTGCACAATGCCGGCTTTGGCGGGCCCTACATTCTTGTGGCCGCCGCCTTCGGCGGGGACAATATGCGGGTGTTTGCCGACCGATATATGCCGGAAATCGCGGGGCTGGTAATGGTCGATGCGGATCCGGACGAATTCGAACCGGCTATGGTGGACCATCGCGGCGAACCTAGGATCATCTCTCAGCTGCGCGACTGTCGTAATGCGGTCGCCGAACAAAAGCCCCTGCCGATGTTGCCGCCGCGTCCCGGCGGGCCGCAACGCACCTGCGCGCAGCAGTTCTTTCGCGGTCTGCCGGAGGCGGAATGGTCCTCCGAATTGAACGCCCAGCTGCTTGAGATCGCCAACACCAAGGTCGCGATGTATGACGCGTACATATCCGAAATGGAGCAGATGCCATGGGATGTGACATACCTGCAGCAACACCGCCGCTCATTCGGTACGCGGCCTATTCGCGTGCTTACCTCCCGCAACCATGCTGTGGGGCATCTGGAAACGAAGCCTGAAGACACCCCGGAGCACGTGAAATACGAGCAGGAGGCTACACTGGCACAGGCGCGTTGGCTGGGACTCTCGTCGAACGCCAAGCAGATATTTGCTCGCCACAGCTCGGAATACATCCAATTCGACGAGCCACAGACGGTAATCACTGCGATTCAGGAAGTTTTCGACGATGCTCGTAAGCGCATCATCGTGAACAGCCATTAGCGGAGTCCGAGAGGCTGCGAAAAATGCAAAGGCATCGAGAATTAGGAACAGCGGCGATGGCTCTCGTCAACTGACGAGAACAGGCGATTGTACTCATTGACCTCACCGAGTCGGTGCTAACGTTTCTTCGGTTTCAGATGAAACAGTGGATGGCAAGCATACTCAAGGCGGTCGCTGGAATAGCCGCGGTCGTGTGTCTGCTGACGCCCGTTACAGGGATGGGGATGCTAGTGTTCGTGATTGCCCTCATCGTCGCCATCATCGCAGGTGTCACGGGCAGTCACTTGGGCGACGACGACGATCATGGCGGTTACTGGCCCAGAGGTCCCAATTCCCACCCACCCGGGTTTTGAGCGCTTAACCGGCCAATCCTCGGTAGCCAAGGACACAAAGAGAGCTGAGTTATCCTTCTTGAGCTGAGATTAAGCAGGAAGGAGGAAGGCTCTCCTCTGGGCACTATCCGTCGAAGATTCTGCTCAGCGAGAGCC
>DASPVV010000225.1:0-6565 GCA_035622175.1 Terriglobales bacterium | reverse complement strand
TCGCCGACAATCGTGTACTGCTCCGGCATAGGAATGCTCTGGTGTCAGTGTCGAAAATGCGAAACTGTGAAAGTACACCACCAGGTTCAGTATGTCAGCAACATACTTGTTTTCAGCAAATTAAAGATAGGGCTTCCGTTTTGGTGCACTTCAGATGCCCACCTCGACGCCAATAGTACGAGTGTCGCAGGCTGAAGCTCATGTTTTCGAAATCGCAGTCGAGCCAGCGCAGATCCCCAAGTTCCCCTTGACGTATTCCTAAAGCTCCGTCTAGAAACACGAGAAGCTGATCCCGAAATTCCAACCCCGCCAGACCCATCTTGACCTGTTCTGCGGACAAGACCAAAGAGGAACTCTGACGTTTGGCACTGATCCGCACACCGGTGCTGGGACCCCGCTTGCCCACGCTTCCTACAGGAGGCTGACCGCGGCCTCCTCAGCGCGGACCTCCTCGCCGGCATTTGCAGGGTAAAGGGAGCCCAGCGCATACTGCCAACAAGTTCCACAATCGCGCGACGTCCTTGCCGATCTGCATGTCCTCCACGGCAAAATGGATTGCTCAGTCTGGGACTCATACGATCTCCTATGTGTATAGTTGACAAGCGTCCTTGATCTCCTATATGCATAGTTCTTACAGGCGAGGATCGAATCGATGCCGAAGAAAACCAGAGTCTTGACCCCATTGGAACGCCGGCTCATGCGCGTGCTCTGGGACAGCGGTGCAGGGAATGTCCAGAAGGTCTTGCAGGGACTGTCAGGCGAGCCTCAGCTTGCTTACACAACAGTGCAAACCACGTTGAATGTCCTCTACCGCAAGAAGAAAGTGAAGAGAAAGCTCGTCGGACGCGCCTACGAATATAGTGCGAGCGTTACGCAAGAGGCTGCCGACTCGTATGCCATCAAAGACGTTCTGCATAAGGTATTTCAAGGCTCGGTGGATGACCTTCTCTTGACTCTTGTTCGTAGCAGGCAGCTTGACGCGCAGAAACTTGCGCAACTGCAGGAGAAGTTAAAGGCCGCTGAGAGCAACGAGGAGGAGCCGAAATGAGTCCAGCTCGCGAGATACTGTTCGATTTGTTGTTCAATGCGCTTATGCAGATTGCTCTTTTCGCGATCCTGGCGGCGGCATTGTCACGCCTGATTGCGAAAGCGAGAGCAAAGTATCAGTACCTCTTCTATTCTTTCGTGCTCCTGCTTTCTTTGGTAGCCCCGGCGGTCAACACGCTTTGGCATCGACACTCCAGAGGAGTAGCAGAAGACCCAGAACCGCGGGTCTTGTCCAGTGGTGCAGGAACCAATTACGGTGCTTGGATTTTGCGAGGCGGTTCCCAGCAGCATGAGAGCTTCATTATCCCGCCGGGATTCCAGCGCTGGATGATCGGCGCCTGGACAGTGCTCGTCCTGCTTCGGTTGACCCGGTTCGGCCGCGCTGTTCGCCGAGTTCATCGCTTAAAGCGAGAGGCGCTCGAACTTTCGTTGGCTGACGTTGGGGTGGCGATCCAGATCATCGAGAGCAGCCACCGCGTTGCTCTCCTCAAATCCCCAGCCATCGACGATCCCGTGACTGTCGGAGCATTTCATCCTGCCATTGTGTTACCAAGCAAATTGCTCGCATGCCTTGCCAATCAGGAACTTTCAGCAATCCTAGCGCATGAATATGGCCACGTTCGTCGCAGAGATTTTCTGTTTCACGTCGTGTGCGAATTGATCTCGCTGCCTGTTGCCTGGCATCCCGGCACCAAGTATCTGCTGTCAAAGATCTCGCATACGCGGGAGCTTGCCTGCGACGACTATGCAGCGACACGTCTCGGAAAGCGCCGATCCTATGCCAACACACTTTTACGCCTGGCGTCTCTGAGCTTGCACATTCCGCGAGGCAACGCCATAGCGATGGGATTTTTCGATGGTGACAATTTGGAGGCTCGGATTCGCGTGCTGACCGAGAAGAGGGCCCCGCTTTCGCGCGCCGGTCTCTCGGGCTTGGTTTTGGCAACGAGCATTGCAATCAGCGCTGGAGCGGTGCTCGCGCACGCGATGAGCCTCCAAACCAGCTCTGACCTTTCAGCGACAGGAGAGAGGTTCGCAGGGAGCTGGCACTGGATGTTCGAAGGGAAAAGCTTTGCCACGATGACTCTGGTTCGAAGCGGATCCAAGTTTACGGGATCTGTCACCCAGTCTCGGATTGCGCTGAAACGTGACGGCAGTCTACTTCGAGCTGATCCTTCTGACGACACCACGCCAAAGCAGATTACCAAAGCAACTCTGGAAGGCTCCTCACTGCACGTCACCGTGGAGGATGGCTTTCAATTCACCGTGACCGAGAAGGACGACACCAATGCTGAAATTCATCCGGTAGGAACACCGCCAAACATGAAATCGATATCGGCTGAGAAAGTTCGTTAGGGATCATCCGTGTATAGCTGGAGGAATGGATCAATTCGGAGGGGGATGAATAGATGCCCATACGTCCATGGCGGTCTTTCGTTTGGCTCGGAGATGGATGGCAGTACCTGCGGTTGACGGTCCGTTCTCTTGCCCGAACACCCGGCTTTACATCGATTGCGCTCCTCGTGATTGCCCTGGGTATTGGCGTGAATACCGCGGTCTTTTCGGTGGTGGACGCCGTACTCCTTAAGCCCCTGACTTATCCCGACCCGCAGACTTTAGTGCAACTGGTGACGACCAGCGACCGCGAGCCAATTCCGGTCGCAAGTATCCCTGAGTACAACATCTGGCAACAACAATCCACCATCTTCCAGCAGGTCGCAGCATACGACGGGGGCGGCGCCGGAATGAATCTCACCGGTGGAGACCATCCCGAGCAGGTGCGAGGCGGCCATGTCACCAGCGGTTACTTTGCACTGTTGGGCGCGCCGGTCGTTGCGGGACGCACGTTCACCGCATCGGAAGATAGCCCAAACGGTGGTCACGTTGTCGTATTGAGTTACGGTCTATGGAAGAGTCACTTCGCGGCGAACCCCGACCTCGTCGGTTCCAGTATCCAGTTAGACGACCAGTCATGGCTGGTGATCGGCGTCATCGGACGCGACTTCGTTACGGACACTCCCATCGATTTGTGGATACCGTTTCAGTTCGATCTGACTTCGCGTGAGATGGCCCGCCACTTCCATGTGGCAGCGAGGTCAAAGCCAGGCGTTACCGTTGCCCAGGCAAACGCTCAGTTGGCGCTGGCGGTTGAGGAATTCAGCCGCACCTACGGCAGCAATTCGCTCCCGCCCCATGGCGGATTCCAGGCAATATCGCTGCAGGAGTCTTTGATTGGCACGACCCGCTTTCCGCTGATGGTTCTCCTGGGAGCCGTGGGTTTCGTGCTCCTTATCGCCTGCGCGAATGTGGCCAATCTACTGCTGGTTCGCGCGTCAGTTCGTAAGCGCGAGTTTGCGATCCGAGCCGCTCTGGGAGCTGGTCGCGGACATATTATTCGACAACTCCTGACGGAGAGCATTGCGCTATCGATGACCGGGGGTCTCCTGGGGTTAGCCTTTGGGTTCGGCGGCGTGCGACTCTTGTTGCGTATCAGTCCCGGCGATATCCCTCGAATTGGAGAGAATGGCTCGGCAGTCTTGCTCGATTACCGAGTCTTACTGTTCACTTTTGGCATCTCTGTCCTGACCGGTGTTCTCTTCGGCGTGGTGCCCATAATTTCCGCGTCGCGTCCAGATCTCACTACTTCCCTGAATGAAAACTCCAGCCGCTCCGGCACGGACCTCCGGCATGGCAAGACCAGCTCGCTGTTCGTTATGGGTGAAATGGCTTTAGCTCTGATTCTTGTAACTGGAGCTGCTTTGCTTGTCCGAACATTCCTTAAGCTGGAAAGTGTCGATCCGGGTTTCACAACCCGCAACGTGCTCAGTGCGTCAATGTCAATCAGTGCCAGCCGCTTCCAGAGAACCGAACCCGTCGCCCGAATTGTTCGTGACTGGCGGGAGCGTCTTCTGTCCATCCCGGGTGTACTCGATGCGACTGCGAGCTCGTGTCTACCTCTGCAAGGTTGTTTTGGTATGGGCTTTGACGTCGCGGGGCGTCCTAAAGGCAACGCTCCCTTTACTGGAGTCGGAGGTCTCTTTTCCGTTTCGAGGAGCTATTTTTCAACCTTCGAGATTCCTGTGTTACGCGGTCGTTCATTCACCGAGCAGGATGGTAGCGCCGCGCCTGGAGTGATCATCATCAACCAGGCAATGGCCCGACAATATTGGCCCAATGGCGACCCACTGAACGATCGCATTCAGATCGGAGCAGGCGGTCCGGCATTGGACGCAGGACCCCGACAGATCATCGGCATCGTGGGGGATACTCGCGATGCTGGCGTCAGCCGCGATCCATTCCCGACGATGTACATCCCCATCGCACAAATGCCGGATACGTTGACGACTCTCAACTTCCAGGTTGCCCCCCTGTGGTGGATCGTACGCAGTCAGGTGAGCCCGTACTCCGTGCGGGGACCTATCGAATTGGCTCTAGGTGAGGCCACCGGGGGCTTGCCGGTTGCTCGGGTGCGGACCATGGACGAGGTCGAAGCGGGCGACACAGCCCGGCAGCGCTTCAACATGGTTCTGTTGACGATCTTCGGTATTGCAGGACTGTTTATGGCCGCCATCGGCGTATATGGAGTGATGTCCTATTCCGTTCAGCAGCGCACGCAGGAAATGGGAGTTCGCATGGCGCTGGGAGCGCGAGCCTCCGATCTGCGCAGGATGGTGATTGGCCAGGGCATGCGGATTGCTCTATTCGGCTTGACCGTCGGACTCGGCGGAGCATTCTGGCTCACACGCTTTCTGACCAGCTTCCTCTTTGAAGTCAAGGCCTGGGATCCAGTTGCCTTCATCCTTACCCCGTTGCTTCTTGGCGCAGTTGCATTCTTTGCCGTTTGGATTCCGGCACGGAGAGCAACTCGCGTCGATCCAATGACGGCGCTCCGGCTCGAATAGCGGAGTGCAGCCCCAATTCCAGCAAACTGGCGGTAACTACCGGGCTAGAACAGCTCGGGGGCGCTGTCGATATCAGGGCGACGATCAACGGTAGAAAGGAACCGGCCGCCAGTCGGGGAAAATAAAATCGACCCGCTCCGTGAAAATCCTCGCGCTTCGCTTCTGCTCGCAAATGGATTAGTCTATCTCACGTAGGCTTCTTCCTGCGATGTCGGGCCTTATCACGGCTGGGTGATGGCCTATGACGCGCATACCCTCAAACGGCGAGCAGTCTTCAATACATCTCCCGAAGGAGACGACAGCGGCATTGGGGCGAGCGATACGTGGCCAGCGGCTGACGAAAGAGGCAATCTGTTTCTTGCGACGGGCTGCTGGGGTGGGCGGATCGGCGCGCCCACTTCGACCAATCGGGAGGGTTTTGGGTGACCGCTGAGGACCTTGATTACTACAGTAACGTTTAGCTGCCCTAGAAATATGGATAGGCTATAGCCTCAGAGGTTGCAGCAGATCTGTGCAGAAATGAGAGTTGTCTGATGGCAGGTGATGATCGTCGCCTAGAAAAGCGCGTCTCGCAACGCCGCAGAATGGTGCTCCCAATAAAGATGTGCATCGATAAAGATAGCCACCTGGTACATACGATTGATATCGGGTCTACTGGGGCACGACTGGGGGCTCTGCGCGAGCAATTACGACCAGGAACGATTGTGACACTCCAGCGCGGGTCCAAGAAAGCGAAGTTCCGGATCGCATGGGTGCGACAGCTCGCCCCGGGGGAAGTACAAGCGGGTGTTGAAGCTTTAGAACGACAGGAAAGGTTCTGGGGAGTCGATCTTTCGGCCTCGGAAGCTGAGACCAAGAAGGACGTAGAGGCTTTCTTGAAACTTCTCCCCGACCCCGCAAAGTCCTGATCGGACACAGGCCAAAACGCACGTCTCCTCCCAATCCGGCGCCCCACGCCTGTGGCTGAATCCTCTCGTGAACGATATCGAGGGCTACCAGCGGTTCATTGAGGAACTCAGGGTCCTTCACACTAGTCCAACATAATTTAGAAGCGGATTTGCACGCGTCGTCGTGCTCGGCCTGGAATTGTGTTACTTCGGATTTTGAGTCCGCTGCGTCTGCCAGTTCCCGCCATCCCGGCCAGGTAGAAGTCCTTCATTTTCGGTCGAGTAGATCTGTTTGCCTTTGTCACCATTTTTTCTGCGGACTAAATGTCGGCTTCGTCTGCCAGGTTTCACGATTCCGGAACTTGGTTCAATGAATGTGCACGTTTCCGAGGACCTGCATAGACCGACGACGCGTGCCACGCCTCCCATGTCTGCTGCACGAGCCACAATGCGCTCGGATTTCGTGGACGTTGAAGTGCTGTGCCTTACGTCGGTCATGGCCGAACCGCTCTGACCAGCGCGGCAAGACGCGAATCCTCGGCTGATACCTCGTATGGCTGGTAAAGCGAGATCCGGTCCAGTAGGCCATCATACCGTTCTCTCAATTTGCGGCCGATATTCTCGTAGGTTCCGGTCACTGCGATCACGTCGAGCATTTCGTCCGTAATGAGCCGAGACATGCCTTTCCAGTCCCCAGCCAGGGATTTTTGATGTAGCTCCGGACCAATG
>DASPVV010000224.1:0-4711 GCA_035622175.1 Terriglobales bacterium | reverse complement strand
TCGTGAAATACTCTCGGGCGTCGAAGCCGCGGCTGATCGTAGAGACCTGGAACTGGAACTTGACCAAATTCGGATCGAGGAGGCCGAACAGCACGTCGTAAGTACGTTTACCGTCGACCGTCGAGAGCTCAAAATCCTCATTGTGAAGGCCCTGCTGAATACCAGCTTTAGCCGACTCTTCGCCCATTCGGTTGTATTCGTCGGTCGCTCGCTTCACATCGTCCATAGTCGGTTTTTTAGGTCCGTCAAGGCTCGGCACTATCATTTGCGTCAGGCCGACATCCGTTGCCCATGCGATTCGGTCTGATTGATTTTTCCTAAGCTCTTCGATACTGAAGTGGGAACTCACGCAGGTGAGGCCGGCATCGCTCAAGATTCTCCGGAGTTCGCCTCCCTTAAATTTGGCGAGGCCGCCGAAACCTTCGTCAACGTAACCCACCGGCGAGCACAGCTCAACGGATTGAAATCCGGCTGAAGAAAGTTGTTTGATCGCGCCCGCAAAGTCATCGGCGATCATCTTTCTAACTGGCCACGTCTGACAACCGATGGGCATGCCCAGAGGATTAGCGCGAAGCTTCAATGCGCTGACGGAGAAAAAGCCAACACCTGCGGCTTGCGTCGCCGCGATTTTGCAAAATTGCCTCCTGGAAATTGGAAACATTCACACCTCCCTTTCCTCCGCTAATTTGACGGTCACTGCACAGCGTTACCAGGTGGTTGGATACATACTCGCCTAGAGCTCCCATCCGCTTCGGCGGTCCGGGCGGATTTGCGTCTGCGCGAAATCGGAGTTGTTGGCTCTCAGGCTGGTGCGATCCCAAGTGAATTTCTGTCCTGAGCGAGCCGCAACATTGCCAAGCAGCAGCGTCTCCGTGACCATGCCCTCGAATTCGAAATTCCCGCCTGGCTTCACTGTACTTCCCTTGCAGGCGTCGAGCCATTCGCGCTCGTTTCCAGGCGACCTGGGCAGCGTTTTCGGCGGCTGTTGGTAGCTATCCATTCTGGCTTGCGGAATCAACATGGGATGTCCCCCGTTGAATCCGCAGAGGATTTTGCCGCGATCGCCAACAAAGAGAAGCCCTTCATCGTCCTCTTCTCCCTCGCCCTTGAATGGACGATTGTCTTCCAGTTCTTCGGGGCGCGGCGGCTTTAGGCCACCGTCATACCACGTGAATTTCACAGGCGGCATTTCACCCCGGGAGGGGAAGTAATAGTGGATGAGCGAGGCCAGCGGATAGGTCTCCTCGTAGCGGTCGGTTGAACTCGCTTCCACACTCTCAGGTGCTTCGAGTTTTAGCACCCGGAAAATTGTGTCGAAGCTATAAGAACCCATGTCACCCAGAGCTCCACAACCGAAGTCGGCCCATCCACGCCAGACAAAGGGTGCGTACGCATGGTTGTACGGGCGTTCCGGTGCTGGGCCAAGCCACAAATCCCAATCCAAGCCCTCGGGCACTGGCTCCGCCTCTTTGGGACGTTCGAGCCCCTGCGGCCAGAAAGGACGGCTGGACCAGTTCACGACTTCCCGCACGGGCCCGATGGCTCCGGCCCAAATCCATTCGCACAGCTGCCGCGTGGCTTCGGACGCCTGGTTAGCGACGGCAATCTGAGTTGCCACACCCGCTTCCCGGGCGATTTCGGCAATGCGCCGTGCTTCATAGATCGTGTGCGTCAACGGCTTCTGGCAAAAGACGTGTTTCCGCTTCTTCATCGCTGCGGCTGAAACGGCGGCATGCAAATTATCCGTCGTGCACACGACAACGGCGTCGAGATCCTTCTGTTTCTCGAGAAGGTCGCGGAAGTCGGAATAGGCCGCGCAGCCGTGATACTGGCCGGATCGCTGCTGAGCCCCGTAATAGGCTTCTACGATTTTCTGACAAGGTTCGCGCCCTGCGACGCCGCTGCTAACGCCAAGAGAATGGGACAGCTGTAGGGGTTGGTCAGGGCTCAGCCAATCCCAGCCGCTATCGACGCCGAGCAATTTGCGCACGGAATTGCAGAACTCGTGCGTGTCCCATTGGGGATGGTTCGCGCCACTCTGATTGACATCACAAACTGCAATGCCTTGTACATCGGGCTCGCGCAAGAAGCGGAGCATGACGCGCAACCCTTGCGAACCTACGCCGACGAAAGCAATGTTGACCTTGTCGCTGGGTGGAACATAGCCATCGCCGCCCAGCACGCGACGTGGAACGATCGAAAAGCCAAGCCCGACGGCCGCGGTCTGTGCTATGAATTCGCGTCGCGAGACGGATCCCTCTGCAAGCCTGCGAGAACGAAGCCGATTCATCATGGTCCTCCTTAGACTGCTACTCACACGTACCGCAAGAATTCGGGGGCGATCTACCACCGGTGCTCATCAACCTGCATGCAGTAAACGAAACTGGGGGCGTGCTTGTGCCAAACCTGTCCATTTTACGGCCTTACGGCCCGCAAAATCCGATTCTCAAAGAACTGCCGTTCCTTTTGGTTTCGGGCAAGCTTGAGCGCAATTTCAAAATGGCCAGTAGCATTTTCGGCTTGCCCATTCTGTAGCTCAAACTCACCAAATGCTGCATGGTAGAAAGGGTACTTCGCTAAGCGGTCCGAGTCTGGAATTGCACGCAGCTCCCGAAGTCCGCACTCCGCGCCATCGCGCTGCCCCACGGCAATAGCACGATTCAAAGCCACGATCGGAGTTGGGCGAATCGTCATCAGCGTGTCGTAGAGCGAGACGATCTCTTGCCAGTTCGTCGCTTGCATACTCGGCGCCGTCGCATGGACCGCCGCAATCCCAGCCTCAACGTGATATTCGGTCAACTCTGCGCCTTCGGCCGATAGTTCCAGCAGTTGCAATCCCTCGCCGATAAGTCGTTGGTCCCACCGCGATCGATCCTGATCGAAAAGAGAATTCAACTTGCCCGAGGCGTCCACACGCGCTGGCAGTCGTGCCTTATTGAGGCACAGCAGGGCAGACAGCGCATACGAACTGGGCGTTGCCCCAAGCGGATGTTCGAGCAGGAGCTTGGCCAGCCGAATTGCCTCATCGCAAAGTTCTGCGCGAACTGTGAACTCGGCCGATGCGCCGTGATAACCCTCATTAAAGAGCAAATAGAGGGCCCTCTGAACCGCGGGAAGGCGCGTCGAGAAGTCGGATGGAGCCTGCGTGTCGAAGAGCCGATTGGACTCGGCCAAGACTTTCTTAGCCCTCGGGATCCGCTTCTCCACCGCTGTGTACGTGGTCACGAAGGCACTCGCGACCTCGTCAATGCCAAAACCGCACAAAATATGAAGGATGAGCATGACCTGCGCTTCCTCGGGCAAGCGAGGATGGCAACAGGAGAACATCATCCGGAGCTGATCGTCTTTGATGGCGTTGTCGGTAAACATTTCTTGTACAACGGGTGCGAGTGTCCATTCGCTCTGGAGAAATCTACTTAGCTCCGGCTCATAGGTTCGCGCTGTCCGCTCGCGGCGTAACATGTCAAGTGCGCGGTTCTTGGCAGCGGCCATCAACCAAGCGGCAGGATTCTCCGGTACGCCTCGAAATGACCATACCTCAAGCGCTCGACAGAAGGCATCTTGAACAACGTCTTCTGCGAGCGCCAGGTTGTGGACTCCAAAGAGGCGTGTTAACACGGCGACCATGCGGCCGGCCTCGTGCCGAAAAAGATGGTCGGTGAGTTCCATTTACATGTTGATGACTTGGATCGGCCGAACTTCTACCGAACCGCCAGCTTCGAGAATCGGGCAGCCTTTGGAGAGTTCTACGGCATGCTCCAAATCCTGAGCTTGGATCAATGTGAAGCCTCCGACCACGTCCTTAGCCTCTGCAAACGGTCCATCGGTCACAGACTTCTGTTTGCCCTTGACCACCTTGCCCGCATTCTCCAACGGGTGTCCGATGTCCTTGAGGTGACCGTTCTCCCCGAGTTGCTTAAACCAGGCGCGCCACTTCTCCATCGTCTTTTGCATTTGTTCGGGTGATGCGTTGGTGTCTCTACCACGGTACAAGAATGTAAAGTCGCTCACTGTATTTCCTCCAGAAGATGTGTTTGTTCTTGCAATCTAATGACGTTCCAGACGTAAGAAGCCGGACATCGTTTTCAGGCTATGGCCTGCCCCGCTTCACAAAATCGCGTGCTTGGTTTGCGAGTTCGATCCAGTCGATGCCTACGGCCGTCAGCACAAGCCACTCTTTCATCACCCTGCCGGGCCGCGGCTCAAAGCGTTTGCCCGTACCTGAGGCCAGCAATTCGTCAATGCGACTCCTGGGAAGTTTGACAACAAATTCACCCTTGGACGATGTCATCGCGAAGATTTTATCGTTCACCTTCAGCGCGCCCGATCCAAAGCCCCTCTTGTCGCCGATCGTGACACGAGGATCTCGGCGTAAAGCTTCGACAACGCGGGAGAACTTGCGCTCCGCCCCTCTTCGAACCATATCCCCAAAGGCCCCCGACCGTGTTCCCCGTCGTGTATTAGCGCGGTTCATCGAGCAGGGAACCAATTCGCGGAACGCTAGCGTAATCCCGTGGCTCATTTGGTCATTGCCTCCTTCTGGAGTGCCTCTTTTACCTTTGCCACATCCGGGCCTTCGCCGGCTCCCTCATAAAAGGAAAGGTCCTCGTCGATTCCGACCAGACGCCAGCATTGTCCTCCTGGAGCCTGAAAGTAGAGGTGGGGGTCCGGCATATCCAGCTTCCTGACCAGACCGGATTCGAGGATTTGT
>DASPVV010000223.1:0-47926 GCA_035622175.1 Terriglobales bacterium | reverse complement strand
TTCGCTCGTACCTGGGCTCCAGGGCAAGCCACTTCCCGACCGCCTGCTCTTTAGCATGAATCTCGAAGATAATAGCAGCTTCGAACCGGTGACCCGGGGCACGGTCGCCGTCATCGATGACGACTTCAAATACATCGAGCGATTGGGGACGGAGCAAGCCTTGCTCTATCGCTACAAAACCGATCCAGGCGAAGCGCAAAACCTGGTCGAGTCCGAACCGGCAATCGCCAGCCGCATGAGAGATTTGCTGGCGAACAAGCTACGAGAGGTCAACCGCCAGGCCCTGCCCTGACCTCTCCCTCGGTTGAGATGAAGCGAAGGCTCCGCCTATCTCTGGGTGCCTGGCGGCAGTTGGCAAAAAGGATGGGTGACGGCGGTAGCCCATTGCCGTGGCAGGTCAACCTCGCCTATGGCCTGAGTGGTATCGTTCATTCCTCGCTGTTAAGACTGCAAAATGCAAGCCATCGCGATGCCCTCGGAAGCAGTACTCCGCAGCCGCCAGTGTTTCTCCTTGGGTTCTGGCGCTCGGGTACGACGCTGCTGCACGAGTTCGTATGCTGCGACCCGCAGTTCGGCTTCCCTAGCACCTACGCCTGCTTGAATCCGTCGCATTTCCTGCTCAGTGAAGCCTGGGCCAAAGGGCACACGCTGCCTCCCACCACTCGGCCCATGGACAACATGTCCTACTCGTGGGCTTCCCCGCAAGAGGACGAGTTTGCGCTCTTGTCGCTCGGTGCACCTTCTCCCTATGAGGCACTCATCGTCCCCTCCCTCTTGCGCAACCCTGGAGCGCTGGTTGACCTGGGGCAGCGCCCGCCCGAACAGCAGAGACGCTGGGCTGACACACTCCAGTTTTTTCTCCGCCTCCTAACTGTCCAGCAAGGCAAAGCCATGGTTCTCAAGTCTCCTCCCCATGGGTTCAAACTGCCCCGGCTGTTATCGCTGTTTCCGGATGGGCGCTACGTCGTGATCGAGCGCAATCCCTACGAAGTATTTGCCTCCAATCTGAAGTTGTGGCGAACTCTCTTGGATCTCTATGCGCTCGAATCGTCATCTCCTGAGGAGATTGAGACCTTTGTCCTCGAGGCCTACGTCCTGCATGAAAAGGCAATCTCGGAGGGGAAGCGGATGGCGAGCGGGGAGCGCTTGGCCTGGGTGCGCTATGAGGAACTGGTCGCCGACCCAATCGGAGAAATGAAGCGGCTGTACCAGGAGCTGAAGTTGCCAAATTTTGACGGCGTGCGAGAAGCCATGGAAAATCACGCACGGGCTGCGGCCGGCTACAAGCGCAATCGCTTCGTTATATCTTCAGCCCAGAAAGCGCGCATCGAAAGCTGCTGGGGTTCTTTTCTCAAAGCCAAACATTACGCCTGGCCGGGAGAGTACCTCAGGGTGGAAAACTGAAGAGTGGTCTAAGTAAACTTCTCGCTTGCTCGAAGCAGGGGTCAGTCCAGAGTTTCCTCGGTTTCGTCCCCACGCAGCTTGCGATACAAGGCGGTCACGCCGTTACGAATTCGGTTGGCTAAGATCATCCACATTGCCCAAAGCGCCCCCAGCGCTGGCATCAGCATTCGGAAGAGCGTGCCGCCGGTGGGATCGGCGTAAGCGTACGCCGGTAACGCCGTCAGCAGAAAAAACAGTAAGACCGCCGTGAGGTCACTTCGCCTCATAGTCCTCGCTGTTATGATGTTCGAAAACCGTGATGATTATCCAACGAATGACTCCTGGTGTCAACCGTTTTGCTGGCTGGTGCTTCGCCTGGTGAGACTGTGAAACGCGTCGGCAACCTGGCGCTAGCGGAACTCTGACGCGTCAGTGCTTGAAAAGCCGTTGCACAGCTTCATAGGCGGACTTGGGAGACCCCAAAGCAAACCCTCCGCTAGGTTGGGGCGTGACGGAAACCAGGCCGACCTCGGTCTGCGTCGCGCCTCCCCCCGTGCCCGGTTCATCTAAAAGCTCATAAATGAATACCACTTCGAAGGGGTAAAGCGTCGGTGAGGTCAGAAACCTTTGCAGCGTCGCGACAAGGTATTGTTGTTCCTGTTGACCGTTCTGTTCCTCGGAACGGTTCGGCAACGGTGAGTAGTTGATTTCAGTAACCCACATGGGCTTCCCATGGGTGATGCTTTGGAGACGCTGAACCACATTGAAATGCTGCAGCCTGGATGGACAAGGGTACGACTGTCCGGGGCAATTAATCTCGCCCATGTTCCCGTACCAATGAACCCCCACGATCTCGTAAGCGATATGGTCATTTTCTACCCGTTGGAAAAACCCTGTGTGCAACCAACCGGAAAAATCAACAATGCGCTTGGCGCTGGGGTCACCCGCGTGAACGCCTTCGGACAAGCCTCGAAGCATGGAGGAAACAATACCGTACTTGCGGGCATCGTACATGCTGACCTGGTCTCCGGGCCCCCCAGTCAAACTATAGGCGTCCTGCTCATTGGAAAGCTCGTAGGCTTGAATCGAGCCTTTGTAGTGGCTGGCAAATTTGAATGCGCTGTCATAGGATTTCTGGTAGATGGTGGAAGGGCTGTCGTGATCTCGGTCAATGACCGGAAAAATGACCGGAAGAAGCTGAATACCGTGGGCTTGGGCTTTTTGCAGCAGCACATCCATCACGCTGAAGTCCGGAATCGTGATGTCAACCCGGTACCAATCCGCGCCGAGGTTCTTGATTAGGGTAAACTGTTGGTCAAAACTCACCCCGTTCGAGGCTGCATAGACTCCTCCCGGCCGAATGGGATGTCCATTGACACCAAGCTGCAGGTGCCCCCCGGCGCGGTGGGCTTCGGCCTGCACATTACAGCCAAACCGGTTCCGATATTCGTCACTGGTAAGAAAGCTCAGCACCACACTTAAGCGTGTTCCTCCAGAATCAAGCACCCTCACATGGTCTGGCAAGCCTAGACCATCCGGTCGACGACGAAGAAGGGTTTTATAAAGCACGCTGACAAAGGCATCGTTGGACTGGATGCTCCCGTTTTTCGAGACGGATTCGGCAGAGCCAAGCATGTCCAGCACGACTCGAGCGTTGTTGTTCCATTCACAGCCTGTCGCGGCTAACATTGGATCTCGAGACTGGCAAGCTCTGGCGTTTAGATCCCGGAGTTGGTCGGCGTGAAATCTCTGGCCCTCCGCGTCCGCAGCCCGGTCGAGGACATCATGATAAATCTGCTCGATAAAAAACGGGACCTGATCGATCTTGGCACTGGCCGGGCAAACTTGGGCAAACCCGGTCAAGCAAGTGAGTGATAACGACCATAGTGTGAGAGCTGCCGCAAAGAAGCGAAACTTTCCACCGCTCGACCAATCGCTCATCTTCACCCCGCTCGCGGGTATGCCTTGGAAGCTTGGACTGCGAATTCTCGAATACGCTCGCAATTGTTCAGAACCGGAGACATCCAAAGCGCATGGTTTTCCCGCCTGTCGCCATTTCATCATATAGCTTTCCCAAGTAGTTGCAAGCTTTCTAGATGTGGGGTACTCCGACTGCTCAATATTGCGTTTGATCCGCAACTCCTGGGGCGCAGGCGCGTGTCCTGGGCTGGGATCCTGCTCTTGCCCCGCGGATCAGGGCGGATCATGAAGCCACGGCTGAACGGTGATCCCGCTTCATGGCAGCGCAAAGATCCTTGCCATCCTAGTCATCGTCCGGGGGGGTAGGGGGCGTCGTGTCCTCGAGAAAATACCGCCGCGGCAATGGAGCAGCGATCGTCTGAAATGTCAGTGGTAGCTGAGTATAGTCAAAGCAGTCGGAAAGATCGTCTGCGCGGCTGTCCGCGTATCCCAGTGTGGGAAGAGAGAAGTTCTCCTCAATAAACCTCAGGATGCTGCCAAAATCATGCATCTTGTGAGAAACAAAGTGAGCTTTTGCGTAGGGAGACACAACGATGAGGGGCACGCGGAATCCATATTCATAGGAGTTGTACATCGGCGGCGCCACGTGATCGTACCAGCCGCCCCAATCGTCCCAGGTAATAAAGATGGCGGTGTTTGACCAGTAGGGACTGTTTCCGATCGCATTGACGACTGCGGCCACCCAGGACGGGCCCGATCCTAGGTTTGACCCGGGGTGGTCGGAGTTCTGCCCGCTGGGTACGACCCAACTGACCGCCGGCAGCTGCCCGTTCGCGATATCGACCAGGATCTGAACCGGCGAGGGGATCACATTCTGCCAATCGGCGCCAAAGCGAAGATGGCGAATCGCGTTTGGCGCAGTCCACAGGACATTCTCCCAACTCGAGCCGGTCGTGTAGTATCGCCAACTGATGCTTTGCGGGTCGAGCAAATCCATCAGCGTGCGATGCTCAAAACACGGAGCTACATTCTGGGACTCTTCCCCGCTAGGGCTGATCAAGGTCACCAGCTGGCCCTTCCCCGAGCATCCGCTTTCTACAAAGCTGCTCAATCCGCGCGCAAATGGGCCTTCGATATTCTCGGCCGCGAACAGATCGCTATCCGGGGTGGGTGCGGAAGTTCCGGAGATGATGAATTGATGAGCGGGGAAGCTCGGCCCTTGATTGGTTTGGAACATTCGATCGCCGAAGGTGTACTGTTCGGCGAGTGTAAGGTAGGGCATTACGTCCGAAGGATAGACGTACTTAAACTGGGCGTGGGGAGGACAGTGACGGGCGCACGAGATCTTGTCGGCGCCATCCATTTTCCCTCCGTCATACATCTTCACAAAGCCTTCATGAGTGTGATTCAGGTCATAGCGGTTGTCGAGGGGTATGGGAGTTAAGGGAATGATCTCTCCCTTGGAGTTTACGCCGCTGTCCGCGATGTCTGCGTTTTTCAGACCATGGAAGAGGTTGTCCGGTGAGCGATTTTCCTGAAAGAGAATCACCACGTGCTGAATTGTTAAAGGATCTCCGCCGCACCCGGCCAGGGTCAGCGTCAACAGACAGGTAAGCAGTTCATGGCTGGCCAGGAGCCTTCCGCGGCGGGCGAGGGCAGGCTTTCGCAGGACGCTCCGTCTTGCCGTAGCAGACCGAACGGCGCTTTCCCAGCTGAGCTTCACCCCCATGAATAGGTAAGGATGTGGCGGTGCGAATCGGGGTTGCCCGCTGATCGGGGGCGAGGTGACCGAAGGGATTCACCTCCCGAGGCTTTTGTGCGGAGCTCCAGTTTTCGCCGTTCAAGCCGCCGCCGGTTTCGATTTATAATGGTTGGCTAAACCCGGCAGCTGAACAGAAGAGTGCAGATGCAGATTGAATCGCGGCATTTGGGGGATGTGTGTGTACTCGTCTCCAAGGCGTTCGAAGACGATCGCGGATTCTTCACTGAGGTTTTTCGGGCCGACCAGTTTAAGAGCCTCGGCCTGCCTACCGAGTTTGTGCAGGACAACCACTCCGGTTCCGTGTGCGGTGTGCTTCGCGGACTGCATTTCCAGTGGAATCCTCCCATGGGAAAACTGATGCGCGTGACCCGCGGAACCGCTTTCCTGGTGGCAGTGGACATACGCAAAGGCTCTCCCACGTTAGGGAAATGGTTTGGTGCCGAACTCTCGGCCCAGGACCGCAGGCAGATTTGGGCGCCTGCAGGTTTTGCCCGGGGCTTCTGCGTGCTTTCCGACTACGCTGAAATTCAATATAAATGCACGGGAACTTACAACAGTAAGGGTGAATCGGGAATACGCTGGGATGACCCTGCGATCGGCATCAGCTGGCCCATCACCAACGTTCAGTTGTCGGAGAAAGATCGCAAAGCACAGACCTTAGAGCACTGGCTATCGTTGCCGGAGTCAGAGAATTTCAGGTATTCGGAAACTCGGAGCCTGGTGGGAAGGTAAAATCATATGAAAATTCTGGTGGCTGGTGGTGCAGGTTATCTCGGCTCAGCCCTGGTGCCAAGACTCATCGACCGTGGCTATGAGGTCGATGTCGTTGACTTGTTCTGGTTTGGCAATCATCTTCCCGCAGAGGCTGGAATCATCCACAAAGACATTTTCGAGATGAGCGTCCAGGATTTGGAACGCTACCAGCAGGTTGTGTTCCTGGCAGGCCTATCGAACGATCCCATGGCGGAATTCTCGCCCAGTCGCAACTTCATTTTCAATGCGGCAGCCCCTGCTTACCTCGCTTATATTGCCAAAAAGGCGCATGTCAAGCGCTACGTGTACGCCTGCTCTTGCTCGGTCTATGGTTATACCGACAATGAATTGTTCGATGAAACCAGGTCGGTTTCCTCGTCCTATCCTTATGGAATCTCGAAACTGCAAGGCGAACAGGCGGTGATGAACCTGGCGAGTGATGACTTCTCCGTCATCTCGTTGCGCAAGGGGACGGTTTCCGGCTACAGCCCGCGGATGAGATTGGACCTCATTATTAATACGATGTTCAAGAACGGTGTGCGGAACCGCGAAATCATCGTCAATAACCCCTCGATTTGGCGGCCGATTCTCAGTATTGAAGATGCGACCAACGCCTACATCCGCGCGCTCGAGGCCAGTGAGAAGATTTCCGGCATCTTCAACGTGGCTTCCGGAAACTACACCGTGGGAGAAGTGGGTGACTTGGTCCGGATGGCGATTGAAGAACAGCTCGGCTTGCGTGTGCATCTGACCATCCATCACAAGAAGGACTTCCGCAACTACAAAGTCAGCATCCAGAAAGCCGAGAACATGTTGAGTTTTCATCCCAATTACGACGTAAAGTGTATCGTGAAACAGTTGATCGAAAACATGGAGAAATTCCACGATTGGGACAACCCTCAGTACTACAACATTGAAACTTTGAAGCTGCTGTCGCAGACCAACAGCCTTCGCAGCCTGGCGGAGATCGCGTAGTGAAGGTTCTTCTCATTGGGGCCAACGGACAGCTAGGAACCGATCTGCTGCGGGTTTTTCAAGCTGCTGGACACGACGTGCTGCCATTCACCCGCAGAGAGCTAGACATCTGTCACGGCCAGCAGTTAGCCGCTGTCCTCCGTGAAGCCCAGCCCGCCATCGTATTGAACACCGCCGCGTTCCACAAGGTGGAAGAATGCGAGAGGAAGCCTGATCTCGCCTTTCAGGTCAACGGCTCGGCGGTGATGAACTTGGCGTTAGCCTGCAAGGACGCAGACGCGATTTTAGTCCACTTCAGCACCGACTACGTCTTCGGTGGCTATGCTCAGAACAAGCCTTATGAGGTCGATGACCGTCCTGCCCCCTTGAATGTTTATGGCGTCTCGAAACTGGTGGGTGAACATCTGATCGCCTTCAACCTGGAGCGCTATTTTGTGATCCGAACCTGTGGGTTGTATGGAATCGCGGGCAGCAGCGGGAAAGGCGGCAATTTTGTCGAGAACATGCTGAAAAAAGCCATGGCCGGAGAGCCGATCCGTGTCGTCGATGATCAGGTTCTCACGCCCACCTATACGGCTGATCTGGCTGAGTCGGTAAGCAAATTGGTGTTCACTGGCCGCTTCGGACTTTATCACCTCAGCTCCGAAGGGCAGTGCTCGTGGTACGAGTTCACCCGGGGCATTCTGCAGTACGCGGGCATCCATGCCAAGCTGTCGCCGGTCAAAACAGGCGACTTCTTCAGCTCCGTGAAACGTCCCACCTATTCTGTGCTGAGCAAAGCGAAATTCCATTCTCTGGGCTTGTCGATTCCACCCTGGCAAGATGCCCTCTCCCGGTATCTCGACGATAGAAAAAGAAATCTGTCGGCCGAGAGACCGGTCATGGTTTAAGGCGCGCCCGCCACTGCGCATGGCTGCGGCGACTCTGCAACCCGGCATGGCCGGAACGAACCAGGGATCTGCAAGCGATCAGCCGTCAGCCCTCAGCCACGCAGCCGACCCGCAGAAGCTTGGTCGGCTACCGCCGGCACCGGGGCTGGCATGAGCAAGCGAAAGGACATGCGGAAGATTGCCGGCGTTCTCTCCTGCCCGGGGCAGCTTTGCTCGAAGCACAATGGAAGTTAGTATAGAAGGCAAGCAATGGCTCAACCGATAGCCCAATTTGCCCATGATTCTTATTACATCTTACGGACCCCTCACCCCCCCTCCAAGAAGTTCGCCCTATGGTGGAATCTTCTGCACGTTTCCGGGAAAATGCTGGGATTCAAGATCTCATACTTTGATCGCCCGAATCTCACCTGCCTTTACCGGGAGATCTTCGCCCGCCAGAACTACTACTTCCACAGCAGCCAAGAGTCTCCAGTCATCCTCGACTGCGGCGCCAATTTAGGCATGGCCACTCTCTATTTCAAGTGGCTCTATCCCACAGCTAAGATTCACGCTTTCGAGCCGGATCCCACCGCCTTCGCTATGCTCGAGAGAAACGTAGCGCAAAACCACCTTACGGGTGTCGTCCTCGACAACTGCGCCCTTGGCCACGAGGATGGAACGGTACAGTTCTTTGTAGACCGCAACAACCCAGGAACGCTACTGATGAGCACCGATGCTTCGCGCCTCCAAGGCGAGGCGATTCAAGTTCCTGGCCGAAAGCTCTCGGGTTTCATTCAGGCTGAGATCGACTTTCTTAAGCTGGATGTTGAAGGTGCCGAGCATCAGGTTCTCTGCGACTTGGTTTCCAATCGAAAGATTCACTTGATCCGCCAAATGGTTGTCGAATATCACCATCGTATCGTGAATCAGCCCTCTTGCTTAGCTGGCTTTCTCCGCCTCCTCGAGCAGGCCGGCTTTGATTATCAATTGCATGCTACGCTTCGTTCCGTGACCTCGCGAGACACCTATCAGGACATCCTGATCGGAGCTTACCGCAGAGTGCCGTAAGCGATCCCAAAGCGCTCCCGCCAAATCTGGCAAGTATTTGTTGGCAGAGGTAGGAACCGAGTATCCTTGAGGCGAATCCTCGCAGAGCATGCAGACAAACGCCACGAACATCGATACCCGCGCCCCCGCCCCGCCTTTTCCTTTTGTTGATCTCAAGGCTCAGTATCGTGCGATCAAGCCGGAGATCGATGCTGCCATCAAGCGCGTAATGGACTCGCAACACTTCATTCTGGGGCCGGAGGTAGAAAGCCTCGAAAGGGAAGTTGCCGATTACTGCAGATCGCGCTTCGCCGTCGCCTGCGCCTCCGGTTCCGATGCTTTGCTTCTCGCGCTGATGGCTCTCGAAGTTGGGCCGAGCGACGAGGTGGTGACGACGCCTTTTACGTTTGTGGCGACTGCAGGGGCAGTGGCCCGGCTGGGAGCACGGCCGGTATTCGTCGATATCGATCCGAGCACCTACAACCTCGATGTCAGGAAACTACAATCAGCGATCACCTCGAAGACGAAGGCAATGATCCCGGTTCACCTCTTCGGTATGGCCGCCGACATGGATGCCATCATCGAAATCGCAACCCGCAGCTCTGTCCCGGTGGTCGAGGATGCCGCGCAGGCGATGGGCGCAACCCATGCCGGCCGACCCGTGGGAAGCATGGGTCTGTGCGGATGCTTCAGCTTTTTCCCATCCAAGAATCTTGGCGGAGCCGGCGATGGTGGCATGCTAACCACCAACGACGAGAGGTTGGCCGATAAACTTCGCGTGTTGCACCTGCACGGAGGCCGAACCAAATATGAATACGAGCTGATCGGAATCAACAGCCGGATGGATGCTCTGCAGGCCGCAATTCTCCGCGTCAAGTTGCAACGCCTCGATTCCTGGGTTGCGGAACGCAAGCGCAAAGCGCAGCGCTATGGGGAGCTCTTCCACGACCGCGGACTCGCCAGCGTCGTCGGCTTGCCTCAGGTTGCCGCAAAATGCACCCATGTTCATAACCAGTATGTGATTCGTGCTCCTCATCGCGACCAGCTAAGGGCTTTCTTGCGCAACCGGGGAGTTCCTAGCGAAATCTACTATCCCTTGCCCTTACACCTGCAACCAGCCTTCCAGTATTTGCAGTACAAACCTGGTGACCTGCCCCAATCCGAGCTGGCGAGCCGGGAAGTCCTGGCTCTTCCCATCTTCCCGGAGATGAAGGGGGATCAGCAAACCTTGGTGGTAGACTCGGTGGCCGCCTTTTACCGCGACACGAAAGCGTGTGGCTAACGCCTCCCGCTGCGAGCTGCCCCGGCCACAATCCGCCCTCTGTCGTTCGCCACCGTTCGGCTGAGAGGGGACGACTCGAGGGCTGAGGATGCTCATGATTCGGCGTCAGCCATGCCCAGGTCAGGCTATCCCGAGTGCCCAGGAGAAATCTCGCGTCGATCGGTGAGGAAACGCGAAATCCCGGTTCCGAGCCGGTTCGAAGCCTGCTTCCCACTCTCGATGTCGTACACTCGCCAAAACTCTTGCATCTCCTCCGCTTTCCCCAGCGATACGCGAACGTAGGTTTCGAGCGGAGGAAACTCGCGCCCGATCCACACCTGGTTCTTCCGAAAATGCTCAATCACCTGTTGGGCAGGTCGGTGGACATCCATCATCACGAAATTCGTCGAGGAGGGGATCGGTGCCAGCCCTCGAGCGCCTGCCTGGTTGAAAAACTCACGGCGATTCATCGCATTTTTCATAACATAATCTTGGACGCCTTCCGCGTCATCCATCGCCACCAGTGCAGCGCGAACGACCACCGCGTTGACGTTAACCGGAGTGATGTGGGGGCGGAATCGGGAAATCAGTGCTGGTTTTGCGATGGCATATCCCAGGCGCATGCCGGCGAGCCCATATACTTTAGAGAAAGTGCGCGCAACCACAATCCGATCATCCTCGATCGGGCGATCGAGAAACGACGCGTATCCCGGCGTTTCGGTGGCGAAGTGGTGATAGGCTTCATCAATCAAAACCGTCGTCGTTGCCGGCACTTTGGCAAGGAAGGCTTCGAGCGCGACCCGCGGCGTGAGGCTTCCGGTCGGATTATTAGGGTTGCAGATATAAAGGAGCGCTGCCGCAGGGTCGAGGTGCGATAGCATGCTGTCCAGATCATGGGCAAATTCGCGGTCGAGAGGCACAGCGATCACAGCGGCGCCAGCCTGCTTAGCGTAGCGCTCTGCGGTTTCAAACGTGGGCGAAGCTTGCACGAACTTTTTTCCCGGCCCGAGTGAGGCAACGGCCGCGACTCGTAGAATCTCGCTTGATCCACAACCGAGGAGCACTTGTTCTGGTTGCACTCTGTGCATGGCCGCAATGTGTTCCACCAATCCTTGATACTCGGGCCGTGGATAGCGGTTTGCCATGCTCAGCGCGCCGCGCATGGATTCGAGGACCCTGCGGGAAGGGCCGTACGGGTTTTCATTGCTGTCCAGACGAACCGGAAGATCCACCGTCGCCGTAGGCATCGGCCCAAAAGAGCCCAGGACCTCAGAGCGCAGCGGCAGGGTCGTGAGCGCGCTGGCGGCTCCAGCCATGCGAAAGAAGCTTCGTCTCGAAAGAATCATATAAGGTCTCCCCCGCGAAAAACTCCGGTCTGGTCTTGAAGAGTATGACAGATTCCATCCTTCCACAGGTCGGTTCTTTAGCAAGCGGCAGCCCCCATTTCCTGAGAAAACACCCTAAGCACGTCTGTCCCTCGAGGTGCTGGCGAAGCAGCGGAAACGCCCCAACCCCGACTTCCGGACCAGCCCGTTCTTGTTGTAGACTCCTGAGTTTCGAGGCCGGTCCGAGGAGCGAACGATGAGCTGGGCAAGCAAGCTGGTGATGCCGTATCGCGTAGACCATGGCAAGAAGTTCCGGATCAGGGATTGTGATCCCGGCGACACCGGGCATCTGCGTTCCAAGGAACAGGCAAAAGAGCTTCTCGAGCAGGGGATCGCCTCCATGGCGGAGCTTCAAGATAAGCTCTACGCGCAGGACCGCTGGGGAGTGTTGCTCATCTTTCAGGCGATGGATGCCGCCGGCAAAGATGGGGTCATCAAGCACGTCATGTCGGGCATCAACCCCCAGGGCTGCCAGGTGTACTCATTCAAAACCCCTTCCTCAGAGGAGCTGGACCACGATTTCATGTGGCGAACCAGTACGCGCCTGCCCGAACGCGGCCGGATTGGCATCTTTAACCGTTCGTATTACGAAGAGGTTTTGGTGGTGCGCGTGCACCCCGAGGTTCTCGAGAGCGAGAGAGTTCCACCCTCCCTCATCACCAAAGACATTTGGCAGGCAAGATTCGAGGATATCAAAGACTTCGAGCGTTATCTCGCACACAATGGAATTGTCATTCGCAAGTTTTTTCTCAACTTGTCGAAAAAGGAACAGAAGCGCCGTTTCCTGGCCCGGTTGGACGAACCCGAGAAAAACTGGAAATTCTCCGCGGCCGACATCCGCGAGCGCCTCAGCTGGGACGACTACATGGAGGCTTATGAGGACATGATTGTGCACACCGCCGCTCCCACCGCGCCCTGGTACGTGGTTCCCTCCGACAACAAGTGGTTTACCCGGGTCGTGGTGGCAGCAGCGGTTGTCGATACCCTGGAAAGCCTTGGCCTAGCCTACCCCGAAGTCAATTCGCAAAAACGCAAAGAGTTGAGCGCTGCGCGAAAACTGCTCGAGACCAAGGACTCGAACTAACCTGCCATTCCGGATGTCCCGTCAGTTGCGAGGTGCTTTCCACCGGGAGGCACGATGTATCTCACTGTGTACTAGGAGGCCTGCCCCTGATCACATAGATTCTTAACAGGTTAATCGGCGGCGCTACCGTAGCCTCCGTGGACCGGAATGCTGGGTCGGTAGCGCCCTGCCTGGCAGGGCAGATCGCCCGCATCGGCTGGGTTCGTGACCAAGGGCCCATGTGCCTGGGACAGTGGCCATGTACCTTATTCCGGGCCAAAGACGTGATACACTTCCTGCCAGAAACGGATGTTTAGCCCTCATCCCAACCTGAGCGATGAAGTCAATCGCAACATCGTACAGTCGGAAGTTGAAGGTGGAGTGCTGCTGAGCGCTTTGCCGCCATCCACCATCCTTGAGATCGAGACCCAACATCACCGCTACACTGCGGTTCTCCTGGGTGGAGGCGCAGCCCTTCTCTCCGGTCACCCGGAGTTCTGCCCCCAACCGGTCGAGGTTGCGATTGCGGGCTCGACCTGGGGTGGGGCGATGTTGAAACAACGCTTTATCGGGCGGGGGATGCACCTGGAGTTTTGCCATCCGGATTATCAAAATCCAATCGTTACCTCGCGCATTCAGGAGGTTCGGGAAGTAGGTCTGGGTGAGCAGCGGCGCGAATCCTCAGTCGACCCAAAGTGTGGCCTAGACGACGTCTGCCCCTATGACTGAAGAAGCTTAAAGGAGCTGTCAAGGCGGCCGGTTCACCTTCCTGCCCGGTTTGAGGTTTGTGCCATTTTCAATCCAGCCCATTCTGGCACGTTGTCAGAGATATCCCCCCTAGGTGATTGGCTGAGGGTGCCGAAGGGGCGATGTTCGGCCCAAGAGAGGAGCTAGCGCGCATGGCTGCTCCACAGGTGACAGAGCATGGGGAGCTTCCGCCACTTACCAAGGCAGAGCTAGGCGTACGTCTTGAACAGGTAGGGCGGGAGCGCTACCATCACCGCCATCCGTTTCACCAAAGGATGCATGAGGGTCGTTTGAACCGAGGGCAGTTGCAGGCGTGGGCGCTCAACCGCTACTACTATCAGAGCCGGATCCCAATCAAAGATGCGATCATCCTATCGCGCAGCCAAGACCGCGATTTTCGCGTCGCCTGGCGCAAAAGGATTGTCGATCACGATGGAGACCGCAATTGCGATGGGGGTATTGAGCGTTGGCTAAGGCTGAGTGAAGCGACCGGCCTCTCGCGCGATCGAGTGTGCAGCGGCGAAGGCGTTCTGCCGGCGACCCGATACGCCGTGGATGCTTATCTCGACCTGGTGCGGAACCGCAGTTTTCTCGAAGCGGTAGCCTCTTCGCTCACCGAACTGTTTTCCCGCGACCTGATTGTCTTGCGGGTGGGAGCCTTAAAGAGACATTATCCTTGGCTAGGGGGAGGATTGGATTACTTCACGGCGCGTTTGAACCAGGCTCCCGAGGATGCCAAGTTCGCCTTCGACTGGGTCGCCGAACATGCCCGCACGCGAGGTGAGCAAGAGTCCGCGCTGACAGCTCTCGCGCGCAAATGTGACATTTTGTGGGCGCAGCTGGACGCACTTCATTTCGCATATGTCGAACCAGCTTGGCCGCCGCCGGGGGCATTCCTGCCGGATGAGGTTTGACATGACACTACCGCCTGCCATCTGCCCTCGCCTTGCGCCCGGATGCCGTTGGGCGGAAGCCCAGGGAGCAGAACGAATGTTGCTGTTTCCGGAAGGGGCAATTCGCTTGCGAGGTACGGGGCGAGAAATTCTCGAGCGCTGTGATGGCCAGCGCACGGTCGAGCAGATTGTCGCCGATCTACAGCTGATTTATAGCGCCGGAGATCCGGCTCGCATCGCGGAGGACGTGCGCAGCTTTCTTGGGCAATTACATCAAAAGCGGGTGGTAGATTTCTGAATGCGAGAATGTCCGAGGCACCCCCGTCAACCCTGGTCCGATCCATGGTACCCGCCCCTTTAGCCCTGATTGCCGAGCTTACGCACCGATGCCCGCTGCATTGTGTCTACTGTTCGAATCCGCTTGCCATGCAGAACGCTGCTTCCGAGCTTTCGACCGCCGAATGGATGCGCGTCCTCGAGCAAGCGGGCCAATTCGGCTTGCTGCACGTGCACTTCACCGGTGGCGAGCCCCTGGCTCGCCGCGATCTGGTGGAACTGACCGCTCGGGCGCACGCCGCAGGTCTTTATGTCAATCTGATCACCTCCGGCATTGGACTTTCCGAGAAGCGTTTAGCAGCACTGGCCGAGGCTGGCCTGGAGCACGTTCAGCTTAGCTTTCAGGGGGCGCAGGAGCCGCTGGCGGACGAAATCGCGGGAGCGCGGAGTCACAGCTTCAAGCTGCGACTGGCGCGGCTTATTCGCCGGTTCAAACTTGGCTTCACCGTCAACGTGGTCGTGCACCGGCAAAACCTCGATCATCTGCCGGCGATCATCGCGATGGCTGAAGAACTCGCTGCCGACCGTCTGGAGATCGCGAACGTGCAATACTACGGATGGGCGTTGCGGAATCGGGGAGCGCTCATGCCGACTCGGCAGCAACTGCAGCAGTCGCAAGCCACGGTCAGCGCTGCCCAGGAGCGCCTGGCCGGACAGATGCGCATCGATTATGTTACCCCGGACTACTATGCCCATTATCCGAAGGCGTGCATGGGGGGCTGGGGCCGGCGGCTGATGCTGATCGATCCTAAAGGTCAGGCACTGCCTTGCCATGCGGCGGGAGTGATTCCGGGCCTGACCTTCGACAATGTCCTCGAGCATCCCCTCGAATGGATCTGGCAACAATCGTCCGCCTTCCAAAAATTCCGGGGTGAAGCATGGATGCCGGAGCCGTGCCGCAGCTGTGACCGTCGCGGTGAAGACTTCGGCGGATGCCGCTGTCAGGCATGGCTGGTGACCGGCGATGCCGCCGCCACCGATCCGGTCTGTTCCCTGGCTCCTACCCACGGTCAAGTGGAAGAAGTTGTCGACCGCGCGAATGATGATCTGGCGTCGAAGACATCTCCGCCAGCATCCGTTCCCACCAGTTGGGTCTACCGGTCCAATCCCCGCTGATCGGGGCCCGTATTTCTTAGGCCCGACCGATTCGCCATGCCGGCCGCATCGCATCGCAGATGGAAGGGGAGATTCGGCGGCTGTCGTGAGCCTAGCGGAGTTAATGATATCCTCGGCTTCGAGTCGCCCGCGCTGGTTCGGTGGGGGCTTTCGTAACATTCACCGGTTTTTGCGGAGGTCAGGATGGATTCCTCGGGTAGACGGGTGGCAGTCCTCGGTGCGGGCAAAATGGGCGGGATCCTTCTGAGCGCGCTTCTCGAGAAAGGTCTGTTGTCCCGCCACCGGACGGCGGCGACCGTGCAACATGAAGATCGGGCGCGCAGCTTGGCGCAGAAGCTCGGAATTCCGGTTGGAACCGACAATGCCGCGGCGGCCCGGGAGGCCGAGATCATCCTGGTTTGTGTGAAGCCACAGGCTGTCGAAGGTGTCATCGAACAGATTCGGGCTGCGGTCTCTTCCTCGCAATTGATCATCTCTGTCGCCGCTTCTGTACCCACCAGGCAATTCGAGCAGACGCTCGGAATCAAGATTCCGGTGGTCCGAGCCATGCCCAACACGCCCTGCCTGCTGGGTTGCGGTATGACCGGATTATGCAAAGGACAGTTTGCCGAGGCGCGCCACCTGGAGATTGCGAGCTCCTTTTTTGGGGTGGTCGGCCGGACGGTGGTGGTGGATGAGAAACATATGGACGCAGTCACCGGCCTTTCGGCCAGTGGCCCGGCCTACATTTACATCATTCTGGAGTCGCTGGCCGAGGCTGGTGTGAAAGTTGGATTACCCCGCGATATCGCCACCCTGCTGGCTGCCCAGACTACCTTGGGCGCGGCCACGGTGGTGCTCGAAACCGGCGATCATCCTGCGCTGCTCAAGGATGCAGTGACCACGCCCGCCGGATGCACCATCGATGGAATCCTCGAACTCGAAGAAGGCAAGCTGCGCGTGACCTTAATCAAGGCCGTGGTCAAGGCCGTGCAGAGAGCGAAGGAGCTGGCATACGGATAACCGCGGGCGCACCGCGCCCGGGTCACTTTGGTATGTCTTCCTGGGTTGAGCCCTTGTCCGGTCGGAGCAATGGGAACAGAATCACATCCCGAATGGTGTGTGAATCCGTCAACAACATTGCCAGCCGATCCACGCCGACACCCACTCCGCCGGCAGGAGGCATGCCATAGCAAAGCGCGCGGACGTAGTCTTCATCCATTTGGTGGGCTTCCTCGTCACCCCCTTCTCGCTGCTGGAATTGCTGCTCGAATCGGCGGCGCTGCTCCTCCGGATCATTGAGTTCGCTGAAACCGTTTGCGATCTCCATCTGGCCGGCGAAAATCTCCCAACGCTCGGTCCAATCGGGTTCGTCGGCCTTCTGTTTCGACAGCGGGGAAACCACGGTAGGGAACTCGTAAATGATGGTTGGCTGAACCAGGTGTTCCTCGGCCACCGCATCGAACAGGTTGGCAATGGTCTTTCCCCTCGGTTCGTTGGGATCATACGCGATGTGTGCGTGTCCCGAGTTAAAGCGCTCGACCAGTGTCTTGACGGAATCGGGCGAGACGAAATCCGAGTTTGCCGGCTTAACCCCTGCCCGCTCCGGCCAGTAGGCTATGATCGCTTCCCGCATGGTCATGCGGCGCCAATTCGAACGTGCCCAGTCAATCTCGTGCTCACCCCATTTCCCTTTGCTACCGCCGAGAACATCTTGGGCGGCCTGAACGAGCAATTGCTCGGTGAGGTCCATGACTCCGCGGTAGTCGCTGTAGGCCTGGTAGAACTCAAGCATGGTGAACTCCGGATTCCAGCGCCATCCCAGCCCCTCGTTGCGGAAGTTGCGGTTGATCTCATAGACGCGGTCGAATCCGCCCACGGTGAGCCGTTTTAAGTAGAGCTCGGGCGCAATCCGCAGGTAGAGATCCATGTCCAGTGTGTTGTGATGAGTGACGAAAGGACGAGCAACGGCGCCACCGGCGATCGCCTGCATCATGGGCGTCTCGACTTCCAGAAACCCCCGCGAGTCGAGAAACCGCCGCATCGACTGCACGAGTCGGCTGCGCTTGAGAAAGACATCGCGCACTTCGGGGTTCATGACCAAGTCCAGGTAGCGTTGCCGGTAGCGCAGCTCTACGTCGGTGAGTCCGTGCCATTTCTCCGGTAGGGGCAGCAGATCTTTGCTCAGAAATGTAATCTCTTCGACGTGCACGGTGAGCTCGCCCGTCCGGGTGCGGAACAGGTACCCGCGGAGGCCGATGTGGTCGCCCACGTCGAGCAGCTGGTAGAGTTCAAATCCTTGCACCCCTACGGCATCCCGCTTGACGTAAATCTGCAGCTTTTGACCGCCCTGCTGCAGATGCGCGAACCCGGCCTTTCCCATCAAGCGGATCGCCATGATCCGTCCCGCAACCCGCACGTGGACCTGCGCTCGGTCCAGGTCAGCGGCGGATTTGTCGCCGTAGTCTTGGAGGATGTCAGGGATCGTATGGGTGAACTCGAAGCGGGTCGGATAGGCTGTTTGCCCGAGCGCTTCAATCTGCCTGAGCTTGTCGCGCCGCAGTTCGTAGATTTTTTCGTCGAGTGCCAAAGGGCTTCCTTCGCTAGGAATTGCGATTATAAACTGCGCGGCTTTCCTGCTAGGCAATCCCGCTTCTTGAAGAGGATCCGGCTCAGCGGTACTATGGACTGGCCGTGCCAGTTTCTATTTGCGGTGTGCCTGAGGAACGATGCCTCAGAACTATATTCCTATCTTTCTCTTTATCGCAGTGGTCGGGTTGCTAATCCCGATTACTCTCGTCGCCGCCAAACTGGTGCGTCCGGCAAACCCGCACCGCACCAAACTCATGCCCTACGAATGTGGCATCGATCCTGTGGGTGGTTCCCGTGGCCGCTACACCATACGCTATTACATCGTGGCCATTCTTTTTGTGGTCTTCGATGTCGAGACAATCTTCCTCTTTCCCTGGGCGGTGAAGTTTAAGGCGCTGGGTGTCTTTGGCCTGGTCGAAATGCTAATCTTCCTCACGATCCTGATTGTCGGCTACGTCTGGATTTGGAAGAAGGGGGCATTAGACTGGGTGTGAGACCGGCCGCGGATCGAGCGCTTTGCCTGCAGCCCGGTAAAGCGCGTGGCGGGGCGCCTACGGGTGGGTTGCGAGGCCACTCACCGATGGCAGAGGAGAGCACCTTTATCGCCAGTCGCTGGACGAAAGGGAATCTGTTTTTTCCCACCCGCATTCTGGTGAATCCGCAAAGGGTGACGCGGATGAAACCGCGGCTATTCGGGAGCAGCGAAGAAAGCATCGGGATTACCCAGGTCGCCTCGGTACACATTTCTACGGGAATGTTATGGTCAGACATCCGCATTGAATCGACCGGTGGTACTGACCCGATCACCAGCCACGGGCATCGCAAAGCCGACGCGCGGCGCATCCGCGACTTAATCGAGAGTTATCAATCGACTCTCCGTAGCTGACTGGTAGCTTCGCCACGGCCTGACTGGTTCGACAGGCCAACTTTTTCTCCACAGACCCTGGCCGACCCGATTCTTCAAGATCTCTAAGCCGACTCTTGGCCCAAGATTCGTCGAAATCTTGGTTCTTGTGCCTGACACACGCCAGTTTTCTCTGCCTGGCTTTGTGAAACTCGCCTTCCCGGGAAACTCTGCGAGCGTCCACTGATTGTGCCTGGGATCCTCTGCCTTGCTGGGCCAGTCAGTTCCCGAAGATGAGCGGGGGCTCGGTGTTCACCCAAGATTCCTTACCGCAAGAAAGGATTGCTCTTCCGCTCCTCTCCGATGGTAGTCAAGGGCCCATGTCCGGGCACAACCTCAGTCTCATCCGGCAACGCCAGTACTTTCTCATGCAGCGAGCGGATGATCTTTTCGAAGGAACCGCCGGGGAGATCGGTGCGCCCGATGCTTCCTGCAAACAGCGTGTCTCCCGCGATCAGTTTCTTCTCGCTCGGAAAATACAGGCAGATGCTACCTTCAGTGTGGCCGGGGGTATGAATCACGTCGGCCACGAGCGCTCCAGCCTTTACCTTGTCAGCTTCTCCCACACTCTGGTCAATTTCAACCGGACCGGGAGAAACCATGCCCACCCAGGCAGCCTGGACGTCGAGCATCTTGAGGAGATCGTAGTCTTTTCGATTCAGTAAGATGGGCGCCCCTGTCACTGCACGCAGCTGCATGGCGCCGCCCACGTGATCAATGTGCGCGTGAGTTACGACGATCTGCTTTACCGCGAGATTGTGCTTGGAAATCAGCGCAAGAATCTCCCGAATGTTATCTCCGGGATCGATCACGATGGCTTCTCGTGTGGCCTCGTCGCCAAGGATCGAGCAATTGCAGTGCAATGGTCCGACGGGAAGAATTTCGTGAATCATGGCGGGCTGGTATTCCTGGCTTTTGGCCGACGAGCAAAGTCGAACAAAACAATCACTTTGGTTGCGGCGCGCTGGCTGGCGCAGCGGGCTTTGCCGGTTGTGACTTGGTTGGGGAAGGGCTCAGTCCTTGCAGCACTGACTTGGGTCCGGCGCGCCGCGAAGCTACGACCGACAGAGTGATCGACGTTACCATGAAGATAATGGCAGACCAGGTGGTTGCTCTCGACAATGCTGTGGCCGCACCCCGCGGCCCAAAGGCCGTCTGACTTCCCATTCCGCCGAAAGCTGCGGCAATGTCCCCGCTCTGCCCGCTTTGCAGCAGCACCACAATAATGAGAAACAGGCAAACAATAATATGAATGAACGTGATAAGGACAATCATAGACAATCTTCCCTAAGTCATTGTAGGGCATCGCTAACAGGCTGTAAACCGACCGCGATTCCTAGCCTCCCGAGATGTACCATCTCGCCGTGACCGCCGAATCAGCGACGGGGTGGCGGCGAATCGACCTGCTCGATGCCCGTGCCCATCCCTGCCACGAACCGGCCCGCGCATCGGGGACCCACTCGAACTGCGAAGGGTGACTGCGCGTGGATCTTCCCCTAGATGCCGACCGTGGTCGTGCAATCGCACAAACATCGGGCACACCTGACGCAAACAAAGTGCCGGAGAAGCGAAAACATCAGGGAGTTCTCAGGTTGCCGACAGTAGCCTCGCGATCTGTCCGGTCACGGAGAAAAGGGAATCGCTCGTTCGAGGTCGCCCTGATTACCACGCCTTGATTTCCGGTTGCTATTCCGGTATGGGAGGACAGCCGGGGAAATCGCTCAGGTAGGTGTTGCCGACGTAACCGAGGGCCTCCAAGCCGATTCTGCTGGTGAAGTAGCCATCGGCTGTGAATTTCCGCAGCGTGGAGAAGAATTCGACGCCCGGGCGAAGTCGAGGATACTCCTCGGCGTTCTTGCGGAACGCGATGAGATCCAGGAGTTCTTTCTGCTGTTCCGGCGTGCAGTCAAGGTAGGTCTGCTGGTAGCGTTCTGAGCATGTGGAGTCGAGCCACATGATTCCGCCACCAAGCTGCAGCTGGAGTTCTTGATTCTCGCTGGTAAGCAGGTCGATGAATTCGGGTGCCCCCGCTTCGATCGCCCCGCCGCTTTTTTGGTCTGGCGGAATGATTGCCTGGCAGAGGGCACGCAACGTCTCATATTGCCGCGTCGAAAAGAATTTGGGCGCGTAGGCGCGGGCCGACGATGCGGCTTTTTCCGCGTTCACGATGCGGTGAGCTTTTTCCGCGGCAGCGAGCGGAACCAGCCCTAAGCCTGACCCGGCCGCCGTGGTCACGCCCAGAGCTTTCAATAGATCACGTCGCGAAAAAGCCATTAGTCGTTTCTTACGAATTTCTTGCTTTCGCTTTCCGCTCTCACAGATTCCCTTTCTTCGCCTGCTCCAGGAGATACTCCGAAGCTCTCCAAGAGAGCGCCAGAATGGTAAGGGTTGGATTCTTGTCGGGGCTGGTTACAAACGCGCCGCCATCGGTGACGAACAGATTCTTGACATCATGCGCCTGGCAATATTTGTTCAAAGCGGAGTTTTTGGGATTATCCCCCATGCGCACGGTCCCGGTTTCGTGAATGGCGCTTCCTCCGTCGTAGAGACCGTAGGGACTCGGGCCGTCGGTCGTCACTTCGGTGGTGTAGGTGCCTCCTGCGGCCTCGACGATGGCGCGGATGGTCGCTTGCATATCCTTCGCCATTTTTATCTCGTTCTCTCCTGCCTGCCAATGGAAACGCAACACGGGTATGCCCCACGCGTCAACCGAGCTCGGATCGAGCTCGCAATAGGTGTGCTCATTGGGCGTCATTTGTCCGAGCGCTTCCATGCCGATGGTCGCTCCATAGGAACGGAGGCAGTTTGCTTTTAGGGAATCGCCATAGCCTTCGGCGTGGTCGCACGCATCGTCAAATTGGCCAAGCACCGGCATGAAGCGCCCGCCGCCGGGCTCGATGTGGTAACCGCCAGAAAACTCATTCTTGCGATCGAACTTCCACCACGGTACGTAGACGTGTGGCAGATAATTTCCCCCGCTGCCGTCGTGATTGTGAGGCGGCATCTTCTCTAACTGGGGGAAGTAACCCGAGCCCCAGCTGCCGACGCTATCCATCAGGTTGCGCCCTATCACCCCGGAAGAATTGGCGAGTCCATCGGGGAAAAGAGGAGAGCGTGAATTCAGCAATAGCCGTGCGCTCTCGCAGGTGCTGGCCGCGACCACAAAACTCCGGGCGTGAATTTGACCTGCGAGCTTTGTTTTGCGGTCGATATAGGTGACAGAGTCGGCCTTACCATCCTTGCCTACCACAATCTCGCGCGCCATCGCATCGGTGATCAGGGTGAGACGTCCGGTCGCCAAGGCTCCGGGAATCAGCACTTGGCTGGAACTGAAGTTCGACGCCGTTTTGCATCCCCGAGAACACTGGCCGCAGTAGTGACAGGCGGGGCGTCCGTGCAAGGGCCTGGTCAGAATTGCCATGCGAGCCGCGAAGCAAGGAATGTTTAGTTTGCCGCAGGCTTTCTGCAGAACGATCTCCGTGCAGCGCGGCTTGGGCGGCGGAAGGAAAACTCCGTCGGGCGAACTGGCAAGGTTCTCTCGCGAACCGAACACCCCGATGTAGGCTTCGACCTTGTCGTAATAAGGTGCCAACTCGTCATACGTGATGGGCCAGTCGTCTCCCACGCCCTCGACCGAGCCAGTCTTGAAATCCGCAGGCGAAAAGCGAAGCGCCACTCTTCCCCAATGGTTCGTGCGACCGCCGACGATTCGCGACCGGAACCAGCGAAAGCTGGACCCTGGCGCTGAAACATAGGGTTCGCCTTCGATTTCCCAGGCGCCATTTGGCGCCATGAACTCGTCGGCTTCTTCTCCCCTGAGCCTGCCTCCCACTCCTCCGCCCCGATGAGGAAGATCGTAAAGCCAGAGATGCTCCTTGAAGTCCACGGCTGGATTGAGAGATGGACCGGCCTCTAACATCGCGACCGTAGCTCCACCTGCCGTTAATACCTTAGCCGCGGCCCCTCCCGCGGCGCCTGAGCCGATGACACAGACGTCGAAGATTTTGGTTGAGCGAATGGTTTGCAGAGTAAACCCTCTCCTCGTGGAGGCAAGAATTATACGTCACAGCTTCTTCTGGCTTCTGCTTCGAGATCTTACCCCCAACCTGCCAGACTGGTGTTGAATCCAGAGACCGCATCAGATTCCTGCAGCTGCAGGAATCCGGCGGGCGACCCTCGCGTACTCGCGCACAGCGAATCTAGACAAAATATTACATTAGATATAATCTAAACTGTCATGGGTGCCGAGGCGATTAAACGGTCGTTGAAAGGCGGCGGATTGCGGTGCACTGCGCAGCGCTACGCCGTGATGGCATTCTTGATGGACCACAAGCGGCATCCCACGGCTGCGGAAATTTTCGAAGCCGTGAATCGCGTGCATCCGCGCTCTTCGAGGGCTACGACTTATAACAATCTGCGGGACTTGGTGAAGGCGGGTCTGGTGCGGGAAGTGGCCGTCGAAGGCCGCGCTGGGCGATTCGATGTGAACGGCATGCGTCACCACCACTTCATCTGCGACCGCTGCAGCAATGTTGAGGATATGGAGTGGTACGACGTGCCCCGGCCCGGCTCTCGTTCTCTCGGTAAGCGGAGGGTGCGCGAATGCCAGCTCATTTTCCGGGGGCTCTGCACGAAGTGTGCTCCGCGCCGCGCGTCCCGTTAGGTGTCGGAGAGGCGGATCCCGGAGCGATGGCCGGTGTCGGCCAAAGCGCCCGGCGGTGATTGCCGGAAGGGGAGAGCCGGGATCGTTGTGTCTCTCACGCAGTCTTTTTGGGTTACTACGTAAGGAGAAGGAACTTATGGAGCAAAAACTTGCCAAGCAGGATCGAAACTTGTCGACCGAAACCAAGTGCCCGTTCACGGGCGGAACCCCCGCACACACGAACCGCGACTGGTGGCCAAACCAGCTGAACCTTCAGGTTCTCCACCAGCACTCCACCCTGTCCAATCCGATGGGCGAGGAGTTCGACTACGCAAAGGAGTTCAAAAGTCTCGACCTGAGTGTCGTGATCAAGGACCTTCATGCCTTGATGACGGACTCGCAGGATTGGTGGCCGGCCGACTTTGGCCACTACGGCCCGCTGTTCATTCGCATGGCGTGGCACAGCGCAGGCACCTACCGCATCGGCGACGGACGCGGCGGTGCCGGGGCCGGCCAGCAGCGCTTCGCGCCGCTCAATAGCTGGCCGGACAACGTGAACCTCGACAAGGCGCGCCGGCTGCTCTGGCCGATCAAGCAGAAATACGGCCGGAAGATCTCCTGGGCCGACCTCATGATTCTCGCCGGCAACGTTGCTCTCGAGTCGATGGGCTTCAAGACGTTCGGTTTTGGCGGGGGGCGCGAGGATGTCTGGGAGCCAGAAGAGGACGTCTACTGGGGCCCGGAGGGCCAGTGGCTTGCGGACGAGCGCTACAGCGGCGACCGTGATCTGCAGAATCCGCTCGGTGCCGTGCAAATGGGCCTGATCTACGTGAATCCTGAAGGGCCGAACGGCAAGCCGGATCCTCGTGCGGCGGCCAAGGACGTTCGCGAAACATTCCACCGTATGGCGATGAACGACGAAGAGACAGTGGCGCTGATTGCCGGGGGGCACACCTTTGGCAAAACGCACGGCGCCGGCGATAAGACACTGGTCGGGGCGGAACCCGAAGCCGCCGGCCTCGAGGAGCAGGGTCTTGGCTGGAAGAGCAAATTTCGCACAGGCAAAGGGGGTGACTCGATCGGCAGCGGCCTGGAAGTGATTTGGACCACCACGCCTACGAAGTGGAGCAACAATTTCTTCACCAACCTGTTCGGCTACGAATGGGAATTGGCCAAGAGCCCGGCTGGTGCGCATCAGTGGAAACCGAAGAATGGCGCAGGCAACGGTGCGGTGCCGGATGCGCACGATCCCTCAAAACATCACCCGCCATCCATGCTGACCACGGACCTCTCGTTGCGGTACGACCCGGCTTACGAAAAGATTGCACGTCGCTTTTACGAGCATCCGGATCAGTTCGCGGACGCGTTTGCCCGGGCGTGGTTCAAGCTGACACACCGCGACATGGGCCCGATCGTGCGTTATCTTGGCCCGCTTGTTCCGAACGAGCAGCTGCCCTGGCAAGACCCGATCCCGGTTGTGAATCATCCGCTGATCGGGGAGCAGGACATGGCAGCTCTGAAGGTGAAACTTCTGGCATCAGGGCTGTCCGTTTCCCAGCTGGTCGCAACGGCTTGGGCGTCGGCCTCGACGTTCCGCGGTTCTGATAAGCGCGGTGGAGCGAACGGCGCGCGCATTCGCCTGGCACCGCAAAAGGACTGGGCAGTCAACCAGCCGCCTCAGCTGGCGACGGTGCTGCAGACACTCGAAGCCATCCAAAAGGAGTTCAACAGTTCGCAATCCAACGGCAGTAACCGGAAGAAGGTTTCGCTGGCTGACCTGATCGTTCTCGGTGGCTGTGCGGCGATCGAGAAAGCCGCGAAGGGCGCCGGGCACGACGTAAAAGTTCCCTTCAAGCCGGGGCGCATGGACGCGTCGCACGAGCAAACCGACGTCGACTCCTTCGTGCCGCTTGAGCCAGGCGCCGATGGGTTCCGCAACTATCTCCACGGCACGCAGCGGCTGTCGGCTGAGGAGCTATTGGTGGATCGGGCGCAATTGCTGAGGCTGACGGCGCCCGAGATGACGGTTCTTGTCGGTGGCCTGCGCGTCCTGGGTGCAAATGCCGGGAAGTCCGCACACGGCGTCTTCACCAAGCGGCCGGAGACGCTGACGAACGACTTCTTCGTTAACCTGCTCGACATGAGCACCGAATGGCAGCCGTCCGCAGGCTCGGAAGGCGTGTACGAGGGACGCGAGCGGAAGACGAACAAGCTCAAGTGGACCGCCACCCGGGTCGACCTGATCTTCGGTTCGCACTCCCAACTGCGCGCCCTGGCGGAAGTCTATGCATGCGCGGACTCGAAGGAAAAGTTTGTGAAAGACTTCGTGGCGGCGTGGACCAAAGTGATGAACCTTGACCGCTTCGACTTGGCCTAGGCTGGGGGAGAACCAGAGCTTTCAACGACTGACCGTTTCTGTTGTTCGGGGTCTGCCATACCCAAGTTCGTCGCTTTTCTTGGCGCTCGCAGGCCGGACCGCGAGCGCCCTCTGACTCAGTGTCAGAAAAGGGCGGCTTTAATTCGCGCCTGGGAGATGCTGTTGGACGCGGACTGGCGTGCCGGGGACTGACCAGAGCGTCCAATAGACCGTAACAGACGGTGGAACCCTTCTCAGTGGTAGAAAACCTGGTGCGGAAGGGGGGACTTGAAAACCCCTTCAAACGCATCCTCAACAACTTGCAGAGCGCCGGGACGCTCTCTTTAGCCGCTAAGGCATTGTAGGGCATCGCTAACAGACTGTAAACAGACTGCGATTCCCAGCGGTTCCAAGCTCCCAGCATGTTCCATCGCCAGGTACACGTCTCAACCCGTTGCCCAGAATTCTCTGGCTCAAGCCATCCGTTCCAACCTATCCTTTTCTCAGGCTGGCGAGCAGCCCCGAATACCGCCTCTGCGGACGGTCGTTGCGCACCGCGATGCCCAGCGCCTTCTTCTGACCGATCAGCACAAGCAGCCTCTTGCCCCGCGTGATCCCCGTATAAATGAGGTTCCGCTGCAAAAGCATGTAGTGCTGTGTGGCGAGCGGGATCACCACTGCCGGGAACTCCGACCCCTGCGACTTGTGGATCGTGACCGCGTAAGCCAGCGATACTTCGTCCAGTTCGCCGAAGTCGTACCTCACGATCCGGTCGTCGAAGCGGATGGCAACCTGCTGCTCGACCAAGTCTACCCGCTCGACGATGCCCACGTCCCCGTTGAACACGTCCTTGTCGTAGTCGTTCTCGGTCTGGATGACCTTGTCCCGCATCTGAAACCGCCAGCCGAATCGCTCGACGCTGGGCTGGCCGGGGCGGACTGGGTTCAGAACTCGCTGTAACGCCGTGTTCAGTTCGCGCACTCCGAGCGATCCCCGGTTCATCGGACACAGGACTTGCACACCGCGGATCGGGTCTAATCCGAACCGCTCTGGAATCCTCTCCTGCACCAGCTTGACCAGGGTGGCGACTATCTTCTCCGGTTCATCCCGCTCGACGAAATGGAAGTCGGAACTTGGGTCTGCTCCGCGCATGTCGGGCATCTGCCCTCGGCGGATGCGGTGCGCGTTCGTGATGATCCGGCTGTCCGCAGCCTGCCTGAACACTTCCGTGAGGCGCACAACCGGCACTACGCCGCTTTCGATCAGGTCATGCAGCATCGTGCCCGGCCCCACTGACGGAAGCTGGTCCACGTCGCCGACCAGAATGAGCCCGGCGCTGACTGGAACCGCCCGCACGAGGGAATGCATCAGCGGCACATCCACCATGGAGGTCTCGTCCACGACAAGGAGACCGCAGGCGAGCACGTTGGACTCGTTCCGCGTAAACCGACCAGTTCCGGGATCAATCTCCAGCAGGCGGTGGATCGTCTTCGCTTCCAAGCCCGTCGTCTCCGAGAGCCGCTTCGCCGCCCTGCCAGTCGGCGCACACAGCATGCACTTAACGCCCTTTGCCCGCAGGATCATCAGGATCGAATTGACCAAGGTGGTTTTCCCCACTCCAGGGCCACCCGTGATTACTACAACTCGGTTCACTAGCACAGTCTTCAGAGCCTCGCGCTGGCTGGGGGCGAGCCTCTTCCCCGTCCGCCGCTCGCACCACGCGACCGCCTTGTCGAAATCAATCGGCGGATAGAGGGTCGCCATTCCTGCCAGCGACTTGATCCTTGCCGCGATGCCCTGCTCTGCCTTCCTCAAGTGCGGCAGGAAGATCAGGGGCTCGCCGTCGATTTCCTCCAGCAGCAGGGAGCCGCCGGTGAGCATCGGCGACAGGGCGTGTTCGACTATGGCTTCCGGCACCTCCAGCAGCTTCACCGCCGCGAGCTTGAGTTTTTCCAGCGGCAGGGCACAGTGGCCGTCCGATGTCGCCTCCAGCAGCACGTGGTCGATGCCCGCCCTTGCTCGGTTGATCGAGTCTTTCGGAATTCCGACCTTCTGGGCGATCTGATCGGCGGTGGCGAAGCCGATCCCGTAGATGTCCTTCGCCAGCGTGTACGGGTTCTCGCGAACCTTCTCAATCGCCTGCTCGCCGTAGGTCTTGAATATCCGCACCGCCCGGCTGGTGCTGACGCCGTGGCTGTGCAGAAAGAGCATGATTTCGCGGACTTGCTTTGCCTCCTGCCATGCGTGCGCGATCCGCTCACGGCGCTTGGGGCCGATCCCGTCCACGGATTGCAGTTCGGCTGGGCGCTTCTCGATGACCACGAGAACCTCGGCTCCGAACCGCCCGACCAACTTCTTCGCCAGGATCGGTCCGATCCCCTTGACCAACCCGCTGCCGAGGTACCGCTCGATCCCATCGGCGGTGGTCGGCGGCACGGTTTTCATGGTGCTTGCCTTGAATTGCAGCCCGTGTTCCTTGTCCCTGACCCACCAGCCGTCCGCGACCAGCCATTCCCCGGCAGTCACGGAGGGCAGCGACCCGATCACCGTGGTCTCATCCCGGTGCCCCTGCGTCTTTACGCGCAAGACGCAGAAGCCGTTCTCGTCGTTGTGGAAGGTGACGCGTTCGATCAGACCCGAGATTTCCTCGGATGTCGGCTTGCGCCCAGGGATTGCGGCGTTCATGGCGTGAAGGTCATTTTCCCATGGCGGGCGGTCTTGGCTATCGCCTCAGAAAGCCGATTCAACGGCGATTTGGCCGCCGAGCGATGGTTCGGGTCGGCTGGGGCGTTTCATAGGCGTGGGAAGCCTTTGTGACCAGCAAGTGGGTGGTTACGTGGCTTGGGTTTGACGTTGCTACGTCTGGCGGTGCGATGCAAATAACGCAGGCTGATGCCCAGTAGGAATCTCATCGTACGTCCGACCGTCGAGCATCCTCCCATTCTTCGATTTCCGCACCCCGCCCGACTGGTTGAACGAGGGCAGCGAGAATGGGCTAGGGTTTGCGCTCCGCACCCACTAACGTGACGGCAATCACGCATTTGTCGCCGGAGCGGTTGTGCCACGCGTGACGGGTTCCGTTCTGAATGACGCAATCGCCCGCTTTGAGCACGACCTCGGCTCCACCATCCAATTCCAGAACCACCTCGCCGAATACGACGACATCGAAATCGACCGTGTCGGTAGTGTGCATGCCCGGATGATCCAGTTCCAAAACATCAATCATCCCCGGCAATTTCTGTTGAATTTCCTCGAGAGCGGAGGCTGTGCCTATCTGATCGACGCTCGTCCTCGCATCCGGCGGTATTGTGAAAAAGCCGAAGCGGAAACCATTTGTTGGAGGGAAATAGCGAGGATGCGGCGGTGCAGTTCCGTCGCACGGAAGTTCTGGGATGGAATCGCTTCCCCATAAGCGATGAAACTCGTACCCTGGAAGTAGGGCGAGGCTTATAGGCTGAACGGGCGTGTTACGGATAATAACCGACTTGCCGGATTTGGTCTGTCCGGTCACCACGCAGTGAATGTCCATAAAACCTCCCAAAGGCACGACGCATTATAAGTAATTGCTGAACGAAGGTCGCAAGCGGTGCTGCTGATCGCCGCCAGCATCCTCGCGGCACGGAAGCTGGCGCAGTACGAGATGCGATCCGGTGGGCTGAGCGACTGATGGAGGAGATTGATCGGCGTTGGCCGTCGGTGGCGAAGTCTGACTCTCAACAGCAGATAAGTCGGCAGAAGTTGAATAACGGAAATCTTTGACCGTGGTTGGTATCCTACAAGTCTGAGAGGTGTTTTTGGCAACTGCGGCTGAAATCAGGGAAGAAATCGAGAGTTCTGCTTTGCTGACACACTATGAAGCGGTCGATGTCCTTTGGGTCGCACTGCTGAAGGTAGCAAACAAATATGCTGGCAATGATGAATACGTGAGGATGAGAAGCCTGGTGAACGACTTGCCTGAGGCGAAGCTAACAGCAATCCTCAATTCGCCTTCGGTGAACGCGCTACTCGATCTCGATCCGCCATTAGAAACGATACCTACGGATCTGCATGAAAGGCTTCATCCCGACGAAGCGGCGGAGGCAATTCGTGAGGTACGTGGGAAGAGAGACAACGATCCTCGCTCCGCTATGTTGGCATTTGGCGGGATTCTAAAAACAATCCGCAACAAGCGAGAACACGGATTCAAGTCGTCTAAGGGGCGACGAGACGTTCAGATACTCAAAGCAGCGAGGGGAGCATTGGCCACCTTGTGTGATCTGGCCCTGGCAGAGTGTCGTCTGCTTTGAGCTAGCCATGCCAAGTAAACATGACCTTGGACGAATTCCACCAATCACTTACCGCGACCCGTGACCCGGACTCTCGCATGCCCTCGCGGGATTGTGGTGGGGCGGCAAGGGCGATTGAACGAGGGCACACGAATCCGTGCAGCAGGATGAAGACGTTGCAGGATCACGGGTTCACGCCTACCTGTATCGCAAGGAGGGCGATCAGCCTACTCGTATCGTCGGGCGGGGAAGCCCGTTTCCGGGGAGCCGCTGGACAACGAATGAATCAGCATAGTAAAGCCCCCTCCTCGAGTAACTTGCAACCGTTGTACAATCACCGGTTTAATTGACTGAGTTCGGGCAAGCCTGCTTCCCCAGAGCGCCACAGGCTTGCCTTCGCAAGTGCGTCGAGGGTGCAGTTTGCATGTCAGAGTCCGCCGCCAAAGTCCAAGCCCTGCCGCTGGTCGAGGGACAAGTTGTAACGGGCACGCTCTTCAGCGAACCGATGCGAGTCGAGACCATTCGCGAGAGCGGACCGGGTAGGTGGGTTGTAGGGTTGAGCGGAATCAACACTGAGCGGTTTCGGAAAGTCACCCTCACATCTGCCGACCTTCAGCAGCTTCAAATCCAGAAGCTTCATTTCACTTACGATGGCGACGGACAGGTTCTCAGGATCGGTGTTCAGGCGTACTCACTCGGTATTGCCTACGAATTCGATCCGTATTTCGGTCTCTCGATCTCTCGCGTGGACCCGCTACCACACCAGCTTGAAGCCGTCTACGACTACCTGTTGAAACTAGCGCGAGTCCGTTTCCTTCTCGCCGACGATGCTGGCGCTGGCAAGACCATCATGGCTGGTTTGCTGATCCGCGAGCTTAAGTTGCGCGGTCTCGCAGAGCGGGTACTCATCATCTGCCCCGCCAACCTGACTTTTCAATGGCAGCGCGAACTTAAAGACAAGTTCGAAGAGAAGTTCGTGGTTATGAAGGGCGACCAAATCCGGGAGCAGTTCGGCATCAACCAATGGCTGGAGACGCCCCAGATCATTACTTCTCTTGATCTTGCGAAGCGGGACACCATCCTACCCGGACTGAAGCAGGTACGGTGGGACCTGGTCGTGGTGGACGAAGCCCACCGGATGTCGTGGACGCCGCCGTCCAAGAAGACGGCTCGGTACGCATTGGGAGAACTGCTGCGGGACTCCTCCGACAACCTGCTCCTGTTGACTGCGACTCCACACAAGGGCGACCCGACCAACTTCAGCCTCTTCCTGCAACTGCTCGATCAGGACGCTTACGCCGACGTCAAGTCGATACGCGAGGCTATGGATCGCCGCCGCGCACCGTTCTACCTTCGCCGGACGAAGGAGGCGATGGTCTATTTCCCACAGCGCAAGCCGGACGGCACTTGGGAAGCTAGAAAGATTTTCATGAAGCGCATTACACACACGGTGGACTTCCATATCGACGGCGCTGAGGACGAACTCTACCGAGCAGTAACATCGTTCGTTAAAGCCCAGTCGAACCGGGCGGCAGCTAACGGCGACGATCCTCGCGCCAGAGCCGTCCGATTCCTGATGGCGTTGTACCAGCGCCGCCTGGCTTCGAGCACGTACGCTCTCCGCCGCTCGCTTGAGAACCGCGTCAAGCGCCTGACCGAAATGCTAAAACGAGCCCAAGAGATCGCCCGGTATGCCCCGCCCGACCTGCCGGACATGGAAGAACTGGACGAGATGGAAGATTCCGAACGCGAGCGGCTGGAAGACATGATAGCTGCTGTTAGCCTCGCACGTAACCCAGATCAGGTCAAAGACGAGGTGGAAGAACTCAAGGGGCTTGTCCAGCAGGCGATCCGCGTCGAGGACGCAGCATGTGAGGCGAAGCTCTCCCGTCTCCAAGAACTGCTGAAACAACAAGGCTTCTTCGACAATCCCCAGCAGCTGCTTCTCATATTTACGGAGTTCAAGGACACCCTCGACTACCTCGTCAAGAAGCTCAAGGAGTGGAACTTCACTGTTGGCACGATCCACGGTGGAATGCACATCGGCTCCCGTGATGAGGCGGGAACACGGCTCTACGCTGAGCAGCAGTTCTCGGAGGGTGCGACGCAGGTACTCGTCGCCACCGAGGCAGCGGGCGAAGGTATCAACCTTCAGTGCTGCCATATTCTCTTCAACTACGACATCCCGTGGAACCCCAATCGGCTGGAGCAGCGCATGGGCAGAATTCATCGTTATCTCCAGACCAAGGACTGCCTTATCTTCAACTTCGTCGCTACGAATACCATCGAGGGGCATGTGCTCCAGAAGCTACTCGACAAGTTGCAAGAGATTCGCGATGCTCTCGAAAGCGATTCGGTCTTCAATGTCGTCGGCGAGATTCTCCCTCCCAACGAGATCGAGCGCATCCTTCGCGACTTCTACGCGGGTAAGTTCGGCAATGCCGATCTGGAGGAGCGCCTGCTGCGCGACGTGAAGGAAGACCGCTTCCGTGCCATCTGCCAGAACGCGCTCGAAGGACTTGCGACCAAGAAGCTTAACCTCGAAATGCTCATCGAACGCAAGGCGCTTGCGCAGGAACGCCGTGTCGTGCCGGAGACCATTGCCCGCTTCATCAGGGACTCGGCTCCGCTGGTGCCTTTGACCCTGAAGACGTTTGCCACTCTGCCGTACACATTCGAGCCCACCGCGACGCCTCAGGTTCTCCGCCGGTACGAAAAGCAGGCGGACTGGAAATTCCAGTCCCTCGCGTCGAGGTATCCGCGCTTCTCGACCGACCGCGAGGTCGCCGATGGAAACAAACTAGAGTGGGTCACGCCGGGGCATCCTCTCTTCGAGGCGCTGCGCCGCCACGCCCTAGCTCGCTCTCAAGATGCCCTCGCGCAGGGAGCGTGCTTTTATTCATTGGAAGCAGACACCCCGGCGCGGGTCGATTTCTATCGCGCCCGGATCATAGACGGGCTAGGGCACGTCGTCCATGAGCGCCTTTTCGCTGTACAGATCGACAGCGGCGGAACACGGCTCTCCGGCCCCACGGTTCTGGGGAACCTCCAACCTGCTCCGGCACCCAGGAACGCTCCCGACCTAGCCTCCGCGCCCGATCCGTCTACGTGGCTTCAGGAGAACGCGCTGCTACCGTTCTTGGAGGATGTTCGCAAGGATCGCATCGCCGAAGTCGAGCGGATCGCCGCACATATCGAGATGTCCCTGACAGAACTCATCGCCAAGGAAGACGCTGCAATCGGACGCTGGGAAGGTGAAGCCGAACGCGGTGTTGAAGGCGCGGCGGGCAACCTGAAGCAAGCCGAAGACCGTCACTCGGTATTGCTGCAACGGCGCGAGACGCGCAGGCAAGAGATGGAACGGCAGAGGTCACTTACGTTGCAGGCGGTTGATCGGCTCACCAGTATCATCATCCTGCCGCACCCCGACCGCGACCACCCCGAAATCGCCAACCTCCGCCCCGATCCTGAAACCGAGGCGGTGGCTATGCGTGTCGCCATGGAATACGAGGAGCGGGAGGGGCGTGTTGTGGCTGATGTCCACGACAAGAACCTTGGGTATGACCTTACGAGCATCAGTACCCAGTCGGGCGAGTTGCGCTTGATTGAGGTGAAGGGCATCGGCGCACAAACCGGAACCGTTTGTCTCACGCCCAATGAAAAGCGCGTCGCGGAGGACAGACCAGACTGCTATTGGCTTTACGTCGTTTCGAATTGCAAGGGTCCCTCGCCGCTGCTCAAGGAGCCAATTCTCAACCCGGCAAGAATGCCGTGGATCGAAGTCAAAAAGGTTGACCACTACTTCCTGACCCTTTCGGCAATCAGCGTGGCATCCACCGATCCTAAGCTGTACCCGGAGATCGGCGGCAAATGATTCCAACAGGGTGCAAGCGGCTCGCCGAGGTCGATTTCCCCATCGCTGTTGTGAGCAGGTCTGCGGTCGCAGAGAATAACGTCAGGCATAGGCATCCGAAAATTCTCCATCTCTGGTGGGCACGCCGTCCCTTAGCTGCATGTCGTGCCTTACTGCTAGCTCTCCTATTGCCGGACCCATGCGACGACTTTTGCCCTGAGGACTTCAAGCGAAGAGCGCGGAACATTCTTCCACGAGTTCAGGGGAATCCTGTCGATACAGACGTCGGACTTAGAAGCGAACTGCTGCGGTTCATTGGCGATTTTTCGAACTGGGATACCTCGGCAAAGCCTGCTTTTGTTGAAGCGGCAAGGGCACTGGTGAAAGCCGCAAATGGGGAGGCACCTTTGGTTGTGGACCCATTTGCAGGAGGGGGTTCAATTCCCCTTGAAGCTCTCCGAATTGGTTGCGAAGTTTTTGCTTCAGACTTGAATCCAATTGCCTCGATGATCTTGAGAACGGTTCTTGAAGATATTCCTCGGCATGGAGTAGAGCTTGCTCAAGAACTTCGGCAGGTCGGCTCCGAAGTAAGAACCATTGCTGAAAGAGAGTTGGCAGCTTTCTATCCAGAGGATAGTAAAGCCTTTCGCCCGATAGCTTACCTCTGGGCACGAACCATCACCTGCGACTCGTGTGGCGCGGAGATTCCTCTTGTCCGTTCATTTTGGCTCGCGACAAAGTCCAATCGTAAGCGAGCATTGCAATTTGATATCGTCAAGAAATGCGGAACGATTCCCGAATTACATTTCCGGGTGCTCGAACCTCGCTCGGATGCTGAGGTGCCTTCGGGAACAGTCGTCCGTGCAAAAGCAACTTGTCTTTGTTGCCGCACAGTGCATTCCCCAGAACGGCTGCGAGTTCAGCTTTCGACTCAAAATGGTGGAGCGAATCCAACATTTGACTCTAACGGACTCCGCACTGGAGGCGCTTTGCTGTTGTGCGTCGTTATACTGAATGATGGCGGCGATGGAAGGCTCTACCGAACAGCCGTTCCGGGAGACTATAAGCCTGTGTTCGAAGCCAAAAAGCGGGTTCACGATCTTCGAGAACGAATGATCGTACCAGGAATTGCAGCGATACCTGACGAGGAGATACCTCGAACTGAACTACGCCGGATTTCTCTTCCGATTTATGGGGTGACCCACTTTAGAGACATGTTCACTTTTCGCCAACAACTTGCGCTGTCAACTCTGGCGAAGGTCATCCGAAAGCAAAAAGCACCAGCACACATCGATGCCGTGAATAGACTTCTGGTGTTCGCCCTCGACAAGACCGCAGATTTGAATAATGCGAACACGCGCTGGAAACCTGATGCGGAATGCCCGGTCAATACTCTCGCTCGTCATGACATTCCAATGGCATGGGATTTCGCCGAGGCAGCACCGATGTCGGAGGCTAGCGGGTCATTTTTTAGCGCATGCGAGCGCACTGCAGATGCAATCGAAGCGAGCGACTGTCATGCCTCTGGAAGAGCCACCGTGCAACGTGCGGATGCGTGCGCTCATCCCCTGCCCGACGAATCAGCCGACATTTGGTTTACCGACCCACCATATTACGATTCCGTACCATACGGCCACCTGAGTGATTTCTTTCTCGTCTGGACGCGACGAGCTTTGTTAAATGGCGAGCAACTACCCCGGCTGGCACCAAAGGACGAGGAATGTGTCGTGGATCGCCCCCACAGACTTATACCCAACGCGAAAACTGCCACCCATTTCGAGCGTCGAATCGCGTTGGCGATGAAGCGCGGAGTGGAGGTCGTTCACAAGGACGGGGCGGGTGCCATTGTGTTTGCACACAAGACTACTGAGGGGTGGGAGGCGTTACTCACCGGAGTAATTGCCAATGGCTGGGTTATCACCGCATCGTGGCCTATTGCAACGGAAATGCAATCGCGTCTGAACGCTCGCGAAAACGCATCCCTCAGCGCTTCGATTCACCTTATAGTCAGACCAAGAACTGACTCTGCCATTGGGGATTGGGGAACTGTTTACCGAGAATTGCCAATTCGGATAGGAGGTTGGATGGAACGCTTGCAACGTGAAGGCGTTCGAGGCGCTGACCTCGTGTTTGCTTGTATCGGCCCTGCGATGGAAGTCTACAGTCGCTATCGTCGCGTTGAGGATGCAGAAGGCAGAGAGATTCCGCTTGGCGGTGACCCAACCGCCCCGGAACCGTACAAGCGGGGCTTCCTCGCATACGTATGGGAAACGGTCGGTCGGCTGGCGCTCGAACAAGTGTTGGGCACCGCAGAGGCTAGGGCTCGGAATGGCGCGGCTGGTGCTTTGGAGGAGGATGCCCGGCTTACAGCGCTGTTCTTGTGGACGCTACAAACAACCAAGTCCGAGAACTATCAAGCCGATATCTTTGATGCTTCTGAAAATTCTGATGATGACGATGAACAGCCGAGCAAGGGCAAGTCAGACTACAGCCTAATGTTCGACGTAGCGCGTCGATTCGCCCAACCCCTGGGCATCCATCTGGACAAATGGGAAGGGCGCATCATCGAGACTGAAAAGGGGATCGTTCGCCTCCTTCCAGTAGCAGAGCGGGCGATGCAGCTATTCGGTGACATTGACGCATCTGCGATCTCGGACAGAATCGAGCAGGATGTCAAGGCAAGCCGGAACTACACCTTCGCATTCATGCAAGATGTAGCTGCCCCGCCTGAGATCAAGCCTCGCGGACGTCGAAGAGTAGCCGCATCTGGAGCAGCAGTAGAGGAAGCGCCCGCCGTACAGACTGTGACTACTCTGGACAGGGTACATGCTGCCATGCTCTTGCAAGCAAGCGGTCAAGCGAACGGTCTTCGCGCCATGTTGAAGGAAGAGCAGCAGCGCGGGTCTGACTTCCTGCGACTCGCGAACGCTCTCTCAGCTTTGTATCCGAAGGACAGCGAGGAGAAGCGTCTGCTCGACGCCATGTTGTTAGCGCTACCAAGATAGGGATTCAGGAATGCTGACACAAGCCGAAGCTGATCAGCTGATGCAGATGGCTAAGCATTTTGTGAGAGTTCCAGCGGCGATCACCATTCCACCGGGAGCGGACGACACGTATGAACTTGCCGGACCTAACGACAGAGAGAGATTCTTGCTGGATGTTTGGCGAGGAACCTATCGGCTGACAAAGCTCAGATTTCAAAATCGGGTTCGGGTTGTCGTCGTGCTGGCGAGGCTCGACGTAGATGGAGCTCCGCATACCAATCCTGACGGCCAGCGGCTCTCAGGCACGCATCTGCACCTGTTTAGAGAAGGATTTGATGACAGATGGGCTCATCCAGTTGATCCGAGCACCTTTACACTGCTGAGTGATCCCGGCACGACATTTCAGGAGTTCTGCGCCTTTTGTAAGATTCAGTCGCCTCCGCCAGTTCAGGGGGTGATCGTGTGAACCGAGACGAGTGCCAGAGACTGATAGACGCATACGTGAGCTGGCTTCGTCGGGAGCTCTCTGTGGAAGAGGTGGGCGAAGCCTGCGAATTGACCACTCCATTTCTCGACCGCCACAACGATCATCTTCAAGTCTATGCCACACGGCACAACGGAAATATCATCCTGTCCGATGACGGGTACATTCTTTCCGATTTGAGGACAAGCGGGCTTGAAGTAGACACCCCGAAACGGAGAATGGTTCTGGACAGCGTACTCAAAGGGTTGGGTGTTCGCGTGGAGAAGGAGCAATTGTTGGTCGAAGCATCAGCCGCCAATCTTGGACAGCGACTCCATTCCCTAGTTCAGGCGATGTTAGCCGTCAATGACATGTTTGTCATGGCGCAACCTCGGGTTGCCAGTTTCTTCTTTGAAGATGTTCGCAACTTCCTGGACAGTAACGATGTTCGTTATACGCCCAGAGTGAAACTTGCCGGAAAGAGCGGTTACGACCACGGCGTGGATTTCTTGATTCCCAAATCTCGCAAGCGCCCTGAACGAATCCTACAGGCAGTTGCCGCCCCGAAGAAGGATAACATTGTTGCGTATTTGTGGACTCTGAGCGACACGCGATCCGCCCGAATGGGGGAATCGGAGGCGGAGGCTTACGCATTCTTGAACGATCAGGATCAGGCAGTTGGAGGCGATGTGATTGAAGCTCTGAATGCCTATCAAGTTGTCCCGGCTATCTGGTCACAACGTTCCAATTATGTCGATGCGCTGACTGGATAACCGAAGAGGATTGCATGGAACCTTGGTACAAAAACACAGTGCCTCGCGAAGAAGTGCGCGAGGGTCGATCCTTCAACCCGGACGAATTCGCCATAGCCCTCGAACAGGTAGCCGCAAACAAGGGTGCGGACGACTACCGAGACCCGGCGAAGTTCTTTTCCCGCACGTGCTTCACGAGTGCCCTACGTGAATACATGGGACTCGTGCTGCGCCGTTTGGGTGGACGGACGGAGAATTCCGCCCCAGTCATGTCACTCATTACTCAGTTCGGCGGCGGCAAGACCCACACCCTTACCGCCCTTTACCACCTCGCGAAGTCCGGCAACAGGGTGAAGCGCGACCCCGGAGTAGCTCAACTGCTGTCCGATGCCGACCTCAAGGACGTGCCTACCACTAAGGTCGCAGTGTTTGTCGGGAACGCTTGGGACAAGAGCGAGGGACGTGAAACGCCATGGCTTGACATCGCCCGCCAGCTTGCCGGGGATGACGGGGTCAAGGCGCTAGGCGCATCCGCGCTGGCGACGCCTCCCGGTACAGACAACATCGGCAAAGTTGTCGATGCGGCGGGAGGTTCGGTGCTCATCCTCTGTGACGAGGTGCTGAACTACATCAACCGCTATCGCGGCGAGGATGCCGACAAGTTTTACGCATTCCTCCAGAACCTCACCGTCGCAATGACAGGAACCGAACGCTCCACAGCAGTCGTTAGCCTGCCCCGCAGTCAGGTGGAGATGTCGGAATACGACCTCCAATGGCAGGAGAAGATCAACAAGGTTGTTCGCCGGGTCGCGAAAGACCTGATCGCGAACGACGAGGCAGAGATCAGCGAAGTCGTCCGCAAGAGGCTATTCGAGAGCGTCGGCTCAGAAAAGATCTGCAAATCGGTGGCGAAGGCGTATGCAGAGTGGTGTTTTGAGCGCAGCAACCTGCTTCCACGTGAGTGGACTGCAGTCGATACCGCAACGACGGATGCGAAGGCTCGGGAATTCCTGAGGGGACGGTTTGAGGCTTGTTACCCGTTTCATCCCGCGACCTTGTCAGTCTTCCATCGCAAGTGGCAAGCCCTTCCGCAATTTCAGCGAACCCGTGGCGCACTGGCGATGTTTGCACAATGGCTTTCCTTCGTGTACAAGGACTCCCACACAAAGGCTCGGAACGAACCGCTGATTACGCTTGGCTCGGCTCCTCTGGAGTGGGCAAGCTTCCGCGCCGCGGTTCTCGGGCAGCTTGGCGAGGGCAGGCTGTTGAATGCTATCGACACCGACATTGCAGGCGAGAACAGCCATGCCCGTGCGCTCGACGCGGACACCTCGGGTCCACTGCGCGATATTCACCGCCGAGTAGCGACAGCAATTCTCTTTGAGTCCTCGGGAGGACAGACGGACAAGTTCGCACACTTGCCCGAGCTTCGCTTTGCTCTCGGCGAACCGGGCATCGAAACCACCTCCATAGACAATGCTGCGAACCAGATGGAGGCTCGGGGGTTTTTCGTGCGTCGCAAGGGCACCGATGGCTATCAATTCGGGTTCAAGCCGACGCTGAAGAAGGTCGTAAACGACCGCCGAGCGTCTCTCGATGAGGATGAGGTTCTTGCCGAAACACGCAGGATTGTGGAAGGAGAGTTCCTGAAAGGCAAATCCCTTCCGGTCATTCCGTTCCCCGAGGACGGTGCGGCGGTACAGGATACGACTAAGCTTTCGCTAGTGGTGCTCTCGCCTGAGCAGGAATGGTCAGAAGAAGGCTCGCTGCGACAGACGATCCTTGATTGGGCGAGGAATCGCGGGAAAGATAACCCGAGACTTTATCCCGCCTCGTTAATCTGGTGCATTCGCAAACCCGGTCGTGAGTTGCGCCACAAGGTGGAGATTCTACTCGCATGGCGCAATGTAAACCGGGACTACATCGACGGGACACTTCCCGGCGAGTTCGACAAATCCGATAGTGAGGAGATCAAGGCCCGGTTACGGGATGCGGAGGATGCCGCGCAGGACGAGGTCTGGGCTGGATACCGCTACATCGCGCTCTACGACGCGAAATCCGAGACTGGGATCAGCGTTATCGACTTGGGTGCTGGGCACGCCAACGCGGGAGAGACCCTCACGGGTCGTATCATCACCACGATCAAGTCGCGAGCACTGCTGAACGAATCACCTGGAGCGGGTTATCTCGAACGCAGGTGGGCTGAGCCGTTCAAGAAGTCAGGTGCTTGGCCCCTCTCGGCGCTTCGGCAGGCGTTCCTGAATGGGACGTTGGAACGTCTCCTGGATCCTGACAGCTACCTCAAAGCTAAGCTGCCGGGCTTCGTCATGAACGGCGACTTCGGGTACGCGTCCGGCGCGAAGGGCGACGGCTATTCGCGGGTATGGTTTCGAGAGCTACTGCCGCAGGAAGAAATCAGTTACGATTCCGACGTGTACCTGCTGCTGCCGAAGGTTGCGCAGGAACTCAAGGCGGGAGTGCAGGCGGTCGAGGTAGTGCCGGAGGCCACGCGTGCTACTGCGGTCGGCGCTGATGCTGGCGCAGGTCCATCGTTCGAACTGCCTAAGACCGGGGCTGTTGTCGTGGCATCAGCACGCGAAAGGATGATCACGATTCGCGGCGAGATTCCGACAGAAGTTTGGAATCGTCTCGGCCGCACGCTCATCCCTAAGCTAAAAACCGGCAACGAACTAGTCATGAAGCTGGATGTCTCAGTTCAAGTGCAAAGCAACGCGGCTCAGAGCTTTCAACAGGAGCTTATGCAAATTCTGAGAGACCTGAACCTCGAGGATACTGTGAGAATCGAGGTTGAATAGGTCACACAGCCACGTAGGCACTCGCAGCGGCTCGATTCAGGGACTTGCGATGAAACTAAGAACGAAGCGGAAATGACCGAGAAACCGCTGGCATTTCTGTCGCTAGTCAAGCTGCTCGAAACCGCCGTGGGACACAAGACTGGCTACTCCATGCTCGACCCGTTTCCCTGTATGACGGTCGAGGCGGGAGACCCCGCAATCATTCCTATCCAGAAGGCTGGTAGAACCATCGCTCAGCACATGGGGCTTGGTGATTTAACCTTCGTCATCTCCATTACTACACACGACAAAAGTACAGCGGGTCACATCGAACTGAATCGCGACGGCAGCGACGTGTTCGTTGAACTAGCAACCGACATCTGCGGTTACAAGGATGCGGTCCTTGCAACCCTTTGTCACGAGCTTTCCCACAAGTACCTCCACGTCCACGGAATCAGACATGGAATCGACAAGATTGAGCAGGAGTATCTCACCGATGTGACGGCAATCTACGTGGGGTTGGGCAAGATCATGTTAAACGGCTGCGAGTGTCAGAGTTCCCATCCGCATATGGAGGGCGGAAGAGCAGTAACGACAACTCACACCCTGAAGACTGGATATATCTCCCGCGAATGCTTTGCGTTCGTGTATCGGCTGGTCTGCGCTATGCGAGACATCCCGCGTGAAGAGTTTATGAAGGGACTGTCAACACCTGCAAGTTATGCTATCTCAAACTATGAGCGTGATTATCCGAACTGGTTTAACCCGGAGTTCAGAAACTCAGATGAAATGGGCAGAGTCGCCGAACATCTCAGGGAGAAGGTGATGGCGTGCCAAGAAAGTGCCGCTGAACACGATCAACTTGTCCGCAGGCTCGAGGAGTCAATCAGAGCCATCTATGTAATGCTCCACGAATCGCACAAGCCGCTCAAAGAAGCGTTGCGGAGGATAGAAGGGCTAAGTGAAGTGCAACCCAATCCTCACTTGCGATACCTTACTTGCCTGGAAACGCGAGAATCAGTTGCCCAGTATACGGCTGCAAGTCAGGATCAAATCGACAGGCTCAAGCCGCGTCTAGGGCACATTGAATCCATTGCCCCATTTGTCAGCGCAGACGCTCATGACGCTCCTACCGATATACTCGAATGTCCATTGGATGGAACGAAGTTGAGAGTGCCAAGCGGTCGAACTCGTATTTTGGTTAGTTGCCCTTCGTGCAAGTACAAGTTTCTTGCGACCACTATGTTTCACTACGATGAACAGAGCAAGAATCGGCGATCTCGGTTTGTTCAATCTCTGAAGTCGGTATTCCGCCCCGGTAACTAATTGCCTGCATGGTCAGCCCACAACGAACGAAGGTGCTTTACTAACGCCGCCAGCGCCAACGTGTCTTTGCCGCAGTAGTCGAGCAGAGCCCTCCTGATCCTGCCCCGCTCGTCACAATCCAAGTGTCCACGCACCAGTGATTCCCAAGCAAGTCCGGCATCCTGCCCGTTCGCGACCTGCATGCCGTTATAGGTCATCTCCGGCACGAACGCGGGCAAGACCGACTTCAGACTGTATGATCCCATGAACTCGGGATGATAAACATGGTCGCGGACGACGGGCAGCAAGTCCCAAAGGCGAGCCTGGATCTTCCTGATCCGCTCGCCAAAGCCGGGCAGCCACGCCGCCAATTCCGCAAGCCGCTGGGACTCGAAGCCCGCATGGTAAACGACGATTGATCCGCTGTCGCCGAGGACATCGCACAGCGAAGCGATGAACTCGCGACGTGGGTCTTTGTCCTCCGTCGCGAGAAACTCGAAGTGTTCTGGCTCCCCACCCGGCTCTCGTTGGACATGTACTGACCACTGAAAAGGTAGGTGGTCGTAAGCATGCATCCCAGCGAAGGGTGGAATAGCCGGGTTCACAGTCTCAAAATCGGCGAAGTACAACGGGTATGCCAACCCACCCAGCACATTGCGCAGTTCAGGGCTGAACCACGGCTCACCAGTCTGCACGCATGTAGCCGCACGCCGCTGAATTTCGCTCAGCTCGAAATCGTCAGGGATGTCCCGGATCGACTCGACACCCATTTCCTCAAGCTCCTCAACCGCGCTGGCATGGATGCGTGGCAGGAATCCGATGTGATCGGGCGGGCGTGGCGGGTTGCAATGGTCAAAGAACTCGCAGGTGACTGGATCGCTGCAATGGCGACCCGGAGCGACGTCGGGAGGCTTCGGCATTGACAGGACGGTGAACTGTGCCCGGAGTTGGAAGGTCAGCTTCGGTTGCAACTTCACTACTCGGCGAGTGATGTTTCTGACCTTGAAGAACTGCCGCCCGTCGACAGAGCCACCCTGGAAAACATAATCCCGGTTGACGTGCATCAGGGAGGATGAAGCCAAGTCTAAACCGCAGCACGAAACGACTCGGTGCTGGATCGCCACGTCCTCCAGATGGTGATCCTTGAGGTCGGTTGTTGATTTTACTTCTATCAGACGCCAACGACCGTCTCGGCGGCGCTGCAACATGTCAACTTTGACGAGCACGCCGCTGTGCTCAAACGTCCCCTCGAAGATTGCCGGGACTTCGCGGTTCGCCACCAGTTCACGAGTTGTGCGGATCGCCTGTTCAAGACCACCGCAACTGTCGACCACGACTCCACCGGGAAAGAGCTGGCGGGCGAGCTTGCCGACCTCTCGTCCCTGCGCAATGATGGCTTGATCGGCGGCATCCGGCTGGGCAGCCAGTTCCGGTTGGTGTACTTGCCAGTACAACCGCTTGAAGCATTGGCATCCCGCACAGAATTTGCTTTTGGAGATTCTCATAGCTGCCTTTACCGCAGCGCCTGCGCTTGCTGCTCCTCGACTATTTCACGGAAAGTGCGCAGAGCGACTATAAGATCGGTGGTGGCGGCGTCCACTTGCCAGTTCGAGTCGATCTGGAACGTCTCGAAGTCGTTCTCGACGCCCTTCGCCCTGTGCTCCTCGGCCTCGTGCAGGCTGAAGGTCACCCCGACATTCTTGCCTATGACTTCACCATTTGGGTCGATAACCAAAGACGTCAGCAAATAGACTTTCGTGCGGTCCATTTGATTCTCCTTGTCAGCCGGTAAGATCAGAACGCTTCCTTGCTGCGCTGCCAGCGGCGCATCCAGAGCAGGATGACCGGGGCGTAGGTGGCGAACGGAAAGATCGCGAAGGCAAGGAACTCCCTCGATGCACCGGAAGCCACACTATACGGCACATAGCCAAACGCCAGCACGAACAGAACTTCAAAGACATACGAAGCGAACAGCCCGCCGAACATGTGGAAAGTTGACTTGGTGACGGTGCAGACCATGCCGCCCTCGGTCTCGCGCCAAGTCGCTTGCCGACCCTCCCGCTGCGCTTTGCGGACGGTTTGCCAGTGGCAAGAGACCAGCGTGTAGAACGCGCACGACAAAGGGCCGAGCCAGAAGTAAAGCTGCGCCAACCCTGAAAAGTTGTCCTGCGGATTCGCAGCAATGCAGAAGAACGGGATCACGTAGAACAGCGGGCCCAGCACCATGAGCGGCACCAGCACGATGTTCAGCACGATCAGTTCGACCAGACTCTTGGCGACACTCCTTAGCATCGTCCTCCCCTGATTGAGTTTCGTTCCGACTGACTACGCTTTCTTGCCCCCGTGTCTATGTATACGGGGCACGCGGACAAGTCGTCTGGTTTTTGGGGCAAATCTTCGGTAACACACACACTCTGGGGCGGTTAGGAAGGTAAAGGTTCTGACTCATCGCTGCTCGACTCAGCTGTCGACTCAGCTTGACCCTCTCCAGTCTTCGCCATAACATTCCACCGATGGTTACCCCCACCCAACCTGTGGGGCAGACGGTTTCCCATTACCGCATCCTCCGCAAGATCGGGGGCGGCGGCATGGGCGTGGTGTACGAAGCCGAAGACCTAAAGCTCGGTCGCCACGTCGCCCTAAAGTTCCTTCCTGACGACCTTGCCAACGACGCACAGGCTCTCAGCCGATTCCAACGGGAAGCCAAAGCCGCGTCCTCGCTGAACCACCCGAATATCTGCACGATCCACGAGATTGACGAGTCCGATGGGAAAACTTTCATCGTGATGGAACTGCTGGAGGGGCAGACCCTCCGGCACAAGATCGCCGGCAAGCCTCTGGAGATCGAGACGGTGCTCGATCTGGGCATCCAGATCGCCGATGCCCTGGACGCGGCACACGCCAAGGGGATCATCCATCGCGATATCAAGCCAGCAAACGTCTTCGTCACGAATCGAGGTCAGGCAAAGATTCTGGACTTTGGGCTGGCGAAGGTCACCGTAAAGCCGGAGAGCGCTGCCCTGAGCGCCCCGACCATCGAGTCGGAGGAACACCTGACGAGTCCGGGCAGTGCGCTGGGCACGGTCGCCTACATGTCGCCGGAGCAGGTGAGAGGGAAGGAATTGGACGCCCGCACAGACTTGTTCTCGTTCGGTGCCGTGCTGTATGAGATGGCGACCGGGGCATTACCCTTTCGTGGGGAAAGTACAGGAGTAATCTTCGAGTCTATTCTGAATCGCACTCCGGCTCCTGCGCTGCGACTCAATCCCGATGTACCGGGCGACTTAGATCGGATCATCGCGAAGTGTCTGGAGAAGGATCGAAAACTGCGATATCAACACGCTTCGGATGTTGAAACTGACCTTCAACGGCTGAAGCGGGACACGGAGTCTCACAAATCGGCAGATGTGCTCAAGGCAGCACCTGTTGACCGGAGTAGACGAATACTTTGGATCGCTGGAGTAGTCGTAGTGATTGTCGCCGCTTTGATTGCAGGCGGTCTCTACTATCGTTCGCGCCGAGCCAAGCTCCTCACTGACAAAGACACCGTGGTTCTGGCCGACTTCACGAACAGCACAGGCGATCCGGTTTTCGATGACACACTAAAGACCGCGCTCAGCGTTGCTCTCAACCAATCGCCGTTTCTCAATGTGCTTCCCGATAACAAAGTGGCGGCAACATTGAAGCTGATGACGCGCCCACCCGACACCAAACTCACGCCTGACGTTGCCCGCGAACTTTGCCAGCGAGCAGGCAGCAAGGCTTACATTGCCGGATCGATTGCCAGTCTGGGCAGCGAATATGTGCTGGGCTTGAAAGCGGTGAGTTGCCAGAACGGCGACCCGCTCGCGCAGGAGCAGGTCACGGCCACCAGCAAGGAGAAGGTGCTGGACGCGCTGGGCGGGGCCGCTTCCAATCTGCGCGGCGAATTGGGCGAATCGCTGGTTTCGTTGCAGAAGTTTGACGTGCCGCTCCGTGACGCTACCACCTCTTCGTTTGAGGCCCTGAAGGCGTTCAGCATGGGGCGCGAGATTTTCAATGTGAAGGGACCAGCCGCCGCACTTCAATATTACCTGCGTGCCATCGAACTTGACCCCGATTTTGCAGCGGCATACGGGTCAGCAGGCGCAGATTATACCGATCTAGGCGAATCTGAACGTGGCGCAGAATACTACACCAGGGCATTCCAACTACGAGAGCACGCCAGTGAGTGGGAAAAGCTATACATTGCCGGCTTTTACTACTGGAGTGTGACCGGTGAATTGGAAAAAGCGACACGAACATATGAGCAATTGATAGCAAACTACCCGCGAAATGCTGACGCCCGCATCAATCTCGGAAATGTGTACTCCCAGATGGGGCAATACGAGAATGCTGTAAATGTCACTCGCGAAGCCATCAAAATCCAGCAGGGGACCGGCGCTTATTACAGTCATTTAGCCACCCTTCTTGTGGAGATGCAGCGCTTCGACGAAGCGCGGCAGGCATTGCAGCAGGAGCAGGCTCGAAAGCTGGATGACTCGGATATGCTATTCCACTTTGATCTCTACGTTTTGGCTTTTCTGGGTGGCGACACCGCCGGTATGTCGGAACAAGGACACTGGTTCACGGGCAAGCCGGAAGAGAACGTAGGATTGGCAGTGGCATCCGACACCGAGGCATACGCGGGCCATCTCTCCAAAGCACGGGAGCTGACAAAGCGATCTGTCGACTCGGCGATCCACGCCGACAGCAAAGAAACGGGAGCCCTTTCGCTTGAGAGTGCTGCTCTCCGCGAGGCTGCTTTCGGCAACATGCCAGAAGCCAAGCAAACAGCGGCGGAAGGTCTAAGGCTAGGGTCCGGCAGTCAAGCGGTCGAGCTAATAGCAGCGCTTGCCCTTGCCTTCGCAGGCGATGCGGCGAAAGCGGAATTGCTGGCGCGAGACACAAATAAACGCCGCCCGCTGGATACGCAAGTACAATATCTCTGGCTGCCAGCGATTCAGGCAAAGCTGGCGCTCAATCGCAGAGACGCGACCAGCGCGATCAACCACCTGGAATCTACCCTGCCGCCAATCGAATACGGTGCCACTAGCCCTTCCTGCCTGTTTCCAACTTATGTTCGCGGCGAAGCTTACTTGGCGGCGGGACAGGGCAAAGAAGCCGCCGCCGAGTTCCAGAAAATCCTCGATCACAGTGGCATCGTCTTGAATTGCTGGGCGGGGGCATTGGCACATCTTGGCGTGGCGCGTGCGAATGCCTCGCAGTCGAAAACTTCGCAAGGCGCTGACGCTGATGCCGCTCGCGTCCGTGCGCTTGCCGCCTACAAAGACTTTCTCACGCTATGGAAAGACGCCGACCCCGACATTCCCACCCTCAAGCAAGCCAAAGCCGAGTACGCCAGGCTGCAATAATAGCTCGCGTTCCTTCCGAACCTGTCGGCTGTCCTTCATGCTCCAAACTGCCTCAAGTGGTGATCTATGTGTCGGTAGGCGTGGCGCATCCGCTCCGTCCTCGACAACCGCCCGAACATTGCGTGAGGAGCGA
>DASPVV010000222.1:0-42440 GCA_035622175.1 Terriglobales bacterium | reverse complement strand
ACGGCAGGAGTACGATGCCACTGTCTTCCAAGAGCAGGAGCGCCGCACCCAAGACCGCAAACGTGCCAAACTTCAAGCACAGGCAAGGGAGCTCGGGTTCCAACTCATACCCGTAGCGACTGTTTCTGTTCCTTAGGAGTGTCGTGCAATTCCAAGCTCGGCGGGCAGATGCCCTCCCCCACTTGGTTTATGCTGACCAAGACAAAGCGTGGGGCATCGTGGATCGAAGGTTATGAAAGTCCGGCTTGACAAACTGCTCTGGGAGCGCGGGTTGGCGAGCTCGCGCCAAGGCGCCCAGGCGTTGATTCTGGCGGGCAAGGTGCAGGTGGATGGGCAAAACGCAGGGAAGCCAGGAACGGCTGTCCACGCGGATTGCGTCTTACGGGTTCTCGGCGAGGCGCGGAAATACGTGAGTCGCGGGGGGCTCAAGCTGGACAAAGCTCTCGAGCACTGGGGTATCGACGTGACTGGAAAGCGATGTTTAGACATTGGCGCATCGACCGGTGGCTTCACCGATTGCCTGTTGCAGCATGGAGCAGCCCGAGTCATCGCGGTCGACACCGGATACGGCCAAATCGATTTTCGCCTGCGACAAGACCCCCGGGTACAGCTTTTGGAAAAAACCAATGCTCGGTATTTAACCCGAGAGCAACTCGGCGAAGCCGTGGACCTCATCGCGATCGATGTCGCATTTATTTCCGCCACTCTGGTGCTGCCGCCGGTGATTACGGCTGCTTTTCCCGAAGCTCGAGCCGAACGAAGAGGACGGCAAATCGTCGTGCTCGTGAAACCGCAATTTGAGGCCGGACGCGCCCAGGTGGGCAAAGGCGGCATCGTGCGTGACGAAGCAGCCCAGCGTGCGGCGGTCGAGAAAGTTCGCCAAGCGCTGCTCCAGGAGAACTGTGCCAGGACGGAGGCTGTCGAATCGCCGATTCTGGGCGTACAGGGGAACCGGGAATTCCTTCTGCTCGGCGTCTTTTAGCCTCGCCCCAGGCCGGTTCCCGGGATAGGTGCCATCATCGTTCCCGAGTTTCTGTACAATTCCAATTTCATGGTCCAACCGACTTCAGACAAATCCGCAGGCATCATCTCGAAGCCGGGTAAGGCAGAGCTGGCAGCGGTTGTGCCCGAACTTCTTCGTTGGCTTTACCAACACGGGTACGAGATTGTTATAGACTCTGAAACCGCACCCCACGCTCCGGGGGTCGAGGTGGTAGCGCGCGAGGAGATCGCCTCTCGCCCCCTGCGTTTTGTGGTAGTGCTCGGCGGCGACGGGACCCTGCTCTCGGCGGCTCGCTCGGCAGCCAAAGCCGGAGTCCCAGTCTTGGGGGTTAATCTCGGCTCGCTTGGGTTTCTGACCGAGGTACCTCTCGATGCGTTATATCCGACCCTTGAGGGCATTGAAGCCGGGCGCTGCGGGGTAGAACCACGCTCCATGGTGCACTGCGAGGTCCTACGCCAAGACGCGGCGGTGGCAGGTTACGATGCGCTGAACGACATCGTCGTCGGCAAGGGCACGATCGCTCGCCTGAATCATTGCGATGTCTACATCGACGGCGAATTCGTGTCCTCTTACAAAGCGGATAGTCTGATCGTGTCGACGCCCACGGGCTCGACCGCCTACTCACTGGCGGCGGGTGGGCCCATCTTGATGCCGACCATGCAAGGGTTTGTGATCACTCCGGTTGGAGCCCATTCTCTAACTCATCGAGCCCTGGTGGTGCCGGACACTTCGAACATAACCATTGTGGTCAACACCGGCACAGACCAGGCATACTTGAGCGTGGACGGGCAGATTGGCATGCCGATGTACGACGGAGATCGCGTGTGCTGTCGCAAATCGGAATACCAGGTGAAGCTGCTGCGGGTGCGGGGAACCTTCTTCGACGTGTTGCGAACAAAATTGAAGTGGGGACAAAGGTAGGTTCCGACCTTGCCGGAAGCACAGTTGCGGCCGAGCTTTGAAACTTAGGGCGGCCCCAAAGGGGAACGAAGCGTTGGGAAGGAGGCGTGGACCAAGGGCATGAGAGCCGCGATCTCATTATTGGCCGTTGCCGTCACCATCCACATGTGGGCGCAAGCGAAACCCGCCGCAGATCTTATCATCTCGAATGCGAAGGTGTGGACCGGCGATGATGCTCGACCGAAGGCCCAGGCAGTGGCGGTACTCGGGGCAAGGATTGTCTCGGTTGGTTCCAATGCGGAGGTATCGCTCTGGCGCGGCGCGCATACGAAGGTCTTGGACGCCAGCGGCAAGCTGCTCCTGCCAGGCTTCAATGATGCTCACGTCCACTTCGTCAGCGGAGGCACGCAGCTCGACAGCGTTCAGCTCAACGACGTCACCGAGACGGATGAGTTTATCCGTCGGATCGCTGAAAAGGCCAGGCAAACGCCAAAGGGCGAGTGGATCCTCGACGGCGATTGGGATGAAACGAAGTGGAGCCCTCCCAATCTGCCGACGAAGGAAATGATCGATCCGGTCACGCCGGACAATCCAGTACTTGTGAGCCGGTACGATGGGCATTCTGCGCTGGCGAATTCGCTGGCGCTGCGGCTTGCCGGGATCACAGCGCAAACTCCCGATCCGCCTGGTGGAACCATCGTACGCGACGCCCAGGGCAATCCTACCGGGGACCTGAAAGAGGCCGCCATGGATGGGGCGTACAACGTGGTCCCGCCGCTTTCCCATGAGCAGCGTGTGCGCGCAGTCAAGCGCGCCCTCGAGCACGCCGCATCGCTCGGAGTAACGAGCGTGCAGACCATGAATCCGGAGTACGCCGACGTAGCCGTCTTTTCCGAACTCCTGCAGAATGGCGAGCTCACGACGCGTATCTATGCCGCACCGCTGATTACCGAGGTAGACGATCAGGCGAAGATCGGGATTCGCCACGCCTTCGGGGGACCCTATTTGCGAATCGGCGCGGTGAAAGCATTTGCTGACGGATCGCTCGGTTCACGGACGGCATACTTCTTTGATCCGTTCTCCGATCAAGGGGAAAATCGTGGCATGCTTACCAGTGAAATGTTGCCCATTTCCCTCATGCGAGATCGCATGATGAAAGCCGATGCCGCTGGCCTGCAGATTTGCACCCACGCCATTGGCGACCAGGCGATTTCGATCGTTCTCGATTTATACACCGACGTGGTGAAAGCGCACCGGGGAAGCGAACGCCGCTTCCGCATCGAGCACGCGCAGCACATGGCCGAAAAAGACTTCGCGCGCTTCGCGCAGCTCGACGTGATTGCCTCCGTTCAGCCCTATCACGCCATCGATGACGGACGCTGGGCAGAAGCCCGCATCGGCCACGACCGCGCCAGCCGCACCTACGCCTTTCGAACCTTTCTCAAGCACGGAGTGCATCTGGCCTTCGGGACAGACTGGGATGTGGCCCCCCTGAATCCACTGTTAACCATATACGCCGCAGTTACGCGGGCAACCTTAGATGGGAAGAATCCTCAAGGATGGTTTCCGGAGCAGAAGCTCAGCGTGGCGGAGGCGGTCCATGCCTACACCATGGGTTCGGCATACGCTGAATTTCAGGATCAAGAAAAAGGTTCAATCACAGTCGGAAAGCTCGCCGATATGGTTCTGTTGAGTGACGACATTTTTTCCATAGATCCGGTCAAGATCCGCGGCGTCAAGGTATTGAAAACGATCGTGGGTGGCAAGGTAATTTGGGATCCAACGCGAAAGATAGCCTATTCAACTGCATTCTAGCCCGTGCCGCTCTCCTCCGGCACTCGGTGCAACCTCATCGAATGGATGCGCTGCCGTCCGCGGAAACTCCGTATGCGCGATCCAAAGCTCTTCCTGCCGTCGCTGTTACTCTGGCCGCCCCGTCGCCATGCGCGCATTCTTAGGCACCATCCCCTGCGGATCAAAAGCCCTTTTTTTAGGAATCCGGACGTGCAAACCCCTGCCAGATGTGCAGATTACTTTCGGACGGTGTAGTGCAGCTTGACCAGGCCGTCTGGGAACTTCGTCGAGGAGATGAGTTTAAGTGGCACGGTGCGGCGGCCGGGCGCGATCAATGGAATGCCTTCGCCGATAAACCTGGGAATCACGTGAATCATAAAGTCGTCGATCTCCCCTTCGTCGAGAAAGGACGCAATAATGCCAGCGCCACCCATCATCCAGATGTTTTTCCCCTTTTTCTCCCGCAGACTGGTTGCGAACGCTTTGACGGGTTCGCTCACGAACTCCACGCCCGCAGGCGCTGGCGATTGCAGGAGACTGCGTGTGAAGACGTAGTTTTTAACCCTTGTATCGAAGGCCGACCCGTTCCCGCCTTTCTTTTGAAAGTCGAGCGCGATATCGTATGTTTTCCTGCCCCACAAGACTGTGTCGATCGATTTATAGAACGCACCCATGCCATAGTTGCCCTTCGGACGCGGACGGTCGAGCCAGTCGACCGAGCCGTCGGGTCGGGCGATAAAGCCGTCGGCGCTGGTGGCGATGGAGACGATGATCTTGCGCTTGCGGACCATAGCGGTACGGCAGTGGTCAAATCGTAACCCGGAGCACGTTCGGATTTCCATCAAGTAGACGCAGGCAAAGAAGTCAGCTCACCAGGGCTGCTAGCACGCGCGTTCCGTGAGGAAAGTAACATGCGGTCAAGACCACTAGACTTCTCCTCAGTTTATCAAACTCGTCATCACGAGGCGTCGCTTCGCCCTCAGGATTCACCCATCCTTCGCGTTGCAGCATGGCTCGGGAACCTCGAAGATAGAATTTGATCATGGCGGAACGCTTTTAGGAGGACGGATGAACCTTCTGCGTGGTGCGAGTTAAAGCATAATCTTGCCGCTTTCAAAGCATAATATTGCCGGCTCAATGTGCGACAAGTCGTTTGTTTCGAAGTAGGGCATGTCGCACCCGCGCGAAGGCCTTAAGCATAACCTTGAATCGTGTGCAATTTGGATTCCCGGCATGTTGCGGCGCGTCCCCTCTGCCATGCGAGTCACACCTACTGTCGGACATTCGCTCTTCGCAACTTGGGTGAGCTCAACTCTTCATGTGCGACGAATGCGGATTGTAGAGTCGTACTCGGATCTCCAGATTCCCTTACTAATTTAGCGTCGATCGACGGCATCCGCGGTGGTGAGGCGCAGCAGCTTGAGCAAGCACCCGCAGGCAATCATTCGAAACGGAGAGCGACCATGGGTTCGATGCCCGCGGCGCGCTGCGCGGGCAGAACGGCCGCGATGAATGCAGCAAGACCAAGAATGGCCGCCATCGCGGCGAGGACCGCAGGATCCCAGGGCTCGACACCGTATAACTGGCTGGCCATGAAGTGCCCGGCGAGGATTGCGGCAGGCATGCCGATGAGCAGACCGATGCCAGCCTGAAGGAATGCGCCACGGAGGACCATCTGCAGAATTCCGCCGCGATTGGCGCCAAGCGCCATGCGGATGCCAATTTCATTGGTGCGCTGTGCGACCGAGTAAGCAGTGACGCCATACAGGCCGATTGCGGCCAAGACGAGTGCAAGAATTCCGAAGATAGAAGTGAGCTGGACAAGCAATTCCTGTTGCGAAAACTGATCGTGCACCTGTCCGGCGAAGCCGTCGAAAGTGAGAATGGTGAGATTGGGATTGATCTGCATGAGCGCGCGGCGAACCTGAGCTTCGATTCCTGGCATTTGCGCAGATGTCCGAATCTCGATGGCACCCATCTCGAGATGCGAAACGTTTTCAAACAAAACTTCTGACTTGTCGTCGTATTTTGCCCACTGCGCTGCAGGCAGAAAGAACATGGGCCGGATGTGCTCGGTGGGATCCCAATACTGCGTGTCCTCGGTGACGCCCACGATTTCAAAATTGCCCGCATATTTCTGGTCGAGATCGCCAAAGTGGTGGCCAATCGGTTCGCCATTCTTGAAGAATTTGCGGGCGAAAGTCTGGTTGATCACCGCGACCAGGCGTCCAGAGGCGTCGTCTTGCTCGGTAAAACCGCGGCCGGCGACGATCTTCGTGCCGATCGTGTCAAAGTAACCAGGACTGACGCGATCCCACGAGGAACCGTTTTCGTTGCTGCCGGGCGGAGGCGGCGCCTGGCCTTCGATGTAGACGCCGTTGCCCCAGTTATCACCTTCCATGGGACTGTAAAGGGAGTAGCTGACCTGTTTGACCCCGGGAATGGCGGCCAGTGTGTCATGCAGTTGCCGGAAGAAGACGTCGGCTTGTGCAGCTTGGTAGCCGGCCATTTGCGGGTCGATGTGGACGATGTAGCGATTTTCCGTTTCGAAGCCGAAGTGCTGGTGCTCGAGGTTCCTGAGCGAGCGGATGAGCAGTGCGGCAGCGCAGAGCAGGGCTAGGGAAACCGCAGCCTGCATGACCACGAGGATTTTCTGTGTCCAGAGTCCGCTCACTCGGGTGGAGCGGTTGGCGCCGCGCAGGGCGTCGATGGGGTTGGCGTGAACCGCCTCCATCGCGGGAGCGACGCCGAACAGCATACCGGTGATCAGCGAAACGGCGAAAGCGAACCCGAGCACAGCGAGCGAAGGCGCGGCCTGAATGGGCAAATAGCTTTTGCCGGCGACTAGTCGAAGGATCAGATGCGCTCCTCCGTAGGCGACGGCCAAACCGGCCAAACCACCAAACACTGCGAGAACCACGCTTTCTGTGAGCGCCTGGCGCGCGAGGATGGCACGGGATGCGCCGAGAGCGGAGCGGACCGAAATCTGGGGTTTACGCGCCGCGGCACGGACGAGCATCAGGTTGGCGAGATTCGCGCAGGCAATAAGAAGGACGAAGGTGGAAATCCACATGAGCAGATGGAGGCCGGACTTGTAGGAATCCTGCATCTGCTGCACCCCCCCGCCGCCGGGAGACAAGTGCAACGTCTGCTTCGGAATCAGAGTCTGATCGCGTTTCTCGACTTTGCTAATAGGGTTAAGCAGAAATTGGCGCAGTTCGACCTGGAGGTGAGCTTCAATCAGTTTCAGGTTTGCGCCCGGCTGGATGCGGCCAATCACGTTAAGCCACTGGAGTTCGGGGCTGTCGAGAACGTCGAAGCTGCCGGACTGAATCAGAGGAGAGTCGCTGAGCGGAAGCCAGAAAGCGGCGGGATCAGCGGTGAGGCGTTCGCCGAAGAAGCCGGGTGGCGTGATGCCAACTATAGTGAAGGCCTTGCCGTTGATAAGGAAGGAAGCGCCAACCACCGAAGGGTCCTGATCGAATTTCTGCCGCCAAGTGCGATAGCTGATGACGGCGACTGGGGGCGCACCCTTCTGATCGTCAGAGGGCTCTAGTAGACGGCCCGACCATGCGCGGAGCCCGAAGGTATCAAAAGCGTTGCCGGAGACGAATTCAGCGCCGAAAGGCTCCGACGGACGATTGCTGCCGGCGCGACGGACGCCGATCTGACTGCGGCCAGCTTGAAAAGCGGCAAGCGAGACAAATCCCGGGGTGTGGTCACGGAACTCTCGATATTGCTCGGTGGAGAACAGCGACCAATCGTCCTCCATGCCGCCGTTGATGCAGCAGTTCTCGTTGTTGCCCACGCGAATAAGTTCGCTGGGGCGCCTTACAGGAAGCGACTTGAGGAGTACTGCATGGACGAGGGTGAAGATTGCGGTCGTGGCGCCGATGCCGAGCGCAAGCGTGAGAATGGCCGTGATGGTGAACCCGGGTGTTTTGATGAATTGCCAAAGGGAATAGCGAATGTTCTCAAGCATTAGACGCCCAACCTTTACACATAAGACGACCCACCTCCACCATGGTCATACGGAGATTCTGGCCCAGCGGTTCCCAATTTATACGAGCCTATTACACCCTGTCCGGTCCTGAACATTCCTGTCCATCTGCGGACGGCTTTGTCGAAATGCCGTGTTGCTAGCGCAGAACTTTTCATTCGCGTCGAACGGAACGCTGGCTGCTGAATTGTTCTCCAATGTGAGGTGTCCAGTGAGAAGAACTGAGCGGGTACGGTAGGTGGTTTCCGGTCCGCTGGAATCAACCGAGAACTCGCATTGCCAGTGGTACAGTGAACGGGGGCACATCACAATCTGTGCAGGCGCGTTCAAGATTTAGATTCTGCGAGGGTTAAGCCTTGCGCGGGTATCACGATTGGCCAGTTAAGCCGACGACACGTCCGTCACTCAGAAAATCCCCAATATTCCTGTCAGACGACGCCTTGGCATTCTCACGAGACACCTGCCTCAGGCATGAGGCCGCTCCCCGAGGCTGAGCGATGCCGTACTATAACATCCGAATGTCACGTGGTTTCAATTTGCATCTGAATTGCCCTATCCTCGGAGGGCGAGCACAGGGTCAACTTTTGCTGCCCGGCGTGATGGCAAATAGCACGCAAGCAAAGCGGCTATCACCACAGTACACGCTATTGTGATGTACGTAATCGGGTCGTCAGCACTGACACCATAGAGAATCGCGGACATGAAACGCATGGTTGCGGACGCAATCATCAACCCAATTGCTACCCCCACTACGGTTAGCCACATGCCTTGTCGTACAAACGCTCCCACCACAGCTCCAGGCTGTGCTCCGAGCGCCATCCGAATCCCAATTTCGCGAGCACGCTGCGACACAGAATATGCGATGACCCCGTAGATCCCTACAGTCCCAAGAAGCAGAGCTATCCCTGCAGAGACGCAGAGCATCACCAGCGTAAAGGTCGTGCGCGCTATAGATTTCGTGTAAAGGTCGCCCAACGTTTCACTATTCGCTAAAGGTACATTAGGGTTCACCATCCATACTTGTTGCTGAATAGCTTTCATTAAGGACTGCGAACCTGCAAGCTGACTCCGCACTACAAAAACAGTGGCGCGTTGTAATCTTGTATGGCCTCCGAAATGGTCCATCATGAGAGGCCAATAGACCATTGATGGAGAGGCCTTCTCAACGCCGTCGTAATGGACGTCCTCTGAGACGCCGATGATCTCGCGCCAAGGATCAGTACTCGTCATACGTATTCTTTGGCCCAGCGCGTCCTGAGGGCGACCCCAATATTCGCTGGCAAAGCTCTTGGAGACGATGACAACCGGCCTTTTCTCATACGTGTCCGTCCACGTGAAATCCCGACCGGCAAGCAGCCGCGTGCCGAGTGTTGAAAAGAAACCTGGTGCCACGTAGTTGAAGCGCCTCGACGGAGGAATCTCACTGCCCTCAAACCTACGGTTCTGCACGAATACAGGATTATTGGAGTCGTTGCCGTCCATCGGCACAGAACGGCCGATGCTCACCGAAAAGACGCCAGGGATAGAAGCGATCTTCTGCATGATCGCTTCGTCCATGCGCATCACAAGCTCTGGAGAAGTATCAGGGACTTGGGTCTCTGGAATATAGAAGCCGAATGTTTGGACAGTTTCAGGGGATGTGAATCCGGGCGACACATTCATCATCGCTCGAAATGTGCGAATCATAAGCCCTGAACAGATCAGCAGGACTACCGAAAGCGCAACCTGAAGGGTGACCAGTGCTTTACGATTGCCCTGACTTCTTCGGCCCCCACCCAGGCCGCGCCCTCCTTCCTGAAGATCGCTTATGAGGTGCGGGCTTGTGCTCTTAAGAATCGGAACACACGCAATCAAAATGCTGGCGATCACTGCAATGGCTACGGTGAACAGCAGCACAGATGGCGTGATGCTAATGTCGCGGATCCGCGGGATATTGGTGGCACCAAGCCCCACAACGACGCGCATCGCTCCTATTGCGAGCAGTAGCCCCATCAGACTTCCAGCAAGCCCAAGCAGGCTGCTCTCCAAAAAAATATCGGCGGAAATTTCCTTCCGCGCCGCCCCGATGGCATAGCGAATGGCAAACTCATGATGTCTACCTTCAACGCGAATGATCAGCAGGTTCGCAACATTTGCGCACGCCACCAAAAGCAACAGGATGGTGGAAGCCAACAAAACCCAGAGAACATTCTGGACGTTCCCAACCACTTCGTCTTGTAAGGGAATCAGCCTTGGCGTCAGGTGCATTGACTGAAAGTAGTTGGCACTCACACCCGCTGGGGCGGGGAATGTTCCTATCGCTACTGGAAGCAGACGCTCCAGATCAGCAGTAGCCTGTTCTACCCTGACCCCAGGTCTCAACCTTGCGATAGCGTTACCCTCGAAACTGCCGAAGGTTGTCGTGGCACGATCCCATTGCATTGGAAGAATCAGCGATGGGTCTTTCTGATCGAGGAAATGGAAGCCTTGGGGAAGAACACCAATGATTTCCTTGGGGATGCCGCCCACCGTAATCGAGCTGCCGATGGCCGATGACGCTCCAGCGAACCGTTGCTGCCAGTATGAATACGCGAGAACCACGGTTTGCGCAGCTCCCGGTGAATCATCTTGTCGAGTAAATAAGCGCCCTAGTACCGGCCTAACACCTAACAGTGGCAACGTTCCATCCGTGACATCGAGAACGCCAACGTGTTCTGGCGTTCCGGCGCCAGTCACATCAGCCTCATCATTGTCGTAGGCACCTATGTCTTCGAGGGTCGTGTTTTGCTCGCGATAGACAAAGTAGAGGGACGGGGCGATGCCCATTTTCTCAAAGCCCATTTGTTGCGATGAGTGATCAATAGCAATCAACCGATCCGGGTTGGGATAAGACAAAGGCTTGAGCAGCACACCATTTACGACGCTGAAAATCGTGGTATTTGCGCCGACTGCTACCGCAAGTGTGATCAGTGCGATTGCCGTGAAGAGCGGTGCGCGAGTCAATCGACCGAGAACGTGTTTGGTGTGCCCCAACAATGTCACCATGGGTAAGAGCCTCCCGCACATCCGTTCTCGATCGGTACCGCCGTTTCGCCGCTGTTGGGTACCCCTCCAACGGGCTGTATCAAAAGTACGCTACGCAATTCACGAGCCACACAGAAAGGGCTTATAAATCAGTAAGATCGCAAACTGCTCTGGACCGTCAAGTGTCCGGTCCAGAACAGCATTGTTCAAGAGTGAACGGCTGCTGGCGCTGGCAGTCTAGAAAAGACGGGGAACGGATTGAAAGCAGGAGAGAAACCGAAGTGGCGGGAATGATCGTCACGGTCACAGAACAGCTACGCAGATTCCGTTTCGGTTGCCCAAAATTTGAACGATCTGATGCTTCGCGCTCTGAGCCCGTTTTGCTGGTCCTTGTCGGTTGACCGGCAAACCGTCACTTGAGAATGAGCCCGGCAGAGACTCAACAGCAGCAGCAGCATTGAAAGCATAACCCTGCCAAACGGCAGTTTTATGCTTTAAATCACATCGTGCGGCCTACTGGTGGCGTGTGGGGCGTTGCGCCAACTGCGACCGCAACATCCATGGTGCTGATGGAATCCGCTTCCAAACCAGCCGCTCAGCAAAATGAAGCCGGAGACCTAGGACTGCTTCGTGCTTATGCCGGCAGAACGAGCAATTCCGGGTGATGATGCCTCAATTGCTTACTTGCCACTTGCAGCCGAAGCGCTCTTGGCGGGAACTTTTCCGTGCAATTCGTTGATGAGGAGTTCAAGCCCCTTCCAGTCCTCCACGGTTGCACCATTGGTAAATGCGATTCCGAGTCCGGTCTCGTCGTGGCGCTGCACGACCCCCCAAAGGTCCACACGCAGGTCGGCTGTCTGTACCAGTATCCGAACCCTGGCCTTTTCCGGAATCTTTCGCGGTGTCTCCAGGTAACATCCGCTCAAGCTAATATTCTTCAACTTGGCCAGTACCACCGCGTCGTTCGTAGCCTCGCGCACGACCACAGTGGTAGCCAGGGCAAATCGCGGGTGCCCGGCTTTGGGTGGGGTGTTCATGCTGGAGCCAGCTAGGTCGACCCTATCGGAGACCAGTGCTCGGGGCAAATTACCTTGGTCATCGCCGGATGTCATGCCATCTGCCGGCGTGAAATGAAGCGGTCGTTTCACGCCGGTGGGGTCAGAAGAGCAAGCGTACCCGCGCCCAGGTGTCGCGGCTGTAAGTTTTTCTGATCTGCGCGATCAGTTCCGAACCTGGGCACGGGGCTACCCCAGGAGCCAGAGTGGAGAGCAGTGAGGACGCGCGCGCTTCAACTTTCAGCCCGAAGCAGGTCGGCTACGGTTTCGCGGCGTCGGATGACGCGAACCGATTGTTTATCAATTAGGACCTCCGCTGCTCGAGGCCGCGAGTTGTAATTGGAAGCGAGCCCCATCCCATAGGCTCCCACATCCATGATAGCCAGGAGGTCCCCTTCCTCCACCGCGGGAAGTTCGCGATCGCGAGCAAAGAAGTCTCCGCTTTCGCAAATGGGGCCAACGACGTCTGCGTTCTCCACCTTCTTGCCATCATCGCGAACCGCGGCAATCCGGTGATACGCGCCATAGAGCGTTGGCCGTAGCAAATCATTCATCGCAGCGTCCACGATCAGGAACTTCTTCCCATTGTTTTGTTTCCTGTAGAGCAGCTTTGTGATCAGGACACCGGCTGGGCCGACGATCGAGCGGCCGGGCTCGAGCAGGAGGTGTAGGTCAAGGCCCCGCAGCGGGGGAATCACAGCCTGTGCATAGGTTCGAGCCCACTGTGCAAAGTCGGAGGGGTGGTCACGGCCGCTTTCGTAATCAATCCCCAGGCCTCCGCCGGCGTCCACATAACGGATCGCCAGGCCTTGCATCCTAAGCGTCCGGACGAGGTCAGCTACCCTCTCCATCGCTAGAGCGAACGGCCGCACGTCCGTAATTTGTGAGCCAATGTGCGCGCTCACGCCAGCGATCCTTAAGTGCTCATGCTGGGAAGCTTCGCGGTAAAGGCGAATGGCTTCACCGACTGGAACGCCGAACTTGTGCTGATGGAGCCCGGTTGCGATATAAGGATGCGTGTCGGCGGGCACATCGGGATTCACACGCAAAGCAATGGGTGCGGTTTTGTTGACTCGTGCCGCGCACGTCCCCAGCAAATGCAACTCCGATTCGCTCTCCACATTGAACAGCAAGATGCCGGCTTTGAGAGCTCGTTGCATCTCCTGCCACGTTTTTCCGACACCCGAGAACACCACCTTCTTTGCGGCGGAAGGGCTGACACGCAAGACACGCTCGAGCTCTCCACCCGACACGATGTCGAAACCGCAGCGCTTCCGCTCGAGAAGCCGTAGGATTCCAAGATTGGAGTTGGCCTTGACGGAATAGCAGAGGGTATGGGGAACTCCACGAAAGGCTCGCTCGAAATCCTGCACTCGAGATCGGATCACGCTCGCGGAATAGACGTAGAGGGGCGTGCCGAATCGCTCTGCCAAGCGCGTGAGTGGGACCTGATCGCAGTGGAGAACTGGGGCACTCGCGACGGACTTCTGCCTGGGAGCAAAATAGCAGAAGCCAGACTCGGGGCGATTCGAGGGGACTCTCACTCGCGCTTCTCAGGACCGTCCTTGACCCGCATCACAACCACGGTTTGGTCATCGAAGGCTTCCTCGCCCGCAGCGTGTTCAGCCACAGCGGCGAAGATCGCTTGCACAACGGCATCGGCAGAGAGCAGGGCATGGCTCGTAATGATCTGTTCCAAGCGTGCCCGCCCAAACAAATCGCCAGCCTTGTTACGGGCGTCCAGGATCCCATCGCTGAACAACACGAATACGTCTCCCGGCTTGCCATTGAAGCTGAACTCCTCGTACTCGGCATCATCGAACAACCCCAAGGGCAAGCCTGTTGCCTCGATGATCTCGGTCTTGCCCTGATGGCAATAGACCGGCCTGGGCAGGCCTGAATTGGCCACGCGCAAAATGCGCCGGTTGTCATCCCACACTCCGTAAATTAACGAGACAAACTGGCCGTCGATGCGGCGCTGGCTGAGAGAAAAGTTCACCGCCGCCAGCATCTCCGCCGGTAACGGCTCGATGGGCGCGTGGGAGCGCAGAATACCACTGACCAGCGCAGCATAAATCGCCGCCGGAGCCCCCTTCCCGCTGACGTCGCCAACCACAATCGCAGTGCGGTTCATCGTATAGCTGACAAAATCATAGAGGTCGCCGCCGATGGCCCGCGCAGGCACGAACTTGGCGGCGATGTCCAAGTTCCTGATCTTGGGTAAGGTTGGCGGCAGCAGCCGGAACTGAAGCTCCCGCGCCATCGCCAGGTCTTGTTCCAAGCGTCGTTCCTGGCGGGCAATCTGCTCATAAAGTTGCGCGTTCTCGATCGCGATCGCAACCTGAGCGGCCAAGGTAATCATGGTTCGCTTGTGATCGTCGGTGAAGAATCCGCGGCGAGTGTGCTCCAGATCGAGTATGCCAACCACCTTATCCTGGTAAACCAGGGGTACCGCGAGTTCCGAGCGCGTCTCCGGGTTGAGCGCGAGGTAGCGCGGATCCTTAGTGACGTCACAAACCAACACAGCTTCTTTATGCTGCACGGCATATCCCACCACACCCTGACCGAGGGCGATGTCGTGCTTGAGGTGTACATTCTCGCCAAAGCGCTGGGAGAATCGGTGCTGCAGCTTGAGCCCGGTCGAATCGAGCAACAGAATGCTGAACATCTGATAGTCGATCAAGCGGTTCAGCAGTTCGGCGATGCGCTTCAGCAGCTCATCCAGATTGAGAATGGAGGTCAGCTCGCGAGCAATCTCATTGAGCAGCACCAGGGTGCGAGCCTGGCGGGTGCTGCGTGTGTAGAGACGGGCGTTTTCAATCCCCACTGCCATGCGGGAAGCGATTAATACGAGCAGTCGTTGATGCTCTTCTGTAAAGTGGTTTGGCTGTCTGGACTCAAGATTGATCACGCCGATGAGGCGATTTTTCACGATGAGTGGCACGGCCAGCTCGGAGCGAACGTTGTCGGCGCCGGAGATGTATCGCGCATCCTGCGAAACGTCGGCAACCAACACCGCTTCGCGCCGCAAGGCCGCCAGACCGGTGACACCTTCACCGACTTTAACTCGTATGCGTTCTGCCACTTCCCGGGGATAGCCCACCTGAAAGCGGATGCGCAATTCCTGAATCTTCTCGTGGAGCAAAAGGATGGCGAAGATTTCATAGTTGATCACTTTGCGCACCAGTTCGGCCACCCGGCGAAGCGTGGTGTCAAGGTCGAGCGTGGTGTTCACCACGTCGGCCACCTCCAGCAGAAGGGGATCTATCTTGGACTGAAGGTCCGGTGCCGGCGCCACGATTTCCATGTTTCTATGATATCAGCCAAATCTTTCGGGCCGGTTTACCCAGGGATCCTCCCGCCGGTCGAGCCCAAGTTCAACCCGCCCGGGGCACGACATAAATATCCGGTAAGTTTCGATACTTTTCTGCAAAATCCAGGCCATAGCCCACCACGAATTCGTCTGCAATCTTGAAACCGACGTACTCGGCCTCGATGGGTTGTTTCCTTCGCGAAGGTTTGTCGAGCAGCGCGGCAATGCGCAGGTTTTTCGGCTGATGGGCCAGCAGGATTTTTTTGAGGTAAGAGAGGGTAAGTCCGGTGTCGAGGATATCTTCTACCAGGATTACGTTGCGGTCCTTCATGGATTGATCGACGTCCTTGGTGAGTCGGACCTCTCCGGTGGAATCCCAGCCACGGGCGAGCTCTTGTGCCGGGCTGGGACGATTGCCGTAACTGGAGACTCCGATGAAATCAAAGGTAGAGTCCAATTGCACGTGTCGCGTCAGATCGCTCAGGAAGATGGCAGCACCCTTGAGAACCCCCACGAACATTACCGTCTGTCCCGAGAAGTCGCGGGTGATGTCTGCTCCCATGGCGGCGACACGCTCAGCGATCTGGTCGCGCGGGATGAGGATCTTAAGTTGGTTCACAGGGAACCATATTAAACTAGCACTTAGCATCTGGCACGGCGCTTTGCGACGAAGCGTTGCTGGGCAGGCAGTCGAAAAAAAGCCGTGCCCGGTGGAATGCGGTTACGAAGAGCAAGGAGCGGGTACGAATGAATCTGAGTGGCATCCAACTCACTTGGTTAGGTCACGCTACGTTTCGCGCCGAAACACCCGGGGGAAAGACAATCCTGATCGATCCCTGGGTGATGGGCAATCCCAAGTGCCCGGAAGGCGAGAAGAAAGTTAAGAAAGTAGATGTAATGCTTTGTACCCACGGTCACTTCGACCACATCGGGGACGCAGTGGAGATCGCAAAGCAGCATAACCCGAAGGTCGTCGCCATCCCTGAATTATGCGGCTGGTTGCAGAAAAAAGGAGTCCAGCAGACAGCGGAGATGAACAAGGGCGGAACCCAAACCATCGACGATCTGAAGGTCACGATGGTGCATGCGGACCACTCCTGCGGGATCACCGATGGCGACCAGGTGATCTATGGCGGCGAAGCCTGCGGATACGTCATGGAGTTTGCGAGTGGCGTGAAGATTTATCACGCGGGAGACACCAATGTTTTTGGGGATATGCAGATCATTCGCGAGCTCTATGCGCCCAGCATTGTCATGCTGCCGATTGGCGATCACTACACCATGGGGCCCCGCGAGGCGGCCTACGCCTGCAAGTTGCTGCAGCCCCAAACCGTTATACCCATGCACTTCGGAACTTTTCCCGTGTTGAAGGGACGGCCCGGTGACCTGCAAAAACTGGTGGCCAACCTGGAAGTTAGGGAGATGGTTCCGGGAGAGACGATTTCCTGAATGCATGCGTGGGCCCGTGGCCCGTCCGTGCCGACCACCCAGGGATTTTTGGAAGGAGCACCCTTGCCGCAGACAAAGCACTCGAAACCCGACTGGCGCATGGGCGGAATCACAGACGGGCAAGTCGAAGATTATCTCTACTCCCTGCTTCCCGCCCGCGACGAAGTACTGACGGAAATCGAAGCGGAAGCCGCCAAGCGAAAAATTCCGATCGTCGGCCCGGCCGTGGGGAGGATCCTCTATCAATTGGCGCTGCTGGCCGGTGCCAAGAGGATCTTTGAGATGGGCTCGGCAATCGGCTATTCGACGATTTGGTGGGCCCGTGCGGTCGGCCAGGGCGGTCGCGTCTTCTACACGGACGGCGACCGCAAGAATGCTGAGCAGGCGCGCCGGTATTTTGATCGCGCCGGGGTTGGCGATCGAATCAGCATCAGCGTCGGCGATGCGCTGGAGTTGCTTTCGGAAGAGAAGCAAGAATTTGACATCATCTTCAACGATGTCGATAAGGAAGACTATCCTCGCGTCTTCCGCCTGTCGATTCCCCGGCTCCGGAAGGGCGGCCTGCTGGTCACGGACAACGTCTTGTGGAGTGGGAAAGTGGCGGATCACAAGAACGCCGAGCCCTCGACGAGAGCCATCCGCGAATTCAATCAGCTGCTCTACGGCTCTCCCGCTCTGTTTACCACAATTCTCCCGGTCAGGGACGGCATCGCCGTTGCCATCAAGCAGTCCTAGGAGTCCGTTCCGCTGTCGCGCCGGACCTGTTCAGTTGAACAAACCCGAGTGCCCCACGCTGGCGCGCTTTGCGAAGGAGGATGTCTAGAATGCCGAACCCGCCCCAAGCAGGCTGTAGAGGAGAATGCCAAGCACGAGCGACGTGAAGATGGCATACATTCGGTCCCGTTCGGCCGCGAATCCCAGGATCGAAGCCATCACGCGCAGCACCGGCGTGGCGATTAGGCATAGAAGGCCCAATTGAATGACGGCCCGAGCCCGCAGTTGCAGCGCCCCGTGAAAGATGCCCCCCAGGGTTCGGAGGTCGGTAGGTTCACCACGAAAGATACGGTAGTCGGGGCGAGCCCAGGCGTTCCCGATCAAATAGAGCCATCCTCCGACGAACACGACGAGAGCAGAAAGGATCACGCCGGCGCGCAGAATTTCCCCGAGAATCTCTTCGATGTTGCGATCGGACCAGTTGCGCATCATTTTAGAGGCTACCGCTAAGTCCTTGGTAGATCATCTGGGCGCCGAGGGTCACAATGACCAGACTGAAAATCAGCCGCAAAATTTTCGTTTCTGCCGTCATTAGAATCCGCGCTCCCAGAAGTGAGCCGGAAAGCACTCCGAGCATCACCGGCATGGCGAGCCCAGGATCGATGTATCCACGGTTCAGGTAAATGCCTGCGCTCGTGGCTGCGGTGACTCCGATCATGAAATTGCTCGTGGTGGTGGACACTTTGAAGGGTAGTTTCATCGCTTGATCCAAAGCCACCACCTTCATGGCACCGGAACCGATCCCCAGCAGCCCGGAAATCGCCCCCGCGCCAAACATCAAGCTGAACCCGGCAGGAACATTCTGTGCGTTGTACGGGCGGGCCCGCCCATCTTCCTCGGAGGGAAAACTGCCATTCATTTTCAGTCGGGTCGCCAGCGGATCGGGGGGCAGATCGCGCTCCTGGCGGGTGCGTGGCTTACGCGACCAATAAGCAGAACACAGCAGCACGAGGCCGAAAATGATGGCAAGAACTTGGCTCGGCGCGATGGTGGAAAGAAACGCGCCACAGAGGGCGCCCACCGTTGTTGCAATCTCCAGAAACATTCCGATCCGGATATTCGAAAATCCTTCCTTCACATACGCTGCCGCCGCGCCCGAAGACGTCGCGATCACCGAGACCAGGGATGCTCCAATCGCATAACGGATGTCTACCTTAAAGAAGATCGTAAGCAGCGGAACCAGAACCACGCCCCCGCCGAGGCCGGTCAGCGATCCCAGCAAGCCCGCGAGGAAGGATGCGATAACCAGCAGGAGCGTGAGTTCAGCAACGTTCATTGGGTCTCAGATGAAGAGTTTGCCATATCCGACCGCCGACCGTCAGGGCAGAGTTGTCGTTTCGGGTTCTATGTTGGCAGCGGTTGTTCTTTGGCTGCGCCGCGCTGGGCCAGGATGGAACTGCGCCCCCCAGCCGTTCCTCTTCTGGCAGTTCCGCCTTTCCCGTTGTATTCTCGGGGCGTGACGGGCTTCCCGAGCGAGAATCGGTCTCCCACGGTAGGGCTCATTCTCGGCCTAGTGATTACTGTTTCTGCCGTGGTGGCGTATTCCTGGTATATCAGCCGGCAGATTACGGGCCTGCGTGCTCTGCAGAATAACTTGCTCGACCGCGACCGACGCGATTCCCTCCAGCTACTCCGCATCCAGAATGATCTGAACTCCTTGGCCCTGGCGATGCGCGACATGCTGGACAACGACGAGCCCTACCCACTGGCCGCTTGGTCGACACAATTTCAGCGTATTCGCGCCGACCTTGAGGATGCATTACGCAAAGAAGAGCAGGTTGCCGTGGCAGACCGCACACCTGATCAGAGTGAATATTTGCGTAGTTCGGTGGCGCAGTTCTGGGATGCTTCGGAGCGCATCTTTGAACTGGCGAAAAACGGCGAGGAGCAGGAAGCGCGTACGCAGATTCGGCTTTCTCTCGAAGCCCGTCAGGCGGCGTTGAGCACGGCCGTCGCGAGATTATTGGTGCAAAATAACGAGAGCGAAGAGCGGGCAACCACCCACATTGCCAAGATCTATGACGGCGTCGAACGTCAGGTCTATCGATTCCTGGCGGCGACACTGGTGGCGATCCTGGTGACAGGGCTCTATCGAATCCGTTCGAATCGGAAACTATTCGCGCAACTAGCCTCGCTCTCCGATCAGCGGAGCGAGCTGGCACAAAAGCTCATCTCTACCCAAGAATCAACCTTACGGTACATCTCGCGGGAGTTGCACGATGAGTTCGGACAGGTGCTGACGGCCATCGGTTCCATGCTGACTCGGGCACGAAAGGACGTGCCAGAAGGCTCGGCCCTCGGCGAGGACTTGCACGAGGTTCGAACCATCGCCCAGACCACGCTGGACAGAGTGCGCACGCTCTCCCAGGCGCTGCACCCAGTCATGTTGGATGAGGCAGGGCTGGAGAGCACGCTCGATTGGTATCTTCCTGCCGTCGAGAGACAGGCCGGCATTACAATACGTTACGAAAAACCTGCAACCCCGATGACCATCGACGGTGACGGCGCCATCCACATTTACCGCGTGCTGCAAGAGGCCCTGAACAACGTTGCCCGGCACTCGGGCGCGACGGAGGCTTGGGTGCGGATCCGCTGTTCAGCTCGGGAGTGGGAATTTGAAGTGGAAGATCACGGATTTGGGTTCGTGCCGCCGGGAACGAAGCAGGGCATGGGACTGGTGGCCATGCGCGAACGCGCAGAACTGTTGGGAGGGCGCTTGGAATGGTTGCAACCTGAGGCGGGAGGAACCTTGGTTCGATTAAGAGTTCCGCGGGAGAAGTTGGGCGGACATGCCGAATAAGATTTCCGTGCTGTTGGTGGACGATCATGTTTTAGTTCGTCGCGGCTTCCGGCGTATCTTGGAGGACGAGCCGGACATTCAAGTTGTGGGAGAGGCGAGCGACGGCGTCGAAGCCGTCCGGCTGGCGGAGGAACTCCATCCCAGGGTCATCGTGATGGATTGTGCTCTGCCGAACCTGAACGGGCTCGATGCCACCCGACAAATCCTTCGCACCTCCCGAGAAACGCTGGTGCTCATGCTGAGCATGCACCCGGAAGGGACCTGGGTGCGGCAGTCCTTGGATGCGGGCGCGCGCGGCTACATCCTCAAAAATGCCGTCGATCTGGAATTGGGAACGGCGATTCGCCGCGTAGCGGCTGGAGAACTGGTGCTCGATCCTCAGGTGGTGAGTCCGAGGCCGCTGAAGGGCGAGCGAAACACGCTGACCCCGCGGGAGGTGGAAATTCTGCAGATGATAGCCCAGGGAAAGTCCAACAAAGAAATTGCTGCCGAGCTCGGTCTGAGTGTAAATACGGTGGCGGTGCATCGAGCGAACATCATGGACGCGTTAGGCATCCACAAAACCGCTGAGTTGGTGGTCTACGCCATTCGCAACGGGTTGGTCAATCTTCCGTGAACCGCCGTTCGTTTCTGCGGGGAGTCGGTCTGGCGTGGGTCGCAGGTCTTCCGCCGCTCCAAGGATTCGCTGCTGTCCCCGCGCAGCCGTCGTCCCCGGGATTTCGTCTGGTCGACGTCACCGCCTCGGCTGACATTCACTTCCATCACAACAGCGGTGCCTACGGAGGCAAACTCTTGCCGGAGACTCTGGGTGCAGGCTGTGCCTTTCTTGACTACGACAACGATGGCTGGCAAGACATTTTGCTGGTGAACGGAATGGACTGGCCAGGACACAAGCGAGAGCGGACCACCCTACAGCTCTACCGCAACAACCGCAATGGCACGTTCACTGACATCACTCGTCGTGCCGGCCTCGACGTCGAAATGTACGGGATGGGCGTGGCCGTCGGCGACTACAACAACGACGGCTATCCCGATATTCTCATCACCTGTGTTGGGCAGAATCGTCTCTTCCGGAATACCGGGAAGGGAACCTTCGTCGACGTTACCCAGGAAAGCGGCCTAGCTGGACGCCAAGCGTTCAGCACCTCGGCTTTATGGATCGATGTCGATCGCGACGGCCTTCTGGATCTGTTCGTTTGCAATTATGTGAAATGGTCCAAGGAGCACGACGTCTTCTGCAGTTTGGACGGAATGCACAAAGCCTATTGCACGCCGGAGGCGTATCGGGGAGAGACCTGCTGGCTGTTCCACAATCGAGGCAACGGTACCTTCGAGGACGTGACCGCCAGTAGCGGAATTTTCGACAGCAGTTCGAAATCGCTGGGCGCGGCCGTGCTCGATTATGACCAGGATGACTGGCCCGACTTGCTGGTTGCAAACGACACTCAGCCGAACAAGCTTTACCGCAACCAGCGGAATGGCTCCTTCAAAGATGTCGGGGTCGAAGCCGGCATCGCGTTCAGCGGGGAAGGCAAGGCGCGTGCCGGAATGGGAGTCGATGTGGCCGACTTCGAGAACTCGGGGCACGCCGGAATTGCGATTACCAATTTCGATAATGAGATGATCGGACTCTACCGCGCCTCCGGCGGCGGCTACCTCGACGTGGCCACCCAGAGCGGCGTGGGAATTCCATCCAAGGATAAGCTCGGGTTCGGTTGTGTTTTTCTTGATGCCGACCTGGATGGAGCACTCGATCTGGTCGCCGTGAATGGCCACATCGACGAAACCGTTCGCAATGTTCGCCACGTGGGGTATGCTCAGCCGCCGCAGCTTTTCCTGAATGAGGGCAAAGGAATGTTTCGCGACGCGAGCGACGATGTGGGGCCCGATTTCAACCAACCTCGCGTGGGACGCGGCTTGGCCTACGGTGATTTCGACCGTGATGGCGACCTCGACCTACTCATGACCACCAACAACGGCCCTGCCGTTTTGTTTCGCAATGACCAGTGGAGCGGGAATCGCAGTATTCGCGTACGCTTGGTTGGCACAAAGTCCAATCGCGACGCCATGGGCGCCTGGGTAAGCATCTTTCACGGCTCATCCACTCAATCCCGCATGGTGAAAAGTGGCTCGAGCTATTTGTCACAGTCGGAGTTGCCTCTGACATTCGGCTTGGGAAAGTACGACCGAGTGGATCGCTTAGTGATCCGGTGGCCGAGCGGCGCGAGCGAGGACTACAAGGACTTGACGGCCGGGCGGACGTACACATGCGTGGAGGGAAAAGGCATCACTTCGCGAAGTGGTTTTTGAGAATAGCCAGGCTAGGCAATAGGAAGCGTGAAATAGAACAACGAGCCGTGCCCCAGCTGGCTCGTGACACCGATCCCGCCGCCGTGGGCTTCGACGATGGCTTTGGCGATAGCCAGCCCCATGCCCGTGCCTTGTACTTGCAGCCGCTGATTTCGCCCGCGATAGAATTTCTCAAAGATCAAAGACTGCTCGAAATCGTCGATTCCCGGCCCGTGGTCGGCGATGCTCGTCATCACTATCTGTTCTTTGGCCTCGCCGGTAATATGAATCGGGGATTCTGGCGGAGAATACTTGGCCGCGTTTTCCAATAATTGCGCAATGACCTCGGAAATGCGACTCACGTCCATCCGGACCGCAGGTAAGCCCTGGGGTAAAGCAACCTGCACCGGATGCTTTCCTAAGGTGGCTCGGGATCGTTCGAGTGCGTCCTCCACGGCTTCCACAATTGGATGGGAGCCCAAGTGCAGTTCCACTTGCCCCGCCTCGAGCTGAGCCATCTCGGCGGCTTCACCCACCAAGTGGTTGAGCCGGTCGCTCTCCTCATTGATCACGGTGAGGAGCTCGAGTCGTTGCGTCGGGTCAAGATCCGGACCTGATAGCAGCGAAGTAACCGAGGCTTTGATGGCGGTTAGCGGTGTGCGGAACTCGTGGGTTACGGAATCGAGCAGCGCCGAGCGCAGCTGCTCGCTTTCCCTCGCGGCTTCCGCTTTGCTGAGCTTTTCGACTGCGCCGGCACGTTCGACAGCGATGGCGATCAGGCTGCTGACCGCCTCCAGGGTCTCGCGAGAGAGCTGCGCTCCTGAAAGGCCCATACTGCCCACCACCCGCAACCCCATACGCAGCGGCATGAAGACCACTCGGTGCTCGGCATCGATCTTGGGCTCTCCCCGCATGGCTGCCAGCTGCAGGTCATGCCGATCTAAGACATCGCGGGCAGGGTTGGAGCGGTAAATATCGGGTCGGCTGGAAACCAAAACGGCGGCTGTTTCCACCCCGAAACTTTCTACGATGAAGGTGGGGATGACATTTAACAGTTCAGCCACATTGTCGCTCGCCAGGAGTTGTTGGCTAAACTTATAGAGGCGTTCGGCCTCGTGCCTGCGTTCATTGGCTCTTTGGGCTTCGCGACGGGCACGTTCGCCCAGCTGGCTGGCGACAATTCCGGTCACCAGGAACGCAGCCAGCGCCACCCAGTTTTGGGGATCAGCAACCGTCAAAGTGCCGATCGGCGGCAGAAAATAATAGTTGAATGCCAGGGTAGCCAGCACTGACATGAATATGGCAGGCCGCAAACCCCAGCTTGCGGAGACACCTTGCACCCCCACCAGAAATGTCAAGGCCGCTGTGGTCACATTCACGTTGATCACTTTGCGATAGGCGAAAACGATTCCCGCCACGAGAGCCGCCGAGGACGAATACTGCGCGATCGATCTGAAGATGGGTTTTGTCACGACGCGATTGTAGCCGACATCGACAATTTTGGCTTTCTCCATGAGAATATCCGCGAGGCCGAAAACGTCCAAGCTAGTTGGGGAGAGGCTGCGCTGTTTCGCAAGGATCGGCATTCCAATGAAGGCTTGGCGTATGCCCTTTCCTGGCTGTTGGTAGGGCCGATATCATGTCAGCGGAGGCGACCGCCGCCGGACGGCGTACTACATGGGTCATCGAATCGAATCGTGCAAGGCGCCGGCTGCTCTAGCGGCCTCGTTCGACCGCGCTATCACCGCGAGTATGAAGGTACGCTTCGCGAAGCCGCAGATCTCGGTGCGAATCTGGAGTGAGCACCACGAGTCGTTTGGCCTGCGCCACCTGCATGGCGGAGGCAATTGCCGACGGGGGTGCATTCGTAGCCCATGGGTTTGGCCGCTCGGTGATCAACGCCTGGAAGAGACATCTCTCCCTCTCGGCCATCCGCGGGCGTCTGCCCGATCTGTCTCCGTGGGCATCGCCAGCGCGAGAGAAAACGGATGCCTATGACTGACCGTCGTCGCATTCTCGTAGTCGATGACGAGCCGCAGATCACTCGTGTCTTGCGCACCAGTCTCTCCAGCCAGAGGTACGACGTTCGTGCGGCCAATGACGGCGAAACTGCCCTGGAGATCATGAGAGACTGGACGCCTGATCTGGTGATTACAGATCTTTCCATGCCCAACATGGACGGATTGGAGCTGTGTCGGCGCCTGCGGGCCTCAATGCAGATTCCGATCATCGTGCTTTCCGTTCGCGGCGAAGAACGGACTAAGGTCCAGGCCCTCGACGCGGGAGCCGACGACTATGTCACCAAACCGTTCGGAATCGAGGAATTGCTGGCTCGAGTGCGGGCGAACCTCCGGCGCGTACCGCTGGCCGAGCCGCAGCCGGCATCCTTCCTTGAGCTTGGCGATTTCCGCATCGATTTCGCTGCCCATAAGGTCACAGTAGCGCGGCGCGAAGTTCACCTCACGCCGAAAGAGTTTGAGCTGCTGGTTTACCTCGCACGTCGTGCAGGCAAGGTCGTAACCCATCGCGCTTTGCTGGCTGCAATCTGGGGTGGCCACAGCACAGACCAGGTCGAGTACCTGCGGGTGTTTGTGGGCCAGTTGCGCAAGAAGCTTGAACCGGATGCCGCTGCGCCAAGGTACATCGTGACCGAACCCTGGGTTGGTTATCGATTCGAGCCGGGAAAGTAAGCATCCCTCGACGCGGTCGTTGCTGACACGTTGCGCCTTTGGGGATGTATCGCGCGCAAGGAACTCCCCCAAGATCCGGTCTCCCTTAGGCCTCGGCTACGACCACCAGGCGAACGGCAGATCGTGTGCTTGAGCGCACGCAGCTTTAGAAGGAGGTCGCCATCTTGAACCCGGAAGCGGCTGAAGCTGCCAGGGTGCTACACTCGCGTCGTGGCTCCGATCACTTATCTGGAATGTACGAAATGCGGCCAACACATTAGCGCGGATGGGCCGCAAACTGTTTGCCGCAAGGATGGGGGGGTTCTCTACGTTCGCTATGATTTGACCGCTCTCCAGCCCACCTTCACTCCTGCTCAATTGTGGGGACGTACGCCGACCATGTGGCGCTACGCCGAGGTTTTGCCGGACGCGAAGCCGGTTTCTTTGGGCGAGGGCTTTACCCCCATGCTGCCCAGCCGCGAGTATGCCAATGTCTATATCAAAGACGAAGGGCGAAACCCCACCGGTTCATTCAAAGCTCGCGGGCTTTCCGCCGCCGTAACCATGGCCAGGGCGTATGGACTGCAAGAGCTGGCCATCCCTTCTGCGGGAAATGCGGCGGGTGCCCTGGCTGCCTACTGCGCTGCCGCCGGACTCCGAGCCCACATCTTCATGCCGAAAGACGTTCCGCTCGCCAACCGTGTCGAGTGTGAGAGCTACGGCGCACATATCACGTTAGTAGACGGATTAATCAGCGATTGCGCTCGTATGGTCGCAGAGAAGGTCGAACAGGAAGGCTGGTTCGATGTTTCCACGCTGAAGGAACCATTTCGCGTCGAGGGCAAGAAGACCATGGCTTACGAAGTGGCGGAACAATTGGGATGGAGCATACCCCAGGGAATCATCTATCCCACGGGCGGCGGCGTGGGTTTGATCGGCATGGACAAAGCCTTTGATGAGATGCAGCAGTTGGGTTGGATCGGGCCCGAGCGGCCCCATATGGTGGCCGTGCAAGCAGCGGGTTGTGCTCCGTTAGTGAAGGCATGGGATGGCGACAGAACGGCTACCGACTTCTGGTGCAATGCATCCACTCTTGCAGCCGGACTGCGTGTGCCCAAGGCCTACGGCGACTATCTGATTCTTGACATTTTGAAGAAAACGGGCGGGGTTGCCTTGGCCGTATCCGATCAGGAAATCATGGAGGCATTACGGCACTGGGCCCGAGTGGAAGGACTCTTCGCTGCCCCGGAAGGTGCCGCGGCGCTCGCCGCATATCGCACGCTGCGGGCCAGGGGGTTCTTTAGTCCGGACGACACCGTGGTGCTCTTCAATACCGGCTCGGGGCTGAAGTACTTAGACGTCCTTGAGGCCGAGAAACAGGCTGTCAAAGCCCCTGCGCCCGCTTCCCGGCAGATCGGCGGAATCATTGCACCGTACTAGCAACTGTCAGTCCGTCCGGAGCGGCTTTGTGTCGGGTATCCTGGGGCATTCTCGAACCACGGAAGGGGTGTGTGCCGGATCGCGACCGGCGGCCCACCGAGGTCAGCCCCACTGGATCTGTCTATGACCGAGCACCTTTATTACCAGGATTCATTTCTTTACGAGTTCGAAGCGAAACTCCTCGAGATCATGTCCGTCGATTCGCGTCCGGTGTTGATTCTGGATCGGACGGCCTTTTATCCCACCGGCGGTGGACAAGGGTTTGATACGGGTTGGCTATCGCCCGTCAGTCCCGCCGGAAACGAGCGTCTGCGGGTTGCCGAGGTGACCGAGGACGATCAGGGCAGGATCCTGCATTTCGTTGCCGAGCGACCGCGATTCGGTCCCGGCACCCCCGTGCATGGATTCATCGAACGGGAGCGCAGGCGCGACCATATGCAACAGCACTCCGGCCAGCATGTCCTGTCGGCTGCGTTTGTCCGACTTTTCAACCTGCCGACGGTTTCATTTCATATGGGCGTAGAGTCTTCGTCGATTGACTTGGATGCCAAGAACCTTACCCCGGAGCAACTCCGGGATGCCGAATCCTTGGCCAATGATGTCGTTCTCGAGAATCGCCGAGTGGACATTCGTTTTGTCGCACAGCCAGAGGCACGAGCCCTGGGGATGAGGAAAATCCCAAGCGTGGAGCACGAAACGCTGCGGCTGATTGACATCCATGATTTCGATCTGACGGGGTGCGGCGGCACGCACGTCGCGAGTACCGGACAGATTGGGTGCATCCTGCTGCGCAAGCTCGAAAAAGTTCGGCAAGGTTCGCGGGTCGAGTTTGTATGTGGAAAGAGAGCGGTCGCTGTAGCAGGGCGGGATTACACTACGTTGGTCGAGTCCTCTGCCTTGTGCTCCAGTCATATTTGGGAACTCCCCCGGCAAATCCGCAAGCTGCAGGACGACGCACGTGCCGCACGCAAAGGGAACGAAATCCTGGTTGAGGAGGTCGCCGACTTTTGGGTGGCTCGACTTCTGGCAGAAGCTCTTCCGCGTGACGGTTCACTCCTGATTGTTCGCCTCTTTCCCGACCGGGAGTTGGGATTCATCAAGCTGCTTGCGCAACGACTCACCAGGCAGGCTCCCAAAGTGGTCGCCTTGCTCGGAACCACGAGGGATCAGCCTGCCTTGGTCTTTGCTCAATCTGCGGGACAGCCTTTCGATATGGGTGCGCTGATGAAGGAAGTGCTCTCTCGCCTCGGGGGACGGGGCGGCGGCAGTAAAGAAATGGCCCAAGGCGGGCCGGTCGAGCGCGAGCAGCTGGAGAGCGTGCTCATGGAAATCGCAGCGAGATTGCGTGGCGAGAATCCCTTGCCGGAAAACCACTGGTCGCCTACGCAAGCTCCATGATTCCCCGGATTCTCTGGCCGAACCGGGCTTTCGATGCCTTTTCCCTAAGCGGCGTCCAGCTCCGCTTCGTTCTCGAAGGCGAAGCCTTCGATTCGTGCTACATTTTCCTCAACGGGCCTCATGGAACAGCGTCTCATCCTCATCAATCTCCTGATTAAGCTCGGTGTCGCTGCGGCCGTTGCTAGCATTCTGGTGCGTTCTGTCGAATTCAAGTCTCTGCTGTTCCGAGAGGAACGTTCCCTCAGGCAGCAGATCTACCTTGTGCTTTGGATCGCTGGGCCTCTGGCGGTAGGGGTGTGGTTTCGGCTGATCGCACCAAGCTTTCTGGCCGGCGATCTCACCTTCGAAACTGCCATCCTGCTGGGAGTCATTGGCGGCCGCCTGACGGGTGTGCTCGGGGCCTGCATGGTGGCCCTGCCCTCCTTGCTCTATGGCGAATGGGCCACGCTGCCGTTCGCCATCGTATGCGGATTCCTCGCCGGGCAGCTTCGCGACTGGGCTCCGAATCGCGAAGATATTTGGTCCTTTTCTCCGTTCATTGATCTGAGCATTTATCGGATGATCCGCCGCAATCTGCCGCCACCACGGCGCTTCGACTGGCAGGTGTGGTTCTTCGTCACCATCGTGGCATTGCGCTTCGTGGACACCGAAATCTCTGAGTTCTTGCCGCATGCGACGTTTAGTTTGGAGAGCCCGAAGATGTGGGTGGATGCGCTGATCTATGCCGCTTCGATCACGGTGATTGGCATCGTGCTCAAGATCTGGAACAGCGTGCGCATTCAGATCAAGCTTGAAGAACAAGAACGCCTGCTGCTGAGTGCCCGTATGGAAGCCCTGCAGAACCAGATCAACCCACATTTCCTGTTCAATACGCTGAATTCGGTGTCCTCGCTCGTACGCTTCGATCCAGACACCGCCCGCGAGCTGATCATCAAGCTGGCCACGATCCTTCGTCGTCTGCTCAACAGCAGCGACGCCTTTGTCCCTCTGCGGGAGGAAGTGGAATTCATCGACAATTACCTTGATATCGAGGTGGTGCGCTTCGGACCTGACAAGCTGCAGGTGGTGAAGGAGCTGGAAGCGACCTCGCTCGACGCGATGGTGCCGAGCATGTTGCTCCAACCGCTCATCGAGAACTCCGTCAAACATGGACTGGCTTCTAAGATTGAGGGTGGCAGAATCTATCTCCGCAGCCGACTGACAGATTCCCGACTGATTATCGAGGTCGAGGACAACGGCGTCGGCATGGGTGCTGCGAACCTGCTGGAAAAGCCGACCGGATTGGGCGGAACCGGCATCGGTCTAGCCAATGTGGCCGAGCGGCTCAAGGTGCTTTATGGCGATACCGCCCGCATGACCATCGACAGCAACGAGGGAACGGGAACGTTGATCCGGTTACGCTTGCCGGTTTTGTACAACGAAGGGTTGCTTCCGGCGGGGATTTATCAAAAAGCGCCCTAAACTAAGCTAACAGGCTGCTAAAAAGGCTGATCTACAGCGGGTTGTTCTTTCCGCCGATTCTGCTGCTGGTCGTCTCCGCGCCCGCCTTTGCGTACCATGCATTTGCTGGGGTTTAACCAAGGGCTGGTCCGTAGGCGTTCGACTGGAGCCGGCAGTTGCGGTGTCCTACTTCAACTCGGCGCGCGTGAACGCTGCCAGTGTTTCTTTCTCGGAGGGGGGTCGCAAGAGGCTGCGTGCGGCAAAGTCTTCGGCCTGTGGGTACGTGGTGCGGCGAATGCGGTCGGCGGCTCGGGCGAGATCGTAGCCGGTGTGCCGGAGCTGAACATCGGGATCGAGGAGGAGCCAATCCGCGCCGGGTTCCCCGAATGGCAAACCGACACTGCCTGCATTCACGACCCGAGTCGTGCCGATCATCCGGTCAAACTGCATGTGGGTATGGCCGCAGACCACCATGCGCACACCGAGTCCTTCGAAGATGGGCAAGAGGCGTTCCGTGGGCGTGAGGCGAGTAAAGATCTCGGTGTCGTTGCGCGGTGTCGCATGGCAGAAAAGCACATCGCCCAGACCGGAAACCTCGACCCGGCAGCTTGGCGGCCAGCCTGCTAAAAGTCGCTGATGCTCGGTGTGTAGTTGCTGTGCCGTCCAGCGCACCGGCTCGCGCCACGGTTCGCGCGCCGTGCGGTACCAGTCGGTCTCAACGCCTGACAGCTGTGCGAGCACCTCGCGGTCGCCATTGCCGTGGAGGAACTGCGCGGGAATATCGAGGTCGAGCAGGCACTGGATGGTTTCACGCGGCAACGGGCCGGGAAGGACGTCGCCTCCGACGATGATGCGGTCCACGTTCAGTTGACGGACTTCCTCGAGCACGGCTTCCAGCGCGGGCAGGTTAGCATGGATGTCGTAGATGGCAGCGATGCGCATGCCGGGTTTCTCGGACGAAGAGACCGCAGTGAGAAGAATACTGCATCCCGGAGCCTAAGCGTTCTCCTAGGCCGCCCCTCAACCCATCTACCATGACTTTTTCAGCAGCCCGCGAAGAAATGCCCGTTGGCTTGGCAGCCTGTGTCTAAAGTCAAGGCGAGAGTCAAGGCGAGTCGTTGACATGGGGGTAGATGCGGCTCGGCTAAGGTCCTATCCGGGTTCTGCTCTATCCAGCAACTACTTGATCGCCAACTGTTCTTTAAACCAGCTCAGGATGGTCGGGATGAGAACTTGTCATGCACGGTAAAGTCATGCCCCATGCCATCGATCTCGATATAGCGAGCCTGTCCGGGATGGACTTGGTTGACCATCTGCGCGATCGCCTCGCTGTCTGCCCGGCTCATAATCGTGTCGGCTGTGCCTCTGATCACGAGCACAGGCGCCTGCACGTGCTGCCAAACTGCGCCGAGATTCACGGCTTCCAACTGTTGATAGAAAGCGGCCGGACGGCCATAGCGAGGATATTTCGAGCTGTTGTCACGCACGGCGATGGGAACGCGGAGGCAGCGAGTTCGACAGGAGGAGCTTTGGTACCGCCACGACCGAGCCGAATCTCCAGGGCACCCTTCTTATAGGAAGTTGGAACGAGGGGAAAATCACGGGATGCGTTCGAGCGTCAGCCGGTAGAATTCCTCATACTGGGGAATGATCTTGGAGGCACCAAACCTAGATTGCGCGACCTCTCGACAAGCCTTCGCCATCCGTTGCAAGCGACCGGCATCGGTCAGTAAGTCAATGGCGTAGCGGGCCATGGTGTCTACATCACCCACATCGGCTAGATAACCGCTCTTACCGTGTTCAATCACTTCGGGAACTCCCCCGACGCGAGTGGCGATCGGCACCACCTCGCAAGCCATGCCTTCAAGGGCAGCCAGCCCAAAGGATTCGAGCTCGCTCGGCATAAGCAATACATCTGCCAGCGCCAATTTCTCGCTCACCTGATCTTGCTTGCCGAGGAAAATGACATCGTTGTGAATCCCCTTTTGCACTGCCAACCATTCGGCACGCGAGCGGTCCGGACCATCACCGATGAGCAAGAGTTTCGAGGCCAGTGTCTTGCGGACGCGCTCAAAAATTTCGATCGTGTCGGTCACCCGTTTGACCGGGCGAAAATTCGAGAGGTGTACCAGGATGCGCTCGTCTTCCCGGGCATACTCTGCCCGCTGCTCAGCGGAGGCCGCCTTGCGGCAGTAAAGGTCGCAATTGACGAAGTTGTAAATCACCCGGATGTTGTTCCTGACATCGAACTCGCGCCGGGTCCGCTCCTGTAAGTACCTTGAGACAGCGGTGACGCCATCGCTCTGCTCGATGGAAAAGCGCGTAATCGGCAGATAGGACCGATCCAGGCCAACCAAGGTGATGTCGGTTCCGTGGAGAGTGGTGACAAAGGGCAGGCGCTGGCCTTTCGGTTTGGCTGCCAACATTTGACGCGCCAGCAGCGCGCTCACCGAATGCGGGATCGCGTAATGGACGTGCAGAAGGTCGAGGCCATAGAGCTCGGAGACCTCCGCCATCCGTGTGGCCAATGCCAAATCGTAGGGAGGATAATCGAACAATGGATAACGGGAAACGTCTACTTCGTGATAGTGGATGTTGGCATGTAATTCGGTGAGTCGGATGGGCTGGGCATAGGAAATGAAATGAACTTCGTGTCCACGCTGGGCCAATTCCAGACCGAGCTCGGTGGCAACCACGCCGCTGCCACCGTAGGTTGGATAACAGGTGATGCCGATCTTCATGCCCGCCCTTCGCACGCCGGCAGCGTGGCTGACTGATTCGATGGTAACCGCGTGATGGGGATTCAGATTTGTGGCGGGGCGGCAGGGCGTATCATGACCCCTCTGCCCAGGCCCCGGACTGGGCCAGACCTCACGTTGTAGTTTTTGAAGATGGAGCTGAGGTTTTGCCAGATGGAGACCTGAGCTCTCACGCCAGGATCAAGTTCAACGAAAACCTGAGAGATTCGTCCGCCACTCTATTGCGAGCTGGCACCTTTCGCAGTTTCACCGGAGACGCTGGCATCGAGTTTGTCCAGATGAGCCTGCAGCCACTCCTGCACTGCGTTATCCAGCTCCATAAATTCGATGCCCATGCCGACTCCGGGATCACTCGTGCGGACCACCCCGACGGTCTGGATCTTTTCCGAGTCCACCCAAAACACCAGAGTTACTTTTGTCCCCGACGAGAGAGGAAGGAGAGTCTCAACATAGCAACCTCGGCCACCGATGTCGGTGGCGTTGGTGTGAATGTGGGAACGGCGAGAATCTTGAAAGCGGATTTCGATGGGAAACAGGACTTTGTGTCTTTGGAAGCGGCGCTTGTTTTGACCAGTCGCCGCGGGATAATCGCCCGATGTGGCCAAGCCTTCCCATGGACTCCGCTGATTGGCCAGAATCTGCACACCGGCATTGACCGTGCCGGGCAACAGTGCATCTTTCACCCAAACAATCTTGAAGCGAGACTTCCTGTCGTTGTACTGGATTCCGATGATGTCACCGACCTTGAGCGGATGCCGGATGCCGATCAAGAGTGCCCCATCGTCGCTGAGGTTCTCGGCGCTGGCATTCTGGAAAAAGGGTCGTCCCTCTGCATCCATGCCCCACACCCGCACAGTTACCTGTGCATCCACGCGGTTGTCTCGGTTGTCCATTGATTAATGCGCCTTTTCAAACTCCCCGCAGCGCCTATCATACCTTCTTGGAGGGACCGGAGGAGGTTACTAACGTAAGTATCGACAGACCCAGGAGGTATTGTCCGTCCGGCGTACCAGCAGACGGCGGATCGATGCGGCATCACCCCGGGAAGATTCCCCTCGCGGAGGTGATCTCCAAGGATCAAAGCAGGTTGCGATAGGAAATGAGCTCAACTCCATACCGGGCAAGAGAAGCACGAGTCTCGGCGGAGGTTAGCAGGCGCAGTTCGGTTTCGCGCGAATGGCGAAGCCGGGTGCGGATTCGGTCCAGATCGGAGTCGTTGTATCCGGGATGGGTGATAAATTCCCAGGTGCCCTCGGGGACGTTTTCCAAAACCAAGCGAAACAATCGCTCGTCGAGTTCGCCGGTGGCGGCAATGCCCAGGCTTCCGTCGGGGGTAATCATTCCTTCCGCTTCGACCGCGCGGCAAAACCTGCCGGCCAGAGTGTTCAGCACTGTAAGTTGGCCCCACCGCTTCCAGAGCTTGGGCCGTCCGGCGATCAAGGAGAATGCGACCCGGCCAAACGGATTGCGAATGGCCCCTATGCCACAGTCTTTCGCCGCCCGCAGGAGCGGACGCAAGATTTGGGGCAATAGGTGAAGGTGCTTGTGGGTATCGATGTGGGAGACAGAAATTCCTGCGGTTTGCAGTTTAGAGATCTGTGCCACCGCTTCTCGCTCGACCTGCTTCGGGTTGAGCCTGCCGCGCAGTGCGCGCGCTAGGAAGCTGCCCAGGCTCCTATCAAACTCTCCCTTCCGCCCGCCATCGAGGAGAGTGGAAATTTCAGATGCATTTGAGACGGGCACGCCATCCACCAGCACGATGTGGCAACCGACGTCAAAGCTCGGCGTTGACCTTGCCAGTTGAACCGCATGATCGAAGGCGGAAGCGCTGGCCATCAATGTGGTAGAGGTCAGGATCCCCGCACTGTGGGCCTCACAAATCGCACGGTTCACGCCGGGCGTTAGGCCGAAATCATCCGCATTGATGATCAAACGCCGCACCCGCTATTGTAGCGGGCTTGGGCGCTTTTCCAAGTCCTGGACTGGTAGCTCGGCTGGGAACAGGGGTGCGAGACAAGCGATCGCCAAAGCCTTTGACTTGCGTTCCGATCCTAGAAGCTCAACATTCGCTTGGGCGTGCAGCCCTAGGCCTCGGGGCGCCAAGGGACTGCAATGAGGGGAGGTTCGCGGCGAGAGGGCAGAAACGGTTCCCGAGTGTCAGAACCGTGGCCGCCAGACAGAACTCTTAGGAAATGCTTGACAACCGCAAGTAAATGCGTTTACATTCAGCCCCACGTAGCGAGCCACGTTTCTTAATTGATCTCGAATGTGAAGTAGAGTTGCTGTTACAGAAGGTCGGCGAGCACGCTATGCGAAACCTCGGTACGAGAAGAACCGCAGCTCAGGCGCAACTTCGCGACGATGCCCCGGCACTCCGACTGGCTCACCTCCACAGAAATCCGTGCTCCTGGCTCATCATGGCAGTGCTGCTGGTTTCCATGTCAGGGAATGCTGGCGCGGACATCAACGGGGGCATCTCGGGTGTGGTGACGGATCCGAGCGGAGCGGTCATGCCCGACGTGCAAGTGATCGCGATTAACCGGGACACTGGTGTTCAACATACCGTTCGCACCAACAGCGCCGGCTTCTACACCTTTCCCGAACTTCCCGTCGGCAACTATGATGTTGTGGTCAGTCACTCGGGGTTTAGAGAGTTCCGGCAAACCGGGTTGGTAATCCACAACAATTCAGCCTTCCGAGTCGATGCCAAACTCGAGGTGGGAGAGACCAAGCAGACGATTACCGTCTCGAGCTCATCGGTTCAAGTTGAAACCATCAGCACCCAAATGGGAGAAGTCATCACTGGATCGTCGATGACGGCAATGCCCCTAAACGGACGATCGTACACGGATCTCCTGGCACTTCAGCCCGGGGTCGTGCCGACGAACACGGGGGAATACTACGACTTCGCTCCTTCTGGCGAGTTGAACCCGGGTAACTTGTCGATGAGCGGGCAGCGGGAATCGGCCAACGGGTTCATGGTGAACGGCGGGAACGTCGAGGAGGAAGGCCAGATGGGAACGCAGGTGATTCCCAATCTCGATTCCATCGCCGAGTTTCGCATCCTCACTAACAACTTCGACGCCGAATACGGCAATTACATGGGCGGCCAGGTGAACGTGATCACCAAATCAGGAACGAACCAATTCCATGGCGACGCCTTCAATTTTCTGCGGTTTCCGAACCTGGACGCCCGCAACTATTACTCGGCGACCCGCGCCACCCTGCATCGGAACCAGTTCGGAGGAACATTCGGAGGGCCAATCCGCCGAGACAAGGTCTTCTTTTTTGGAGACTATCAAGGAACTCGCGAGGTGGCGGGTCAGGACACCGGAGAAATCCCTGTTCCCTCCGCAGCGGATCGAAGCGGCAACTTGTCCGACGTCGACAGCACGCTGACGGGAATGGTGAGCGGCCCGGCTTGGGCGCAGATTCTGGCGAATGAACTGGGTAAACCCGTTACCGCTCAGGAGCCTTACTTCTTTAATGGCTGCACCAGCTCGCAGTGCGTGTTCCCCAATGCCATCATTCCGGCCGCAGCCATGTCGGCTCCATCCCGGCGCCTGCTGCAACTAGGAGTTATTCCCCAGGCCAATGTGCCGAATACGAACTTTTATTCCTCAGCCGCATACAATCAGACGATCCGCGACGATAAATTCGGAGTTCGCGTGGATGCCAACACCAAACTGGGCGCGCTCTCTGCCTATTACTTTTACGATAATTACAACCTTCTGAGTCCATTTCTGAACGTCACGCTGCCGGGATTTGCGACCTCCACGCTGGGAGGCGCGCAGCAAGCCAACTTTGGAGCTGTCAAAACGTTTTCCTCGGAGGTTGTGAACGAATTTCGCATCAACTATACCCGCGGTATTAACAACCCCACACCGGTTGGAGGCGTCAACCCGGGGCTGACGCCAGCCTCACTGGGGTTTGCTCCGCCCTCCCAAGGAGGCCTCGCTCCCCAAGATCCGGCAACATTCGGCATTCCGAACGTGTCGACGAATGAGTTGTCGTTCGGTGTCGATCCGTTCACCGAAGTGCAGAAGAACAACACGTACCAGATCCTCGATAACTTCACGAAGGTGATGGGCACGCATACCGTCAAGGTGGGAGGGAGTGCCCACCTCAGCCAGATTAGTATTCTCGATCACGGGGCAAACAACGGCACGTTTTACTTTAGCGGAACCGAAACCGGGAACGACTTTGCGGACTTTCTCCTGGGTGCGGTGGCGGGTTCTGGATATAACCAAGGCGTCCAGGTGCCGATGTACACCACCACTCGCTACTATGGCTTTTACGGGCAAGACAGCTGGAGAGCCCGCCACGACCTGATTCTGAACTTCGGGTTGCGCTGGGAAGTAACCACCCCGTGGTACGAAAAGCACAACGAGATTGAAACCATCGTGCCCGGAGAGCAGTCGATCGTTTTTCCGGGCGCGCCCAGGGGTTGGGTCTTTCCCGGTGATCCCGGGATTCCACGTGGTCTCGGACCGGTTCGATATACAAACTTTGGTCCGCGAATTGGCTTAGCCTACTCGCCCAGCGGCAATGGCGGCATCACCCGCTTTCTCTTTGGCTCTCAGGGGAAAAGCAGCATCCGCGCCGGCTACGGGATGTTCTACACCGCCTTCGAGGACGCAACCAGCTTCAACGAGGTCGGAGATGCCCCTTATGGCTATTATTACGTCAACCCCGCATCGTCGTTGTTTGCGGCTCCCTTTGTTGATCTCGGAGACGGCCGCAACCAGGGGCAGCGGTTCCCGGTCGCATTCCCACCACAAAATGCAGGGCCGTCGAATCCTGACAACCACGTCAACTGGTCCCAATTCCTGCCGATCGCGAGTTCACCGGGCTTTTACTACAGGAATCGCGTTCCGTATTCGGAAGACTACATGTTGTCCTTCCAGCGGCAGTTGAGCCTGAACACCGTGCTCAGCTTGAGCTATGTCGGAACCCAGGGTCATCGCCTGCTCAGCGACTTGGAGTCCAATCCCGGAAATCCGTCCCTCTGTTTGTTCTTAAGCAATCCTGCAGTCCTGAATCCTGTCAGTCCGCCATGCGGCCCCTTCGGCGAAGATTCACTGTACGTGCTGGCCAGCGGAGTCACTCCCCCGCCGGGATCATTCGCCTTTACCGGCACCCTCGGCAATGATGTTTGTCCGGCGGGGAGCACATGCATTTCCGGCACGCGCAAGGCGATCAATCCCGCCTTTCTCGGCAGCAACGCCTGGTTCATCACCCTGGCGAATTCCGGTTACAACGCTTTGGAGATAAGCCTCAAGCACTCGAGTAAGCGGGCGTCGATCCTAGCGTCCTATACGTACAGCAAGTCGATGGATAACGCCTCCAGTTGGGGCCCCGGTGTGGGCGATGCCACCGAGGAGATCAATCCGGTCAACCCCAGACTGTCGCGATCACTCTCTGCCTTCGATATGACGCACAATTTCGTCGTCAGCTATTCCTACGAACTGCCCTTTGACCGACTTTTTTCGCCCAACCGGCTTACGCGGGGATGGATCATCACCGGCATTACTCGTTACAACACAGGCCTCCCGGTCACCATGAATGAACAAGACGACAACTCGCTTCTCGGGTCATTTAGCACAGGTCCGACCGGTTCCGTAGTGGACACGCCAAACTTTACCCGCGGTCCCTTGAACATCGCCGATCCACGCCGGGAAAACCTCACCACGTTAACCAACCCCTACTTCAACACCTCGCTCTTCAGTGACGAAACGGTGGGACAAATCGGGAGTTCCAACCGACGATTCTTCCATGGTCCGGGGAGCGGGGAGTGGGACCTTGGCCTGTTGAAGGACGTGTCACTGACTGAGTCCAAGGGACTGGAATTTCGCGCAGAGTTTTTCAATATCTTCAACCATACCAATTTTGGTCTCCCCCAAGGGGACATCATTAACTCGGCGTTCGGTTTTGTCACCTCGGCCTCCCCGCCCCGCATCGGGCAGCTGGCAGTGAAGTTCTTGTTTTAGGAATGACCAGGATGCGATGTCCCTTAATCTTTACGGAGGTGGGCTCGACGTGTGCCTCACATCTTCTGCAGCGAGCAGCCAGTCCCCAGGTCGGCGGATTGGCTGGCAAGAACACAAACAATGGGTGATCGCGCTGACGGTCCTGATAGGTCTGACTCCGAGCGCCAGCGTCTGGAGTTCTGCACAGGCATCGGCCGCGGTTCCCGTTTATCTCGATTCGAGGCAGCCGGTCGAGCGGCGAGTCGACGACTTGATCAGCCGCATGACGCTGACGGAAAAGGTCGGCCAACTCAATCTTCCCTGCGTCTATGTGGACCAACTTGGAAAAACCATCCCCGAGAAGATGCACGCCTGCAGACGGTTCGCTGCGGGAACGTATACGAATGAAATTGGCCCGGGCAGCGGCTTCTTTACGCTCGCAGACACCATTTTGCACGCCGGCACCGAGCAGCAGGTCGAATACTTTAACGAGCTTCAGAAAATCGCGCTGACGCAAACCCGCCTGAAAATACCACTTCTTGAGGACGAAGAAGGTACGCACGGTGCCATGTTCTCTGGCGCCACCGTGTTTCCGGAAGGGCTTGCCATTGGCAGCACCTTTGACATGCCGCTGGTGGAGTCCATTTATGCGGCAGCTGCACGAGAGGCCAGGGCTGTGGGCATTCACATCCTGTCGACGCTGGTCTTGGAGCTTGACCGAGACCCGCGGATGGGGCGCAATGAAGAAGCTTATACCGAGGATCCTTATCTGGACTCTCGCATTGCCGAAGCCGTTGTGCATGGAGCGCAGGGTTCCAGCATCGATGCCCGGGATAAAGTGGTGGCTCTGGTGACTGATTTTCCCACCCAGAGCGAACCGGTGAGTGGACTGGAGCGTGGAGCGATCGAGTTGTCGGAACGAATGCTGCGCCGCGATTTTTTGCCGCCGTGGATTGCGGCGATCACGAAGAACGGCGCGCTCGGTGTGATGGCCGGATACCCGGAAATCGACGACATGCCGGCCCACGCTTCGCGCAAGTGGCTTACCGAGGTGCTGCGGCAGGAGTTGGGCTTCAAGGGGATTGTCACCAGCGAAGGCGAGGGTTTTGGAACCCTGCTTTATGAGGGTATTGTTCCGACCCAAAAGGAAGCGGGCGCACTGGCCTTGCGGGCAGGCGTCGATTTGAATATCACATACGAGCCAGCCTATATGGGACCGCTGATCGAAAACGTTCAACAGGGAAGAGTCCCGATGGAGCTCGTGGACCAGGCAGCGCGACGCGTGCTGGAGCTGAAATTTCGCCTGGGACTTTTCGAACATCCATATGCCGACCTGGATTCTGCCAGGCAGGTTCTACATTCGAAGGAGAACCAGGAACTGGCGCTTCAGGCTGCCCGCGAAGGCATTGTTCTTTTAAGGAATGAGAAGAATGTTCTGCCCCTGCATCGGACCTTGAGATCGGTTGCCGTGATCGGCCCGAATGCCGACAGTTCCTCGGACCTGTTTGGCGACTACGCGCCTCAGGTGGTACTTCAGCACGTCGGAACAGTTCTCGACGGGATCAAGAGCAAGGTCTCTTCCACCACGCGCGTGGTTTACACCAAGGGATGCGGCGTGAACGATCGAGACAGGAGCGGATTTCGAAAAGCCATTCAGGCCGCGAAGAACGCCAGCGTAGCTGTATTGGTCATGGGTGAACAGGCCAGAAGGAAAGGTGAAAATGAGCAGCCATCTCCGACGGATGGCGAAGGCTACGATGTCGCGACCTTGGACCTGACCGGCGTGCAGGAGGACCTCGTCCGTGCCATCCAGGCAACCGGCACACCCACCGTATTGGTATTGATTAACGGCCGGCCTCTTTCCATCCGTTGGGAAGCGGATCACATCCCCTCCATTGTTGAGGCTTGGGAACCTGGCGAGCGTGGCGGACAGGCCATCGCTGATGTCCTCTTTGGCGATTACAACCCGAGCGCGCGCTTGGCGATCACCATTCCCCGCAGCGTGGGCCAGTTGCCGGCGTATTACAACTACAAGCCGTCGAAGTCCTATTGGATCAAAGGTGGTTGGACCCATACCGAAGGCTATGTGGATATTCCCGGCACGCCGCTTTATGCCTTTGGATACGGACTGGGCTACACCTCGTTTCAATACAGCAATCTTCGCATCGATCCCTCCGAGGTTCGCGCTGACGGCAACGCTCAGGTAAATGTCGATGTACAGAATGTCGGAAAGCGTGCCGGAGTCGAAACCGTCCAGCTCTACCTTCACCAGCGCTTTGCTCCGGTGTCACTTCCTGTCGAGCAACTCCGGGGTTTTGAGAGGATCGCGCTCGAACCCGGGCAAATGAAAACCGTGAGTTTCACCTTGGGGCCTGAGGACTTTCGATTGCTGGACGGCGAAATGCGTTGGGTTGTCGAACCAGGGACGTTCGACGTCTTGATTGGGAGCTCCTCCGCAAATATCGCAATGAACGGAACCCTGGAAGTAGTTGGACCTGGCACCTCGGCCGGATATTAGTGAGGTACAGTCGACCAGAAAGTAACTCCGGCAAAGCCTCGGCAATTCTAGAAATGCGTTAATCTCCCCAGGGTGGCCCCCATGTTTATACCGAGAACAGCCTACCGCGATGCGGTTCGAGGAGGTGGTTTACGATCATTCAAGCCATGCCACGGGAGGTTAGCTCAGCTGGCCGGAGTCACATGAGTGTTACCGCCTAATTTCGTCATTTGAGCTGGCCGATTTGACCGTAGAGACCGGCAGGTGCAATGCGATTAGTCTAGCTTAGCTAATACAATGCTGGAAAGATGAGGCGCTCACACATGGCGAAAGTTTTTCCGGCTACTCTTTTGGCACTCACAATTCTATGTTCAGCATCTGACAAATCCCAGCTGTTAGCTCTCGTTCAGCATGCTGCCGACATTTCAAACTTACGAAGTGCCAATACGGGCCCTTTCCGCCTCCGCGCGACCGTCCATTCATACGGTGCTGAGCCGGCTAATGCGGAATACTCGCTTATATGGGTTACATCTGATCAGTGGCGTGAGGAGATTTCAATCGAAAACGATCACGCATTGAGGATCGGTGGAAAGGGCACCGTATCGACCAAAGATGACACCGAGCAGATACAAGCAGTTCGCTCGCAACTGCGACCGTTGGACATTTCGGTTCTCCTGTACATTAAACCGAACCAGTCTCTCGGCGGAGTCAAGACGCGAAACCACGATAACGTGAAAGAGCAGTGTCTATCCCGCACGGCAAAACTAAGCATCAAGACCGAGTTATGCTTCGATGCTGCTATAGGCGTTCTTTTGAGGGTAGAAGAGGGGGATGACACGACGGAGTTCTCGAAGTATTCAGATTTCAAAGGAAAGTTATTCCCCCGTCTCGTGACCAGACTTAACGGGAAGAAGCCCCATGAAGTTATTGAGGTGGATGAATTAACGTACGATTCGCAACCAGATCCTGCACTGTTCAACATCGACGCGGAGTACAAAACGATGGCTGGTTGTGAGCATCCCGTAACCCCTACCCCGATTGAACTGCCTGATCCAGTATATCCTGCAGAACTGAGAACTAGAGATCCAAAACATGTCAAACTGTCCGCAACGGTCACTGAGAGTGGTGGAGTGGAAAACATTATTGTGCTGCGTTCGGCTGGGCCGCTAGATACATACGCGACCGCCGCGCTAGAAAAGTGGCAGTTCGCACCAGCCACATGTGGAACCCGCGCAGTGCCGTTCCAGTTCTCTATTGAGATGCAATTCAAGACGTACTAAGCCCGCAACTGGCGATAAATCTTAGGCCCCTATCGACAAGCGCGTCGGCGACGAGCATCCGTGAACGAGGCCACGGGGCACAACGTGCAGTAAAAAGCATCGCAGGAACTCTGGTGCGGACAGCGTCATCATTCTCTTCCTATCGCCCTGGGCATAAGCCTTCCAGCGGAATGTAACGCGCTGGCCATCGAAGTCGACGAGACGTTGATTGGTGATGGCGACCCGATGGGTGTAACGAGCCAGATAACCCAGCACGTGGTGGGGGGCCACTGATTTGGCTCGGCGTACTACTGTGCGCCGATGCGATAGACGACCCCCACGGATAGGCGAATCGCAGGGGTGATGGACCCGTCCGAATGAATGCCGACGTACTGGAGTTGTGGGCGCAAGCCAAATCGCCCACTGGGACTGATTAAATCTGCGCCTCCGCCCAAGGCAAACGTGAATTCATTTTGATTGCCGGTGACGCCCCCAGGGGACGCGTCAAAATGTGACCAGCCAAAGAGAGCCTGGGCAAAAGGCGCAAAGTTACCGCGCCTACGGTAAGAGAAGCGCGGGCCGGCCATATAGGTCTCGCCGGAGAATGTTTGCGGGATATGCCCAACGTA
>DASPVV010000221.1:0-20838 GCA_035622175.1 Terriglobales bacterium | reverse complement strand
CTGGAACTTGTAAAGGATGGTTTCAGTCCATCCCCCACTTGCGTTCTTACCCAGTTTGAAAACGGTTCCGCAGCCGTTTGTGCTGCATGCAGTATCACCGCCATATTCAGTCGTGCCGTAGAAGTTTCCTGAATCATCGGAAATGAGGCCCCCAATCGGATAGTTTCCGTCGGTGCCACCTTGGAACGAGTAAAGAACCTTCTCCGGCCCAGCTTGCAAGGTGGTTTGCGAATAAGCGCACAGACTGGCGAGGAACAAACCGATGTAAGGACAAGCAAAGTTGATGGTTGACCACAAGGTGGCGAGTGGGCACGAACGGAAACGGTGTCGCATGGTTACCTCCCCGGCATTGCGACAAGCCCATTCTAAGCCGGAGGGCGGCTTTGAGGGTGGGGTGTTAGCGCTGCCTGCGGCATCGGGTTTTCAATGTCACGTAACCCTCGACGGGTGCTGCGCGCTGTGCGTGGTTAACTAGCGCTAACTTATTGAAACACAAGCAGCTAAAGTAAAAAACGCTTCGCGGTTGCCGTCGAGCACCCGTGAAGTGAGCACAATCTAACGTGGTGATTCCAAAGGGATTTATAAAACATGGTGGCGAGAGTCGGACTTGAACCGCTGATCTTGTGGCAGGCACGTGTTTTGTTATAGATAAGCGGTGCAGAAGGTGCAGAAGTGAGCCAAAAGGCAGGTTTGACAGTTCAGGAGACAGTACAGTTTAACTGTAGCCTAAGCAAGATTTCCACAGTTTGGAGTACCCGATAGTATTCACCGGAGGGGTAGCTCCGGGACAAATCATCAAAGGCTTCGGCTTAGACTTAGGCTTGGCTCGGCCAGCGATTACAGTATCCGCCACGACTAAAATGGCGAAGGATCGATGAAGCACGGCACAACCAAAATGTGTTGCAAAATTTACGGCCTCCCTTTGCGTGCTCCGACAACAGCAGAACAGCCGGTTGGCATTCCGGCTTCAGGGCGGCCTCGATTTCTACAACTTTATTGGCGATAACGTAGCACACTCACCATGCCGTAATTTGTTCGGCGTTCGTCCGTTTCAATCATCTAGCACAGAGAGGAACAAGGTCAAACGCGATGCTACATATCACCGATGGTGAATCCGTAGCCGGAACATTGAGACAAGCGGGGGTACCAGGAAACGTTTCGACCTACGGTGATTTGCTGTACGAGGGACCAGCGCCCGCCGGTCTCACGGCCGAGGCTTGGCGGAACACTCGCGCCCTTTTCATGGCTGAAGCCGGGTACGCCACGCCACAGGAGGCTCGGCAGCACTTGAAAGCCTATGACGATGCACTCGCCGCTTTCCCCCGGCACGACGAGGTCGTCATCTGGCTCGACCACCGACTATCCGACCAGCTGATCCTTATCAAAGTGCTCGACTGGTTCAGTCAGCAGAATCTCGGTGGTGTCAAGCTAAGCCTCATCTGCGTGGGACATTATCCGGGTGTGGAGCATTTTGTTGGTCTTGGGGGACTCACAACCGACCAGTTGGCGTCTCTCGCGGACACACGTCTGCGAGTTACCAATACGCAGTTTGACCTGGCTCAGGCGGCTTGGGGTGCGTTCACCTCGCCTGATCCCATAGCCATGGAACGTTTTCTCGAGATGGATACCTCCGCGCTACCGTTCATTGCGAGCGCGTTCCGGCGTCACCTCGAGCAGTTCCCCTCAATCGAGGGGGGGTGTCCCGCACGCAACGGCAGGCACTTTCTATCCTTCGCGAGCAGGGATCATTCCCCGGAAGACGGCTTTTCGCGGCGGTTCAACGTCTGGAAGAACAGACCTTCATGGGCGACAGCTCGTTCTATCGGATTATGGCCAACCTATCCACCGACCGAAATCCCCTGCTTCAGGTATCCGACACACCCCAGGCTGGCTTAGGCACGGTAAGCCTCACTGGAGCGGGGCGAAACGTGATTGAGGGCCGGGCGGACCACATCGAGCTAAACGGCATCGATCGATGGCTGGGCGGTGTTCATTTGAAGGGGGACAAGGCGGCATGGCGGTGGGATCGGATGTCCAGTCAGCTTGTCATGGGCTGAACGAGTCCCCATCAGCGGGGCACAAAAATGAGCGGTGATGGCGTGCTCACGCGACTTCAACTCCCAGATCGGCGTTCGCAGGAGCGGGGCCGGTGGACTCGCCCACAACCAGCTCGGCGCCAATGTTGTATTCCTTCCCTTGAGGGGCCGAGGAGCTCGACAGCTCATGGATGGCATCGGCCGCGATCCTGCCCAGGAATTCCCGCTGGATGTCCACCGTTGTCAGGGATGGGTTACAGTATTCCGCCAGCCGTGTTTTGTCGAAGCCTGTTACCGAGATGTCTTCTGGAACTCTGAATCCGAACTTTAGCAGGCCTTTGACGACGCCCACCGCGGTCAGATCATTGATCGCCATTACAGCCGTGGGCCGTGGCGACGAGTTCGCGATACTCAACCCCGCTGCTAAACCTCCCTCGAATCGCAAATCGCCGGGGAATACCGGTCCCGGCTCAAGCCCAGCAGCTCGCATACAATCTTCATAGGCTCGAAGCCGGGCAGCGTTCGATTTAAGTCCCGAGCGGCCGGCCACGAAGGCAATTCGCCGGTGGCCATTGGCGTAAAGGTAGCGAAAAATCTGTTCGACGCCGGAAAAGTAATTTATCCGCAAACTGCTCATATACTTGCGGACCGGCGCGAGATCGAGAAAGGCCACGGCGATTTTTTGCCGCGCTAGCTCGCGCATCAGACGCAAGCTGATCTCGGAGGTCATGACCGCAACCCCGCGGACCTTCTGTTCCATCATTTTTCCCGCCGCTTCACGGGTTCTCCGTGGATCGTAGTTGGTATCGCTGAGAATGGCTTGATAGCCAAGCTGATGGGCCCGAACCTCAAAACCCTTAATGACTTCGGGGAAAAAGGGGTTTTCAAGGTCGGAAACAATGATCCCCAGGGTGCGGCGGTCGCCCGATGCCAGGCGACGGGCATGGAGGTCGGGAACATAGCCAAGGCGCTTAACCGCCAACAGCACCACACGGCGAGTGTTGTGTCCGACTTTTCCCGTCTTGTTCAAAACGTTCGAGACGGTGGCGGTGGAGACCCCGGCAGCCTTGGCAACGTCGTGAATGGTCAAACCCATGAGCCCAACTCTTGTGGCTGCGATCGCTCCGAGCCCGTCCTTTGCGAAGGCGGGTTGAGTATAGCTAAACACAATCTGCTTGACAAGGCTTGACAAACGATGCTAAACGTCGTGGCGACAACGAGATTAAGCGGTTAATCTGTTGCAGACCAGGTTCAGCGATTCCTGCAAGGTGCGGGCGGTTGGCGTATTCATTCCGCCTCTTGTTTTCATGCAATGCTCTCCAAGTTTGGAGATCCGTCAGTCCAGCGAAATCGCAGGGTGGATGCGATGGGAGGAGATGCCATGACGAGTCGAATTCCGCGCAGGGAGAACCTTCGCACTGGTCTTCGCGGCCGGTTGCCATGCCCGTTTTTCGTGCTCCTGGCAGTCGGATTGGCATGGGGACAGCAGGATCAGGGCGCCATTCGAGGCATTGTCCAGGACAGCACTGGGGCCGTCGTTCCCGGCGCGCAAGTGACCCTCACGAATGTGGACACCGGACTGGTGCTCGAGACGCGCACCGACAAGAGCGGGGTGTATACGTTCGATCCGCTAAAGATCGGGAATTATGCCCTCACCGCCACCGCTCCGGGCTTCGCTAAGACGACCCATACCAGCTTGCACTTGGACGTGCAGCAGCGTCTGGCCGTCAATTTTAGTCTGAAACCTGGCTCGGTGTCGGAAACCGTCCAGGTCACAGGCCAAGCGTCGGTGCTGCAAACCGAGGAGGCTTCCGTAGGGCAGGTCTTCGACAGCAAAGCGATCGACGACGCACCTCTGAACGGACGAAACTACGTCTACATGATCCAATTGACCAACGGCGCGGTAAGTTCGCAATACGGTTTTCGCGCGGGAGGATCGGGCGGCTTCAGTTCCAACGGACAAAAAGCCGAGCAAAATAACTTCTTACTGGACGGGGTCGACAACAACGTGAACGTGGTGGACTACGTCAACGGCGCCACCTACGCCGTCCGGCCCCCTCCGGAAGCGATTGAGGAATTCAAAGTCCAAACCGGGGACTACAGCGCGGAGTTCGGGCACTCTTACGGAGCCGTTGTCAACGCCACCATGAAGTCGGGTACGAACCAGATTCACGGCAATGTGTGGGAGTATGTGCGTAACGACGCATTCCAAGCCCGGGACTACTTTAATCCTTCCTCCTGCCCGGCTGCTGGCTGCCCGTTAGAAGGCGATACACCGGGTGCGCCCGCCGAGTTCCGCGAGAACCAGTTTGGAGCAGACCTCGGATTTCCCGTTATCAAAAACAAGTTGTTCTTCTTCGGGGATATCGAGGATTCCCGCGTTGTCCAAGGCCAAATCTCTGGCAACGTCCTATATACCGTTCCAACTCTGGCCATGCGCCAAGGGGACTTCTCCGAAATGCTGAACACTCAGCTGATTACAACTGCGCCGGTGCAGTTATACGAACCCGGCAGCAACGGAACGGCCAAGCTGGGCAGCGCCTGCGGCAATCCGAACAACGTGATGTGCGCGAGTGAGATTAACTCCACTGCACAGACTCTCCTCAACCTCTTTCCCTTGCCGAACACTGGCACAGGTAACACGCCTGGCCACCTTCAATACGGTCAGGAGCTGACCTATAACAACTACCTCGCTGCCGGCATGAAGGAGTATAACGACACTCTTCACTGGGACGTGAAGGTCGATTACAACCACAGCGCGAAGGACCGGGCATTCGTTCGCTACAGCAACTCCAATAACGACTATCACTATGGGCCGGCGCCGCTCGGTATCCTCGACGGACTCAGCTTTTTTCAGGTCCCAACGCGCAATGTCGACCAGACCATCGCGGTGAGCGAGACGCATGCTTTTAGTCCGACGCTGGCAAACGAGGTTCGCTTTGCCTATAACTACGCCGACTTCACCAAGTTCCAGTTGAACGCCGACAATCCAGGAGCAGCGGCCGCATTAGGGTTCGGCGGCATTCCCGTCGGACCGAGTAACGGCGGCTTGCCGAGCATTGGTTTCAGTTCCCCTGGCCTAAGCAGCCTAAGCGGCTTTGGCGCGGCCGGGTATCTCCCGAGCATCGAGCACCAGAACATCTGGGAGGTTCTCGATAACCTCATCAAGACCACCGGACGCCACACCTTCAGGATGGGCTTTACGTTGCAGCCGATCCGCTTCTCCACCATTCAGCCGCCCAATTCGCGCGGCTCATACTACTATTCCGGTCAGTTTACCAGCCTGCCGGGCTCCCCGTTGCCCACAGGTTCCGGAACGGCTGATTTCCTGGCCGACTACCAAACCAGCGCCAACCTTTCGAACTTCACGATCACGGCGAATTACCGTTGGGCGAACGGCATTTACTTTCAGGACGACTGGAAAACCACCAAGCACCTGACTCTCAACTTGGGTTTGCGCTGGGAAGTGCAGACCCCGGCGGGAGAGGCGACCGGTCAGCAGGCGAATTTTGTTCCCAACCTGAAAAGCCTGAAATGCGTGCCCGATCCGATCAACGGACCGGCTGTGTGCGATGCCTCGGTGAGCGCCACCTATTACATTCCCGATGAGACCCCGATCCGTTCGCTCCCCCCGGCCTTTTGTTGTTCCCCCACAAGTTATCTGGGTTCGTATCCGACGCCGGTCAGGCTCGAGAACACCAGCAACCGTTATCTCTCGAGCTACTCGAAGCGCGACTTCGCGCCCCGCATCGGGGTGGCCTACCAGGTCAACGATCGCTTGGTGGTGCGCTCCGGATTCGGAATCTTTTACGGGGCCATCGAAAGTATTGGCTATGGCGGTCCGAATCTGGCTTTTAACTATCCCTTCGAAACTACCGCGGGCTTTTACTCGGCGTGCAGCCCGGGCGCTTGCGCGACCACGGATGGCGTGACGTTGAAGAAGGGATTTCCGGCAGCCGATTTGGGGCAGGGCTTTCTAACCGCGGCCGCCTCTCAGGGCCCTCAGCTGGATGGATTTGTCAGCAAGCTGCAAACCCCCTATACCATGCAAACCAATCTCACCATGGAATACAAACCCATGCGCAATACCACTGCGACCCTCTGGTATTCGGGGGTGATGACGCGGCATATTCTGACCCCGACCTTCCAGTATGAGGGGCTGGCCGGTTTAGACATCTATGTGCCCTACGATACTGCGTATCTTACGGGCCCGTATGGCGCTCCTTTTGCCTTTGAAAACGGCGGCCCAATTTTCTTCTCCACCTATGGCGGACTCGGCAACTACCACTCCTTGAACGCCAAGCTCAATCGCCGTTTCTCCAATGGGATCGACTTCCTCGCAACTTACACCTATTCCCATGCCATGGATGACTACAACGGTAATTACGGGATTAACGGTGGGGGTGGAGGCCGAGGCGCTGACTTTGATGTCATTCCTATTCGCGACGAATATGCCTCGTCCATCTACGATGTTCGTCATCGCTTCACGTTTCTCGGAGGGTACGAGCTGCCCTTTGGCAAGGGTCGCCGGTGGCTCAACCGCGGCGGATTCCTCGATTATGTGCTGGGTGGCTGGAGATCCAGTTTGACCTTCACCGCGGAAGCCGGAAGACCGTTCTCAATTTCGAGCATCGCCACCAACCTGCAAATGTATGACACCTCGCCTACGGTGGCTCAAAAAATTGGCGATCCCTTCAAAGGCGGAGGCACGATCACCGTAGCGACTCCGACGGCAACCGGCCTGACCGCCGGCAACAGCTACAACTACAGCACGGGTGGGACTGCCTATGGTCTTCTGTCCAACCAGTGTCCCGCGCAAGTGCACAACTTGGTCAACTGGTACAATCCCTGCGCCTTTGTGAATCCACCAACGTATACGAGTTCGCCGTACCCGGATCTGGCGCAGTCCTCGCCGACGTCCTGTTATAACGGCGATCTCGCGCACTGCCTCCCCGCCCTCACCACCTTGGCTCAACTTCGTCCTTATTTGGGCACGATTCCCGGATTGCAGGTCACCGGACCGGGATGGAATCGCGTAGATATGTCAGTGTTCAAACGCTTCCCGATGCCTTGGAAAGACGGCCATTTCCTCGAATTCCGTGCCGACGCGTTCAACCTTCTGAACCATCCGACCTTCAGCGGTCCGTCGGACACCAATCTCGACGGGACCGCTGGCGTAATCACCAGCACACTGGTTTTCCAGGATTTTACGGTGAACCCGCGTGCGTTCCAATTCGGCTTGAAGTACATTTTCTAGGCGTCAAGCCGGGGATGGCTAGAGTTCGCCCTCAATCCGCCAGAGGTTCTGCATTCTCCTCCCATCGCCTAGGCGGTGGCCGAGCCGTTTGGCAGGACAACCATGGCGGCGCTTGGGCGAAGGAGGTGACGAATTTTCCGTTCCAGTTTACAGCTCGGTAGACCCCTTCCCCGTGCCTCTGCCGGCTTGCTGCAGGCGGCACAGGCAATTTCCTGGAGCCGCCGGGAGTTCTTGCGGGCCGCCGCCGGCACAGCGGCGGGCATTCCGCTGTTTGGCCTTGCCTCCCCACCTACGCCCCCTGCACCGCGCGACCGCAAGGCAGTGGTCGTGACGTTTGGTGGCGGCACACGCGACGATGAGACTTTTGCTCCTGGAGGGCAAGAGAACATTCCGCACCTGCTGAAGGAATTGCTTCCGAGCGCAACCTTCTTTACCCAGGTGGTGAATCGAGGCATCCTCGGCCACTACGTGGCCAACGCAAGTATCGCTACGGGAGTCTACGAAACGATCAACAACTTTGCTTCTCTGCCTCCGGACCACCCCACGGTATTCGAGTACTTCCGCAAGGACTTGAAGCGGTCGGCGAGCGATGCATGGGTCATTGCTCCGAGCAATGGCTTCAGTCGGATCGGCGAGAGCGCACATGGCTCCTATGGCGCCGGCCACGGTGCCGGTGTAATTCTCCCTAAGCGCTTGCTGGCGGCCTCTTTGGCGGGCAACACAGCAGACTTCGAGCACTTGTTGCGCGACAACTACGAATCGCCGCTTTTGACACCGGGGTTTATGCCGAGCGCCCAGGGACAGCAGTGGAACGAGTTTCAGCTGCGCCAACTGAGCGAGACTCTGAAACTTTCAGTGGACGATTTTGTCGCCCATGCGCGCGGCGTCTCCAGCCCCGACGAACTTTCGGTCTATATTGCACGACGCTTGATGGAGGGAGTTGCACCCAGTCTGCTGTGGATCACACTCCACGACATTGATATTGCCCACACGGGAACCTATTCGCTTTATATCGACGGGATCCGGCGCTGCGATCGCCTGTGCGCTGAAATATGGAAGGCGATTGAGAGTAAACCGGCATATTCAGGCAAAACGACGTTGTTCATACTCCCGGACTTTGGGCGAGATTCCGACAACGATCCCGGCGGAAATGGCTTCCAGCACCATCGCACCGGCGACCCCTTATCTCGCACGACTTGGATGCTGGTGATGGGACCGGGCGTGCGCGAGAACATCACCGTTGATCGGCCCGTGGAGTCGATTGACTTGGTCCCTACTTTGGGCCTGATCCTTGGCTTTTCGCCGCGTTTTACTCAAGGTCGACCGCTCACGGAGGTCACCTAACCTGTCATGAACCCCGGCGAACTCAGGCTAGACAACTTCAGTCGTTATCCTCGCTTGGCCAGACAGTTGGCCGTGAGTCATATCACACTCCTGCAGCAGCTGCCACTTGCTCTGCTGGCCATGCTGCTGCGCGAAATCATCGCCTACGATTGGAAATTTCCGATGGAACAGAAGGGTTTAGAAACCCAGCTACGATATCTGGATACGCTGTCGCAGGAGGCACTCGGGGAACGGCTGGCTGGCTTCGCTCGACTCCAGCTCTCCTCGAAACTCCAAGAACAGGACTGGGTGAACGCTCCCGTTCATTTTGTTGAAGGCCTCACTGCCGAACTGTGGGCAACCCGCCAGATCGATTCGTTCCGAGAAGCCGCGGAAGACTATGTGGCTCGCGAGCGTGCTGCGATTCCGGAAGAATCGCCTGCTACGTCTAGGTTGGCGATGGTTATGATTGGCCAGGGAGTCGAGGGGCAACACCCCAGGTTGTTTCAAAAACTCCGCCCCCAAGGCGTTTATTTTACCCAGCTCAATCCTACCAATGGGTTCGAGGTTCTCGCCAGGGCTGCTGCCGATCGCGCGAAGACATATCCCGGTGCGTACGCGCATTGGTACATCGAAGGAGGCCAGGCTGCATTCACGAGGGAAGGGGTTACGAGCGTTTCCTACGCCGCACTGGAGCCAGTACGCAAGCGGCTGTTAGAAAAAATGGAAGCGGCGATGCACTCCGGTAATGCCGGACCCGAAGCGGTGCGTACCATGCTCGCGGCTCTGAGTCCTGAAGACTTGGGCATGGATGCAGCGGGTGCAGATGCAGCGGCCTTGAACCATTTCAAGCTCAGCTTGCTCACCGAGGGCTCAGGTACGCAGATCTTCAGTACAACCTTCGTGCAGTGGTCGGCTCGCGAGGTGTTGCGACGCGCCCAGCCGCTGACGATTCTCGTTCGCTTTGCTCCTCGTGTGCGCGAACGGCCGATGGACGACCTCCTCGCCGGGACTCATCGTGCTCCTGCCCTCGATGCGGAAGGTTCGCTCGTGGACGGCGATATGGGAGCGTACTACACGTGGCTCAATCTCCAGCGTTTGCCGGGAGCCGATCGCGCTTCGTTCCTAGTGTGGTTCGAAGGGCGAAACGAGGCCGTCGCTATAGCGCCTTCACTGCCGCGGGGCGCTCAGTCCAACGCTAATGCTGACTTGGCGCAAGTTCTGACCTGGATGAGTTGACACGTCGACAGACTTCGGGGTGGCGATTTAGGCGGGGGTGGACTTGAACCACCGTCCGATTGAGTTTGGAACAAAGAAGGTTGGTTGGCAAGCCGCGGAGCATGGCCCGGCAGCTGCAGTGAGTGGCCGACTGCTGTCGTGCGTTGTTCCGCCACCTGGCGGCGTAAACTGAGCACCGCCAATGGGATCGAACGCTGCTTTTAGACCGATAGCTCCGGTCCGATCGCTCAACTGGTTGACGACGATCGCGATTCCTTCCGGGGGCACATCCGCGAAGTCACGGGTCGGGGGGCACCGGAAACCTGTATCGGCTGGGGCCGCAGACTCGGGTGGTGATCCGGCCGCGAACGCCATCGGGCCAAGAAAGTCACAACCGAAATGAGGCCGAGCGTAAGGCCGTGTGGTGTAGAATTGGGAGCGAACCCCACGGCCGCGTGAGTTCTCTGGAAGCGGAATTGGAATTCAGTTTAGACGCCGCTCTGGCGGAGTTGTGTTGAATCGCTAGCTCGCGGCGGCGGCCGGCCCATTGCATGGGTGTTCACGAAGAATGAGTTGTCAGGGTTGACATAGAGAGCACGCGGTTCAGGAACCCTCCCCCAAAATGCAGTCGGAGTCTGAGGTGTATCTCAGCGGCATCTTGGGAGGGTTACTATGCCGGTATATCGATCCGTCGCACGTGTACTGAAGCTGGCGGGCAGCATTGGGTGCTATGGCGCGACTTTGGTTTGGGAAAATCTCCAGCGAGTGGCGGGCAAGATCCCGCCGGGCCGGTGTGTGGTGCTTCACTACCACGCTCTGCCGCGGCGGCAACGCGAACGATTCGCCCAGCAAATGGACATTTTGCTGCGCTGTGCCAGGCCGCTCCGCCCCGAGCTGAAGACACCATTGTCCCCAGGGGTTTTACACGCCGTCGTGACTTTTGATGACGGGTACGAGAGCGTCGTGCAAAACGCTTTACCTGAGCTACAGAAACGAAACATCCCCTTCGCATTTTTCATAGTGAGTCAGTTTTTGGGCCGGCCAGCGGGATGGCTTTCCAAAGATTTTTATCACACTCACGATGGCGACAACATTTTGACCGCCCAGCAGTTGCGGCAATTGCCGCCCGACTTGGTGACTATCGGTTCGCACAGCATGACTCATCCGCGGCTCCCGTCACTCTCTCAAGAAGTGGCCAAACGGGAGTTGAGCGACTCGCGTACCACTCTCGAGCGAGTGTTGCAAAGAAGAGTCACGCTCTTCAGTTTTCCGCACGGAGCTTTCAACGATACCCTGGTGAAATGGTGCCGGGAAGTGGGCTACGAGCGCGTGTTTTCTATCGAGCCGATGATGGCCCATCCCCATGAAGACATCACCGGCCGCGTCTCAGCCGATGCCGGTGACTGGAATCTGGAATTTCGCCTGAAGTTGCACGGCGGCTACCGGTGGCTGCCGACAGCGTTCGCCTGCAAGCGGAAGATCCTGGGCGTGCTGAAGCCGGCGCTGGGTCGTTCCCACTAACCCGCAACCATGGCGAAGACGCGAAACCCAATCGTCGGGAAATTGCTGGAGATGATGCGCAGCCGCAGGGCGGCGAGCGTGGATGCTAGTCCTCGGTGCCCAGCCAGCTCCGCCAAGCTGCGCGAGGCGCAATTCTCTGATTTCCCGGCTGTGAACGACTTGAAGGCCCAAATGGGCCTGAGCCCGGATAATCTCGAGAACTGGCATCGCCTGTGGAGAAACAATCCGGCTCTGCGGTGTTGTCGTCAAGCGGTGCCGATCGGCTGGGTCATGGAGGCCGAAGGGCGCATCGTCGGCTATCTGGGAAACATCGCCCTGCTTTATCATTTCGAGGGAGCTGCACTGCTTGCCACCGTCGCCACCGCCTTTGCCGTCGAGCCTGCCTACCGGCCGTCCAGCGTTGGCTTGATGGCTTCGTTCTACCAGCAAAAAGGCGTGGATTTGTTCCTGAACACGACCGCGATTCCTGCCGTCGGCGAAATCGCTATGGCGCTTGGAGCCCACAAACTGCCGCAGGCGGACTACGACACGGTTTTGTTCTGGGTCCTGAGCCCCTATCGATTCAGCACGGCGGTGATGAGACGATTCGGAATCAGGCCCGCACTTGCAGGGCTTGGGGGTATTGCCGGAGCGGTGGCTGTGACCGGCGAGAGTTTGGCGCGCCAACGCCATCCCCGTGTCGCAACAAGGAATCATGCGATTAGTGAAATCGCTTTGCAGGAGGCTGGAGACGAATTCGACGATTTGTGGCGGCGGAAGGTGAGTGAGCCGGGGCGATTACTTGCCGACCGCCAGCCTGAGACCCTGCGTTGGCATTTCGCCATTCCAGGCAGCGTTCGCCTCAATCATATCCTGTGTTGCCGTGCGAACGGCCGACTGCTGGGCTATGTCATCCTTCGAACGCAGAGCGATACGCGGTCCGGTTTGCAGACCTCAAACGTGGCCGATCTATTCGTCGAGGGCGATGACCCGGAGGTGACGGGGGAAGTGCTGCTGGCTGCGTTTGAGAAAGCAAAGAACCTGCGCAGTCACGTGTTCGAAGTATTGGGATTTCCCGATTTCGTGCGCAGAATTTGTTCTGCGTGGCGACCGTATTCGAGGACCTTCCCTCAATGTCCGTTCTACTATCGTACGAGCGACGGCACGCTTCGTGAGAAGTTGAACAGCAGGGATTCTTGGTATGCCGGCCCTTACGACGGAGATACAACGCTAGCCTTATAGCAGCCTTCTTGCGAGGGCTTCCAGAGAGGCTTTGCAAGCACAATTCCACCCCTGGTTGGCGCAGACTAGGCGTGATGACACACCGATCAAGGCGCAGGAAATTGGCTCCGCGGGTACCGCGAACCGACCCCCGGCTAAAGAATCGGCGCTTGACACTCCACCCCCAGCGTGTGGGCACTTCAGGGTGTATGCCACAAAGCGCTGCCTACCATCCTCTTTGCGAATCCGGAGCTTCATGGTTGAGGGCAACCCAGAGCTTCGAATAGAAATAACCCGCCAAGTTGCGCGACACAATCCAAATACCCGTTCTCGAGATGAACCAGAAACGAGGAGGGTAGCGGAATTCGGGTCCGGCGATGATCCCGACTCGATACTTGCTGCCAAGGGCATGGCGAAAGAGAATCCAGCTCTTCCTGGCATGCACGCCCACCGTGAAAACATCTACACAACATGCCGACGCTCCAGAACTTTCGAGCCAATTCCTAACCGCTGTGGCTCTGCGCAGGGTTCGACCTGAGGAATTGTCCGGGACGCTTATCTTGACCAGCTTTTTCGTGTCGAGGCCCAGTTTCTCAAGCGTGCCGGCAGCGAGGTCAGTATCAGCGGCGTGACTCCGGGATCTGCTGGCAGTCTCCTCTGTCGGGCCTCCCAACACGACAAGGTAACGGTAACGCCCGGAATTGAAGACGCCGATCGATTCAGCGAGCGTCGGCGCAGGAATCCATGCGTCGAGTACTAGGATTCCTTCTCCGAGCGGGCGGGTTACCGCCAGAAACTCGTAAATGAACATCGTCTAAAATCAGAACCGCACAGGTTACGCTCGTCGCCCAAAAACAGCATTGGTCTGGAGCCCGAAAAGTTTTGCCCAGATGTCCCTTTTCCTGATTCACCGACGCTCAGAATTGTGCTTGCCAGGGCCATTCATCCCACGCGGCCAGTACTATTGCCACGGAGTTCTGCTCACACTGCAAGCGAAAACCGCTGAACGGCTCTGGGTTTTCGAGCACAATCATTGGTAAGCCACAGGGACGGCCCAACACGAGAGCGTTTCTCGGTACCAACAACCACGAATACGTCCGGACTGCCGTACCCCGGTCCACTACGTCGCCGAGATCAACCATGACCAGAGCATTCAAGGTGCACAGTTCGACCGAAACCGAGACGGTGCAATCCAGAGCATCTCTGACTTGCAGTTCGGGTAGGATCGGCGCGGAAGTTTGGCTACTGCAACATCGAGCCGCCCGGGCCGCTAACGGCGAATAGTCATCTGCGAGAGGTCCGTTTCGTAGCCTTCGTCTTCGACGGTTTTCCGAGCAGCCAGGCGTAGGGTCTGCTCATCGGCATTTTGTGATACAGCACAATGGCGACGAATCACCTCCTCGCCCGCTTCAATTCTGACCAGCCAGTTTGACTTAGCCGCATCCCACGAGAGTTCCACACGATCTGCGCGCATACGACCTCCATCTGTATCTACGGAAATTGTAGAGCATAGATTGGAGACTGCCCCGCGAATCGTGCAGCAGAAATGCGTTCCGACGGAGGAGTTTTTGCTTGACAAATTCTGATCGCAGGTACAAAGTTTTGCGCCAGAGAAGTGCCGTTCCGCCGGTAGCACCTGCTTTTGGTTCGGCGGAATAGCAGCCGTACCAGCTAGCCCCAAACATCGCTGGTGGAGGAGGGCATGTGGAAACAGCAATCGGAGTATTTTCCGCACGGGATCACGCCGAAGAAGCGGTCAAGGAATTATGGCAGAGGGGCGTACCGGAAGAATCCATCGTTTATCTCACCCGTTCCGAAAGCGAGGCCAAGACCATCGCCAAGCAATTTGGTGCTACGGTAGGAGGTTTTGTGGGCGGGGCTGCAGGCATGTCCGCTGGGGTCGTTGCCGCCACACTGCTGCTTCCCGGCATTGGGCCGGTGTTTGCGTTAGGCTTCGGTGCCGCCGCATTGTTGGGGCTCGCAGGAGCAGGTTCAGGTGCCAGAGCAGCGTCATCCGCTTTACACGACCCCCAAGCTCCTCAGCCGACTCCGGATGAGAAGTGTTCCGAAGATGCGGCCTTTTTCCGTGAAGTGCTGAAAGAGGGCCGCTCGCTAATTGTGGTTCGCACAGAATCTCAGGAGATCGCCACCTCGGCGTGCGCCATACTCGATCGCTTGGGTCTTGGTATGCAGGGCAAAACGCCGGTCAAAATGCAAACGGGCACCCGTCAAATCGGGGATGTCATTGTGCTTGACATCAGCGGAAGGATCACGCTCGGTGAGGGGAATGTAATGCTCCGCGAGATTGTTCGCGATTTGGCTGACCAAGGAAACAAGAGAATCGTTTTGAACTTGGGCGAGGTTAGCTACATAGACAGTTCAGGTGTAGGAGAGCTGGTCAAGACCCACACGACAATTCAGAACAGAGGAGGCGAACTGAAGCTCACAAACTTGAACAAGAGGGTGCACGACTTGCTTCAGATGACGAGGTTGTCTGCGGTCTTCGATATTCAGAAGGATGAGGCTAGTGCGCTCAAATCCTTTGGGGGCCGAGTCACATCCCAGGCGGTAGCATAACCCACCTACGCCGTGCGGCAGCCGGTAGTGGCAGCCGCTCCCCGCCCCTGCTTTGCCGACCTGCTGCGCCCGATGGGCTGCCCTAGCGTTGACTCTATCCGATTAGTCCGCCTTACATTCCAACGCAAGAGCCGGACCCTCGTGCCAAACAATCTCGCACTACCGTCTCCTCGAAAAGCTGGACGGTGCCGAGAGGGGTGTCGTGTGCAAAGCCGAGGATAGACGGCCACCCCGCTTTGTCGCTCTGCAGTCCCTGCCTGATCATGTTGCCGAAGCAGCACAAGCTCTAGGTCGCGTCCAGCCTGAAGCCCAAGCCGCATCCGCTCTGAACCATTCCAACATCGGCACGATCCATGAGGTTGATGATCGGCATGGGCAGGTGTTCATTGCCATGAGTTTCTGCACCGGCACCGCGGCATATTACCACCCGGGGCAGAAGAAATCATGCACGCGTGCAAACGAGTCGCGCTCGAACGCGCGGTAGCCGCCGGGCAGCGGCTTCGTCCAAATCGTGATCAGCACTCAAATCACCAAGACCCGGCGAAGAAACAGCGCAGGATTGTGACATCGCATGGTTACGACAAGTCAGCATCCCGAACCCTATTTCACTTGTGTCGGTCTTGCTCGCCGAGTCGGGTCTGTGACTTTTGACAGTTCGTCAACTCCCTGATTTCTGTGACCTTTGTGCGAGGAGAAATCTCATGAGGAAGAAGATTGTGACCGCAGATTTGTTGCTCGTGTTTGGTCTCAGCCTGAGCGTGTTGGGTTGTCACTCGCAGCCGGCAGAACAAAACGCGCCGCACTCAACACAACAGAACGCGCCGAAAGTGAAGGTCGGCTCAGCCCTGACCGCAAAGGCAAGCTCACCCGCTACGCCGGCAACAGCCAAGAACCCAACCAAGAAGGACTCCATTGGAAAAGGACAGACCGCTGTGCAGGCCTCGCAACCATCTTCCTTCTGGACTGAAGATCTAGACGTGGACGACGATGGCACGGTTGAGACCTCGGACTTTTTGTATGACGCACAGCGAGGCGTGGTGTACACGTACCGGGAGGACGATTTCGCCTGCCCAAACGGCAACCCAGCGAGCGGCAGCATCCTCGAGGCTCTCTACGCAACCGGTAACACAGCTGGCAAGCCTGTGGGTTCGGGCTGGTATGCTGTCAGCCTCAACGCCGGACAATGTAACGCCAAACAGGCTGGTACGTACGGCTGCCGATTTGACGCCAGCGGCAATGCGACGGAGTGCGGTGCGATGGCGGTTAATTACTCTACCGGGGAGGTCGACATCGCCTCTGTTCAATAGGAGTTCCTGGGGGTATCGATCCGGCCGTCCTCCCACAAACTGCGATCCAGATGGCTGAGTCCTTGTCAATCGTAATCAGGCCCCGCCCCAAGCGAGCACGCCTTCTTAACTGTCGTACATCGCCATTGTGCTCAAAACCCAGGGTGGGTAGGGATTTTGAGTCAAACGGCGGATTTCGACAAGAATGATCCATTAGCGGTGCTCGGTCGATGGAACGAAACGCACGTGCAAAGAAATGGAACATTCCATTGCGAGGAAACGTAGCTGAGCTTACATGACTCATGACGATCAGCGCCTTGAGCACCCGCGCGCAGGCAACTCCAAAGTTGTCGCAATAGCCGAGATGGCGCTAGTCGAGCTCATTTTCCTTGCCGATTGGTATCGCTGGCATCATCTGATCCGCATCAACAAGACGCCGTACCTACTTGTGCTGGCGTGGATTTCGCTTCGTCTTCGTGGACTTCGGTGGAAATCGGTCGGTTGGGGGATATACCGGACTTGGGCTCAAACTTTTGTATTAGGCATAGTGCTGGGCCTAGGGATGGAGTTGCTTGAACTATTTGTCACTCAGCCGGTATTGGTAAGACTACTGCACAAGTGGCCTGATCTTACGGCCTTTCGTCCATTGATCGGCAATGTCAAGCTGTTCATCGTCTCCATGCTGTTTACGTGGGTTTTCGCAGCACTGGGAGAAGAGCTTGTTTATCGTGGCTACTTGATGAATCGCATCGCTGATCTGTTCGGAGGAACGCGAGCAAGTTGGAGGGTGAGCCTCGTCGTAACTAGCATTGTGTTCGGTGTAGCTCACTTTGGTCAGGGATGGACTGGGGAGATCGAGAATGCCGTCGCTGGCTTGCTGCTCGGCGGTGCCTATCTTCTGTGTGGACGCAAGCTCGCCGTGCCAATTCTGGCGCACGGCATACAGGACACTATCGACTTTCTCCTCATCTTCCTCGGCAAATATCCTGCGATGTGAGTGCGATTTCGCGAAAGCTCAGATATTGCAAATTCGCCATTGCGCTCAAAATCCCCATTTCCGGGCGAACAGATTGCAAGCTTGCGAGAATAGGGCTCTATCGTAAGTGCTCAGGCCAAGATGGTGCTGGTCAGTGGGTAGCAGCGAAATGCCTGAACCGACGATAGAGCCTAGTAGGTTAGCGTCAGTCACCATCGCCATCTTCCCGGCTTGCGCGCGAAGAACGATCTCAATTAAGGATTGGCGGAAGGTAGGTTCGTGGAAATACCGGCCGGCACTGTAACGTTGACCATCGTGTTCACGGCCAGCGTCGGACTCGTACTCGTCCCGGCATGCATTGCCGAGACGGTGTATACAAAGGTCCCGGGGGTCAGGGTGCTGCGGTTGCCGGCCCCGCAGGCGACTCCCGCCAATCCGGCCAGTATTCCCACAACCAACAGCGCCAGCCTAAGCCAGCGTGCCCTCCGACGAAAGCCGAGGCCCAGCAGCAGCGGAACGGCCAGTGCCAGGTTTACCGCTCCCCGATGGCGCGGGCGACGCAGCAGTTTCACGGGGCATGGGCTGGAGCAAGGAGGAATATACGCGACCAGGTTCAGACTTCCCGTCACCGTCCCATTCGCGGTCAAGGTATATGGCGGTGTCGCGATTGCACTGCCAGTGTAGTTGCATTGGGGCAAGATCGATCCGGTTGGCGGATTCGCAGGACCGCAACTGACACTAACCGTGCCGGCAAAACCGTTCACGGACGTAAGCGTGAACGGAATTGCGCCCGGGCCGCTGGTGGGCATGGTCGCATTACTGGCCGAGATGGTGAAGCTTGGCGTGGCACTTTGCGCGTGTCCGCTGCCCAACCCGGAAATGATGGCCAGAAACGATCCGAAAAGCAGGCTGCGCGCTCGCATGGCAGAACTCCTTCCTCCGACGGCTTTCGCGGTGTCCATTCGTCAGGGAACAAATCGCCTTGATCGACGTACTCACACTTGTACCCGTGTGCATGTCGTTGTGCGGATCAATTGGATTAATTGTAGTTCTGCGTTCTGCGAAGGCAACTGTTGAAATATCGCAATCAAACGCCCAAAATCCCCATTCTCCGGCCACAGACGGCGCAAGCTGGCGCTGACGCCTTATTACAACAACTGACGCAGCTCCGTTTAAAATCTGCCACATAGAAACCGATGTCACGCATGGTTCCAGTTGCGGAAGCGAAGCTAACGCTTTTGTCCGAACTGTCGCACGGACGCCGTGGTTTGAGCACGGGACAGTACCGTCCTCATATCGTCATCGGTCCTCAGACACAGCGCGCTGCGGTTCGCGATGGGAATCGTTTTACCGAGAATTATCTCGGCGTCATGTTCGTTGGCGGACCTGACACGATGGAACCTGGCGATACCGCAGACGTTAAATTGGCGTTGATGTATTACCCTGAGAATCCCTATGACGAGGTGCAGCCGGGAGCGACATTTACCCTTCGCGAAGGTGCGCTCATCGTTGGCTATGGTGTCATCCGGTCTAGGGAAATCGAAGCGTTTCCACTGCCACTACCGAACGGTGGTTGAGTGCGGGCCGGCGCGCTGGACCCTATGGCACGACCGCCGATTGAATGACAGGGTCAACAAGCGCTTGGAAGTTAGCCAACTCGGCCGGCGGGACGCGACCTTCGAAGACTACGCGGCTTTTCTCGCCGTCGATCCAAGTTAGGTACTCAACCATTTTCTGTCCGGCCATCACATAATCAGCGATTGCGCTGAGGGCCGGATGGCCGTTGATCGTGGTGTGCTGCACACTCTCGGGCCGATAGGTGTAGCTCTGGAAATTATTGCGCTGCACGGCCTTAACGGCGAGACGATCATTCATCAACGCTTGGAGATCGGCTGTCTCCGCGTTTCGGCGCTTCATCCAGACGGTGCCGACTGCATTCGACGCGGAATCTTTCAATTTGAGAACTTGGGCGTCAGGGGTCGATGACGGTGCCTGACTGGCGATAACCCAGTTGGGCGGTATCGTGAGTTCGATGCCCGTAAGGTTGTTGTGATAGACGCCGTTTTCTAATACGCCCAAAGCTTGGCCTTTGCCATAACCCTGAGCGTGGATGGGAATGAAGGCGCCGATCAGGGAAAGAAGCAGCGAGAATATGCGCAAATGTTTGGCCATAGATTCACTCGTGCCTTCCGCAATGGAGACCCTGGAAGGAGTGCACACGTACTCTGTGTTAATTCGAGATGGCGCGCCGGCAAAACACGTTCCAAGACGTTAAGCTGACCGCCAAACGCAGGTATGCGACAATCTAACACGAATCCTTAGGCTCTGCCACAGCGAATCGGCAATCTTCTCAGGCGGAGGAGGCGCGGGTGCAAAATGTCAGAGTCATGGTCGGGAACGGTCGCAAAGACCAGCGGTCAAAACGTGTAACCGCCTTATAGTTGCTGATTTCGTCATTTGACCCAAGACTCAATCCGTCGTGCTCCACTGAAGGAACGGCTGCGAGATAGACTCAATGGTGTCGTCGGGGTCCTCTTTCAGGGCCTTAGTCTGATCGCTTGCCGCCTCGAGTCTGACGTTTACTTTGATGTAGGGACAATCGACGTGCACATAGGTCTGCTGGAGGCGATTCGATAGGCCGCCTTCGGTCGTGAGTATGCCGCCGAGATCCTTTCTTGGCATGCCCGGTTTTATCTGTTCGATTTGCCGCGGGACTTTTGCAATCCAGCAAGTTCGCTCTTGTGTGAGCGCCGCACTCATCGGTACAGCTTCGTCTTGAATTTGTGCCTGACTCTTTGCCTACGGAGGTAACGTCCTTTCATCCGTTGGCTCTGCTAGTCTCTCAATGACGCGGGCGGTCGCAGACTCGTAGAGGGCAGAGGTTCTTTGCCGCAGGTTCAGGCCGGAATGAACTTCTAGCGCTCGTCCTTATTCTTCCCAGAAATGCCATTCCAGAATCGGCGCACCCGGTTCAATCGTCCGCTTCTCGCCACCTTTTAGATAAATTTCTAGCTTCAGGCTCGGTGCTGGTGGGAAGACATCGGTGGAGGGAGCTACCATGCAGCCGACAGTTTGTCTGTCGGTCGCAAACATACTCTCCGAACAATGCCGCGTGTCGGCCATCCAGATAAGCCTGCCAGCATCCGAATGACAAAAATGTTCCCTTTCTTATCGAGCTCCGCCTCTTTGTTGTAGCCCGTGTTCCGAGCGGCGCACGGCAGGGCTAATAGCATGAACAGAGGGGTCACACACTTGAAGTAGCACGGTTTCTCATGTCGCCATTATCCGACAGGTGCGGCTGGTTGGCGATCGGAGTAGGGATCGTGATTGCTCACGACCCCCTCCTCGGACCCGGACGGGCGCTGCTTAGCGCATCCGGTTCTTATCGCAGATGGGTAGCGGCGAAGCGAGCGTCAGGAAAAGGGTGAAGCATAACAGGTTGGG
>DASPVV010000220.1:0-45958 GCA_035622175.1 Terriglobales bacterium | reverse complement strand
TCCTGTGGCTATAAGGACCATGCCGACCACAATGGAGCAGTCAACATAATGGCTCGGAGCGAGCCATCATTCGATAACATCAGTGCAGTAAGGCTGGCGTAGAGTGAGAATCCTCGCCCTTTAGGGCGGGGAGGTTCAACAGGGAATTGCATCGATAATTATTTTAAGGGAAGAGTTTCAAGCCCTTGGTCACGGTCGAACCGGCATCGGTTTTCGCAGCTCAAGCCAGGAAATCTGGATTCTTGTCATGAACGAACTATCCAAGACTCGGCTGCAGTTGTTTGTCGATGCGATGATGGAGAAGGATCCGTACAAGCGTTTGGCACTGGTCGAGGAATTGCGAAAGATGCCAAAGCCCGGGTCGGATCGAATGGCCAAGGAGCCGCCGAGTCAGTACCGGAGCGGACCGCAGCGGCATCCGGGACTCGATCCTAACCGATTGCGGGGCTCAGCACCTCGGGCGCAAAAATCGAATCTCGGGACTCGAGCTCGGAGAGCCAGGCCTGGTCGAGGTTGCCGGCCGACATCTCAACCGTGAGGCGGTGAAAGTTTGCCAGGTGAGCCTTTGTCCTCGCCGTCGCGTAGGCGGCGGTCGATCGGCGATGGATCATAAAGGCCCAGTCGCTCGCTTGGGCCAGCAGCAGTTCGCGTTTCGCCTGCCGGAGGGCGCGTAGTCTCAAGGCGTCTTCTCGAGAGCTTTCCTTCTCAATTTTCTCCATGACCAGGGCCGCCCGGCGCAGGTGGGGATAAATCCACTGGTTCTCCGGGCTGAGCCAAACTTGATTAAATCCGTGCTGTCCCCAACTGGATAGTGGTGGCGCCGCCGGTTGCAAGGGCGGACCCTCTTCCAGATATTCCGAGAGCGTGACCAAGCGGATTGGGCTTTTCTTCGCGCTGATCCTGCGGATCACAAAGTTGAGCCAACGGGGACCTTCGTACCACCAGTGGCCGAAAAGTTCGGCATCGTAGGGAGCCACCACCAGCGGCGTGCGGTCCAGAAGCGAGGCCAGGGAGCGAATTTGTGCTTCCCGGCCTGCCAAGAAGTGCTCCGCATGAAGCTCGGCTTTCCTCACGGCTTGTTGGGAATCGTACGCTTGCTTGCTGTCTGTCTTCCCCGTGATTCGGTAGTATTTGATCCCGGTGTCGATGCGCAAGCCATCGCGGTGAACGTAGTCTCGCAGGGAATCCGAGTCTAGGTCGTAGGCAAGGTCACGATAGAATTCTCGGTAGTCGTAGTCGCCGGGATAGCCTTCCACCGCGCTCCATACCTGACGAGAACTGTCGGGGTCACGACCAAACGCGGCCAGCCCGGACGGGCAAAGAATGGGCGCATGGACACCGTAGCGGGGTCTCGGCTTGGCGCGGGTAATGCCGTGCGTCTCGAGAACGGTAAAGCGAATGCCGCGGTCGGAGAGCAGCTGATCGACCCCGGGGTAATAGCCGCATTCGGGTAGCCAGAATCCCTTCGGTCTTCGTCCAAAGGTCGCAAGGTAGTGTCCCACGCCAATATCGATCTGCGATCGAACCGCCGAGGGGTTGAGGGACAGCAGCGGCAAGTAGCCGTGGGTGGCTGCGCTGGCCATGATCTCGATCTTGCCCAATTCCTGGAGCCGCCGGAAGGGCTGAACCAGATCGCGGTCCCAACGGTTGAGAAACGCATTCCTGACGCGGGCGAACTGCTCGACGTACCCTGCCGCCAACTCGCGGAACTCGGGCTGCAGGTCAATTCTCGCCACTTGCTTTTCCGCCAGTTGCATGAGGCGCTCCAGTCGCCGGAGATACCGCGCCTGCAGCCATCGGTCCGAAAGCATGGAAACCAGGGTGGGCGACAGGGAGAAAGTGAGTCGAAACTCCACCCCGTCAGCGACGAGCGCGTCGAGGACAAGCAGCAGCGGAACATAGACCTCGGTGATGGCTTGGTAAAGCCAACTCTCTTCGAGGGAGTCCTCGTGTTCGGGGTGCCGCACAAAAGGCAGGTGGGCATGAAGAATGAAGGCTAGGTATCCTTTTGCCATAGGTGACAGGCGTGGCACCCTTTCCGAGCAGTCGCGCGCGCGTGACGGCTCTCACCCATCATTCCATCCTGGACGAGACGCCTGAGCTAAAGCTTCTCTCGTTCAACTCGGTCAGGTCCGCGATGGCATCCCGCTTGACGCGAAGCAAGACGGCGGGCGCACTCGCGCCCACCGGGTGCGGTGGATCTAGCTCCAATCCCTGATAGATGCGGCGCAAAACTCCTTCCACTTCCTCCCGCATGTCAATCGGCAGGGGGGATTGAACTCGGGGTTCGAGCGCCTCGGCTTCCCTGGGTTCGGGGAAAGCGCCGCTCTCGCTTCGACCCTGCTCCTTTCTGTCCGCCGGCGGTGGGGAAGGGGCGCTGGGTGGCACGAAGATCTCTCGAATCGGCTCGCCATAGAGAGCCACCAAGGTGCGGCGCACCTCTTCGCTCATATCGATCGTCGGAGCAGCGGAAGCCTGCTGCGCGGAACTGAAAGGGGAGGGCACCGGATGCGCTGGCTGCGGAGGCAAGCGGATTGGCAACCACTGCGCATCCGCATCGCTCGATGGCGAAGAGGGGGGAGTTACCGCAAGGTTGGAGCTGGCGATCACCGTGAAGCTTCCCTCCTCCGCCTTCAGCGTGAGGTCGGCGCGATAAGAACGGTCGGGACAACAGGAGTACACATACCAGTTTCCCGCCTCGAGCTTGACTTCGACGGAAAATGAGGGATGAACCGCAGCTTCAGCCCCTGCGGTCACATCATAGAATTGCAGGACCGGCCAGTATTCATGCTCGCCGACGCCAAGGACCTGTTTAGCACCTTCGATATCGGCGGGTGCGGCTTCCCACTGGCAGTGGACAACGTAAGGACCAACCGGTACGGCGACCAGAGAGGATTTCCCCGACAACCCCAGCTCGCTCGAGCCATCTCTTGAAGCCGGCTCGATCGATGCAGATTCCCCGTCGGGCACGCCCGGAACCGGCGATCTGTTCGGATCGGCTTGTTCGCTTCGCAGCGGATCCACGGTCAATCCTCTCCCTTTGCGCAACGCGCCTCGTCTTATCGCACCCGGACGCAGGGGATTCCGCAGCTAGAGTCAGCTGCCGGGGTGGAAGGACTTCCATTCCAATCGGCAGTCCGCGCACTTGAGCGCGCCATAAACGTTGTAAAAGCTGGCGTAACCCGTACTGGTATCGGACTTGGCCAAGGTCAACTCGTCGTGAATGTGGGCGTGCTGATGGCAAAGGCCGCGGCCGCAGGCGGCGCAGGTTCCTCTGGCCTCTTGGTCGCAAAACCAGCACTTCATGGCGCCTCCTCTCTGCCGACATAACCCTAACAGCTTGGTACTACCCACTGCAAAGGGAGTTCGGGCGGGGCGCCGCTTTTCGGGCAAAGGCAGGACTGGCCAGCCTAGCTAAGCTAAGGCACGGGGGTTTGGCTTGGCGCCGGAGCGATGTCCAGCTACGAATCGCCCAATCCGGGCCTGCGGTTGGGCCGCGTCGCTCCGACCAACGGCTCGAACCAGGCTCGACGGCCTTGCGGTCATTCAAAAATCATGCGTCAAGATCTCGGAGGTTCGGCGGCACAACTCGCGAGCGTAGTCAGTCCAGCGCCCCTGACCCCAATAGCGGTAATCGCTGCTTTGCGTCAAAAGCAGATGAAAGAGCGCATTACGGTAGCGTGGTTCCTGCGGCGAAACCTTGTCCAATGCTTTCTGCGCAAAGAGGGCGCTTACCGATTCCATAGGATTCATCACATTGTCATAGCCTCGCACCCAGGACAGGTTGTTGGTCCAGCTGCCTCCCTCCATATGGAAATGGCTGTCGGCTTGTTTCAGCTCGGCGATGACCTGATCCAGCCGTGCTCGACCTTCCCCGGGACGGAAGCGCTCCCAGATCCGCTTCTGATAGAGCGGCCGGATCTCGGGGAAGTCATCCTCCGGAATCGCCGACTGCTTCACAAACTCCAGGTACTCTGCGACGTTGATCGGGGGAACGTCGCTCCCTGAAGCCTCGCGCTCGACCTCGAAGAACTTGCTGGGGAATTCGTTCATCATGACGCCGCCGTTTTCCCCGTCGCCAATCTGAGCCGAGAGAGACGGAACCTGCTTCCCCGCAAGCTCGACGCGGCCGCGCGATCGGGCTTCGTAATAAGGCTGCATCTGACCGACCAGCTTGGTATCGCTGCCCTGGGTCTTGATGACCGCCACGATGCTCTCGGTTTTGCCTTCCGAATTCAGAGTCACGAGCCGGTGGGGAAGGTAAGGACGTTCGACGGCGCCGCCATCGGCCAGTCTTTCCACCGTGTGCTCCTGAACCAAGACCCAGCGGTAGCCGCAGTCGTTGAGAGTCTTGACGAACTCGTACGCCACATCGGGGTGGTTGGGCAGGGCCATCTCGGGTGGCGAAAAGCCGCGCACTCGCCGGAGCGCCTCCAAGCCGAAGATGGCGGCAAAGTGATGCTGCCAGGCTCGTACGTGGAGACGAAAGTCCTGGACGGGTGTGCTCGGTGCGACGGCATGCCCCCAGGCCGTACCCAGCCACTCGACCGAGCGCCGATGGGCGGGATCGCAGGTGATGCGCTCGAGGTTCTCAAAGACGTCGTCGAGCCCCATCTGCCGCAGCCCGTGCAGCAGGCAACCGGAGTAGTCCAACATGACCCGCGGGTGCTTGCCCTCGTGTACCAGGGTAGGGATGAACTCGCCCATTCGTTTGTAGCACCAGTGGAACACGGTGGCATTATGATTGTCGCCAATCTGCGGATTGTCCATCATGTACTTGAGGTTGCTGATCACGGGGGCGGTTTTCAGATCTCCGGTTTCGGCCAGAATGAGCGGCTGATGCATGTGCAGCGCGATGGCAAAGCAGCTCCGCATTTTCGCAAACTCGATCCCACTCGAGGCTAAATCCAAGGGCGCTGGGTTCGCCATGGCGGCGGAGACCAGATTGTCCAGGCCGCAGAGATTGGGCAGACCATTCACGTATTCAGGAAATTCGGTCATGGGTTCTCTCCCTGATGTCGAATCGCAGAGCGCAGCCTGCGCCCGTCTTCACTGGCTGTACACCTGGACCACGTGCTGGGCAACTGCATCCCAGGAGAAGGCGGTTTCGGCGGCAATTCTCCCGTTGCGTCCCATCCAGCGGGCCCATTCGAAATCGGCGAACAGTATGCCGATCGCCCAGGCGACCGAGTCGGGGCTGGGATCGATCTTCAGCCCGTTGACCTGATGCCAGACGAACTCATCGGGGCCGCCGTTGCGGGTAACGACAATGGGCTTGCCTGCGCTCCACGCCTCGAGGACGGTGATTCCGAAGGGCTCATTGCGACTGGGAATGCAGACCGCATCGCAGGCCTTATAGAGATTGGCGAGTTCACTGCCACTCCTGAAGCCGAGGAATCGGGTCGCGTGCGATACCCCAAGGTCGCGCACCCGGTCCTCGATCGAGCAGCGCATTTCTCCGTCCCCGGCAAAGATGAACTTGGCGGAGGGATGGCAACGGACGATCGCGGGAATGGCCTCGACCAGGATGTCCGGTCCCTTCTGATAGACCACGCGCCCAGAAAAGAGAACGGTTGGATCCATGGGGGCGACGCCGTACCGCGCCTTGATGTCGCCGGGATTGAGCCAGCCGTCGTAGTGGTGAGCGTTGACCCCGTTGTAGATGATGGAAATCTTCCATTCCGGGGCTTCGTACATCCAGGTGATCTCCTTCTTCAGTGAATGGGAGACGGTGATAATGCGATCGGCCCAGGCTGTGGCGGCGCGCTCCTGCTCGCGGACGCGCCGCGGCCGGCCGTCGAAGAAGCGGTTTCCGCTGCGGCCGTATTCGGTGGAGTGGATGGTCAGAACTGTCTTTCGGCCCCGTCCCTGTTTGATCCAGATCATGGCATTGCCGGTCAGCCAATCATGCGCGTGGATTACGTCGAAAGGACCGATGAAATCTTCGGTCTGAAACACCTGGGACACAAGGGAGCGGCACATGTGGTTGACCTCTTCGACAAAGTCGGAATCGAGCTGGAATTCACAACGGTGGTAGTGGACACCGCCGATGCATTCGTAGGCGGGCTGGCCGTTGCGCATGCGCGTGAAGACATGCGCTTCATGTCCCTTCCTGGCGAGCGCCGCCGCCAGTTCACTGACGTGCACCGCCACACCTCCGACCGAAATCGAGTGAAGCGACTCCCATGCTAGCAACGCCAACTTCATAACCACTCCCGTTCCTAAACTCGGGCGGGCTCTAATCCTCGGAAACTCTCCCGCGGTCGGGAACCGGGCCAGCGAGGCCTTGTCGCCCGAGTAGGAATGGACGTGGAGGACGGAATCCTGCAACATCCTCCGGCTGGGAGAGAACCATCGACCCATGGCGACTGCGGCTCGCATGCCGTCGATCGATTGGTGGCCATGGCCATAGAAGCAAGGTAGGATCGGCCGAGGTTGAAGAACAAAGGAATGGCGGGATTGAGCTCCTCAAAGCATTTTGCGACCCCATGGGGCAGTGTTTTTTTGACCCAAACCTATAGGATGATTCTAATTGAGGACGGCCTGTGGCAGTGATCGAACCCACACAATCTGACCGCGAGGGCTGCCTTCGAAATCCATGGTCGTGGGGTTGACACCAGGCATATGACCTATCAAAAAGAGATTTTTTTAACTACCAAGGGCCACGGAACCATGCAAGACCTCACGCCGCAAGTCGCCGCGGTCGTAAACTCCTCCGGCATCAAAATCGGCACGGTCCATCTTTTCAATGTCGGAAGCACAGCCGCGCTCGGCACGATCGAGTTCGAGGCCGGTCTCGAGCATGACCTTCCCAGCGTGTTGGACAAGCTTATTCCTCCCAGCCGCCACTATGGCCACGAGCAAGCCTGGCATGACGGCAACGGTCACTCCCATCTGCAAGCCACCTTGCTCGGGCCATCGCTCACCGTACCGATCTCTGAGGGCAAGCTCGTGCTGGGCACCTGGCAGCAAATCTTCCATCTGGAATGCGACGTGCGCGGCCGGCAGCGCAGCGTGGTGGTGACCGTGGCAGGGGAATAGAACCGTTAGGCGCAGGATCCACTGCCGCCCGGCCCTCCGCTCCGGACAAACCTGCGGACATCGAACCTGAGTGCGCCAGCCTACCGAGATGGTATGCTTGAGACATCCACCTCCCGTAGGCTGTCGGATATGCCGGATCCAAAGATCGCAGACTCTTCAGACGGCAGCGAATCGAAGGAATCTTTTGCAGACATCCTCTCGCGCTTCGAGCAGAACCGGCCGCAGAAACCGGCAGCAGGCACCCGCGAAGGCAGGGTCGTTTCGGTCACCGCGGACTCGGTGTTGCTTGACATCGGGTTCAAGACGGAAGGCATCTTGCCACTTTCGGAGTTTCCGAACGATCGGGTAAGGGCGAAACCGGGTGACACGCTGCAGGTCACGATCAAAGGGCGCGATCCCGAGGGCTATTACCAGCTGACTCAAGGTAGCGCCGCACGACCAAAGGACTGGGCGGCACTGGAGAAAGCTTTTGCCGACAAAACAACCATCGTCGGCACGGTTACGGGCGTGGTCAAAGGTGGGTTGAGCGTGGACGTGGGAGTCCGCGCCTTTCTGCCAGCCTCGCGCAGCGGTGCGCGCGATATGGTCGAGATGGAGAAGTTGATCGAGAAGGAGATTCGCTGTCGCATCATCAAGCTCGACGCGGCGGAAGAAGACATCGTCGTCGATCGCCGGGTTGTAGCCGAAGAGGAAGAACAAGCCGCAAAACTGCGGCTCTACTCTGCATTGAAAGAAGGCGACCGAGTGAATGGCAAGGTGCGCAGCCTGACCGATTACGGTGCGTTTGTCGATATTGGTGGCGTGGATGCTTTGCTGCACGTCGCGGACATTGGCTGGGACCGCATTCATAAGCCGATGGATGTGCTCTCGGTGGGGCAGCAGATCGTGGCCAAGGTTTTGAAGATCGACGGAGAGAAGCGGCGGATTTCGATAGGAACGAAGCAGCTCGAACCGGATCCCTGGGATCGAGTGCCGGCCAAGTACAAGGTCGGCGACCGCGTTCGCGGTACGGTGACCCGGGTCATGGATTTTGGTGCCTTCGTGGCCGTGGAATCGGGAGTTGAGGGGTTGATTCACGTCTCCGAGATGTCGTGGGTCAAGAGAGTGCGCAAGCCCAGCGAGCTAGTCACAGCCGGCGAGACCGTCGAGGTCGTCGTTTTGGATCTCCATGCCGGTGAGAGGCGCATGTCGTTGGGATTAAAGCAGGCACTGGGCGATCCCTGGGTTGACGCGGTCGAGAAGTTTCGGGTTGGGTCCGTAGTCGAGGGTTTGGTCGTGAGCCTTACCAACTTTGGCGCCTTTGTCCAGGTGGCCGAGGGAATCGAAGGCATGGTTCATATCAGCGACATCAGTCGTGAGAAGCCTATCCGCCATCCCCAGGAGGTACTGAAGATCGGGCAATCGTTGAGGACACAGGTACTCGACATCGACCAAGACAAGCGGAGACTGAAGCTTGGAATGAAACAACTCGCCGCCACCAGCATCGATGAGTATGTCGCCGAGCACCAGGAAGGTGACATCGTGAGCGGGCGGGTGGCGAAAGTTTCGCAGGCCATGGCGCGGGTAGAGTTGGGCGACGGGATTCAAACGGACTGCGCGATCCTGCCAGGAAAGACGAGGCTCGAGGACGCTGCCGGGCGGGGGGGCGGGAAAGGAGCGGATCTGGCGTCCCTCACGTCGATGCTCGAAGCACGCTGGAAGGGCGCCGGCGTTGTTCGATCTCCGCCATCCCACGAAATCCGCGCCGGACAAGTTCTCCGTTTCCGAATCACCAAGCTGGATCGGGCGGCGAAGAAGATCGAAATTGAGCTCGAGTCGAGCTGAGTTCCAGCAGAGAGAACTCGACCTCAGCTTGCAAAGCTCTTTCCGGCTTAGCATCCAGAATCTCGATGGGCAGCGGATGCACAGTTTATCGTCGAGAGTGCCTGATCCGGGCCGTAATCGTGGAGAATTCTGCCGTAAACCTCTCCATAATTCACTGCTGACATCAGTGCTTGAGCCTGGCTCCGCAAATCCTTCCATAGTTCGCTAACCTTCGCAGCTCCTCGCGTCTTTTGCAGTAAGGCAAACAACGCGCTTGCATCGAACCCGTAGGTCTTCATTTGCCGCGCTCATCGCGGTGTTCCTTTTCTCCGTTCTGAGCAGATCTGGTCCGCTTGCCAGGCAGCCCATCACGCGATCCTTTGGGGCTGCCAGTGGAAGGTCGGTGGTTTAAATCCACCCCCCCGCAACCAAACAATTGAACGGATTACCCGATGCCCTACGCAATGGAGTTAAAGGTTTCTGTGGTATGCCAAGGAGCGCGGGAGCGCTTTCGTGCGCCAGCCGTTGTCTGGCCCACGGCGACTGACCTCAACAGCTCCGGGGGGAAAGTGAACAAACCCGACGAAAGGTCTGAGGGAACGCGCCTGCTCGAGGGGCTGGAGAAATGGTTGGCGGAGGGGTGGCCTTCAGGGCCGTCCTGGTGCCCCGCATGGTCACCACGTGTCGGATGGAGACCCCCTACCCGATATTGCTCCATCAGCCGCCTCGGGGCTCCCAACTAGCCATGTCCTATCGACAGTGCAGATAAGGCCTATAGAATCTATGGCATTCAGGACGGGCTTACGTTAGTAATCTGGCAACGTGCTCTACCCGATGGCAGGATATTGAACACGAGAAAAACACCGCCACCGACAGTGGCGCGACGAGGCAGTTGGAGCGTCGACCACTCTAGGGAGTTGACGAATGAAACGGAATATCGTAGCCGCGATCCTGGCCTTAATCCTCTGTGTGGGCTGTAGCAGCAATTCACCGAGCGCCAACCACGGACCGAACCCGCCTCAGGACATCTATAGCGGGGCGTGGGAGTTCGTTCTGTCGCCGCCAACCGGACAATCGCCAGCGCCACCCAGTTTATATGTCGAGGTTAATTTGACACAGACCGGCGGCTCAGTCTCGGGCAGCGGGTATGCGTTCGCCCCTCTGATAGAGTCAACTCCGGTATCACTGCAGGAGCTGGGAAGCGCCACGGTGACAGGCACAGTGTCCAGCACCGAAGCAACGCTTCAGTTGCAATTTGGTGGGGCTACTTATGGAACCACCGCTTCTGTCGCACAGTCGACGGGGACATTGGCTGGAAGCTTTGTTTTGACCCAAGGTAGTGCGATTTCGATTTACGCTGCCGAGACTACGGGGACGCTCACAGGCGGAGGCACTTCAATGATCTTCGCCGCCGTCGGCGGAATACTTCCGTTGGGAACGGTGACCATGACGGTAAAAGAGCAATCAAACTTTGCGGTGAGCGCCACCGGAATGGGAGTCAATCTGACGGGAACCGCAACCGGGAATGCGTTTACATTGAATGGCATGGTGTACAGCGGCAGCAAGTCCTGGCTGGTATTCTACGATGTCGCAGGTGTTGCCGGAACCGCTGGCGCGCTCTGGATGTTCGACCACAGCTCGGACCAAGACTTCGGAGTCCTGAATCCGCAATAACCACGGTGGCTCCGGGTTACCGGACTGTTGCTTTAAGAGCGTGGTAGAGGTCTGAAGTTTTATTCCCCAACCTTCATTGGCTTGGCTTCTAATCCCGTCCTACGATTGTAGTCCAATTCTTTTGGGGTCCCCAGCAGACTCAGGGCAAGTGAGGCATGACGCCGGAGTGCGGGCTGCTCGGCAGACGTTGCCAATGGGCGCGCGGACAGTTTCCCTTCATTTCCCCAGCCGGCGTTCCGGGCCATGGACAACCTCGAAATGGGTCACAGAAGCATCGAAGCTGGTCAGCATCGCCCTTGCTTCTGGTTCCACAACCGCCTTTTCCGCATGGACTCCGGCAAACCTGCGGACCGCCTCCATCGACTGCCATAAGGTAAGCACCAGCAGCTCGGTCGCGCCATCCAGCATGCGTCGGAGCAGGTATGCTCCGCGATGTCCCTCGATTGCCCACAGCGCCGGGAAGACCTTGGTGGTTACGTACTGAACATATTCCTCCCCTCTCTCCGCGCTTGAACGTGCCTTCCAAAGCCGCAGGATCACGCCCTTCCCTTCCCCACTGGTTTCGACGGCTCGCTCCTCCGGCTCTGGATCCGTGCCTATCCCGGGCGGGATGGGCGTGGCCGCATCTGCTCCGGCGACCGTAGTCCACTCCCGGACATACCATCGCTTCACCAACCCATTGCTAACGTAAGGATCAGCCCGGGCGAACCTCTCCGCGACCTCGGGCGTGCTTCCTTTGAACAGCAACAGGGCGCGATCGACCGGGTCCGCGAGGGCGCCACCCAAAACCAGTTCGCCCCGCGCGCTCGCCTTCCAGGCTTTTTCCAGGTGCTCTTGCCGAAACTCTCGACGCCTGGAGAGGTAATCCTCACCCACCTCGTAAAACAACAGGTAATGCATGGGAATCTCTCATTTCTTTCCCCCGCCTGGCGCGGCGTGTGTCCTGGTTTCCCTCCTCGGACCGTTTCGGCCGAGGCCGGGAACCGACTGGCAACCCCGATTCCGGCGGGCCATGAGCCCTCGGTCGGCTCGGAAAACACGGGCTCCGCTCGCCTCTGAACCTTGGTTCGCTAAAGATCGAGAGTGGGCTTACTGCGCCGGGCACGTCGCATATCTGGATGGGAACGGACCACTGCCCGCGCCAGCAATTCTGCAATTTTAGCCAGGAGAGTTTGCGAGGCTCCCCCCTTGGTGATCCAAGCATCGGCGATGCCGATGGTTTCACCCGGCAATTCGGAGTAGGCGGAAAGAATGACAATGGGTAAGTCTTCTCGGTGCCGCTTCAATTCGCCCGCGAGTTGCACGCCGTTGCCTCCCCTCATCCAATAGTCCACCACCGCGAGATCAATGGCATTCGATTCGAACGTCAGAAGCGCAGATCGAAACGAATCCGCGGTTAGCACACGATAGCCGGCATTCTCGAGCAAGCGTTTGCGCAGGACGAGCTGATTGGCTTCGTCATCCACACAAAGGATCGTAGCACTCTGGGTCGTCGCAAGTTCTGCCAATCCGTTTCCCTCCGTCTACCTGGCCCCGTCGAGGACAGCCACCGTCTCCCTGCACGACCAGTTTAGTCCTTCGACCTTGCTCCAAAGGCGCAGCTTCATGCGGTGACGAGCAACTGCGGCTCTCGCTTGGGCCATCGCCCCCCCAAGAGCAGCTTGCTATGCGATCAAGGCCGCGGTCATCTCCGGATTCTCGACGGCCGCGAAAGCCGGTATGAATACCGAAAAACAGGTGACGTTCCCGCCGCCCAGGCGCAGGCTACGGAAGCGGATGGTCCCGTCGTATTTCTGAATGATTCCTTTACTGATCCAGAGCCCGAGTCCCGTGCCCTTGGCCTCCTTGGTGCTAAAGAATGGCTCGAAGATGCGTTTGGCGTGGTCCGCGCGAATGCCCACTCCGGTATCGGAGATCGAAACCCGCATGCCCTGCCTCCCACCGCCCGCTGGCGAGGATTCCTGCAGCCGTACGCGCAGGCGACCGCCATCCGGCATGGCCTGCACCGCGTTCCCGATGAGATTCAGAAAAACCTGCTTGAGCTCCAAAGGGAAGCCTTGGATCGTGCCTTGCGTCTGGTAGCGTTTTTCCACCGCAATCCCGTTCGACTGCAATCGTCGCGACTGCAGTTCAATGACATTATCGAGAATCTCCGCGAGGGGGACGGCAACCACCTGCTTGGACTCGCGGTAAAAACCAAGGGTCTGTTTGGTGATGTGCGCCAGCCGTGCCAATTCCTCCTGCGCCAATTGCGCGTAATGGCGGGCGTCTTGGTTCAGGGACGAGTGCTCGCGCAGAAGATAGAAGGCGTTCGAAATCGCCTCGAGGGGGTTGTTGATCTCATGGGCAATGATTCCTGCCAGGCGTCCCATGGCCGCCATGCGTTCCGACTTTACCAGCGCTTCCTCGGCCTGCTTGCGTTCGGTGATATCGGTGTTGGTACCGAACCAGCGCACCACGGTCCCGTTGCCATCGCGAATCGGCAGCGCGCGCGAGAGAAACCAGCGATAGGAGCCGTCTCTGCCGCGCAGGGGAAATGTGTCTTCCCAGGGTTCATCCGCCGCCCAGCAACGCTCGATTCCAGCCATCACCGCGATCACATGGTCGGGATGGACGAGTTTTTTCCACGCCTGGCCCCTCATCTGGTCGAGCGTGGTCCCGGTGTAGTCGTACCAGCGTTGGTTGTACCAGAAGATGGAAGCATCGGGATCAGCCATCCAGGCGAGTTGCGGGATGGAGTTCGCCAAGGAGCGAAACTGACTTTCGCTTTGGCGCAGTTCTTCGGTGCGATCGACGACACGCTGCTCCAGCTCCCGGTTCAGTCTTTCCAGCTGTAAGGTCTTGCGATACAGTTCGGCGAAGACGCTGACTTTGGCGCGCAAAAGCTCCGGAATCACCGGCACTGCAATGTAATCGACGGCACCTCGTTCGTAACCCTTCAGGCGATCCACGTCGGTCAGATGAACCGCCGAAATGAAGATGATCGCCGTTTCTTGGAAGCGAGGGTGCTCGCGGATCATGTCCGCCAATTGATAGCCGTCGATTTCGGGCATGCTGACATCCATCAGGACGACCGCGACATCGTTTCTCAGCAGATGCTCCAGTGCTTCCCGGCCGGAACTCGCCTTGAGCAGTTGTTCCCCCAAGGGAGCGAGGATCGCTTCATAGCTCAGGAGCTTTCCCGGCTGATCATCGACCATCAGGATCTTCACGGGTGCGTTCATCGCGGTTTCATCTGCCTCAACCACCTCATCGGTGGAGCCACATACGCAGGGCCGAAAGCAGTTGCTCGGTGTTCACCGGCTTCGCCAGGTATTCTGAGGCGCCCGCTTCCAGGCATTTCTCCCGATCGCCCTTCATCGCTTTTGCGGTCAAGGCGATGATGGGCAAACGATGAAAAGAGGAATTCTGCCGAATGACCTGCATGGTCTCGTATCCATCCATTTCCGGCATCATGATATCCATCAGCACGATGGCGAGATCGGGAGTTGACTCGAGGATGGTAATCGCTTCGCGGCCGGTTCCGGCGGTCAGCACGGTCATGCCGCGTCGCTCTAACACGCTGCTGAGGGCAAAAATATTGCGCACGTCGTCATCCACCACCAGCACCTTCCGGCCAATCAGCGCATCATCGGATCGATGCAACCGATCGAGCATATTTTGCTTGTCGCGGGGTAGATTGCTGACCACCCGATGCAGGAAAAGAGCGGTTTCATCGAGCAGCCGCTCCGGAGATTCGACCCCTTTGACCACCACACTCCTGGCTAAGGTGTGCAGGCGCACATCCTCCTCCGGCGACAGCTCTTTCCCGGTGAAGACCACAACCGGCAAATCGCTGTAGGAGGGAGTGTCCGCCAGGCGCGTCAGGACGTCGAATCCCGACATATCGGGAAGCCGCAGATCGAGCACAACGCAATCGACCAAATGGCTCTCGATCGCCTGGATCGCCTCGGCTCCCGTGCTGACGGTGGTTACATCAATATCGTCATCGCCGAGGAGCTCGCGAATGCTCAGCTGTTCGGCGGGATTGTCTTCGACGACCAGGAGCCGCTTGCGGCAGGAGGCATATTCCTTGATCCGGGTCAAGGCGTGCTCCAGAGCTGCGGGCGTGGTGGGTTTGGTGACAAACGCAAAGGCGCCGCGAGCCAACCCGTGGTGCCGATCTTCGTCGAGCGTCAGCATCTGCACCGGAATGTGTCGGGTCGCTGGATCCTGCTTCAGGTGATTCAGCACCGTCCAGCCCAGCATGTCAGGAAGGAACACATCGAGCGAGATCGCGGTCGGATGGTACTCGCGCGCCAGCGCCAGAGCATCGGCCCCGCGCGTGGCCACGAGCACCTTGAAGCCCTTGTCGCGGGCCAAATCGCAGAGCACCCGGGCATAGTGCAGGTCATCCTCGACGATGAGCAGCGCCGCATCCTTGGGTTGCAGGTTCTCGCGGTCGTCGGCGATTTGCTCTGCCGGACGTTCGGCCACGTTGACCCTGGACAGGGGAGCAGCCGTCGCGGGCACGCCATCGCCGGCGGTGCGAGCCGCGGCCGCAGGGCCAACATAGGTCGGAGGCAAGTACAGGGTGAACGTGCTGCCTTTGCCGCGGGTGCTGCGCAGTTGAATCTCGCCTCCGAGCAAACTCGCCAGCTCGCGACTGATGGCCAGCCCCAACCCTGTACCGCCGTATTTGCGGCTGGTGCCGGCATCGGCCTGCTGAAACGCCTCAAAGATAATGCGCTGCTTGTCCGCCGCGATGCCAATTCCGGTGTCGGCGACCTCAAAGACAACCACCGAGGGCGCCTTCGACAGGATAGGATGATCCTCGCTCCAACCGCTGGCCGCAGTGCCCACGGAAAGTCGGACTCCACCTTGTTCGGTGAACTTGAATGCATTGGAGAGAAGATTCTTCAGCACTTGTTGCAGGCGTTTCGAGTCGGTCACCATACTGCGCGCGAGATGCGGTTCGCTGTGGATCTCGAAGGAAAGCCGCCTGGTTTCCGCCTCATGCCGGAACGGTCGTGCTACCGCATCGAGCAGGCTGGCAAAGAAGACTTCTTCGGCTTCCACCGACACCGTGCCCGACTCGATCTTGGAAAGGTCGAGAATGTCGCTGATCAGGTTGAGCAGGTCGGTCCCTGCGCCGTGAATGGTGCGGGCGAACTCGACCTGTTTCGCGGTCAGATTTCCCGCCGGGTTATCCGTGAGCTGCTGGCCCAGCACCAGAATACTGTTTAAGGGGGTCCGCAGTTCGTGGGACATATTGGCCAGGAACTCCGATTTGTACTTGGAGGTGAGCGCCAGCTCCTTGGCTTTTTCTTCCAAGGCTCGCCGCGCCTGCTCGATTTCCCGGTTCTTGCGTTCGACCTCAACGTTCTGCTCCGCCAGCTGCTGTGCCTTCTGGGCGAGCTGCTCGTTGGTTTGCTGCAACTCTTTTTGTTGCGCCTGAAGCTCGGCCGCCAATTGTTGGGACTGCTTCAGTAATCCCTCCGTCTGCATGGTCGCCTCAATGCTGTTGAGGACGATTCCGATACTGGCGGTGAGTTGTTCGAGGAACGCCAAATGCGAAGCGGTGAAGGAGCCGAGGGATGCCAGCTCGATGACCGCCTTGACCCGGTCTTCGAAGAGGATCGGCAGCACGATCACGTTGCGCGGCACCGCGCCAACCAGACCGGTACGAATGGTAATCGTCCGATCCGGCGGCAACTCGGTGATCAGCATGCGGCGCTTCTCGAGCGCACACTGGCCGATCAGCCCTTCCCCCAAGCGAAGGCGGCGCAGATGGCCGTCCGCCTCAACCCCGGCGAAGGCTGACAGCATCACCATGCTGCCCGTATCATCCTCATCCATCTGGTAGATGACGCCGTGTTGCGCGTTGACCAGGGGTACGAGTTCGGACAACAGCATTCGTCCAACGGTGCCGAGGTCGCGCTGCCCCTGCAACATACCGGTGAAACGGGCAAGATTCGTCTTCAGCCAATCTTGCTCGGTGTTTCGCTCCGTGGTGAGGCGGAGGTTGTTGATCATGGTGTTGATGTTGTCTTTCAACTCCGACACTTCTCCTCTAGCCTCGACCTGAATCGAACGGGTCAGATCGCCCTTGGTCACCGCGGTGGCCACTTCGGCGATGGCCCGAACCTGGTTGGTTAGATTGGCGGCTAAGAGATTCGCATTCCCGGTGAGATCCTTCCACGTTCCCGCCGCTCCCGGGACGTTGGCTTGTCCGCCAAGACGCCCTTCCACCCCGACTTCGCGGGCGACCGTCGTCACCTGGTCGGCGAAGGTAGCGAGCGTATCCGTCATATTGTTGATGGTTTCGGCTAGCGCTGCGACTTCGCCCTTGGCATTCACCGTTAGCTTCTGCTTGAGGTCGCCGTTGGCCACCGCCGTCACCACCTTCACAATGCCGCGCACCTGTTCGGTCAGGTTCGCCGCCATCACGTTCACGTTATCGGTGAGGTCCTTCCAGGTGCCGGCAACACCGGGGACCTGCGCCTGCCCGCCGAGCTTGCCTTCGGTGCCGACCTCCCGCGCCACGCGCGTGACTTCGGCGGCGAAGGCATTCAGCTGGTCGACCATGGTGTTGATGGTGTTCTTCAACTCCAGAATCTCGCCTTTCACGTCGACCGTGATCTTGCGCGACAAGTCGCCCCGGGCGACAGCCGTCGTCACTTCGGCGATGTTTCTCACCTGCGCGGTCAGATTCCCGGCCATCGCGTTGACCGAGTCGGTGAGGTCCTTCCAGGTGCCCGCCACCCCGGTGACATTCGCTTGGCCTCCCAGCCGGCCTTCGCTGCCCACTTCGCGGGCAACCCGGGTTACTTCCGCCGCGAAGGAGCGCAGCTGCTCAACCATGGTGTTCAGCGTCTCCTTGAGCTGCAGAATCTCGCCGCGGACGTCCACGGTGATCTTCTTGGACAGATCACCGGTCGCAATCGCGGTCGCCACCTCGGCGATATTCCGCACCTGACCAGTAAGATTGCTGGCCATGAAGTTGACATTATCGGTGAGATCTTTCCAGGTGCCGGCTACCCCCGGGACCTGCGCCTGACCACCCAGTTTCCCGTCCGTACCCACCTCGCGGGCGACGCGGGTGACCTCGCCGGCAAAGGCGTTCAGCTGGTCCACCATGGTGTTGATGGTGTTCTTCAGCTCGAGAATCTCGCCCTTCACATCGACCGTGATCTTGCGCGAGAGATCGCCCCGGGCCACCGCGGTGGTGACCTCGGCGATGTTCCGCACCTGGGCGGTCAGATTGCCCGCCATCGAGTTCACCGAATCGGTGAGATCCTTCCAGGTGCCGGCCACCCCCGGCACGTTGCCTTGGCCGCCGAGCCGCCCCTCACTGCCGACTTCCCGCGCCACGCGGGTCACCTCCCCGGCAAATGCGTTGAGCTGGTCCACCATGGTATTGATGGTTTCTTTCAGCAGCAGAATTTCCCCGCTGACATTCACCGTGATTTTCTTCGAAAGGTCGCCGTTGGCAATGGCGGTCGAAACCTCGGCAATATTCCGTACTTGGTTGGTGAGGTTGCTGGCCATGGAATTCACCGAGTCGGTGAGATCCTTCCAGGTGCCGGCCACCCCCGGCACGACGGCCTGTCCGCCCAGCTTCCCATCCGTACCGACCTCGCGGGCCACGCGCGTGACCTCGGAGGCGAAGGAGCGAAGCTGGTCGACCATGGTATTGATGGTGTCCTTCAACTCGAGAATCTCACCCTTCACATCGACCGTGATCTTGCGCGAGAGATCGCCCCGGGCCACCGCGGTGGCGACTTCCGCAATGTTGCGCACCTGGGCGGTCAGATTTCCGGCCATGAAGTTGACATTGTCGGTCAAATCCTTCCACGTGCCCGCCACCCCCGGCACTTGCGCCTGACCGCCCAGCTTTCCCTCCGTACCCACCTCGCGGGCGACGCGGGTGACCTCGCCGGCAAAGGCGTTCAGCTGGTCCACCATGGTGTTGATGGTGTTCTTCAGCTCGAGAATCTCACCCTTCACATCGACCGTGATCTTGCGCGAGAGATCGCCCCGGGCCACCGCGGTGGTGACCTCGGCGATGTTCCGCACCTGGGCAGTCAGATTGCCCGCCATCGAGTTCACCGAATCGGTGAGATCCTTCCAGGTGCCGGCCACCCCCGGCACGTTGGCTTGTCCGCCTAAGCGGCCTTCGCTTCCCACCTCGCGGGCCACCCGGGTCACTTCTCCGGCGAAGCGGTTCAGTTGGTCCACCATCGTGTTCAGAGTCTCTTTGAGCTGCAGAATCTCGCCGCGCACATCGACCGTGATCTTACGGGATAGGTCCCCACCCGCGATGGCGCTGGCCACCTCGGCGATGTTGCGCACCTGGGCGGTCAGATTCCCCGCCATGAAATTCACGTTGTCGGTCAAATCCTTCCATGTACCGGCAACCCCAGGAACTTGAGCCTGCCCACCAAGCTTGCCTTCGGTTCCGACCTCGCGCGCTACCCGCGTGACCTCGCCGGCAAACGCGTTCAGCTGGTCCACCATGGTGTTGATGGTTTCCTTCAGTTCAAGAATTTCACCCTTCACGTCCACCGTGATCTTGCGGGAAAGGTCGCCACGGGCCACGGCCGTCGTCACTTCCGCGATATTGCGGACCTGGGCGGTCAGATTACCGGCCATGGCGTTGACCGAATCGGTGAGGTCCTTCCACGTGCCGGCCACGCCGGGAACGACAGCTTGGCCGCCCAGCTTGCCATCGGTTCCCACCTCGCGGGCCACGCGGGTCACTTCTGAAGCAAACGACCGCAGTTGGTCGACCATGGTGTTGATGGCCTCTTTCAGCTGCAAAATCTCGCCGCGGACGTCCACCGTGATTTTCCGGGACAGATCGCCACTGGCCACGGCGGTGGCCACCTCGGCAATATTGCGCACCTGGCCGGTGAGGTTGCTGGCCATGGAATTCACCGAGTCGGTGAGATCCTTCCAGGTGCCGGCCACCCCCGGCACCAGCGCCTGTCCGCCGAGCTTCCCGTCCGTGCCGACCTCGCGGGCAACCCGAGTGACTTCAGAGGTAAAGATGCTCAACTGTTGGATCATCCGGTTGACAATATCCGCCGAGCGTAGGAACTCCCCTTCGAGGGGCCGGCCATCGACCTCCAATTGCACCGTCCGCGTGAGATTCCCCTGCGCGACCGCCGCAATGGCCCGGGTGACTTCCTTGGTCGGACGCAGCAGATCTTCCATCAGGGTATTCACCGAGACCTCCATCTGCCCCCAAGCACCCCGCGACTCATGGAACTTCGTGCGCTCCCGGATTCGGCCCTCTTTTCCAACGACTTGCCCGACGCGTCTTAGTTCCTCGGCCATTTCCTGGTTGGCAGCAACGATGTCATTAAAGGTATCGGCGATCTTTCCTCCGAGTCCGGTCCAAAATCCGGGAAGGCGCACCGAGAAGTCACCGTCGCGCATGGTCTGCAGCGCCGCCAGGACCACAGTGAGATCGGCGGATGCCGACTCGCCGAAGGCGATCTGCTCACCTGCGTGAGATTCTGTTAGCCCACCGTTGACGGTTCCGACCGAACTGCGGAAGTTCTTCTTCATGGTTCCCCATCCAGTTTGAGTCCTTGGCCAGCCTCCGCCATCCCAGGTGGCGGCTCGGACCACGCAATGATCAGCGGAATGCGGCCAGGCTGGCCGGCTCTCAGTTTCCGTCCCCTACCTTGCGGAGCAAGGATCGGAGCCATTGGCCTTGCATATTGCATCACGAAAAAATCTTATTGGTCTCTACAGTGTTTCCTGTAGACGCGTTTCGGTTTCCACGGTTCCACGTCTTGTGCAATTCGATGAAGGGATCGGGCCGATGCCGAGCGGAAGCCACGCGGAGAACCCACCGTCACGGACCAGGCGTCATCTCCGACCTGACGTTGGGAACACTCAGGGCGGGCTCGGGTCTTCCGACTCGAAGCCAAGGGTGCTTATTTTTCTTGGTGGAAAGAGTTCACGACCTTCGAAAATGACTGCGGTGTCGTCTGTGTAGGACAACCTCCATTCTCCCGACGAAGCCAGGGCGGCGCTGATCGCGCTCTTGCGCGGAACCAACATCACGGAGATACCATGCGTCCGCAAGACATCCTGCCATCCCGGCAGAGCTTCGACCACCGTCACATACGCACGCACCAGGTCCGGCCCGTAGAGGTCGCTCCGACCGTCAACAAAGACCTGGCGGCCGGAATTCGCATAGATCAGATAGTCCGCCCAAGAATCGGTCGTGAAGAGTCTTCCCGCCGGAAGATGGGCGATCGCTGCCATCGGCAGCGCAGCCTTGGGGGCCAGGGCCAGCGACTTGGACCGGCAAGCCTGGAGGGCCATCAGGCAGGAAACAGCAAACCCCAAGGCATAGCGGGCCAAGGGGGACAACCTGTTCTGTCGGGCGTTCTCAGAGCCAAGGAACAAGCGGTGCTGCTTTGCAAATTCCTCGCTTAGGCTCGCCATGGGAGCCGCGCACAGGACTGCGCAGACGGGAATATTTCTTGCCGCGGACAATGCCAGATGGAGCCCACCCAGCGAGAGCGCCGACCAGGCAAACCGTTGCCGGCAGGCGCTCCACAACCCTGCTGCTGCCGAGATCGGTAGGAACAGCTCAAACCAATGAAGGCGTGGATTGTGAAAATCCGGGGAGAACCACTCCGTCACGTACATGGTGACACTCGATGGCGAGAACAGGTAGCACAGGACATGTCGGTCAAGAGCGATCCCATACGGGTTGGCTAGCGTTGCCGCCAGGCAAGCCAGGCCAATGAGTCCAAACCAGCATGCCCATTCTCGCGCCTGTCGGTGATCGATCCCATTCCGGCGCGCGAACCTCTTGTTCGAGTTGGCGCCTTCCGCTACAAACCAGACGGCAAGCACAGCTAGGCCGGCCACGAAACCGGGGTGTAGATTCACCCAGAGCACCATCAGGACCGGAAGCACCAGCAGGCAGCCTCGTCTTCCTGACACGCGAGACCTTTCAATCACCCAGCCAAACACCGCCAACAGCAGCCAACTAAACAGGTGGGGGCGCGCCAGCCAATGAATCGTGCTGACCGCCATGATCAAGGATGTGATGCTGAAAGCAACGACCGGTCGAGCGTAGAGACACGCCGTGCGGAAAATTACCAGCGACAACAAACTCAGGGCAGCCATGCTTGCGGCGACAATTGCCGCGAGCTGGTGGAAGCGATGAAGAAGACCATACAAGGCATCCGCCAACCATTCCCAATCACACCAAGCCTGTCCTTGGAGGGTGAACGAAAATAGGTCTCGTCTAGGGGCTCGATGGTGTGCGAGAATCCACTCCCCGACCCGCACGTGAACGCCGGTGTTCGCATCCGAGAGCAGGGCTGCCGGACCCCCGACCTGCCAAGACAATAGGGCGGGAGCGAGGAGCAGGGCGAGCCATGGGAGCGATGTGCGGCCAAACGCTGGGTTCATCGCAGCTGCCCTGCTTTCTAACCATCCCTCGGTTGCTGGTTCGCCACGCGAGCTCACGCGCGATTGACTCTAGAGGGAGGCTTTGTTCACTCCACCGGCGTGTGGGGGTTCAGGTCGCGCGCTTTCATCGCTTGACTCCCGTCACCGGACGCCAGCCGCTCCCAAGCTTCCGCCATATCCTCCGCTTCGGGCACCATAAGCCTTGCCTCCCTGTCCCCGACTGGCGTCTCAGCCTTTCTTGCCGGCCTTGGCCTCGACTCTCCCCATCGCTTCACCCCGTGAATCACCAGGAACGTTCCCGACAAGGCAGCCAGGAATGCTCCCATGGGCCGCAGGCGCAGGCTCGCTCCGACAACCACGAATAAAAACACAAACAGACATGCGGCGAGAGAAAAAGACCTCAGTCTGTTCCCCACGGTTCATTCCTCCGTTTTCCCAACCCTCAGGTGCGCTCGGCGGAGTGGAATGGTCCACGGCAAGCATCGTGGACACGGTCCGCGAGCCCACGGGAGTGCAGGGAGCTCCTTGCTTTCCTCGAGCTATGCGGTCTGCCACGTCCGGATCGGCTGGCCTAATGCCGCACGGATCATCTGCTTGGTGCAACCAGCCCAGCACTTGTAGAAGCGCGTGTCGCTGATCAAGATCGCGAGGTTATCGCCGCCCCGGTCATGGCCCGCGCTGGCGCAGGATGGGCATCGTGCGACATAGTTCCGCCCGACGCTCCGCACTTTGCCCACATGGTGCAAGATGTTGAAGTCTGCCCCGCGTTGATCCCCTCGATACTCCCACGCTGGCCGCGGTCGAGGTGGGGTTGGCCGAAGACCGGGGGGCATCGCCTTACCGACAAGCAAGCGACGAAGTTCAGCTTCGGTCACTCGCCGCAAGCGGTGGAGATAGGCCATCTGCTCCTCCAGAGTGTAGTCCGCTCCATAGAACCAAAACCGACGGTTCGCCTCGCGATGAATCCCCAGAGGGCCACGAATTGCATTGCCGAAGCCGCCGGCGCTAAGCGTGTCGTGCTTCGGAAAGATTTCAATCCCATCCCGCAAACCGGTCTCCTTCACGGGTACACCCAATCGCCCGGCGAGGTTGTAGATGTAGATCCGGCATTCCTTGGCCAGCAGCGGCGAGGCAAAAAAAATCCAGAGGTGGCCACCGCGCTTACTCATTTCTAATGCGGCCTGGACGCGGTCCTCGCCCAGCCCGTACTGAAGCTTGAGGAGGTCCTCCATGGCCTTGCCGTAGTCGGCGTCGATAGCCACCCATTTCGAGCGTTGTGTGGTGGGATTGATGGCGTAAAGCCCTATCGTAATCGCCCCTTCCAGGTGCTCCCGGATGGTTCTGCGGGTGAGCGCAGCCGGCCGGCTCGGTCCGTCTTCCTTGGGGCGGAAGTAGTAGTGCCGGCTGCTTTCTGGGTGGGGTCGCATCGATTGCAGCGTGTAGGCCCGCCGATTGACGAACAGTTCCATGTAGTCCTTGACCAGCTCCGGGCTGGGTTTTAGACGCTGATCCATAATCCTTTCGCTTTTCCATGCGGAAACCCAGATCGTGACCGCACGTCGCCTTCTGCGGTTCGGGTGGTGCAAAACCGAGCGGCCGGCCTCGGTCATCGGACCAAGTAGGCCGCAATCTCTCCTTCCCCATCGCTCGGAAACTGGAGTCGCAGCACGGTTGGCACCACGCTGGGGGGAAGCCGCAAGGCTACGACTCCCATGGTTTCCTCGCCAGGAGCGATGCGCGAAGTTCGGAGATGCCCGTCGAGGACGGGTATCTTGGTTTTCTGCCTGGCTTTCAGGCGGGCAGATTCTGCCTCGCCCAGTTGTGTGTTGGCCAGGGCGTAGAGCGATTGCGGGTATTGCGCACCGTCAAGGGCATACACTTCGGGTGTATCGATACGGTATGCATGATTTCCCTGGTTCCGGGCGGCATAGCGGATGAAGAGCATACCGTCGCTCTCATACAGGTCGCGGATTTGAACTTCAACCCGCCTCTTGGCGTGCTTCGTGTTCTCCGCTTTCACGGGGGTATCGGCCAGTAACACGTCCGTTGGCGATAGCGCGGGCGGCTTTGCCGGGCTCATGGGTTGTGCCTGCTCGATTCGAGTCGTCTCGTCCATCGCAAAGTTCATCTTGTCGACTGCCCCGGCCGGCTCCAGTTCGTAGTTCAGCCGTTCGGATGCGGTCCAGATGAACAAATTCGTGGCGACTTCTGCTTCCGTCGGCTGGACAAATACCTTGTTCTCTTTCCATTCCACCTTGAAAGAGGAACTGCCGGCGGCGACCATCGTGACCGGCTCATTCACCTCAATTACCGTCAAGTGGCCCAGGGCCGTTTGTAAGTGCACGATGCGCTGTCGGTCCCCGGTCTCGCTTTGGATCTTCTGAGCCGGGAGCGGGAAAGCGGCTAGCGCGATCAACATCAGAGTTCGCCATGTAGACTTCATCGTGATCCTCCCTGCGTGGCGATGTGGGTGTGGTGGTGAGGTTCGGGAGATCGGACAAAGGCCTCCGAATCTTTGGCTTGCGCGATCAAGACTGACGATTGCATACTGCCTGCGACCGGGACACGCCCGGCTTGCTCCTTCAGTTGTGCTCGAGCAGATTGATGAGGCCCTGCCGCAGATTGGCGGTGTTGCTGGCACCCATTTTCAGCTCCGCGCTGGAATCTGCGAGGTCGACCGCACGCAGTCGCATGAGATCCGCTGTGGCTGCCTGAGTATAGGCATTGGCTCGTATGAGCCAGGCGCCGGCTTGGGCTTCGACAATCGGGGCGCTACCGGGGGCAGCGTTTTGAACGCTTTGATTGATCCGGCCGGCAGCCTCGAGCTCCAGGTCGGCCAAGGCATCAATCTCGATCGCACGTTTCATGGCAGTCTGCGCGGCGGCATCGGTCATGTCTATCAGATCCCGCACTTGCGCAGAGGCGTCGGTCTCAGCCGGAACAGTTCCGTAGAGCGCGTCGTATGCCGCGGTTGTCTGGGCGATCTGATTGGGATCGTGCGACAGAAGATTCTGCTCCAGCTGCCGGGATTCGGGAAGCGTCGCGCTATTCACTGAGATTTGGCTTAACCCCTGGATCTGGTTGAAGGTTCCCTGCAGGTTCCCAACCAGCGCTCGTGCCTGGTTGATCAGGTTGACTGGCCAGACCACCTGTTGCTCAAAATTGGAGATCGATTGCTCGATCGAGAGTATGGAGTTGAGATTGCCTCCCACCACGTTGCCGAGCGTGTTCGAGATCGTGGTCAGGCCGGCCGCGAGGATGGCGCAACAGGGGTCGAGAAACTGCCCGTTGCCGGCGTGGGGCATAAAAGCAACCAGAACAAGGACAAGGGCAGCTGTCCGTAGCTTGTGGTTGCGGGCCCAGGCCGCGCTTCGCCCAAGGATCGATAGCATTCTGGTCTTCATGGGGTACCTCCTCCTAGTTGTGCTGCAGCAGATTGACTAGGACACCGCGCAATTGCGCCGTGAAGGTGGCGCCATGCTTTCGCAATTCGTTCCCGTGTGCCATCCTGGCTGCTTCCTGTCGTAGCTCTGCCGCCAGCATTTTCTGGGCAAGAGCTTGGCTCCGAATGCTCGATGCCGCGGCTGCAGCGGTTAGGAATGGCGTTGAGCCGGGAGCTGCCTGAGCAGCAGCGTTTTCGATCGAGTCCGCTGCCTGCAACTCCAGATCCGTGGCATCATCGGTTGCTTTGAGCAGCTTTAGGTTGTCGAGCGTCAGGGCATCATCGATGTCTGCGACGGCTCGATCCTCTGGGCTGGCATCGGTGGGCAGGGGAATGGTCCGGTAAGCATTGCCGAATGCCTGTGCCAGACCGCTGAAGTTGTCTACCCGGTGGTCTCGAATCAGGGTCTCGAGCGCCTGCGGAATGGGCAGGGTTGCGCTCTCGAGATTCATCCGCAGAATGCTTGCCATGAGATTGCGGTACTGGCTCATCATCTGTTGCACTTCGATCCTCGCTTGCCTGATCAGCTCGACCGGCCAGGTGACACTCTGATAGAAGTTGTTCAAGGCCGCCCGCACGTCGTTGATTTCGTGCAATGCGGTTTGAATCACACCGTTGATAACGTTCAGCACCGCCTGAATCGCCGCCATGACGCTGCCCTGAGCTCGAGCGAGAGGGGGAGCAGCCAAACTCACCACCAGCACCGCCACAAGTACCACCGCCACGAGATGGCGACGATTCTGCCGCCTCAGCACCCACCAACTGACGTGCGCAAGCAAAGCTACGGAGCCCAAGCCAAGCGCGAAGTCCAAAGCCCACCGCCTTCCCCTCATTGCCGGCCGCCCGAAACCACCGCGACCATCACGGTCCGACGCATCCCTCGTTCGGAGCGCAGGGGTTGCGCGTCCCAAACGCCACGGCATCTACCTGGCCGGACTGCTCTTCTGGCAGCTTGGGCAGGTCGGCGAGTCCCTGAGGAAACTTTCGCGCCAGCTCTTGATAAATTGCCAGGAGAGGCCGGCTCCCATGTTCGTGAAGAAAGTAAGCGCGGTATTTCCGCTCCCGCGGGAACGTTGTGCACACCCAATACTCGAGCGGCGTCGAGAGAATGCGAATGGTTTGGGTTGTTTCCGCCTTCTCTCCCAGCGCCAAAAGTGCCTCCGCGCCATGCCCTTTGCGTGGCGGACCCAACCCCTTGACCTGACTGACAGCAACCGGATTCAGATTGAGATGGCTGATGAGAGGTGTCACATCGCCCGGTTGTTGGCCAATGATCTTGGTGCCTGCGTTTTTCAGAATACCGGGCCCATGCTCGCGCGGCTGAAACTCATTGCCCACGAAGTCTTCAACGGTCTGGCTGATTCCCCACACGCTCGAGTTCCGCTTGCGAGCCGTGCGGAATAACTGGACGACTTCCGGAGCCAACGCCAGCGAATCGAGCAAAAACCAGCATTCATCGAGCACGGTCACGCTGGGCTGGCCGGTTTTTCCCGACGCGCGCGAAGCCATGGTCATGGCAATCAGCATGCTCATCGCGGTCTCAAGCCTGGGATCCGCTTTCAGTCCCTCAATGTTGAAAAACAGCCAGTCACCGTCGAGGTGCATCGTCGTTGGCCGGTCAAAGAGTCGGGCGTAGATGCCGCTTTCCCCCGTCCACGATCTCAGTTTGATCGCGGCCAAGCGGGCTTCGTCGATGGTGCGCTGCATCTTCTCCGGGTCGCGCCAGTTCGCCAGTTCTTCCCGCAGGTCATTGAACGTCGGGATGGGGTTGGAGAGCTGGATCGCGCGCCGCTTGTACACACGCGGAATGGCATCGTTCAGCACGTTTTCGAGCAGCGCAACGTCGGAACCGGGGCTGGTGCCAATCATGTGCAGGGTCAGATTCTTCAGAAACGCGACCTTCTCGTTTCTGGGCTCCGTTTCACCCGGGGGAAGGTCCCATGGATTCAGGGTTTCCCTGCAGTCGAGATCGACGTTGATGACACGACCTCCCATGAGGTTCACCAGCGGCTCATAAGAGTCTCCACGTTCCAGGATCGAAATCCGCGCATTGGCGCGAGCGACCATCAGCAGCATCAGCTGTGCCAGGAAGGTCTTCCCGCCACCACTTTTGGCCATGATCAGCAAGTTGGCGTCTGCCAACGAGGGATCAAAGGGAGAAAACGGTATCAGCTGACGGTAGGGTGTCTCGAACATCATGAGCGGTGAGTTCAGATGCCCTTGCCAGGGTGTCTCGACCGGCAACAAGTCGGCGGCGTGCAGGGTGAGGACTTCGATCTCACGTTTGTTCTCTTCCGCCAATCCGGGCAGGCCGGAGAAGAACAGGCGCTTCTGGGCGAGGGTCTCGGGGATGCCACGAGCACCATTCATCCGTGCGATGGCGTGCAGGACACACTGCCGCCGCTCCGCCAGGATGCGCTCCGCTTGTTCGGCTTCCAAGCGATTTCGTGCCGGCTTCGAGGTGCGGATTTGAATGACCATGCTCATGTGACAGGACTTGAGGGAGCTCGAAATTAGGTCCTGCAATACCTTCACCAGCTGACGCTCCGCTACCTGTGCATCGACGTTGATTCGGAATCCCCCGTGAATGTCCCTTTGCGCCGCGGTCATTTTGCGCAAACGACTCTTGTATTGCTTCATGGCTTTGGCCTGGTCCGGAAGCACGACTTCTACATTCATGACCACGGGGAAATCCAGCACAATCAACTCCCGCAACACCCCAGGAAACGTCGCATCGGGAAGATCCTTGAGGCTGATCCAGGAATACAGCAATCCGCCGACCTTCAGATGGTCGTCCAGTTCATCCTCGATATTGACGTTGGCGGCCTGACTCCGAGTGCTTTCATAGCGCAGTTGATCGCGAGGAGGTCGATAGCCGACGCGATCCTCGCTCAGGGGGTGAAGCGCACGCTTAATCTCCAAGAACAGAACGCTGTCGGTCATCCGCTGGATCTTCATTCCGGTGGCTTCGAGTGCGGCTTCGATTCCCGACAGCAGGCTGCTGAACTCCGCGACCAGGTCTTCGTGCTCGCGTCGTGTCCGCTCCACGCATTTGCTCGCCGAGAGGCTCCAACGATCGGAACGCATCTTTTTCTTCCACTCGAAATCGGGCGATTGATGGTGCACCACTGGATTCCAAATCACATAAAAATGGAGCGACTGGCGCAGGTAATAGCCTTCCACATCCTTGGCACACCAGGCTTCCGCGCGCCCACGGTCGAGGGTTTGCAGCACCGCGCTCTGGTTGTACTGTTCTCGGTTGTAGCCGGCAATCAGGTCACCGGCACCTTGCGTGGTCTCGAAGCGAACCTGAAGCCGCATGGACCGTTCCGCCAAACCACGGAACAGGGCTTCCAACAGAAGCTTGGTACGATTCCTTTGTTCGTCGCTCGCATAGTAGGAATGGATTCCGCTGACTTTGTATCCCGCCACCAGGGATCCGTTCAGCTGCACCAACACATTGTCGGTGATGTCTCGTAACTTCAGCTGTTCCGAGAGCGGTGGTTGCTCGAGCGACTTCGCATGCTGTTCCATGGTGAGTGGCATGGCTGTCCTCAGTTCTGGATGTACTCTCGGACCAGCTCTCGGTCACGCTCCAATGCCGAGTACACGTGCGGCTTGGTGTGGAACATCACCCAATCCCATAGATAGCCCCGCTGCTTGCCGTATTTGAAGAGCATCAGAGCGGGGATCGTCAGGATCGGCACGACGTACTGCAACACCAGGTTCATCGGCACACCGAAAATTTCCCGGTTCAAGAACCGGCCGAGGACGTTCGCGACAACGGCGAGCGCAAGGATCAGAAACAGGTCCTCGGCTTCAAGTCCAAAGAAGGTCACTCGCGTCCTTAGGTTTCGATACATCGGCGTTACATCCAATGCCATGTGCGAACTCCCATTTCCTAGGTCACCCCTGCCGTCCCTTGGGTAACGAAAAATTCTGCCAGCCGAAGTAAGCCGGACACGAGCAAGCACAATCCGGCCGTGGCGAGATGTCGCAGTCCGCCGCTCGCCGGGTGGAGAGAGGAGAACAATCCCATGCGCAGGGCGCCTGCAACTACCTGCACCGCCGCATAAACCGGCAAGATCACGTTGCCCACCCAGTTGATGACGGTCGTCAGCGCCACCCAATAGAGATCGGGATCATTCCAGGCGCGCTGGCTGGCGAACGTCTCGAAGGCGCGAGTCAGGCCGGACACCAGTAAGCAGGCCAAGGCGCCGTACAGGCTGTGGGAAAATTCTCCTCCTTTGGAAAACTCGAGGATGGCGATGATAATGAACAGACCCGCCAGCGTCGGCATGATGACGTTCCCCATCCAATTGGCAAGGTTGAGAACTCCGTGATCGAAGAACATGTTGCTGAGGTCCACTTGCCACCTCCTACATCATGGCCAGCACAAGGTTCCAGACCGCCGAGACGGAAAGCAGAGCCATGGAGACCGCTATGTGCTTCAGGAACGGCTTTCGGATGGAGAAGTTTAGAATGGCCGCCACCAGTGCCAGGACGGCAGCGATCGGCATGATGGTTCCCGCCAGGTGATTCCACAAGGAGTCGAGGACGTCGGCGGTCGCATACGGAGTTCCTGTGTTATAGCTCTGGATTAGGTTGTACGTGGTTTCTGTGCCTAGCAAGAACATCGCCGTCAGAATTGAGGGCAGAGGATGGCCTCCGGAGGCGGTGTCGAGAATCGCGCGCAGGACAAAATACGCTGCGCAAGTAGGTACGATCCGCCCAACCACGAAGCCGGTCACGAAAGATGCAACATCGGACTGAAAGCTGGCAAGCCAGTCCGTGGTGATCCCTCCACTGACGATGGGCATTCCCACACCGAACGACGGGAACCAGCTCAGCAGAGGCTGTAAGGTGAGGAAAACAATCGCCCAAAACATCCACTTGGTGAACCCGGCACCCATGGCCAAGGTCGCGACCCCCTCGCGACGCAGGGCGAGGCCCGCCAGTACCAGAGACAGCAGAGCAGCCGATGGCGCCAGCAGCAGCAGTAATGAGATGATGTCGCTCAGGAGTTGTGGAATCGGCATATTCTGTCCTCGGAGTCGTCTTGGTCGTCAAAGCGCCGCGCCCGAGGGCACTGGCGACCAGCTCCCGCTCTCCAGTGCCCTTGGCCCTTGGTCTCGATGAATTCGACTTCTTAGGTGACACCCCCTGTTCCTTGGGCGATCCAGTATTCCAGCAGACGCGTAACACCAGACACCGCTAGTAGCGACGCCGCCGCAAATAACCAGCGGCCAAAGCCGCGTCCGGTCAGCCAAGACGCGACTGCGCCGACCACCGCTCCGCCCGCGCCGACCGGGGCAATCACGTTGCCGATCCAGTTGATGAAATTCAGGAACGCGCCTTCCGGTTGGGTCGCTTGTTGCCCCTGCACGGCAACGTTCGTTGCCGGCGCAGTTCCCAAGTTTTGTGCCCACAGGAATTCGACAGCCAGCACCGAGCACAGGACCGATCCGGCGAGCAACTTCTCCACAGCTGGGCCCACTTGGACTCTTCTCATCAACTTCTACCTCCTTTCTCCTTCTTAGCTCCTCCGCGAACTTGTGAAACAGGTGAAAAAACGATCAACGTGAGCGAAAAATTAGAGCCGAATCCAAGGGTTGTCAAATCCGCCCACGATGTTGGGGACAACTCTAGAATCAGTGCGTTCCCACATCGGCGAACCTAAGAGAGCCAGTTCGAGTTCCCTTTCCTCGCTTTACTGGGCGGGCGGCTGTGCCGTGTTGGTAGTTGCCTGGACACCGGTCGGCTGGTAGATCTGGCTTAGCTCGCGCCGGAGTTGCATGAGTTCCCGCAGCTCTTCGAGTGATGGCGGGTGGTCGTCTCCCGCTGCCGGGACGGCGGTTCCCATCGCATGTCTGCCTCCGCTACTCTCCGGATCCGTCCCGCCCTCTTCGAACACTAAATAAAATCGCGTGTTGGCGGGCACGGTAACCACGAGGTTCTGGTTGAACGAGAGCTGGCTCACCGCCCCTTGGCCAGCGTTGGCGACATTATCGGCGACGCGCTCGCGCAGCAATGAGTTCTCCGAGAGCGGCCCATTGAACGCTGTAGTCGAGTGACCACCCACCACGTAGGCCGCCACTGTACCCAGGCCGGTGAGCGAACTCAGCAGGAACTTCGCGCCGCGCCTTTGGCCAGAAACAGAACCCTTCAGCGGTCCATACTTCAGGTCCATCGCGGTTGCATGGATTCTCTCAGTCGACCCGTCCGGCATCTCGACGTGGTCGAATTCGAGCGCGACGAGCCCGGACGGATGTGCCCCGGCAAGCTTGCCAAATACCTTCGCTCCGGCTGGCAGGACTATTTCGCCCTCGCGCTCGTAGTTGTACTCAACGACTGCCACAACCGGTGCTACCGCCGCCGAACTCACCGGCGTCTCGAAGCGCGCAACGATGCGAGTTCCAGCGGGGAGAGAGTTCGTCATGGTGGTTTGCTCGAACCATGCAGGCTGAGAACCAGGCATGCCTGCGCTGGGTGTCGAGCGAACAAATACGATCGCCGGCTTCTTCAGTTGGGGGCTATCGTCTGGCGGAGGGAGCGGCGGGCCGGCCGCTGGCTGCGCTGCCACAGCATCAAAATTGATGTCCCTCAGCGCGTACGCTTGCGAGGGCTGCGGTTTTGCGAGCGTTGCCTTTTCCGAGCGAGGCGTGGCTGTTGCTGACAGAGTTGTGGCACCGGCTGACCGCGAGGTCCGGCGCACGTCGTCGGCCGTAACCGGGTGGCCGAGGGCTGCCTCTGGCGGCGGGCTTGCGTCCAGCAAAGGAGTGATGGATTTGCCGCTTTCCGCCGCTTCCTGTCCGGGCGTCACCTTGCGCCCAAGATTAGGGCGGTTTCGCCTTTCGCTTGCGGGAGGCACCTTCCTTGGAGCCGACAGCACACCCAAAACCAGGAGCAGCAGGCCGATGACTAGGCTGGCCAACAACAGCATGGATTTGGTCTTGTCGCGGCCCAGCTCCTTGCGGCGCCACACCGGCTTATGTTGGCGTCTTGCCGTATGCAACGCGTTTTGAACAATCTGCCGAAAGACACCGCGCCCGGCTCTGGCTGTCGATTCTTCCTCGTCGGCTGGCGCCGAGCCCTCCCGTGCGTCGGGAAAGCTCGCCGGCGCCAAACCCTCTTTATTGGTCATTTCCTCTGGTTTCATGGTCAGGGACCTCCCCCGCGCTAACTCCAAACCCGATCGGCACAAGAGCCGGACGATCCACCGCACCCGACTCCGCCACTTGCAGGAACAACGTTTGGTTGGACTGCTTGTACGGGGGTCGCTCGAATTCGACCACGCCGTCGGCGCGTTGCTCGGACCCAATCCGCCGCTTGCTCCAACGAAAGTCGATCACGGGAAGCTGCTCAGCGGTCAACCACCGATCATGCTTCAAGAGTCTCCCCGATTTGACCGTGCCGCCCAACTGGATCTGCGGCGGCATCAGCAGGATGGCATGCTTGCTGGTATTGACGGTGGAGAACAGAACCACCACCCGCTGCCCACCGTCGATGATTTCGCTGACCCCCGCACGAAGTAAATCGCCTTTGGCGTTCTCTCTCTCAATTCGCTCGCCAAATAAGGCGGGCAGCGGAGCATGTTCCTGGCGATCGAGCAACTGATCGAGCGACTCCGGTTTGCCTTCGCTTTGCTCTCCTGCCGATATACTCGGTGCACTGATGCGCGCGAACGATGGAACCACCACTCCCGGAGCGCTGGGATCGAAACTCGTTGGGACAGGTATCTTTGCCAGGCTGGCGCTCTCGCCCACCAGAAAGACCGGAATCGTCTCCTGCTCAATAAGAAAACCAGGGGAGGGCTTGTATCTCACAAGAAAGTCGACCTTCGCTCGTGTCGGTGCCTCTCCCTCGCTCACTAATAACATGCTGATTTGGTGTGCACGGGTCGTCGATACGAGAAGATTACTTTCTGCAGGTTGGGAGGTCAGGGCTTTGATGAATACCAGTTCCGGCTCATGTTCGTTGTATTCCACTTGGAACAGAACTGGATCGCCAACCGCCACCGAATTCACGGGCTCGGGAAGACGAACCGCGGTCACAAAATGCGCCAATACCTCCACCACTGTGACCTTTCCATCGGCTGCCATTCGAGTTCGGATCTGGGGCTTCATTCCCGCAATCTGGGCCATCAGGAACTCGGTCGAGAGCAGGCTGCAAAACAGAAGCACGAGCCTATCGCCGTTCTTCATGACTCACCTCCTTTCAGCGCCCGAGCGTGCCGGCTGGGTCGTTGGTTCGGCGCACCCGATATCTCTCGGCAACCTGGCGGACATATCTGCACACGTGGGGATTCGCATATGCCAGCCCTCGCAGGCCAATCGGAGCCTCGCCGGCATGATACGCGGCTGTGACCAGTCTGAAGTCCGCGTGGAACCGTCGCTTCAACCAAGCCAGATATGCCACGCCACCGTGGATGTTCTCCTCCATGCGAAAGCGATTTCGCACCCCGAAGCGTGCGGCTGTTTGCGGCATCAGCTGCATGAGGCCCACTGCACCCATGCTTGAAACGGCGTATGGATTCCAGGCCGACTCCTGATCGATGATCGCCTCCACGAACTCAGGTGGCAGCTGATACATTGCGGAGTAGTATCGGACCCAAGCACGCGATCGCTGATCGATCCCGGCCGCTGGAGCCACGGGGGACTGGCCTGGTGCGACTCGAGCGAGCAGCAGCAGAACCGCCCATACTTTTCTTTTGACCTTCACCCTAGCCATTCCCTTCTAGAAGCTGCTGGCAGCTTCTTCGGTTTGCCTCTTTGACCTGACCGGTTCTCGGCACTCCCTCGAAGCGGCGACTGCGAGACTTCCGCGGCAACAACGCGGTTGCCTCGATCACCGTATCCACCATGGTTGATCGTTTGAGCTCAACCACCCGTGAAGAGTAATCGCAAATGCTTTCCTGCGCACTCGGCCGAGCGCCAGTCGGCGCGGCGGGTCGCCCACGTCTATCCGACAAAGCGAGCGTTGCAGGGTTCATCCTCCAAGGGCGTGAGTACCACGACAGTCGGACCACATCGGGCTGGATCCTGCGTTTTTTCACAAGCGCTTTTTGCTGAGATCCTTTTGGGTGGTTGCGAGCTGGTTCTATGGATCGCAAGCTTGACGTGTGACCTGAAGCGCGTAGGTGGAGCGGATCTTGTCCGCTCACGTCATCTGGCTGCGGCACGAATCCGCAAAGCACTCGACGTCTTCCTCAACCTTTTCTTCGCGGAGAGCAGTTTGGGTGGTTGCAGGTAAGCTGGAGCCCTTTCCCCGCTTGGCGCCACGAAACACAATTGGGAATGGCTGCCCATGGCACAGTTATCGACGACGGTTCGAACCACTTCTTGGCGGTGCACGCCTGCTTTGCGCCGGAACGGACGCGGGAGTTCGGTCCTTGCCTGCGGTTGTTTGACATCTACGCTGGGAAGACATAGAACATCCTCCTCGGATGGTAAACACCGAAAACAGGCGCGCAGAGATTTGCCATCTTCTCGCCGAAAGACAGCTGGCCTCGGGCGGATGGCCTGCCCTGACTGGGTCCTCGCAAACCGGCATTGAGGCGACCGTGTATTCGATGTTGGCGCTCCAGCGCGAGCATGAAGGTGCCTACGCGGGGGCTTTGCGTTGTTTGCTCGATTGTCAGAATCCGAATGGCAGTTGGCCCTGTTTTATCGGGGACGATGGGGAAGGGGCGTGGACTACTGCCCTCGCGTTACTCGCGCTGGCCAACCATTTCGCGGAGGGTGCGAGCCAGCGCAAAGGCTTGCAGTGGCTTTTGCAGTCTGCCGGCAAGGAATCGAGTTGGCTTTGGAGATGGAAGTTTCGCACCTCTGATCGCCAGGTTCGATTTGATGCGAGCAAGTTTGGTTGGCCTTGGCAACCGCACACCAATAGCTGGGTGGTTCCGACCGCTTTTGCCATTCTTGCCTTACGTCATCTTCCATGCGCTTGGTCTGTGGAACATTCCGGGTTCCGCCTGGAGCGAGGTACGGAAATGTTGCTCGATCGCGTCTGCCCGGGCGGTGGATGGAACGCGGGCAACGGTGTCGTCTACGGTGTGCCTCTTGCCCCTCACCCGGACGATACCGCCATCGCCCTCCTCGCCCTGAAGCATTGCCCTGAGGAATCTGCCGTACGGGAAAGCCTGGCCTGGCTCGAGAGCGAGGCCTTGACGCTGTGGGCTCCCTGGAGTCTCGCGTGGTCGGCTCTTGCCCTGGCCGCACACTCTCGTTGTGTTGCTCGGCTCCTGAACTGTTTGGCGGATCGGGTCGGTCATATCGACATGTCCGACAATGCCACATTGGCGGTGAGTGCCTTGGCTCTCGATTCGGAACGTTTTCTGGCGCTTCTCAGCAGTTAATCCATGACGATGACGCGTCGAGAATTTCTCGCAACCGTGGCCGCGGTCTCGGCCGGCGTGACGGTCTCGGCCCCTTTTTTCAGGCCACGCTATCGCATCGATCGACGTCCTGGACGGTCCCGCGTTGTCCTGCTTCGACTGGAGAATTACTCGCGACCGATCGATGAATTGTTGTTTCTCGGGCTCCGTCTGTTTCCCATCAATGTTCAGGGCAAGACTGTGTTACTCAAGCCGAATCTGGTCGACTACATTCCTGGCAACGCCATCAATACACACCCTCGATTGGTCATGGCAGCCGCCGAGGCGTTCCGTCGCTTGGGCGCCCGCAACGTCGTTGTCGGCGAGGGCGCAGGACACCAGCGGGACACTGAGCTCGTGCTGTTCGAGAGCGGCTACGAACGGGAACTGCAGCTGCACAACATCCCGTTCGTCGATCTCAACCGCGACGAGCTGCTCCGTCTGCGGCTCGGTGCTTCCTACACTGATCTAGAGTACCTGTGGCTTCCGAAAGCGGTTCTGGCATCGGAGTTCATCGTCTCCATGCCGAAGGTAAAAACACATCACTGGTCTGGCGTTACCCTGAGCCTGAAGAACATGTTGGGCGTGGTCCCGGGGAACAAGTATGGCTGGCCCAAGAACATCCTCCATTGGCAAGGAATTCAGCAAAGCGTTCTCGATGTTTGTGCCACGGTGCCCATTCATTTCGTCATTGCCGATGCTGTCATCGCTATGGAGGGAAATGGTCCGCTCAACGGCAGCCCCCGGCCGCTCGGGATGGTGGTTCTTGCCGACGACCCGGTGGCTGCCGATGCGAGCTGTGCTCGGCTCATGGGCTTCGAACCAGGCCGCATTCCCCATATTCGTGAGGCCTCACGCTTTTTGGGAAACTCCTCACCCGTGCTTATCGACCAAGCGGGCGAAGTACTTCGTCGACCCGAGATGCCGTTTCAAGTCGTCCCGCACTTTCAACATATTCGTGCGATTTGAATCCATGCTGCGCATCGACCGATCCGCCTCAAGCGTGGGCGAACCCATAGCCTGCCTGCGGGTTTGCGGTTGACCTGCAAGGCTTCGAGCAAACTCGGCGCCGCGAAGAGGTGGAAGTGTCAGACGCCGGTGGCGCGCGGGGTGACTTCCTGCGGGGGATTTTCCTGTTGCGCATTGTGCCGCACATCGGCCCCGCGTACCCAGAAAATGACGTCCTCCGCGATGTTCGTGGCATGATCGGCGACGCGTTCCAGGTTGCGGGCCACGAGCAAGGCGTCGAGTGCCTGGCGGGTGATCTGCGGCCGCTCGTTCATCGTTCTGACCAAGTTGATAAACGCCTCGTCGCGCATGCGATCGACGACGTTATCCATTTCGAGCACTGCCTGGGCTAGTTCTGCTTTGCCTTCGATAAACGACTCGAGGGCACGGCGCACCATGGCGGATACCGCCGCGGCCATGCGAGCAATGTCGACGGGAAGATCCGCCTTCGGCAGCTCCACCAGATCCATCACTCGTTCGGCGATGTTCACCGCTTGATCGCCAACCCGCTCCAAGTCCGAGTTGATTTTCGTGACCGCAAGAATGAAGCGCAGGTCGACCGCCATCGGCTGCTGCATCGCAAGCAAATCAAAGGCCAACAAGTCAATCTCGCGTTCCGCTTGGTTGATCTTGGACTCTGCCTCGAGCACCATGTGGCAGCGGTTGAGGTCCCGGTCGATATAGGCCTGGCATGCACGATCGACCGCCTGCTCAGCCATTCCACCCATGCGAAGCAGCCGGGTTCGTAACTCATCGAGTCCCTGTTGGAAACGGGTGCGCATTAGCCAAACCTACCTGTAATATAGTCCTCCGTTCGCTTATCGGACGGAGTGGTAAAGATTTTTTCCGTGCGGTCGAACTCGATCAGCTTGCCCAACAGAAAGAATCCAGTAAATTCCGCAACCCGGGAGGCCTGCTGCATATTATGAGTCACGATCACAATCGTGAAGTTCTCTTTGAGTTGAAAGATGAGCTCTTCAATCTTCCCCGTCGAGATGGGATCGAGCGCCGAGCAGGGTTCGTCCATGAGGAGAACTTCAGGCTCGACCGCCAGAGCGCGAGCGATACAAAGTCGCTGCTGCTGTCCGCCTGACAAGCTGGCCCCGGACTTCTTTTTGAGCGAATCTTTCACCTCGTCCCACAGCGCCGAAAGCTTCAGCGAACGCTCGACAATTTCCCCCAGCCGCTTGCGGTCCCGGAAGCCGTTCAACTTTAATCCGGCGGCCACATTGTCATAGATGGACATCGTCGGAAAAGGATTCGGCTTTTGAAACACCATGCCGATCCGACGCCGAACCTGAACCGCAGCCGTTCCATTGTAAATGTCCAAATCCCCGATGCGAACTTTGCCCGAGGCCCGAGCCTCGGGAATGGTCTCATGCATGCGGTTTAGGCAGCGTACGAAGGTGGACTTACCACAACCGGAGGGGCCGATAATAGCCGTAGCGTGATTGGCAGCAATCTCCATGCTGATGTCATGCAGGGCCTGGACGTTGCCAAACCAGGCATTCAGACGCTCCACTTTGATGCCCACGCCCATACTCAGCTGGTTCCCTTCAGCATTCCCCGACCGGCCGCCACTCGCAATGCGCTGACCGCGACCACAATCAGCACAATCAAGATCAGCGCCCCCGCCCAAGCCTGCCGGTGCCATTCATCAAAGGGCGAGATGGCATAGGTAAACACTTGCAGAGACAGGGCCGCGGTGGGCTGATTGATCTTCCAATTCCAATACTGATTGCCAAAGGCGGTAAAGAGCAGCGGTGCGGTCTCTCCCGCCACCCGCGCAAATGCCAGCATAACACCGGTAATGACCCCGCTGGTGGCGGTACGCAGGGTAATCGAGAGGGTGGTTCGCCAACGCGAGATCCCCAAGCCATAGGCGGCCTCTCGAATCGCCCGCGGCACCAGCAAAAGCATCTCCTCGGTCGCGCGCGTGATCGTGGGAATCATCATCATGCCCAGAGCAAAGCCTCCGGCAAGCGCTGAAAAATGCCCTTGCGCGAGGACAACGACTCCATAGGCAACGATCCCGACCACAATCGATGGCACCCCATTCAAGACGTCGGCGGTAAAGCGGACCAGATCTCCCATACGATTGCTAGCGTATTCCGCCAGATAAATCCCCGCTCCGATTCCAATCGGAACCCCCATCGCGCTGGCGATCAGCAAAATCAAAGCAGAACCGGCAATCGCGTTGGCCATGCCGCCGCCGGGCTCGCCCACGGGCTTCGGGATCTGGGTCAGGAATGCCCAATTCAGCGAACCCACTCCCTTGTACACCAGATAGGCGAAGATGGCGGTTAAAGGAAGTAATACCAGGAGAACGGCGGTTGCCGCAGCCAAGGTCACCAAATGGTTCATGCTGCGCCGGCGGAAACTGACTCGGATCGGCCGGGATTCGGGGGAATTAGGCATGACCCCTCGCGGGCATCCCCCGGGTCACAGACCAAACCAGAAGCTGCGCCAGAATATTGACGATGATGGTCACCAGAAACAAGGCCAGCCCAACTTGCACCAAAGCGCTAAGATAGGTATCGGTCGCCGCTTCGCTAAACTCATTGGCGATGACGCTCGCCATAGTATATCCAGGCGCGAACAGGGAACGGGAAATCTCGGGACGATTGCCGATCACCATCGTGACCGCCATGGTTTCGCCGAGCGCCCGGCCCAGTCCCAGGATGACCGCCCCAAAAATGCCCGCCCGAGCATTGCGCAAAACGCCGATGCGAATCATCTCCCAACGCGTGGCTCCCAAAGCCAGAACCGCTTCCCTTTGCTGCTGGGGGACGGCCATCATCACCTCGCGCGTGATGGAAGAAATGATGGGCACCACCATAATGGCCAGAATAGTTCCGGCGGCCAGCATTCCAATGCCATACGCCGGGCCGGTAAAGAGTCCGGTCCAACCGAAATAGCGTGCCAGCCAGGGTTCGAAGTACTCGCGCAACAAGGGAACGAGCACAAAGATTGCCCAGAGGCCATAAATCACGCTGGGAATTGCCGCCAACAGCTCCGTGGAAAAGGCGAGCGCTTCCCGCAAGCGTCGCGGACACATCTCGGTGATAAACGTGGCGACGCCGAGAGCCAGGGGAACCGCCAAAAACAGCGCGAGCAGCGAAGAAACGATCGTGCCATAGACAAACGGCCAGGCTCCGAAGCGTTCGTTGACCGGATCCCATTCGCTGGCAAAGAAAAACCTCCAGCCGAAGGCCTTCCAGGACAGTTGCGATCGGGTCGTCAGTTCGTAGATGATGACGCCGACCAAGGCCAGTACGCAAAGAGCACAACCCAGCATGGCTAGGTAAAACAATCCGTCCCAGATGCGCGGATTTCCGCCTCTGAGGAACCCTCCGGTCCGGCTTGACCCGTCGGCGGCAATCCCTGATTTTACAACAGGTTGCGGTCCAGGCGAGGGAGGCGATCCCAACGCTCGATTCGACATTCCTTGCAACCTAGCAGAATCGTGTTACAGCAATGTTAAAATACCCCCCTTGCCGCTCGCTTGCAAATCGCGCAACGCAACCGTGGGCCTATCGTAAGGGGGCAGGTTCGAAGCGTCGGAATTCGTGTTGTTGTCGCAGCTGGTTATGCCGATCGACAGAAAACTCAGCCGTTTGATCTTAGAGAGACTCGACCGTGAGTTGCGGAAGCTAGGGAGAAAACCAGCTCCGGAGCGGGTTCATAGGTTCCGCACCAATAGCCGCCGGGCGGAAGCCTTGTTGAGCGAGGTCGGGTTCGGCCATCCGGGAAACGACGCTAAACTGCTCAAGCTCTTGGCGCGTCTGCGCAAGAAGGCCGGACGGGTGCGCGATCTAGACGTCGAGATCGCCGCCTTGCGTGGTCTGCGGGTGCCCCAGGCGAATGCGCAGAAGTCTCAGCTCATGGCAGCCCTGGTTGTTGAGCGTGCGAAACGCGAACGCAAGCTGATTGAAGCTTCGGATCGGGCCACAATCGATGAGATCCGCAAGCGGCTACGACGTCGCGCCAAAGACCTCAATCGTCCCGCCTACCGCGATCCTTTAGCCCTCGCCTTTCGCAAGCTGAGGGAATTGAGCCGCAATGGCGTACCGGTTAGCGAGAGAATCCTGCACCAGTACAGGATCATCGGCAAACGCGCCCGTTACCTCGCTGAGCTCGCACTCGCCTCCGATAACCCCCAAGCCAAGCGCCTCGTCGAGCGGCTGAAGCATATGCAGGATGTCATTGGCGATTGGCACGATTGGCTCAAACTCAGCCAAAGGGCCGAAAAAATTCTGGGCGATGTTCCTCGCTCGGGGTTAGTCGCCATGCTGCGAAACGTCACCCAGGCTAAGTTCCGCCAAAGTCTCGCGGTGGTGGGAGAGATGCGGACGACGCTCGCCAGCGACCCTTTTCCCGTGCCCTCCGCCGGAAACCGAAATCGCCTGCAGAAAAATGCGGCTCAGAGCACTGCGGCCTAGCCACGATAGAGCTTCCCGTCGCACGCCGGCGAGCGGCACTTCGATCACTCCCCGCCCTCGAGGACCCCAAGGGATTGCCGCCTGCAGGGACCCTTGCAGCGCCTTCCCTCGCCGCCGTAGACGTCCGCCGATGGTTTTCCCTTCCGCAACTCTTAACGTTTAGGGCTTCAGGGTAGAGCGCTGATCCGCGGTGACCGGGCAGAGTTGGCGCTCGAGCGAGGCGGATCCTAGAAAGGGAGAATCCCTGTCATGATCGCATCCCAGAGAATCCATGAACTCGATCTGCCTTCGTCGAATCGCCGTACCGCTCCTCCATTCGGAGGTAAACTAACCCTTCCATGCCGACCCTGGCCGCCGTCGATATTGGATCCAACTCGGTTCGTTTGAAGATTGCTCGCCTCAGTCGCCACCGTTTGCTCGCGATCCACGAAGACCGCGAAGTCACGCGCTTGGGCGAATCGGTCTTTCGTAGCGGCTTTCTTTCTCCCAAAGCCATCGCCGACACGGTGAAGGTTCTGCGGCGTTTTCATCGCACGGCGGAGAACATCGGAGTCGACTCCGTCCGGGTTGTCGCCACCAGCGCCTTGCGTGATGCAGGTAATTCCCCCGCCTTTGTGGAGTGGGTCCGTTCTGCCACCGGCTGGAACCCAGAAATCATCTCCGGGCTCGAGGAAGCCCGGCTGATCCACCTCGGAGTCACTTCGACCCTTCGGGTCAACGCCTCGCCGACGCTGCTCATCGACCTTGGAGGCGGCAGCTGCGAGCTCACGATTTCCGTGCACGGTCATATCCGCAGCACCGTCAGCTTGCCTCTGGGGGCGGTGCGCTTAACCAATGAATTCCTGCATCACGACCCGCCGCGCAAGTCGGAACTGCAGCAGATGCGCGGCTTCATCGCGCGGGAAATCGAACGAACCGCCGACCGGATCAAGCGTTCCCGACCCAAGGTTGTGATGGCGACCTCCGGAACGGCGGAGTCTTTGGCCGCCGTCTGCCACGGTCTTTACCAAACCAAGGGCTCGCGTGCGCGCGCCGTCTCCCGGGCTCAGATGCGGCGTATCGCTCAGCTCCTGGCGCGCTTGCCGCTGGAGGGGCGCCGCCGACTTTCGGGCGTCGGCCCACGGCGGGCCGAGATCATCGTGGCCGGCGCGGCCGCCTACGCTGCCCTGCTTGAGCGCTGTCAGTTGCCGGGATTTCGCACCTCCTCCCTGGGCTTGCGCGACGGCTTGTTGGCGCAGATGGCCGCCGAATACGACCGCAGCACCCGATCGGGCAGGCAAATCGAATCCGAGCGCTGGGATTCAATCCTCAACGCCGTCGAGCACTATCGCGTCAACATGGAGCACGCCCTCGAGGTGCGTCAGTCGGCCATGCTCCTTTTTTCGCTGCTGCGTCCGGTGCATGGTCTGCCGCCGGAATATGCCGAGTGGCTTTCGGCAGCGGCCATGCTCTATGAGGTCGGCGACTACGTAAGCCGCAATGGCCGGCATCGCCACACCCATTACATCATTTCTCATTCCGACATCCTGGGTTACACGCCCGCCCAGCGAAGCATCATTGCCGCCATCGCCCGTTATCTCGGCAAGTCGCGGCCCAGTCCGAACGACGGGGCTATGAAAATACTATCGAGCGCCGACCAGAAATGGATAGCCAAGGCGTCGCTGCTCTTGCGCTTGGCGCGCGCGCTGAACCTGAGCCGCAGTCGGGCGATTCAGGATGTGCACATCCGTCAACGTGACGGCGAGATCCGACTCATCCTGGTAACCCAGGGCCGCAGGGCGGCGGATCTGGAATTGTGGGCGGTAGAGAAGGAAAAGGGCTATTTCCGGGAGGTTTTTGGACGCGAGCTTTCCCCAGCGCTGGCCCCGTAAAGCGCGCGGATCAGCTTCGGAGTCAGGCACCATTGCAGCACGGCCGAATTGCGGTCGATTTCCACTTTCGCTACTCCTGCTTTTTTCAGATCGGCGCCCACCTCAGCCCCCGTCTCGCTGATGATCCGCCCCAAAAATTCGCTCAGGTTCGGATTATGACCCACGACCATAATGGCTTCCTGCTTCGCGTATTTGTCCAACATACGGCGGAAATCAGCAAACACAGCGCCCGGACGGAGCGCGTCCTCGAACAGCAGCTTGCCTTCGTAGCTGAGCTCGTTGCCCACGAGCGACGCGGTTTGCGCAGACCGCTTCAGCGGGCTAGAAAGGATCGTGTCCACTTGCACGTCCAGGGCAGTGAGCGCGCGGCCGACCATTCCGCATTGCTCAATGCCATCCTTGTCGAGTGCCCGTTTTTCGTCCCGTTTAGGATTGGCGAGTCCTTTCCCGGCATTCGCGTGGCGAAGAAAGTAAATTGTCATGAGGGTAGTTTATCGTTCCTTTCCCACGGCCAATGCTCTGGTTCGTGTCGCCGGAGCGGCAGGAATCGCTTCCGGTGTAGTCTTGCCTTCCGCCACGCTCACCAGGAATTCCTGCGCGTTGAATGGCGTCGAAGGCTTCCGCCCGCCCAGGGCGCGCCAGGCACGAATATAATTCCCGTCTTTTTGCAAGAGGCGCGCCTTCGCCTTATCCGCCAAATAGGCATCAAGGATCTCCCGCCGCACCCGCTGTCGAAGCAGGGGATCTTTCACGGGAAACAACACCTCCACCCGTTCATAGAGGTTGCGGGGCATCCAATCGGCGCTGCTCAGGTACACCTCTTCCTCGCCTCCGTTGGCGAAATAGTAGATACGACTGTGTTCGAGGAACCGGCCAACGATGCTGGCAACGTGAATATTCGCACTCACCCCGCGGAGCCCCGGGCGCAGGGCACAGATTCCGCGCACCTGGAGGTCAATTCTCACTCCCGCTTGCGAGGCACGATAGAGGGCCATCATGATGTTCTTGTCGAGCAGGGCGTTCATTTTGGCGATGATATGGGCCGGGCGGCCGTGCCGCGCGTGCTCGGCTTCGCGCGCGATCAATGCCAGACAGTGCTCGGCCAGATTCAACGGGGAAACTTGCAGGGGATCGTAGTTGGGATGTTCGGCGTAGGCGGTCAAGAAACTAAACACATCGTGCACCGCCCGCGTGAGGTCCGGATCCGCCGTAAGCAGGCTCAAATCGGTGTAGATGCGGGCGGTGGTCGCATTATAGTTTCCCGTTCCCAGGTGCGCATATCGCCGGATCACTCCGTCGGGATCGCGGCGAACCAGCAGGGATAGTTTGCAGTGGGTCTTCAGCCCCACCAGTCCGTGAAAGACTTGCACGCCGGCATCTTCCAGATCGCGCGCCCAGCGGATGTTGGAGGCTTCGTCGAAGCGCGCTTTGAGTTCCACGACCGCCGTGACTTCTTTCTTGGCCGCGGCTGAAATCAACGCGGGCACGATCAAGGACTGCTCGCTGGTGCGATACAAAGTCTGCTTGATCGACAACACGTTGGGGTCTTCCGCCGCCGACTCGATAAAGGAAACCACGGCGTCGTAGGAATCGTAAGGATGGTGCAGGAGGACGTCGTGCCGGCGAAGCTCCTCAAACAAGTCTTGGGACTTCGCCGTCAAGCGGAGCTCGCGCGGAATAAAGGGCTTGAACTTCAGTTCGGGGCGCTCGGTTTGATCATAGATATTAAACAGCCGGGACAAATTCACCGGGCCGTTCACCGGGAATACTTGCCACGGCTCCAGCTGGAAGTTGGTGCGTAACCGCTCGACGATTTCCGGATCGGCGTCGGATTCGATCTCCAGCCGCACCGCGTCTCCCTTGCGTCGGTTGTGCAACTCCGTACGGACCGACTCGAGCAGGTTTCGCGACTCCTCCTCCGCCAGATAGAGGTTGCTGTTGCGGGTTACACGGAAGGCGGCTGCAGACACGATGTCGTAGCCGTAGTACATGCGCGAGGCATGAAAGGCGACAAGATCCGTGAGGAAGATAAAATCGGCGGTGGCTTCCGCAGGCAGCGCCACCAGGCGCGGCAAGGCACGCGGCACGGTCACCACTCCGATGTAGGTCATCGAGGAACGGCGCCGGCGGCGCAACAAGAAGGCGACGCACAGAGCTTTGTTGATCACCCGGGGAAAAGGATGAGCCGGATCGACGGTGACCGGGGTCAGCAAAAGATCGAGTTCGCGTTCACAGTAGGCTTCGACAAACTCGCGCGCCCTGGGGTCGAGCTCCTCCAGCCCCAAGACGCGAATGCCGTTCTCCGCCAGCAAGGGCCGCAGCTGCTCATTCCAGCAGAGATATTGCTCTTCTACGAACTCCTGGGTGGCGCGGGCGACCGCATCCCGCTCCTCGACCAGCGTGAGTCCGTCCGGCCCCGCCTCGGTATATCCGTCTTCAATCTGTTGCACCAAGCCAGCCACCCGGATCTCGAAGAACTCGTCCAGGTTGCTGGCGGCGATCGAGAGGAACTTCACCCTCTCGAGAACAGGGTTATTGGGATCCTGCGCCTCCTCGAGTACGCGGCGGTTAAAAGCCAGCCAGGATAGTTCTCGGTTGAGGTAATAAGCCGAATTATCGAGCGTGTTGCGTGGCATGCTTCAGGTTTGCGGGAGTGGCCTAGGGGTTGAAGGGTTCGCCCGCTTATCGCGCGCGGGCCCGGGAGTTTTCTGTTCCAACTTCACCGTCTGGCGTTTTCGTAAATAGGATGCTCACCTCCCCCGGAACCCGGACGCCTTGATTCCCCCAGGCTCGACCTGAGGCACCTTGGTCATAGGATTCACCCAGGTTATCGCGAGGAACCGCACGGTCCAACCGCGGGGATAGGAACTTAACG
>DASPVV010000219.1:0-6142 GCA_035622175.1 Terriglobales bacterium | reverse complement strand
AGCTGTGGCGGGGTAGCCGTCCCCCCATGCTTCTTAAGGAACTCGCAGGCGTTGATGATGTCGTTGGCCAGTACGTCCATTAGGGTGAGGTTTAGGTGCGGGCGCACGACGATGCGCAAGCTGTTCACTTCCTGCGCGTCGGGCGGCATTGCGTAGGCGGAAAGCACCCAGCCGCGTTCCCGGACCTTGTAAGAGATATCGAATTCGTTAAAGTTCTTGACGTCTTTGCTGAGAGTAAGGGCAACGACGGGAATGCGCTGCGTTTGATTCATAATAACGAAGTAGCCTGAATCGACCAGCCTCTGACGCAGATGAACAGCATTGTCGAGGGTATGGCGCATGATTCGCGTGTACCCTTCGCGACCTAATCGCAGCACCATGTAGGTTTGCACCGCGATCGGTGCGGTTCCACGGCTGAAGTTCAGCGTAGCCGTTGGCATCTCGCCGCCCAGGTAGTTGACATAAAAGACGAGGTCTTCGGGGAAAATCTTCCGCTCTTTGAAGATCACCCAACCGAGGCCGGGTGGCACCAAACCGAACTTGTGGCCCGAGGCGTTAATCGATTGAACGCGCGGGAGGCGAAAGTCCCATTGATAGTCGGGGTAAAGGAACGGGTTGACGAAGCCACCCGAAGCCCCATCGATGTGCATCGGGATGCTGATACCGGTTCGCTTCTCGTAGTCATCGAGCCAACCATGAATGGCCTGGATATCGTCGTCCTCCCCGGTGAATGTCTGACCGGCGATGGCTACCACGCAAATCGTGTTGTCATCAACGTATTTTCCGAGCCGGTCGGCAGTGAGGCGGTAATTGCCAACCTTCAGCGGCACGATTCGCGGCTCAACGTCGAAATAGCGCATAAACTTTTTCCATACGATCTGCACGTTGCCACCCGTAACCATGTTAGGCGTGCCGGCGCTTTTGCCTGCCTTCCGGCGTGCCTCGCGCCAATTCCACTTGTGAGCGAGGCCAGCCAACATGCAGGCTTCAGAGGAACCGATAGTCGCGGTGCCGTAGGGCTCAACCCCTTTCGGTCCGTTCCACAGCTCGTGGAGCCATTTCACCATTTGGCCCTCCATCTTGAACACCTGCGGGTACATGTCGTGGTCGATATAATTCTTGTACATGTGTGTTCGGGCGACCTCGACCGCCTCGGGCTCGGCCCAAGTCGTAACGAACGATGAAAGGTTCAGCATCGGATTCGCGTCGGTCCAGGCGAAGCTGTTAACGATTGCCTGCGCAGCACGGGGTGCCATCCCCGTCGCGGGAAACGCTTCTCTGGGAATAGTTTCATTAAACTCATCGTATGCCGTACGCGTTTCTTGCATGGTTGGAGCTAGTTCTGTCGTGGCCATCTCACACCTCCTTAAAGTACGAACCAGGTAGCGCTCGTCAGACTGCCTAACATGACGTGAGCAAGCACTGCTCACTCCGCTTGCGGCGCTGAAATGCGCCGCTGCGATCAAAGAACGTTTGAATGTGCAGGTCTACTGGCAGAACTGCCAGATTGTTCGAAAAGTGTTCGCCATTCCTCAAAAGTTACGAACGAACACAGGAGATTGCCTGGCGGATTTGAGATGGTGACACAGTCCAGTGGGTCACCCCACGAGCTCGAGCTCATCGCCGGTGAGCTGTCGTGCGCAAGATGTAGACCTCTGCCAGTTCGGCTGCCAAAGGAGTGGGCGGTACCCTGCAAGATCATTGTGCCGTGAGAGCTCCGCCATCAGAAGCTTGGGAGTTTTGATTCATCTACTAAGCGACGTGCCCTAGCCGCAACCGAGGTTCAGGCCACCGTCTCACACATGGATACCTGCATTGAGGTCCACATAAGTAATGGTCGCTAGTAGTAACGCAACATTTCTGTCGCCCTGCTGACTAATCCAAAATCTGGTACTGACCGCCAATAGTCTTATGCGTCAACATCCGAGAGGAATTTGTTTGAAACACTTTGCCGAGACCGACCAATGTCGAGCCTCAACAAAGACGACCTTGTAGGATTTGTTTAACCTCCGCAGGTTCGAGCTAATTCCAACGGTCAATTTCTGTAAGTTCTGACAGTTGTTGTGCCCAAATTCATCAGTCTACGTTGCTAGGGGGAGAACTACCCCGGTCGGTATTTAGGAAGAAGTTGACAATGTCGATCGGCTTGCGGCCAAACGGTGATCGGGTTTCATCATGACAGCTCTGACGGTAGCGCCGTCGCACTGGGGCAATTGGGTCGCTAGTGGCACAGCTATGTGGGCAGTTTAGACCACAGGACCGAGTTCGTTGCGAATCGGTTCTTGTGGGAGATGGCGAGCAAGCAATGTTCTAGCGCGGCTGCAACGGTCGAGCGAGACTTATGAGCGAGCATCTGCATACGTTTTTTGAATCCGCTCCGCTGGCAGCGGTTTCACTGGCGTTGGCGCTGGGCTACCTGGTTGGCAAGATTCGACTCGGTGCGTTCGTGCTCGGTCCGGTGGCAGCGACACTACTGGTCGCTATCGCCATTGGCCAAGTGGGGGTGTCAGTGTCGGGTGAAGTAAAGACGCTGGCTTTTGCGCTCTTCATTTATGCGCTGGGCTACATGATAGGTCCCCAGTTTGTGAGTAGCCTCGGACGAGCAACATTGAAGCAGGTACACCTGACAATCGTTGGGTCATTAGTCGTAGTCATCACGGTATGGGGCCTCTCAATGGGGTTCAGTCTCGACAAAGGAACTGCGGCCGGGATCCTGTCGGGTGGCGCAACCGAGTCGGCGGCGATCGGTACTGCGAGTGATGCCCTCGCGACGCAGCCTCTGCCAAAAGAAGAGATCGCGCGCCTGACCGCAAACATTGGAATCGCGTATGCGATCACATATCTGTTCGGGACGTTCACGGTAATCTTTTTCGCATCCAGCCTGGCGCCGAGGCTGCTCGGAATTGACTTGGCCCGCGCTTCCCGCGACTACGAGCAGGAATTGGGCGGGGGCCCATGTCAGCCATCCGCCGGACAGTTCGAGGCGTTCCGGAGGGTCGTGGCTCGCGTTTACGAAGTTAGTATAGCCTCCGACGGACGTCTCGTGCGAGACGTGGAAAAAGAATTGGAAGGTGTCGTGATCGAGCGCGTGGTGCGCGGCACCCAGTCTATCTCGGTTGAACCCACCCTGAAGCTTCACGCCGGGGACCACGTGGCTGTCGCCGGCAGGCGCGGGCAGGTAATCCACCGGGCCGACGTTACGTTGGGCCCAGAGATGGCGGATCCTTCTGGGGTTGAGTTTGTAGCGGAAACGCGCGATGTGGTGGTGACGAGCCACACGATCGCAGGACGGACCATCCATGAAGTAGTCTCGACGGTCGATCCACAAACGCGGCGCGGGGTGTTTCTTACTGGCCTGACACGGCTAAACCAGCCTCTTCCTCTTGCTCCCAATACAAGACTTTCCATCGGCGACGTCGCGCGGATCGTCGGTTCACCCGGGGATGTTGAGCGGGCGTCCAAACTGATCGGCTATCCAGTTCCCCCCGCGGACAAGACCGATTTCTTGTATTTCGGGCTCGGTCTGTTCAGCGGCTTCGCCCTCGGACTGCTGGGGGTGCCGTTTGCCGGCAGCAGGCTTGGGTTGGGAACTGGAGGAGGATGTTTGATAGCGGGCTTGATCTTCGGCTGGCTGCGGGCGCGACGGCCGACTTTCGGCCAACTGCCGGCGGCAGCAGCGCTCTATCTCAGGGATTTTGGCCTCGCCGTGTTCGTGGCCTGTATTGGGCTGGCTACGGGCCCAGAAGCGCTCAAGCAGGTCGTCAAATACGGGATGGTTCTTCCCGTAGCGGGCATCGCAGTCTCGCTCGTGCCGGGTCTCGTTTCCTTGTACTATGGGAAGTACGTGTTGAGAATGAATCCAGTGATCCTGTGCGGCTCACTCTGCGGCCGGCAAGCGAGTACGCCTGCTCTCAATGCCGTGACGCTTGCTGCCGGCAACAACGCACCCGTCTTGGGTTACACCGTTCCCTACACTATCGCCAACATACTGCTGACGTTGGCCGGTCCGGTGGTCGTGCTCATCGTTCGCTAGGGTTACTCTTCCCCAGTGTAAGCGCACGCTGATTCGGCCGCGCGCTGACGAGGTCGCAATTCCTACTTCGAGCGTTCTAAGGGCCCTCCCTCTTGCTCGCACCACCGAGGCCCTGATGGTCTTCATCGGAGGCCTCCAATTTGTCAAGCCGATCGGCAAAGGAGCGGTCGACCGTGGTTTGCAGTCTCTGCTGCCAGTTGCGCAGGGCGGGTTGACGCTCAACTGGCAAGATATTAGCTGATTTACGAGCGGCTTCATGGGTCGCATGACTTGAATGCTCGAAGCCCCATAGAACCGAATTTCATCAAGCGCAAGACGAAGAAAGTCATCCCAGATTGGGAAGCTCATCAAGAGCCGGGGATTGCCAGCTGCGTCGCGCAAGGACCCGATTTCCAATCGACGGCGACCGAGATCGACGGCCCCTCGTCCGGTTACATTTTAATTAAGCGTCTCGATTCGCTTTCTTGACACCAAGCGGGGGTTTGGTGCATGCTACCGCCGCCAGTTTTCCCGCTAAATTCACTCTGTGGAACCCATCGTGAAGAAACGAAACAGGTTGCCTTACTGCCGGCTTCGCCACAAACAGACGCATACTCCTTCGGTCGCCTACAACACTTCCACTAAACGTTTAAATTGCGACCGGCGTCCCGAGTTTTGGCTGGTTTGGTCTGCGATCTTCCTTCTACTACCGCCTGTGTTGCTGTCGCAGTCCATCGATGATGTCCATATAGCTCCGAACAGCTCAACAGCTGCAGCATCGGCCCAACCCACATCGCCAGCGGAGACCACGTTAAAGCGCCTGCGCATTGATGTGGATCTGGTTTTGGTCCCGGCCACTGTCACTGACAGCTCGAACCGCCCCGTCGTTGATCTTCGCAAACAAGACTTCGGACTGTATGAAAACGACGAACGGCAGACGATTCGCTACTTTGCGGCGGAGGACGAACCCATCTCGATCGGACTGATTCTCGATGTCAGCAAGAGCATGACCAATAAGATTGACACCGAGCGTGCTGCCGTCGCGGCATTCTTCCAGAATGCGAACCCGCAAGACGATTACTTTGTGATCACCCTAGCGGATCGCCCGCAGGTGATCGCAGATACCACTCAGTCACTTGAGGACATTGAGCGCAAGCTCGCCCTGGTGGTTCCGAACGGGCATACCGCTTTGCTCGACGCTATCTACCTTGGTATAACCAAGATGCGCTCAGCATGTTACGCGCGGCGGGCGCTGCTGATCATCTCCGATGGCGACGACAATCATAGCCATTACACGCCCCACGAAACAAAAGATCTAGTTGCTGAGTCCGACGTGCTAGTGTACTCGATCGGCATCTTCGACAACTTAGTAGTTCCAGTCATCAACACCATTGAAACAAAACTCGGTCGGTGGCTACTTGCGGAGATTACCGAGGCTGGTGGGGGGAGAACCATCGATGCAGCACACCGGGACAAAGTTCCACAGATCGCCGCCACTATCAGCCGGGAATTGCGGCAGCAATACATTCTGGGATACAAATCCAGCAGTGCCCTCCGTGACGGAAAATGGCGAAAGATCAAGTTGCAAGTAACGGCTCAAACGGGCGCCCTCCCTCTGCATGCCTATTACAAAAAGGGCTACATCGCACCTGAGAAATGATCGAGCACAGTTAATCAGTATAAGTATACGAATGATGGTGGAATGTGAATTTAGACATCCTGCCATGCCGTAGGCTTCGCAAATGATGCTCGCCCGCCACATGTGGCTCAACGATGCACACTCGGCCACAGTCCTTCCATTGCAAAGAAATGAAACGGACCGCCGCGGAGGTTTTCACTACTCAACCAGATTCTGTTTGTACCGATACAGGCGCCTGCTCTGAATCATCAAAAGAATTCGTCGACCATATGTTTAAAACAACACACCCCCTCATAGTGGTGCCTAGCTCGCCTCGGAGAGGTAAATGAGGTAAGCTTTCAAATTATTTAGGCTGTTCACCGATTTGAGTACACGCATTTGAGCTGATACCCGGCCGCCTGCGCGAACCGCAGTTGGGGTGGGCGGTCTGCTCGCGCACTGGACGATTTCCGCAACTGGCTTATTCGCTTATTCCGGAGCCGCGTGAAGCC
>DASPVV010000218.1:0-8343 GCA_035622175.1 Terriglobales bacterium | reverse complement strand
GAATATACCTCATAATCACCTTAACTGACACCCAATGTGTCACCCAAAACCAGTGCCCCTAGCTTGTGTTTCGGGAAAAAGTCCGGAAAATCGGGTCAAGCCTTGTAGCTATTCCGCAAGTGCCTTGTTTTCAGATGCTGGCGGAGAGGGAGGGATTCTCCTGCCACGGTCATCTGCAAGTCACGATGAATCCTACACTGCCGCGATAATACCCTGCCCTTGAGCGGGTTACAAGCCCATTGGCTGTTAGGTCGAGGTTTCTATATGTTAAGCCAATTCACGATGATTCCGGAGAAAATGGTATCACTGGTATCAGTTGATGGATTCCCTGGAGAAAATATTCCATGACTATCCATACTAATGACCGTTGCAAAAGGACGGCGGGCAATGGCCTAGTTCTTCGCTCTTGCTGTTCAATGTAGTATAACTGTTATACTAATGCGGTTTCATTTCGATGAGCGGAAAAGTGGACGCTTACGAGCAAACCCGAAAAGGGGCATCGGATTCGAAGAGGCACAAGAAATCTTCTTGCACCCGCACTACCTTGACCGGCGGTCGGACTTGCCTGAACAGTATAGGGCGATCGGTTGGGTGGGTAATCAGTTATACGCCGTTATTTTCGAAGTACGGGAGGACAACGAAGGCGAGTACTACCACCTCGTGACTCTGTGGAAAGCGACCAAGCAGGAGCAACGACTTTATGAAGAACACTCGTAGACGTCGGAAAGCAACATCGGCGGAAGCCATCGCCCGTCTTGCCGACGAAGGCCAGGATGTGTCACGATTCTTCACCAATACCGGGCGCATGATGGGTCCGATACAAAGGGTGAACGTTGATCTAGCTCCGGGCATGCTGGAAGAACTGGATACGGCTGCCAAAGAGTTAAATATTAGTCGACAAGCGGTAATCAAGACGCTGATACGTCAAGCACTCGATCGGCAATATATAGCGCGGGCGAGGCGTACTTCTATTAGGCGGAAGTAGAGTCCTAGTCTAGAGGCGGGTCCTCATGTCCGGGGACATGCGTAACAAGCGCCACAGAACAACCGTGTTGCGCGGGGGTTGCGGATTTTGCAGGACCTTGCCGGGCTCTGCCGGACTGAGCGCCGATCTTGTTGAGTTTAGGTAAGCCCATCAGGACTCTTAATCAGTAGGTTGAAGGTTCGATTCCTTCCGCGCTCGCCATTGTAGAATCAACCACTTACGAAGACGGCTCCACACCCCCAGGCACAAGCGCGGAGAACACCGTCCATCCCCACCTTAGAAACCAAGAACGCCTGCCCCCGCTCCGCGAAATATCCTCCGACGATGAAGAGCGCAGCGAACACAAAGGACCCCAAGAATTATCAGCAGAATGCCGGCGACGAAGACAGCAGCATTCCAAGCCGGGGAGCCGGGCCTAAGCCTCGAACTGCAACGACTGACGATCAGTGGCAAGAGGGAAACCAGGACCTCGAGTGCCTAGCCAAAGCCTGCGTGAACGCGCCTTGAACCATGTTTCAAAGCTGGACTCCATCTCCGCAAGATTTCCCAGAAGCGACGTATCTTCTCGGTCCCCGCAAACGTATTAGTTGACGAAAGAGGTTAATGGGAACAGGGATCCGCTGGGCACAGATATGTTCCTAGTTGCGCCTTTTCGCATCAGGCGGGAAACTATGAAAACAATACAGGGATCGAAAGTGAGGACGCCGATCTTCATCGGCCGGTGGACGCCAAAGATTTTGTTTTCGCTTCAAGAAAAGCCTTATCGACATGGGGAGTTGCGCCGTCGTCTCCAAGGGGTCTCACAGAGGATGCTTACCAGAACGCTACGCAGCCTCGAATCCTCAGGGTTGATCGCCAGAAGCGCGAGCACCTCAAAGCCCCTCGCTGTCGAATATTCATTGACCCAGCCGGGGAAGACCATCATCGCTCCGCTTCGCGGTATGTGCCACTGGGCTACGCAATATCGCATGAAAGTAACGGCTGACGTGCACCTTAACAAAATTTGAGTGGGACGTATCCTGGTCTCGCCCGCAGCCGTAATAGCTGCGGCAAGAACAAATCGAAACAATCCGGGGGATTATATGAACATCGAAAACAAAACAGTTTTGATCACAGCCGCCAACCGCGGCATCGCGGCAGTAGAAACTTGAAACAGTTCGTTGAGAGCTTCAGGCCCGATGAGGCTGTGAAAATTCTTCCAGATGAGGTTTCATCGCCTATGACATCGATGGCAAACGCGCCGCGCTTACCTTCATCTAAGAAGTCACATTTTCGAGCGAATTGAATAGGGGTGGAGGTGAACAATGTGTCCATTCTGTTTGTCAACCTTGGGACTCGTCGTGGCCGGTACGGTTTCGACCGGCGGTCTGACCGCTCTGGCTGTCAAAGTGTCCCGCAAGAAGAACCAGGAAGCAGAAACTACTTCTAATGTGAAAGGAAAGGAGCAATGAAAATGTCAACCCGCACGGTCGATAACCCGAAAGTGCATGTCGCAATGAAAACGCCCCCGGTGGTGTCGCAGCAGGAGTGGGAAGCTGCGCGTCAACAGATGCTCGTGAAGGAGAAGGCATTTACCCGCTCCCGTGATGCGCTGGCTGCTGAGCGTCGAAGGATGCCATGGATGACGGTGGAGAAGAAGTACGAGTTCGAGGGGCCCAAAGGTAGGGTGAGCCTGCGCGATCTGTTTGAGGGCCGGCGGCAGTTGATCCTCTATCGCGCTTTCTTCGAACCGGGGGTCTTCGGCTGGCCCGACCACGCCTGCCGCGGATGCTCTCTGGGCGCCGATCAGGTTTCGCACTTGGCCCATCTGAACGCTCGCGACACCACCTTGGCTTGGGCCTCACGCGCACCGCAGGCGGACATCGCCCGCTTGAAGGCGCGGATGGGCTGGGAGATGCCCTGGTACACCATGATCGATAGCTTCGACAAAGATTTCGGCGTGGATGAGTGGCATGGGCACAACGTGTTCTTCCGCGACGGCGACAAGGTCTTCCGTACATACTTCATCAACAATCGCGCTGACGAGGCCATGGGGACCGTCTGGAGCTATCTCGACATCACACCTCTGGGCCGCCAGGAGACTTGGGAGGACTCACCCGAGGGTTACCCGCAAACTCCGCCGTACAAGTGGTGGAACTGGCATGACAACTACGACGCCGAGCCGACGCCTCATCCGAAGTGGGTCGATATCATAACCGACCCGAAAGGAGCTGCCATCCGCAGGCGCGAGGAAGAGGCGCAAGCGAGCTAATGCAGCGCGACAACCTCGTCACCCGAAAGCACCACGCTGCATACGTAACGGGAGAGCACGATGACAGATGTCATGCGAAAAGAAGTTGCAGCCCCTAACGTAGTCGATCGGATTACCTTCGATGCGCAGTTGGACGCATTGCGGGTTCGAGAGAAGGCTCACACGCACGAAGGCGACACCATCGCAGCCGCTCGCCGGCGGTTGCCGATGGTGGAGGTGGATCCTGCCATCACACTGATTGGCCCGCGTGGCGCGGTGAAGCTTCTCGACGCGTTCGAGGGACGTCGACAACTCATCGCGTACTATTTCATGTGGCACACGGGCCACCCTGCGCCGCAGCAATGCGAGGGATGCACGTGGGTTACCACGCAGGTCCGCGAGCTGTCTTATCTTCACTCTCGCGACGTCACCTTCGCCGTGTTCTGCCAGGGGCCCTACGAAGAGAGCGCCCACTACCGCGACTTCATGGGCTGGGAGATACCCTGGTACTCGGCTTTGGGCTCGCTGGAGACCCTATTGGTTGGACGCCGGGTGGGCCGGATGCATATGGTGTGCTACCTCCGACAAGTATCCAAGGTCTTCGAAACTTACTGGACCACTGCGCGAGGCGTCGAGGTGATGGATAACAACTATCACCTGCTCGATTTGACGGTCTACGGGCGGCAGGAGAAGTGGGAGGATTCGCCCTCCGGCTGGCCGCAACATTGTACCTACACGCGGACCGCCAGCGGCTCGCCGACCTGGAAACCAGAGTGGCCGGGTGGACGGCCCATCGCCCAGTGGCCGCGAATCGAAGCCGGCCGCTCCGACGATCTGGGTAGCGGCAAGCGCTGATTCGAGGGTCAGTCGGCCCAGTTGGCTTCAACAACCGGAAATACGCGGTTTCCAGCCACAGTCGTCGAGTGGAGGTCGATGGAAGGATGGTGACGGACATGGTTAACCGTGAGTATCTGGATGGCTCCGGCCGCGTCGAAGCGCGCTATCTGGCCTTCCTTGAAACCGTGTCCACACTTCGGCCGAGCCTGCACCGCTACTGTGCGCGCATGACGGGTTCGGTCATGGACGGCGAAGAGGTCGTGCAGGAGGCCTTGATCGAAGCGTATCGGAAGCTGGATCAGTACGACGAGAGCCGTCCCTTGAAACCGTGGCTGTTTCGGATTGCTCACAATCGCTCGATCGATTTCCTGCGAAAAAAGGGAGTGCGGGACGAAGCCGAAGCGGCCGCTGCCATGCCCGATGCAGTCTCGCCGGCCGAACCAGCCACACTGGGGATCGGCAAAGCAGTGGAACACCTCGTCGCATCTCTGCCTCCGAAGGAGCGCGCATGCATTCTCCTGAAGGACGTATTTGATTACTCATTGGAGGAGATTGCAGAACTTGTCGATTCCACCGTTGGTGGCGTTAAGGCAGCGCTCAACCGCGGCCGGACGAAATTAGCTTCGTCTCCTGCTTCGTCGCCTTCAGTTCGAACTGCGAATCCCGAACTAGCACAAATCATGCAGCTTTATGTGGATCGCTTTAATCAACGCGACTGGGATGGCGTTCGGGAATTGATCAGCGCCGACGCCCGCCTCAATGTTCTGGACAGATTTGGCGGGAGATTTGCCGACGCACCTTACTTCTTCAACTACAACCGTTGGCCTTGGCCCTGGAAACTGGCGGTCGGCGAGGTGGATGGGGAACCGGTTCTCGTTGTTCTCCAACGCGGTGCCGACACATGGACGTCATACTCGGTCATTCGTATGAGAGTGATCGGCGAAAAAATCGAGCAAATTGTGGACTACATTCACTGCCCCTGGATGATCCACACCGCCACTTCCATCTCGCTTGTTGGAAGTCGTGAGAGGCGCGAGTAACCCCCGAAGCCCTCCACTTACGCGCAAATGGAGCTCGGCCCTCGGCAGGTTCCGCTCACGCATGACAGCATGCTGGAACGGAACCTCTTTCGAAACTACGCCGTCAACTGGTTGAGGAACTCTCCCAGCTTGGCTGTTGCCTTGAACTGTGGGATGGGATCGAGCTTCTTGAACGCGCTGGTAAAGGCGTTCGACAAGCTCCACATTGTCCTGGCCGAGTTACCGAAATCGTGTCGATCAAGTTGAAGCTTTTGGTGTGCTTGGCTAAGACGGGAGTGAACACGCCTGAGACAATGTTTCCAAATTCCTGGTCATCTGTTCACTCGCTCCCATGGCGACAGCCAAGATCAGAGGGTTTTCCTTGTTTGTTTGTCTGCGATGGCTTGCGCTTAAGCAACCTTAGCTGTAAGAGAGAAGTCTGATGACCCAATACTTTTGGACTCTCTCGACTCTAGCCTGACTTCTTCTTGACGTCGAACTAAGGAAAGCGCACAGTGCCCCACACTGCGGAGATACCCTTTAAATGCTGAGCATTAATCTAGATGAGTTAAGGAAACAAACCATGAAAGTCCTTCACTCCCTTGTCTTTATTGGCCTGGTGGGCGTCCGCAAACCTGAGCTCGCCAGGAGTCGCCGATGGATGCTGCTAGCCGGTTTTCTGGCTGCCCTCTGGTTTGCCGGGGGCGCCAAAGCCCAGAGCATCGATGGTAACTTTTCCGAGTGGAGTTCGGGTGAAATCATCGGCACCGATCCCGCAGCCAACGTCAACCCCACCGATGTGGCCGACTGGCTGACCTTGTGGGCCACCTTTCAGAACGGCAACCTGCTGCTCAGCTACCAGACCGTCCAAGACATCGATTTCAACAATAATGCCTGGCGTTACGAGGTGCTCCTCGACACCGATTCCAATCCCCTAACCGGCTATCGCGGAGCGGCCGGAAACTATAAGCTTGGCGCCGACTATATGGTCGAAGGAGGTACGATCTATCAATACACCGGGACCGGCACCAATTGGTCGTGGAGCTATGTCGGCACTACCACCTATGCCATCAGCGGCAATCTTCTCGAAATGGCGGTTCCCGGCGCCAGCCTGGGTATCACCGCCTCCACCTGGATCAAGATCCAACTGGTGGGCAACAATGCTGCCGCCCCCGACTTCGTCCCCAAAGACATCGCGGGCTTCTCCTATCCGCGGGACCAGGTCGTAATAGACTGCAACTTCAGCCCGTGGTCCGGTATAAACCCTCTCGGAACCATCCCCGCCGGCAATACCACCGATATCGTCGACTGGACCGGGGCATGGGCTCTGAGCCAGAATCGAACGTTTTACCTGAGCTACACGACGGCGAGTCCCATCGACTTCACCGGTAACGGCAGCCGTTACAACGTGCTTCTGGACACCGACAACAATCCCAACACCGGTTACGTCGGACTGCCGGGTGGGGCTGGCGCCGAGTATCTTATCCAGGCCGGCAATCTTTATAGTTATGCGGGCACGGGCACTAACTGGGCCTGGACCGAGGTAACGCCTCTGACTTACTGTGTCTCGGGCAACCAGGTCGAACTAGAGGTGAACGAGCAGTACTTGGGAGTATCCAGCGGCAATTACAGCCTGGGAATACGCCTGTTCGGCGACAATCCCGCGACGTGGGACCTGGCGCCGGCCCAGGCGCCCGGATTTGAAACTACCTTGGTGAACGTGCCCAAAGGAGAACTTGACCCTGCCTTCGGTTCCGGCGGCTGGGTCATGACGAACTTCTTTGGCGGCAACGACTCCGCCTCCGGAGTCGCCATTCAGAGCAACGGCGACATCGTCGTGGTGGGCACCACGTCCAACCCGGCAAGTACGCAGGGCACCAACTTCGCCGTGGCCCGTTATCTCCCGAACGGTACGCTGGACACCAGTTTCGCCGGGACCGGCAAGGTCTCCACCGACTTTTTTGGCGCCAATGACTCGGCCAGCGGCGTCGCGATTCAACCCAACGGAAACATCGTGGTGGTGGGAACAGCGACGAATGGCACCGTAACCGAGTTCGCTCTGGCCCGTTATCTGCCAAATGGAACCTTGGACCCCAGCTTTGGCAATAACGGCAAGGTGGCCAATAGCTTCCTGGGCGCAAGCGATGTCGGCGACGGGGTGGCGATTCAGAGCAATGGACAGATCGTTGTAGTGGGGAACGACGGTGGGAACAGTTGGGGAAACGGCAACTCGGTTCTGGCCCGGTATAACAGCAACGGCACCTTGGACACCAGCTTCGGCACCGGCGGCTTTGTCAGCGTCAGCACTCCGGGAGGGGCCGTCGCACTTGCCCTGCAAGCGGATGGACAGATCGTGGTCGTAGGAACGGTTCAAGTCGTGCTGCAGAACCCTCTGCCCCCTCCCACCCTCGCCATGTGGCCGACTGACGTTGCGATAGCCCGCTTCAACTCCGATGGCAGCCCTGACACGACGTTTGGCAGCAGCGGGGTTACGGTCGCTAATTATGGCTTGGTGCACGCCGTTGCTTTGCTGCCGAGCGGCGACATCGTGACAGTGGGAGATCAATGGGACAGCAATACGATGACGGGAGTATGGAGCGCCCTCGTGTTCGGAGAGCTCAACACGGACGGCGCCGTCGTAGCGGGTGTCCAGAGTTATTTCCCTCTAGTAGGCGCCGCTGGAGGCTCGGACCAGCCCCCGGGAGCAGCCGCGCTGGCCGTCCAGTCCGACGGCGATATTGTGACGCTCGGCACGATTTCGCCAGAAGGCCCTCAAGATTTGGCTTTGACGCGATTCAACGGCAACTTCGGATTCGACGATAGTTTCAGCCCTATTACCGGGCTTGTTACTTACTTGGGGGAGGAAGCGGCCGCCGCCACGAATTTCCCCGGCTATAACGCTACAGGATCCGCCCTGGCGCTACAGGCGAACGGAGACATCGTGGCCGTGGGAACTGTTACCAACGCCCAAGGAGGTACAAGTTTCCTCATAGCCCGCTATCGCTAGCCAGCGTCCGGCTGGCGGTCGGTTTCGGGCAGTGCCGTCGCCCGCTGCACAAACGCCTTGGCTCGCCCCCGCAGGTAACGTGCCTGGCAGCTTGTGCAGAAGCTGAGGTCGCCAAAATAGATGTGCCGCTCATAACCAATGTGATCAACCCAGTGGCAAGCTTTAGCGCGAGCGGTTTGCGAACCATAACAGTTTCCGCCTTGGCTCGTAACAGAGGCACACACCTGAAGCACTAACGATGCGCAAACCGCAGATATTTAAGTTG
>DASPVV010000217.1:0-7516 GCA_035622175.1 Terriglobales bacterium | reverse complement strand
CGTAGGCGACGTCGTAGACCCCGTGTATGTAAGCGATGGAATTACGATAGCGGTTCAACACCAGGGCAGGCATCGCCTGTTCTTGCTTGAGGCGTTGCACTTCGCCTCGCAGGCCTTGCACTTCCTGCTGCACTTCCCGCGTGGACTCCTGCGGATAGTAATGCGCCAGCAATCCGATGCTGACCAACAAGAAGACAGCCAGCATGCTATGGAGGACCCGTTCCCAAACGCTCGAGACCGGCTCTTCTGAAGCTTGTGGGTTGTTTTCCATGTAGACGAAATTGGCATTTCCGGGGGGAGGCCGTACCCGGCCTGACGACTGAGGCTCTATGCTCGCGCGTTCGATAGGGGTTTCCTAGGGTACGGAAGGCGATGTCCGTGGGAGTATGGCTATCTCCTTATTCATGTATCACTTACCGTTCCTGGTTGGCTGGAGCAAGCTCTTTGGGGAAGCACTTCGCTCCCTGCGAGCAGAGGGGGAAGGCAGGGTTGGGGTGCCTAGACCCTGGTGAGGCTGCTCTCTAGACGCGCTCGAGTTCCCGCAAGGTGCGCTCATTCACCACGTTGCCTGTGTTCAGGGTCGATTCGGGTTCAAACAGCAGGATCCAGCACTCTTCGTCGGCGACCGGGCGATGTTCGACCCCGCGCGGCACTACAATGAACTCCCCTTCCTCGATCCAGACCTGGCGATCGCGAAATTCCACGCGAAAGCGTCCTTTGACCACCAGAAACATCTCGTCTTCCCTGGGGTGATGATGGAAGACGAACTCGCCTTTCAGTTTGTCCAGTTTCACCTGCTGTCCGTTGAGTTCGGCTGCGATGTAGGGCTTCCAGTACTCGCGGATTTGCGCAAATTTTTGCCTGAGGTTGACCTTCTCCATGGGCTTCGTACTCCTTGCCACGTAGTGTGCCGGACCATCTCCCGTTCTGATGCGCTCGGGCGGCGCTCCTCATTTTTCCCGGAGCACGATGGACTCGCTTTCCCCGCTGCAGCTCTTCTCCGGGTCATAGGTGGCCGACGCCTCGCGCTTTCCCTCGACCGCATGAAAAGAAAGAATGCCGCCTTTTACCTTCTTGGGAAGACCCTTGAATTGTGTTTTGCCGTCGATATTGGTTGCAGCCTCGAGATCGAGCCGCCGCACCCCCGCGAATCCGTACTCGATGTGGACGCGGATCCTGGCGTCGTACACCGGCGTCCCGTTCCGGTCGGTGACGACAAAGGCCACCGCACAAGGGCCCGCCTCTCCGTCCATCACCGGGACCGCGTGGGGATCGGGAGTCTGTTGAGCTCGGACCGGGGACGCGAGAGCGACGGCCAGACTAAGAACTCCAGCGCAACGCAAACCGTGCCCGTCGAAACCGATGCTGCCAGCTTTTTGCATTGGCGACGATCCCCGTTCGAGCCGTCGATGTGGGCCACCGATAGCGGACGGTAAGGCCATGCCGTGAGCCTATCTTAGAACATCGGTGCGCCGAGAATCATCGCCCGCTCAGGCAAAAGCCGCCAGCCAGGGCTGGCGGCGAAGAGCGCAGAGGGAAGACGAGGCTAGTTCTCGTAGAGCAGCACGCCCTCGGCTTTCTCCGAGTCTACCGGACGGTAGTAGAGCTTGTTGCCATCGAGGAAAACCTCGATGAACGCCGGCCGGGTAGTAATCGTGCCCTGGATCAGGGCCTCGGAGAGTGGGTCCTCGATGTATTTCTGCAGCGCCCGGCGCAGCGGACGTGCACCATAGCTCCGATCGCCCAGGGTTTGATTGAGGATCCACTTTTTGGCTTCCTCGGCGACTGTCACGGTGATCGATTTCTGCGCCAGATTCTGGTTGAGCTGGGTGACCATGAGCTCGAGAATCTGGATCAGATCGTTTTCGCCCAAGGCGCTAAACAGGATCACTTCATCCAGACGATTCAGAAACTCGGGGTTGAATGTGCGCTTAACCTCGTTCATCACCAGATCGTGCACTTTTTCCGAGACCATTTCCTCCTTGCTCGATTGGAACCCGAGGCCCTCGCGCTTCTGCAAGTGTCGTGCTCCGATGTTCGAGGTCATGATGATGATCGTGTTCTTAAAGTCCACCGTGTTGCCGAGACCGTCGGTCAGCTGCCCGTCTTCAAATACCTGCAGAAGAATGTTGAACACATCCGGATGCGCCTTCTCAATTTCGTCGAGCAGCACCACGGAATAGGGAGCGCGCTTCACCCGCTCGGTAAGCTGCCCGCCCTCTTCGTAGCCCACGTATCCGGGAGGCGAGCCAATCAACTTGGAGACGGAGTGCTTCTCCATAAACTCGGACATATCGAAGCGAATGAGCGACTTCTCGGTGCCGAACATGAACTGAGCCAAGGTGCGGGCCACTTCGGTTTTGCCTACACCGGTAGGACCGAGAAACAGGAAGGAGCCAATCGGCCGATTGGGGCTCTTTAAGCCGGCGCGGGAGCGGCGAATGGCACGCGCCAAGGCCAGGATGGCTTTGTCCTGCGAGATGATGCGCTTGTGCAGCTCCTCTTCAATGCGCAGCAGCTTTTGCGACTCCTCTTCCTTGATCGAGGTGATCGGAACTCCGGTCCAGCGCGAGACCACATCCTCGATGTCCTCCCGACCGACGACCCCGGTCGAGGACTCGTCGAGGTGGTATTTTTCGCGAAGAGCTCGCAGGTTCTCGCGTTCTTTGCGTTCTTCGTCGGAATAAAAGCGCGCTTTCTCGAACTCGTGGTTCGCGATGGCGTTCTCCATTCGGTGGACGATGAACTTAATGCGCTTTTGCACTTCGGTGATTTCTTCCGGGAGCGAGGTCTGGCGCAACTTGACCCGCGCCCCCGCCTCATCGACCAGGTCAATCGCCTTATCGGGCAAGAAGCGGTCGGGAATATAGCGGTTGGAATGCGCCACGGCGAAGCTAATGGCGTCGTCGGTATAGGTCACCGCATGGAACTTCTCGTAGCGGTCTTTGATCCCAAACAGGATCTTGGTGGCGTCGGCCTCACTTGGAGGCGGAACCTTCACCGCCTGGAAACGCCGCTCGAGCGAACGATCCTTTTCGATGGATTTGCGGTATTCGCCCGGCGTCGTGGCCCCAATGCACTGAATCTCCCCGCGCGACAGCGCAGGCTTTAAGATGTTGGCCGCATCGAGCGAACCCTCAGCCGAACCCGCGCCCACCAGGGTATGCAGCTCATCGATGAAGATGATGGAATTCTGCGACTCCATCAGCTCCTTCATGATGGTCTTGAGCCGCTCTTCAAACTGGCCGCGGTACTTGGTGCCGGCCACGATCAAGGAAAGATCGAGCGCCAGGATTCTCTTATCCGCGAGGAAGGACGGTACTTCGCCATCGGCGATGCGCTGCGCCAGACCTTCAACGATAGCCGTCTTACCCACGCCCGGCTCCCCGATCAGAACGGGATTGTTCTTGGTGCGCCGGCAAAGGATCTGGACGACCCGTTCCAGCTCATTCTCTCTCCCGATCAATGGATCGAGCTGGGTATCCATGGCAGCCTGGGTCAGGTCGCGGGAGAATTCGCTCAGCAGAGAAGATTCCCGCTGGCGCTGAGGCTGAGTTTTTTCCTGGCTGGTGCGCGCCAATTCTTCTCGGATGGTCGAGAGCCGCAGGCCGCGCTCGTGCAAGATCTCCGCCGCGAAGCATTTTTCTTCCCGCAGCAGGCCCAGGAGCAAATGTTCCGTGCCGATGTGCTTGTGGGAGAGCCGCTCCGCCTCTTCCGCGGCGTAAGCCAGCACTCGCTTGCACTCGTTGCTGAGAGGAAGATCGACGGAAGTCGAAACCTTCTCGCGGATGGTGGTGTGGGCCTCGATCTGCTTGCGAATCGACTCGACCGAAGCGTGGGAACGCAGGAAGCGGTTGGTAAGAGCCTTGTCCTCCCTCAAGAGCCCTAACAGCAGATGCTCCGTCTCAATATACGGTGACCCAAACTGGCTGGCTTCATAGCGCGCGAAAAAGATGACGCGTCTTGCCTTCTCCGTATAACGCTCAAACATAGGACTCTACCCCCCTTGCGCTCCGAATCCACCGTCAACCCCTTAGCCCCGGTCGGCTCCGTCCGGGACCCCACCGCTTGCATCCTCCTGCCCTCTAAAGCTTTACCTCCGCACCTCCGGTTCCGCTATTAAAGCACTCTCTTTCGGCCCCTGCCAGCCCTTTCGGTCGAACTCCCATTATCTATCATTTCGGCACGCCCCAGGACAAAAGTCAATTCCCGCTTTGTGCTATGCAGGTAACGCTTGCGGAGCCACTTCGGCAATCCGCCCATTCTGTAACCGCAACACGCGGTCACAACGACGGGCAAAGGCCAGGTTGTGGGTGGCAATCAGCGAGGTGAGTTGACAATCGCGATGCAAGCGCGCGATCAGCTGAAAAACCCCATCCGCGGTATGGCTGTCCAGATCCCCGGTCGGCTCATCCGCGAGCAGGAGTTTGGGCTGGGTAATCAGGGCCCGAGCCAGCGCCACGCGCTGCTGCTCTCCCCCCGACAACTCGCCCGAGCGATGTTGCGCTCGCTCCGCTAAACCGACGGCGCCAAGCCATTCCGACGCTTGCTTCTCGGCGGGCTCGCGCCGGTAACCACGAACCACGAGCGGCATGGCCACATTCTCCAGCGCCGTGAACTCCGGCAACAGATAATGGAACTGCCACATGAAGCCGATTTCGTGATTGCGAAACTCGGCAGCCCGGTCCTCGGAGAGCGAACTCAGCCGTAGACTGGCGCAGTATACGTCGCCGGCTGTGGGCCCATCAAGCGTCCCCACAATGTGCAACAAGGTGCTCTTGCCGGCTCCCGATTCACCCACGATGGCAACCATCTCGCCCTGTGCGACCTGAAACGATAAATTCTCAAAGACCTGCAGTTCGGACGTTCCCGATCGGAAAACCTTCTTGAGGCCTTCCACCCGCAGCAAGACCTGGCTCATTAGATGCAACCGCTATGCTCCTCGTCTCACTAAGAGCAGCACCGGATTCCGACCCACGTTCGAGGCCGCTGTCCCCACCCATTAGAACACGGGCAGCGCGCGATTGCTCTCGGTCCCTTGCGAATTCTGTACCAGAAACTGTACGTCAGAATTAGAAAATGCGGATATAACCGAGGTCATCGAAACCGGAACCGTCCACCCATTACCAGCGTGCCAGTCGAACCCGGCAGGGGCAAAACCTGGCCGTCATTCGTACCGCAGAGCCTCGGCCGGCAGGATCCGCGCCGCCGACCAGGAGGGATAGATGGTGGCCACCAAGGAGATTCCAACCGCCAGCAGGGCCACGAGAACCCCATCGATCGCGTGCGCTGCGAACGGGACGTAATCAATCGAATACACCTCCGGGGCCAGGGAAAGAAGATGGTAGCGGCCTCCCAACCAGGAAAGCGTATAACCCACCAGCAAGCCGACAGCAGTTCCGATCATGCCAATCAGCGCCCCTTGGGCGATGAACACCAGGCGTACTTGGGATCGTCGCGTGCCAAGCGACATCAGCACGGCGATGTCGCGGGCTTTTTCCATGACCATCATGGTGAGGGAGATGAGAATGTTCAGCGCGGCCACAAACACGATCAAGCCGACGGTAACGAAGGTGACGAGCCGTTCCAGGCGTAGCGCACGGAAGATGGCTTTATTCTGTTCCATCCAGTTGGTGGTCATGAAGCCAGTTCCGGCTGCCTGTTCAATCTGCTGGGCAATCTCCCGGGCGCGGTAGATGTCGTCCACTTTGAACTCGAGCACGGAAATCTCATCGCCCAGAGCGAACAGCTGCTGCGCATCGCGCAGACGCGCGAAAGCCCAGGAATAGTCGTAGTCGTAAAACCCGGAGTTGAAGATTCCAGCCACTCGAAAGCGTCTGTATTTGGGAACGATGCCGAACGGGTTGAGTTCGCCTTGCGGGCTGGTCACCAGGACCACCGAGCCCACCGACGCCCCCAAATCGTCCGCCATGTCCTTGCCAAGAATGATGGGAGGCATTCCCTCGAGGCGGCTGTGGACCCCTCCGAGCGCGTCGGGAGAGCCCCCTTCCGGCATGGCGCCGGCCTTCGCCTCCGCGTTTGGCGATTCCGGAGGCGTCGCGGTGGCGTCGGCTTGATCGAGAACTCCGTTCAGGCCACTGGATTCGGGGCCTAGCAGGTTGCTGATCTTGCGCTGGTATGCGGGAATGATGCCCTTGAGCACGGCCCCCCGCGCCCGCGGCCCGCGGGAGATGAGCACCTGTTCATAAATGACTGGAGCCGCCGCCACGACATGCGGTTGTTGGGACAAACGGTCAAGCAGTGGCCGCCAGTTCTTGATCCCATCGCTTGCGACGCGAAGCAGGTTGATGTGAGAACTGGCACCGAGAAGACGATCCTGGAGATCCTCGCGAAAGCCGTTATTGATGGCGAGCGCGATCACCAGGGAGGCCACGCCCGCGGCCACCCCCGTGATCGAGATGGCGGTAATCACGCCGATCACGGCTTGCCGGCGCTTCGCCCGAAGATAACGGGAGGCGACGAAGAGTTCAAAGCGCATGCCGAGCGCGGTTGGTCATTGGTCGGGTCAGGATTGGTCTCTCCTCTCGATGGTCTTGGCAACCGTCCGCTCCCATCATATCCCTTCCCCGCGGCTTGATGCCTCGAGAAAGCAAAGAACGGGATCGATCGCGATCACTTCGGCAGCTTCGGCCACAACGCGGGCACGCGTTGCTTGTAAGCGGTGTACTCGGCACCGAACCTTGCTTCGAGCTCTCTGTCTTCCATGGCAATCATGACCCAGCCGGTGATCATCGCCAACCCGGTCAACCCATAGCAGACGACCAGTCCCGTGACCACGCTCCAGGCCAACATTTCACAAAGATGCGCCAGGTATACCGGATGGCGGATGCGAGCGCGAATTCCGCCGGTCACCAGCCGTTGCTCGCGGTATTCGGCGATGACTTCAGGAAGCCCTCCCAGCTGTTTTGCGCTAAACGTCTTGCCGGCTTCCGCGTAGAGCACGCAGCCTGTCGAAAACAGCAGAATCGCCGGCAGCCAGGACCAGGACGTCCCATACAGCCGGCGCTCGCGCCAGGGGAATGTGAGGGCCGCTGCCAGGAACCCCGTGACCATCCAAGCAGGCAGCAGAATCAGATACGGAGAGCGCTTCCGCGATCGCCAGAATTCCGCGCGGGAATGGATCAGAACCCAGAAGCAAGGAATGGTCGAGTAAGCGACACAGGCCAGCCAGGCGAGCAGCTTCAGGCAAGGCAGAAACATTTTGAACCTCCCCGCCCTAAAGGGCGAGGATTCTCACTCTACGCCAGCCTTACTGCACTGATGTTATCGAATGATGGCTCGCTCCGAGCCATTATGTTGACGGCTCCATTGTGGTCGGCATGGTCCTTATAGCCACAGAAAAGACACGCAAAATCTGCTTGCGTCTTTCGGTTGTCCTTATGGACGAAACCACACGCCGAGCAGGTCTGACTTGTGTATCTCGGGTCTACGGCAAGGAATTGACGACCAGCCTCTTCCGCTTTGTACGCCAGTTGCCGAAACCATTCTGACCAAC
>DASPVV010000216.1:0-14099 GCA_035622175.1 Terriglobales bacterium | reverse complement strand
GGTTGCGCCCTACGCCTTCGACCACCGTGACATTGCGACCATCGAGCTTTTCGCCAGCACCATGGTGGCCGCCATGAGTCGGCTTGCAAGCCTGAGGCGGCTCAACCGGCGCCCGTCCGCATGAGCATTTAGGGACTTTCCTCCCCTGTTCGCCCGTCTCCGGGTAAGGTAATATGATTAGCAAATGCCGCCATGCCCTCTGTTGGAACCAGTCCGGATGAGATTGGCAGCAAGACGTGTGATCGCCGCCGGAGTGCGCGCCATAAAGTCCAGATCCCCGCATATGTCAGCCTGACCGGGATGCCGAGCACCCGGGCCCCGGCCTGGATGAAAATTGTCGACATCAGTGAATGTGGTATGGCGATTCAGCCGTCGTTTCCGCTCGAGCCCGGCCAGCGGCGAACTTCCTTGCTCAATCTGCCCGAGAGCAAAGCGCTGATCCGAATTGACACCGAGGTGGTGCGGACGGAACCGTCTTGGCGCGCCGGCATTCAATTTCACGCCATGAGCGAGGAGTCGCTCTCCGCCCTGAAGCATTGGCTGTCGGCCAACCGAATGCCCAGCCGCGGGCAGCAAATTCCCGAGAAAGCCATCGCCCCCCCGGTGGCCGATGGCCGGGGGCAGGTGGATCGGGTCGTGATTACGCATCCGGATTCCACGGCTCTTCTGGCCGCCGTCGAGGCGATGCGGCCGGAAGTGCAGGCGCTCGGCTCGGATCGGGATGCTGCCGTTCGCCTCATTGTCCGCAGAGCCCAGGCGTTTACCCACGCCTCCGGCGCCGCCTTGGCGTTGGCGGAGGGTGAGGAGATGATTTGCCGCGCCAGCACCGGCGATGCTCCCCCCGAGGGTGCGCGTTTTCGCACCGGGTCAGGGTTTTCCGGGGAATGTGTGCGCAGCGGTTCGCTCTTGCGCTGCGCCGATTCCGAGACCGACCCCCGCGTGGACCGCGCCAATTGCCGGAGTCTCGGGATCCGCGCCATGCTCGCGGTTCCCATCAGTTCGCAATCTGCCGTCATCGGGCTGATCGAAGTGTTCTCCCGGCATGCCCACGCCTTCGGATCGGATGACGAATTCGTTCTTCTGCGATTGGCAAGCATGGCTGCGACGGCCAGCGAGCGGGCAGGATCGGCGGCCGATGTCGCCGTCCCATCGCCCGGGGCCAACGACCGCGTCGCCGCCGAAGCCCCAGTCGATCGGCATGCGCCCCAGCGTGCCTCTGCGCGGAACGCGATCCTGATCGCGGTCCTAATCCCCATCGTCTTTGTCATCCTCTGGGTGATTGGAAAGTGGCAAGGCGATGGCTGGCGCCGCAGTCGAACCACCGGCCCGCCGGTGACCACGGGCAGCCCTGCACCCCTTGCGCCTGCCCAGCCTCGACGACTGCCGAATGAGCTGTCGGAGTTGCGTCGCCTGGCCGAGCAAGGGGACGCCGCAGCCCAGTTCGCGATGGGCGTACGCTACGAGACGGGAGAGGGAGTGCCCCAGAACGACCTCGAGGCGGTTCGCTGGTTCAATAAGGCGGCGGAGCAAGACGACCCCGGCGCGCAAGCCATGCTCGGGGCCTATTATTGGGCGGGGCGGGGCGTTCCCGCCGATCCTGTGCAGGCCTATTTCTGGTCGATTCTGGCGGAAGCGGGGGGAGATGAGGCCAGTCGGTTTCGCGTGACTTTGCTGGCATCTCGTTTGAATGGGGACCAGATTCTGGCCGCCCAGCAACGCGCCAGTGACTGGATAGCCCAGCACCGAGCATCCCGCGCTAAGGACGCAACCCCAAAGCCATGAGGGCCGTGCCGGCACTGGCTCTTCGCGAACACCTTCAGGTTTAAAATAGAACAGAAGGGTCTTCGCGGTGGCGACGCTCAAGGATATCGTCTATGAGCACGTGCGTGAGGGCGAACTGTATGACCCGCTCGACCGCAATCGGGTGCGTTGTTATGCCTGCGGCCATTGTTGCCCGATTCCCGAAGGTCAGCCGGGTGTCTGCAAGGTTCGCTTCAATCGCGGCGGCACTCTGTACGTGCCCTGGGGCTACGTCGGCGGGGTGCAATGCGATCCCGTCGAGAAGAAGCCTTTCTTTCATGCCTACCCGGGTGCGCTCGCCTACAGCTTTGGCATGCTAGGATGCGACTTACATTGCGCCTACTGCCAGAACTGGGTGACCTCGCAAGCCTTGCGCGATCCGACCGCAGTTTCACCGCCCCAAGAAGCCTCCCCCGAGGCCCTGGTCGAGGAGGCTCTCCGCCACGGCGCGAAAATTCTGGTCAGCACTTACAACGAGCCGCTGATTACGAGCGAGTGGGCGGTGGCGGTCTTTAAGGAAGCCAAGGCCGCGGGCCTGAAGACTGCCTTCGTCTCGAACGGCAATGGAACACCCCAAGTCCTCGAGTACTTGCGCCCATGGATCGACCTTTACAAGGTAGACCTGAAGAGTTTTGACGACCGGCACTATCACCAACTCGGGGGGCGAATGCAACCGATTCTCGATACCATTCGTCGCCTCCACGAAATGGACCTCTGGCTCGAGATTGTCACCCTGCTGATTCCCGGCTTCAACGATGCGGAGGATGAACTGCGGCGATTAGCCGACTTTCTCGTGGGTATATCCCCGCACATTCCCTGGCATGTCACGGCGTTTCATAAGGACTACAAGATGGAAGACCCCGACAACACGCGCCCCGAGGATTTGCTGCGAGCGGCAGAAATCGGAAAGAAGGCAGGTTTGCACTACATCTACGCCGGAAACCTGCCCGGCTTGGTGGGAGATCAGGAGAACACCCGCTGCCCCACCTGCGGCACCACCCTGATACGCCGCTATGGCTACATGATCGAGCAGTATTGCCTGACCGCAGAGGGTTCCTGTCCCGCGTGCGCCGCTCCCATCCCAGGTCGGTGGTCGCGCACATTTGAAGGCCAGATCACCGCTCGTCCCTTCCTGCCCCGCCGCCCTTCAACCTTGGTCAAGATTTCGAACTAGGTATTCTCCCGGCAGACCTCGTGCTTCGGGCTCCGATCTCGGAACCTGACCCGGATTCGAAATCCGTTTACAAGCTCGCGCGTTCGCGGTATATGTCTGTTTCCGCCTATGACCATGCAAAGATTTCTACTGACCTCCTGGGTTGTGAGTTTGCTGGCAAACGCTCTCCCGGCCGACGACAGACCTAAGCTAAGGCTCGATGAGTTTTTCAACTATGTCAGCTACGACTCCATCAAGGTATCTCCCGATGGCCGAGCCGTCGTGATCACCACCGAGCGCGCCGACTGGGACGAGAAAATCTTCCGCACCGATCTCTGGCTCGATCGCTTCGACGGCCGTGGGGGGGAAGCGTTAGTCCAACTCACGGAGTCCGGTCATGATCGCGATCCGGAATGGTCGCCGGATGGACGCTGGATCGCCTTCTTGTCGGAGCGCAAGCTGCCGGGCACCAAGAAAGGAGATGAGGACGATGATTCCAAGGAAGAGGAAGCGGTCCAACTGTACTTGATCTCTCCTGCGGGCGGGGAGGCATTTCCGGTGACTGCTGGCGAGCAGGAAGTTCACGCGTTTGCCTGGGCGGCCGATGCGAAGACCCTTTACTTCGCTACCCGCCAGCCCTGGACCAAGGAGCAAAAGGACTCCTACAAAAAGGAATGGAAGGACGTGCAGCAGTACCGCGGAGCGGAACGGGGCGATGCCATCTGCAGTCTCGACCTCAGCCAGGCAATTTCGCGTCATAGCGCCCAGGGAACCCAGGCGTCGGAGGACGCGGATTCGAACCCCGACATAACTCCCGGTGCGCGCGTGGTGGCGAATACTCCATGGCGCGTGCAAGGCATCGAGATCTCCCCCGATGATCGTCGGCTCGCCTTCGTGACCGAGTCGGTCTCCGAGCGGGAGGAGAAAATCGGCGAGTTCGAGATTTACTCTATCGATCTGAGCAACGCTTCGCCAAGGGTTCCGCCGCACCAGGTCACGCAGAATGAGGCCGTGGAACAAGACATCCATTGGGCCGAGGACAGCAAGCATATTTTCTTCAGCGTCGAAGAGGGTTCGGTGGAGGGGAAGTACGTGGACACGCAAACGCGTCTCTATTGGGTGGATGCGGATACTGGCGCCACCGAGCGCTGGGCCGAAACCTTTCCCGGCGCTGTGGTGCATTATGCGGTGGTTCCGACGGGCGGCGTAATTGCCACCGGCTGTTTGGGTACGGAAGTCCAGCTCTACTGGCAGGCAAGTCCGTCCTCTCCCTTCGAAAAGCAGATGGGTTGGGCCGGTACCTACGAACTCGTCCATTCCGCCCGGCATTCTGGACAAATCGCTTTTCTCTATTCCAGTCTCGAAAAACCAGGGGAGGTCTATCTAGCCGACAGTCTCGAGAAACTCTCTGCCGCGCGCCCCATCACCTCCTTCAATCACTGGTTCACGGAACGCGATCTGCCCCAGGGCAAGCCGTACCGATGGACGGCGGAAGACGGCACCAGCGTCGAAGGCATGCTGATGTATCCCCCGGGAAAGTTTGCGGCCAAGAATCTGCCCATGTTTGTCCTGATTCATGGCGGGCCCGCCGGCGCCGACGGCAACCACTTCGAGGCGGATTGGTACCAGTGGGACCGCTTGGCCGCGACCCAGGGGTGGCTGGTTTTTGAGCCCAATTATCGCGGCTCGTACGGCTACGGCGACCGGTTTCTGGAACAGATCGTCCCCGAAATCGTTTCCCGCCCCGGCAAGGACATTCTCGAGGGGGTGGATGCGCTGGTGAAAGACGGTATCGCCGACTCCCATCGCCTCGCGGTGGGCGGTTACAGTTATGGTGGATACATGACCAATTGGCTCCTTACCCAAACCACCCGCTTTCAGGCTGCGGTTACCGGAGCGGGCGCGGTCGAGCACGTGGCCAACTGGGGCAATGACGATACTACGTTTGACGATGCGTATTTTCTAGGCGGAGAGCCGTGGCAGGTGGCCCAGCGCTATCACGACGAGGCGGCTATCTTCCAGATAGGCAAAGTCCGCACCCCCACCCACATCGTCGCCGGTGCCGACGACATTCGCGTCGCTGTGGCAGAGGATTATCTGTTGGACCACGCGCTGCATAATCTCGGCGTGCCCAGCACACTGTTGATTTTTCCTGGCGAGGGACATTCCCTGGACAAGAATCCCTGGCATGGCAAGATCAAAGTGCGGGAGGAGCTGAAGTGGTTGGCGAAGTACGGAGGGGTAGGGGCAGCTGAACCCTGAAGCAAGACCTACCACCGTCGTAGCTTGGGTTCCGTGGATTGGATCATGGACGCGCCCGAGAGGCCCCGGGGCGGCGTCAAGCCGGACTCGAACTCAGCGGTTCAGGATGACTTCACCCTGGTTTTCTGCTCTGGCCTGCTTGACCCGAGGAAATCTCTGGGAAAAGCGTTGAATCCCCTGATAAAGTGCCTGCGCAATCTGTTGCCGGTACTTTGCGCTCAGCAAATGCTTTGCATCAGCCGGGCTGCTGACGAAGGAGATCTCGGCGAGCACCGCAGGCATCATGGTTCCGGTGAGCACGACGTATTGCGCCTCCTTGACCCCGCGATTGCGAAGCCCCGGATTCGTGGGTGCCAACCTGGAGTACAAGGCGTGTTGGATGCTGGCCGCAAGCTCGTGCGAGTCCCGCACCTTGCCTCGAATGTCGACTTCAGTCCAATTGACGTTCTCGAGTTCGGGATCGCTCTGGTTGGTTTCGAGCGAGCGGGCCTTGGTCGACGAGTAGGTATTCGAATAGTAGGTCTCCACCCCGCGGGCGGAGGGGAAATCGCTGTAGTTTGCGTGGATCGATAAAAATAGGTCGGCATCGGCCAGATTGGCGATTTCCGTGCGCTGTTCGAGAGGAACATAACTGTCGTCTCGGCGGGTGTAAATCACATCGGCTCCCAGCCGCCGCCGTACCAGCGCACCCAGACGGGCGGCAATATCAAGCACCAAGTCCTTTTCGAGCAAACCTCGCCGCCCCACCGTGCCCAAATCCGAACCTCCATGACCCGGATCAAGCACAATGCGTAGTCGAGGCGCGAAGCCGGCAGGTACGGAAGCGACCGTGCGTGCCGGCACGAGGGGTGTAAAGAAGTCGAGCCTCGACTGTCCCCGCGTCGCCGCTTCTAGTTTGCGGACTTCGACGACCAGGCGATATGGATTGGGCTCCATGCTCGCGGAAAAACTCGAAGCACCCTTGGTCTCGATGACCACACGGGTCAGCCCGGGGGACGGTTGCGCCACCCGCACCCGCTGAATCAGTGGATCGTCGATAGCAATGCTTTTGCTGGCGAGATCGCCACCCAATCGCGTTTCATGCAGATCAAAATAGATCCGCTCAGGATTCGCCAAGCGATGCGCTTCGTAGAGCACCGGGTCGTCCATGTCGATCACCACGGTACTGGAGTCCTCCGCCGACCAATGACGGATTCCGGTAATGGTTGAGGCGTGCGGCGCGTCTGAACTGGGCTGGCTCTCCGCGGGCTCCGCCTCCCGGGGCGGGTTGGAGGCTCGCTCCGGCGGGCGAGTGGTCGGAGATAGCCTGGTGGGGGTGACCGGCTGGGATCGGCGACCGATTTTCCAAGGCAGAGCACCGTTTAGCCCCAGGATTACCACCGCGGCGAACGCCAGGATCAGCAGCGCGACCACGATGGCAAAAACTCGTCCGGTCTTCTTTCTAGAGTTCTCGGTGGGTGGCGGAGAAACCTCCTCGCTCGACTGCTCTTGACCTTCCGTGGTAGCCTCGGGTGCTGGTTCCTGCTCCGGCAGCGCGAGGGGAAAGGTGTCCGGTGCGGACAACTCCTGGCCGACGACTCGATGCGATGCTTCGACGAGTAGGTGCTCATCTTCCGGCCGGAGAGCGGCCAAAATCAATTCCGCGAGCAGGCTCAGGCTCGAAACATCGCTATCGTTGAATCCGTGCGGAACTCTCGAAAATGCTTCGATCATTCCAATCACCGAATCCTTTGTCGTAAGCGGAATGGCGACCATCGAGCGGGCGCCCAGGGCGCGGCAAGCTTCCGGGCTAACTCTGGAATCGGTTTCCGAATCATCGCAGCGGACGACTTTCCGCGAGAGCAGGCATGCTCCCGAAAACCCTGAGTTTAGATCCACGCACATCCCGCGATCCGGGGCGACTGTTCCCGCAGATGCCCGGCAGACGATCGCGTTCGCGTCGGCCAGAGCAATGGCCACGCCGTCCGCTCCCGCGATGATGAGGGCGCGTTCGGCGACCAGCTGCAAGACCTCGTCCAGGACAAATTGCTCGAGTTCCCGACGCTCGGGGTCCCCTTCGGACTCCGGTCCCTGGTCGCGGCTTCGTCTTTCATACGCCTGCTGATGCAACGAGCAAAACGCCAAAAGCGCCTCCAAGGCCTCATGTCCGGGGCGGTTAGAAGGGTTCGAATGAGGAGGAACTGAACCTGGAGTCGATTGAGATTCGCCCTCGACTCGCGCCAGGTCAGTATTACTGGGGCTTACGCTCATCGTTCGATCTGAATCCCTTATTGACAGTCAATGCTATCGGCGTGAGGGAATTTGTCAATTCTCCAAGTTGACTGCTTCCTTCACCTTCCGCTTTATGGTTACCTTACAGCCCGATAGCTCTCCAACACAATAGATGCGCCAACACGAAAGGGGGACCAGGGCATGCTCTTTGGTAAGCAAGTAATTGCGATTAAAGCACTTCGCAATGTCGTCAGAGTTCCTTGCGCGGTGCGCGACTTAGCGATATGCTGCCGCTTTGAGGACCGCGGTTCGGGTAGTGAAGAAACAGGTGAAGTCGCGTTGGTTGTGGCTCTGGGGTGCGCTGGCAACCGGGTTGGCGGGGGCCAGCGTGGTTGTTCTGCGAGGCTGCTGGCACGGCAAGATGAGCTGGCCGGTGCGAACCCAGGAGTACACCTATCAAGTCTGCCTGGGTTGCGGAATCAAGCGGTTATTCGATGAAGGCGCTTTCCGCGCCTACGGACCCTATAGCTACGACCTAACCCACCTGATCGCCTGGGATCGCGGCCGGCAGCCGAAACTCCCTGCGGTCGAGCCCAGACAAGAGCGCAACGCATCTTGACGGGAATCATTCCAGGTACTGAGCAGCGGCTTGCCCCCAAGCTAGGATGAACGGCTGGGATTGTGGTCGAAGCTGGTCCACCGTGCCCGTACTGTCGAACCCGTGCACCCGAGCCATCGCCTCCATTACCGGCAGAAGCTCCGCCATCTGGCCTATCTCCAGTTGGACTCGCAAAATGCTGGCATCATCCGCGACCTCAGCCAGTCTGGGGCGGCGGTGCAAGTGCTCACCCCCTTTGCTCGCAACCGGCGTGTTCGTATCGGCCTGGACTTACCCAATCCCAGATTGCGCTTCGAAGTCGAAAGCCGGATTGTGTGGACCGATTCTTTGGGACAAGCGGGTTTGATGTTTCTCGATCTGGCGCCTCGGTCCGATCGTTTGCTGAAGGAGTGGTTGATGACCCAACTCTTAACCAGTGCGGAGGGTTGGGCGCGCGATGAGCGGGAAGAGCTCCTGTTTTCGAACACCTCCCAGGCCGCCATTCATCTAGAAGATGAAAAGGTCTTTGCTCCCAAGCCACGCCTGTTCGGTCGGCAAGTACAACGCATCGCCTGGCTATGGTTTACGGTTTCTCCCCTCCGATTTTCCCGGTTTGTGGATGGCATGGCTTTATCGTGTGCGGTTTTGCTGTTCAGCCTGCTGACCGTGTTTTTAACCGACGCTTTTCCTCGCGGGCCCGCGGCGGTGGTTTTTCTGGGCGGGCTGACCGTCGTGTTCGGGCTGCTCTATTGGGTTGTGTTCGCGGTGGGCTTCGGGATCACGCCGGGCAATCGTCTAGCCCAGTTGGCTCGCTCCGAGCCGGGGGAGACATCGTGCCCGGACGAATTGGGCAGGACGCGATTTCGCTGAAGCCTTCGTCCGCTAGCCCGAGGGCAGCGGATACCCGCCCGGCTTCGTCCGGGGTTCACGGCTAGAATTCTTCGGCGCGGGAGTGCCGCAAGCCCCACCCGTCATGACAAGCGTCTCTGCCTTGATCGAGGCGCTGGAGCGGCTTCGGGCTGAGGCAGCGAGCATGGCTGCGGAATTTGCGCCAGGCTGACGCCTAGGGCCGAGATCCGCGGGAGAGTCGCTGATCGTTGCTGAGGTAGTTTTGTGCCAGCCAGAGTTGCAAGTCCCGTCTCTTGTCCGGAGTCATTCCCACAAATCGAAAGCCGGCAGTTTCGGTCGCCTGCCAAACGAGTTCGCCTTGAACCTTGACGCGCAGATCGCCGGGCAGTGTGAATTCAATCTGAACCCGACCCGGCAAGCCCGGTGCGGAGCCGGTGCGAACCGCCACTCCACCTTGGCTGAGGTTCACCAGCTCAACCAGCGACCGCTTTTTTCCATGACGGATCGCGACGGAAACGTCCATGCGATGACGGTGGTAGCGCAGCCTGCCATCGAGAATGAGACTTCGGGCTGCCGACAGGGTGCGCACGGCCTGTTCGACCGAGATTGGCTTCTCGAACACGAATGCCCCGTCGGTGGTCCTGAAGTGGTTCGCGGTGCCAAAAATCAGCAAGGGAACTGGGGTCGGGTCCTGCCTGAGTCCGCGCAGAACCTCGGCGCTTCCTTCCACCGCACAATCTACGATGAGGGCATCGACTTTTGATTTTGCCAGCTTAGCCTGAACGCGCGCCGCTTCGGTTTCGACATCAACCTCGAAATCCAGGCCACCCAAGATACACTCGAGCACGCAAACTTCAGGCCAGTCGCGGGAAAGCACAATCGAGGACAGCATCATACCGTCACTCTATTCCCCCGGGGCGGGAGCGCTATAGATGACGAAGGTAACGGCAGGATCCCGAAAGGCCAAGGTTCTCTATGCGGATGCGCCCGCGCCCTCGCGATACCACTCGATGGTTTGCTGCAAGCCTTCCTCAAGGCCTACGGTGGGTTCGTAGCCGAGATGCTTTTTAGCCAAGGACAGATCGGCCAGCGAGTGTTTCACATCTCCGGAGCGCTCGGGCCCATAGCGCACATCGCCTGAGTATCCGATCAACTTCTTCAGCATTTGGAATGTCGCATTGAGATCGACCCGCGATCCGGTAGCAACATTGAAAACGCGACCGGCCACTTCGTGTCTTGGCGCTTTTAAGGCGAGACGATTGGCATGCACCACATTCTCCACGAAGGTGAAATCGCGGCTCTGCTGGCCATCCCCAAGAATCGTCGGCGCTTCTCCTTGGAGCATCTGAGTGATGAACTTGGCGAGCACTCCGGAGTACGGCGAGGTTGGATCCTGGCGAGGTCCGAACACATTGAAATAGCGGAGGGAAACAGTTTCCAGTCCGTAACAACGCCAGAACGCCGTCATGTAATGCTCGCCAGCCAGTTTGGCCACCGCATAAGGAGAGATCGGATCGGGGAGCATGTCTTCTCGTTTGGGCAATGTCGGGGTGTCACCGTAAGCGGAAGATGACGCCGCATAGACGACTCGCTTTACCTTGGCATCCCGGGCGGCCACGAGGAGGTTGACGGTTGCATCCACGTTGGCCCGATTGCTCTCGACTGGGTCCCGGACCGAGCGAGGCACGGAGGGGATCGCGGCCTGATGCAGAATGCAATCCACGCCCTGGCAGGCATGCTGCACCGCAGTCAAATCGAGCAAGTCGACCTGACGAAAATCGATTTGCCCCAAAATCTCGGCGATATTCGCGCGCTTGCCGGTGGACAAGTTGTCAATCCCGCGCACTCGATCGCCCGCTGCCAGAAGCGCTCGCGCCAAGGACGACCCGATGAACCCCGCCACTCCCGTGATCAGGCATGCAGACATGAATTCTTTATCATACCCGAGGCCCTCGAATTCTCGAAGTCGACCGAGCGATCGGTACTCGATCCGTTTGCTATCCATAGGAACGCTAGGAGAACAGCGGCACTACGACCAGCCCAAAAAAGAAGCGTCTAAAACAGCGGAGGGCGGCGGTTCGGGATTCATCCTTGCTAGGTAGCGGCAATTCATGTGGGTAATAGCTTGAACTCGAGCTTGCCGATAGCCTTGGCAAGGCATTAGGTATCGGACACGGACTGGTATCCTGTTGGGAGATTTTGAGTGTACTTGCGATTTGCATCCGTTAGCGCACCTGAAATCACGAAAGTGAGCTAGCCTCCGCTCGTTCGAACGAGTCGCGGCGAAGGACCCGGCGCCCGAGGTGGAGGGTCATTCGATCCGGAAATCCGCAGCCGAAGCCATTAGAACTCCGTCTTGTAAACCCGCTACAGGCGTGATCACTCAAAATCCTGCCCCGGGTCAATCAGCGATATGGCAATATTATGTCAATTTAGTGGGACGTGATACCCTTCTGCGGCTGCATCGCTAAAATTCACTCCAAGGGAAATAGGATGGAATGCTCCGTGCCGCTGCTATTTGGGTTTGCCCTTTGCGCCGCCTCCGGGTTTGGCCAAACTGATTCTGATATTGCCAGTCAGATCGTGGGTACGTGGAAGCTCGTGTCCACGGAAGAAACCATGAAGAACGGCACGACCCGCCCCTTTCCTTCCTTCGGACCGCGCGCCAAAGGCTTTCTCATTTACCAACGCGATGGTTATATGTGCGCGCAGCTGATGAACCCCGATCGTCCCAAATTTGCTGATACAGCACATCCCACGCCAGGGGAAAAGGCTGCTGCCGCCGATGGCGCGTTTGCGTACTGTGGCAGGTATGAGATCGACGCAGAACACAGCCAGATTGTCCATTTGCCGGAGGTAGCCACTGATCCCGGGTTCGTAGGATCGCGTCAAATCCGGCCTTACCGTTTAGAAGGCGGACGCCTGATATTCAGCGATCTCGAGAAAAACGATCGATCCGTTGAACACTGGAAAATCGTTTGGGAGAAGGTCACCGAGCCTAGGCAGCAGTAAGCCGTTCCCACTCACCCCCTCCGGGGCGGGGGGCAGGATGGCTCCCCCATGAGGTCAAATGAGCGAAATCGATTTTTTCGTCAACCATCTTTGAGCCGCTGACAACTCCACACCTTTCATTGACTTGCCTACCCTTCCGCCATAGCATGTTTGCACGTGATCGGACAGAACATCTCGCACTACCGGATCATCGAAAAGCTAGGCGGCGGCGGAATGGGGGTAGTGTACAAGGCCGAAGATGTAAAGCTGCACCGCTTTGTCGCTTTGAAATTCCTGCCTGACCAGATTGCTAAGGATGCGGGAACTCTAGCTCGCTTCCAGCGGGAAGCGCAAGCGGCCTCTGCACTGAATCATCCGAACATCTGCACCATTCACGAGATTGATGACGAGAGCGGACAAACCTTCATCGCCATGGAGTTTCTGGAAGGAATGACGCTGAAGCACCGCATCGCCGGAAAGCCTGTCGAGACCGATGTTTTACTCGGCTTGGCGATTGAGATCGCCGATGCCCTGGACGCTGCACACTCGAAAGGAATTGTTCACCGCGACATCAAGCCTGCCAATATTTTTGTTACCGAGCGAGGGCGCGCCAAGATTCTGGATTTCGGGCTGGCCAAGGTTACTCTGAAGCCGGAGAGCGTCGCCCTGAGCGCTCCCACCCTCGAGTCCGAAAATCATCTGACCAGTCCCGGCAGCGCGCTGGGCACAGTCGCCTACATGTCGCCGGAGCAAGTGCGGGCCAAGCAACTGGACGCACGCACGGACTTGTTTTCTTTTGGCGTCGTGCTCTATGAGGCGGCTACAGGCATGCTGCCCTTTCGTGGGGAAACCTCGGGAGTCATCTTCAAAGCTATTCTGGATGCCGAACCGACGTCCGCCGTGCGGCTGAACCCTGACGTGCCCGCCGAACTGGAGCGCATCATGGGTAAGGCCTTGGAGAAAGACCGGGAGCTGCGCTATCAGAGTGCGGCCGAGATGCGAGCTGACCTGAAACGGCTGAAACGACAAACAGAATCACACTACCGGGCAGCGAGTTCGGGATCGGTCGCGGTCCCACGGGAGAGCGGCTCCCAACCCACCGCGCAACAGTCTGTCTCGGGGCCATCATCGTCCGGGTCGATGGCGGCGATGCCGATCGAAGCTCCAGCCACCTCCGGACAAACAACTAGTAGTTCAGCCATAGCCGCCAGAAAACATAAATTGGCACTTGCCGCGGGCATGATTGCTGCGCTGGTGGTTCTGGGTGCGGCTGGAGTTGGTGTTTATTCCATCCTTCACCGCGGCCTTTCCGCGCCTTTCCAGAACTTCGCCATCACCCAGGTTACGAATTCCAGCCGGGCCGTCGTTGCCGCCATATCCCCCGATGCAAAATACGTGCTCACGGTGATGAACGACAAAGGGCTGAACAGCCTCTGGCTTCGCAACGTGGCGACGGGAAGCGACACCCAAGTGGTCCCTCCTTCGGCCAACATTCCCAACGTCGCATTCTCGCCTGATGGAAACTACATTTATTTCCGCAAGGCCGAGAATGCCATCGCTAGCGTTTTCAACATCTATCGCACCCCGGTCTTAGGCGGCACGCCAAAGGCTGTGGTCCGCGACTCGGATAGTGATTCCACCTTTTCACCCGATGGCCAACGAATGGCCTACATCCGCGCCAACAATCCGGAAACCGGCAAATATCGCCTGCTCAGCGCCCACCTGGACGGCAGCGATGAAAAAGTGCTGCTCGCTGCGCCTCTGACGAGCGGGTTGCCACGTTCGCTGACGTGGTCTCCCGACGGCAGGACGATCGCCTATCCCGCGTTCCAGCCGGGCAACGCTCTTGGTGGGATCAATCTGTTCGATTTGCAGACAGAAAAAACACAAACCCTCACCTTTGCAGATAAAGAGATTTTTGAGATGAGCTGGTCACCCGCTGGGGATGGCATATTTGCCATCTATCAGCAAAAAGGCCCTAATTTCAACCGCCGACAGATCGGCTACGTCTCCCTGGCGGACGGCCAGTTGCGTCCCATTTCGCGCGATACCAATAGCTATGCGACTTTAAGTCTCTCCGCCGATGGCAAGTCTTTGGCCACGGTTCAGCGAAAAGTGGTGAGCAACTTTTATGTTTTGCCGGGCGAAGGCAGCGCGTCTGCCGACATCAGGCCGTTAGCTTCCGGCGGAGAACACATCCAGTTTTTCAATTGGGCGGCCGATGGTAGCTTGCTC
>DASPVV010000215.1:0-5126 GCA_035622175.1 Terriglobales bacterium | reverse complement strand
GCCGATCAGTTCCTGGAGCTGAACAAGCCGTACCGGTTGCCTGGTTGGCAACACATAGATCTATCTGAGGCTCGTGGCCTACAGCTTTTTCGGGTTGTCCGAGAGGGTATAGGGATAACACAGAGGCTAGCTGCCCAGGGGACGGCTTTGCCTACAGGCGATTAGGATACTCACTCTCGAACCCGAGCGTCTCAAGAACCGATCCATCACAACGGGAGAAAGACTCACCGGCGATGGACAGGGTTGTTACCCGAGACGCTCAAGCGGCTTGTGACTTCAGTTTCTCGACGTCGAAGTTTGCTCCTTTCTTCCACAGCGTCAGCGTAATGGCTGCGATCTTGCGTGCCAGGGTGAGGCGCACCATCGTCGGCTTAATGCCTTTGGCCAGTGAGCGATGGTAAAACTCCCGAAACGGTCCGGGCAGCACACTGGCCCGCGTGGCCGCCGCTTTGAACAAACCCTTCAGATCATGATTGTGATTCTTGTTCAGGCCTCGAATGAAAATCTGCTTTTTCGAGCGGCGCACTTGGCCGTGCTCGTAGCAATATTCTCCGCTGGTGCGCGTCTCCAAGGCCAATCCGCTGTAGGCCCACAGCTGGCGCTTGCTGCGGAAACGATGCGGAGTCTGGATCAGGGCCACCGCCAATGCCGTACGGATCGGTCCCAGGGAAGGAATCTGCCGCAACTTGGCGGTGATGCTATGTTTGCGACTTTTCCGCCAGAAGTTCGCGCCGCGCTTGCTGGCGCAACTGTTGCAGCATGTCCAATTGCTGATAGAGTTGCTCGGCTCGCCAGCGGGTACCCGCCTCGGGGATTTTTCCAACCATTGACGGCGGTGGCGGGTGTAGTAAACGTCCCGGCCGGCACAGGGAATCGCCCAGCTGCGGTACAACCCTTTCAGCCGATTCATGACCCGGGAGACATCTTTGACCATGGTCAGATAACTGCGCGCCAATTCACGCAGCCTGCGGACCCCGTCTCGCCGTGGTAGACCGGCTTGAGATCATTCAGCCGTAGCCGTTCGGCCAGTTTGCGAGCATCGATCTTGTCACTCTTGTTGCCATCTTTCAGCAGTGCGAGCTTGCGCGGATTGCACACCACCAAGTTGGCCACATGCGGCTTGAGCAAATCGTATAACCAGGCCGCCCAGGTCCCTTCTTCGAAGGTGACCGACAACGTTCCACGCAGACCCGCCAAGAATTCCAGAATGGTCGAGGCTTTGGTTTCCAGAATCGATTCCATGACTAACTTGCCCGTGGAATCCATCACTGCCACCGAGATCGTTGCTTGGTGAACGTCCAGCCCAATATACTTTTCACTGCTCATCGAGGGTGCTCCTTTCGTAGGTGATCATGCACATCCATGACAACCTACTCCAAAGGGGCGCCCTCTTATAATGCGATAGCGTCACTTGACTACTGCAGCTTCGCGTACTCGGCCTTGGCTTCGTTCAGGATGGGAATGTCGGGGTCGGCGTCTTTCCAGAGGACGAAGAAATCGTTATAGGCGGCGCGGGCTTTGGCGGTGTCGCCCTGCAACTCATAAGCCCGGGCGGAGCCGAGCTTCGCCAGGGGAAAAAACGTAGCGAGTGCACGATGCCCCAGCAGCTTCTGGAACTCCTCAGCTGCGTTCTTCCCATCGCGCATTTGGAGATAAGCTTCGCCCCGTACGTAAGCCGGCGCCAAGACGAAGTCCTCTCCGAGTTCGTAAGGAGAAGACGCACGAAGCAATTCGATGGCCCGCGCGGGGGTGCCTTGACGAGTTTCAACGATGGCCAGAATCACTGGAATATAGACTTTGTTGTAAAAGGTGCTCATGGGGAAACGCTTCGCTAGATCGTCGGCGAGACTCCTGGCCTGAGGCGATTCACCTGCACGTGCGAAAGCGTAAGCCGCGGAATACTCAACCAAACGGCCCTGCGAAATCTTGAGCGCCGCTCTCGCCTGCTCCCGTGCTTGTGAATAATTTCCCAGAGTGGCCTCCAAGACCGCTTCATCCGCTAGGTATCCTGCCGCCTCCTCTTTTAGGTTGCGGTTCTCCGCCAGTTCCACCGCCTGTCGCGCGAGCTCGCGAGCCTTTTCAACTTTACCGTAGGTTCCCCCAGCATCACTCTCCTCGTTCAACATCTGCATCTCGTATTCTGGCTGTTGGCCGCGGGCCCAGTCCGCCTGCTTCTCCATGCCGGCACCATCGTTTTGCGCAACTGCAATGAGGTAGAGAATCGAGTGAAAGAACCATGGGGACATCCCGCGGGATTCTGCCTGCGCCATCACCGCCCTTGCTTCATCGAAGCGATCCAGCCACATATAGGCAAACGCCTGAGTGCCGTACGGCATGATCAAATCTGGATTGATTCGGTTGGCCTGCAAGGCTTCAGAGATTGCGTTCTCATACTGGCCGGTCGTCCGATACAAAAAAGCCAAACCTACGTGCGGATCTTCGTCACGGGGATACGTCTGGGCCCAAAGTCGATACGTATCGCTTTGTTTATCGATCTCTCCGGTGAACTTGTAGTAGTAGCGAGTGTCGATATAGAACTTTTCCCGCTGGCTTACTCTGTCGCTTAAGGCGAAAGCCTTTCTCGCGTATTCGTTGCTGGTTTCGAATTCCTTCAGCTCTCCGAAAAGCACCGCTAATTTTGCATAGGCCATGGCAAAATTGGGATCGAGCTCGACTGCGTGCTGGTACAGAGGAATCGTTTCCTCTTCTTTTCCATGTGCCCTCAGCTCGTCGCCCCTGGTGAAGGTTTGCAGAGCTTCCAGAGATGACGTGGTGACCTGCTCGAGCGGCTTATCAAAACTCTGGACCGAAGCCAGCGATTCGCCTAGCTCACCGCGCAGCTTCGATGCACTCTCGCCTAACGCATTCAGAACTTTTTCCTTGGATGCTGCGGTGGTCTGCTCCTGCGCCAGCACGTCCCCGTCTTGACAGCTCACCGCCTTCAGTCCCAGCACATATTGGCTGCCCAGGCTAGCGATCGACCCGGCAATATAAGCCTTGCTGCTAGCCCGCTCGCAAAGTTCACGGGCAACCTCGGGAGTGAGCTTGGTTTCTGGCGGACGCGTCATCAACTTCAACGTTGCCGCCACTTTATTCTCGGAAAGCACATACAAGAATGGCGATTGGTTCAGAGAAACGTTGAGCGCCGTCTTCAGCGTGTCGTCGAAGATCTCCTCCCCAGTCTTGTTGGTAAAGTCGGCGAGGACGATCGTGTCTTTGTCGGTGAGGGAGGTGGGGCGGTGGGAGCGGTGGTAGTAGAAGCTGGCGGCAACGAGGGCGATGACGACGACTGCGCCGCCGAGCCTCACTCGGCCGGACCCATTCGACTCGCTGCGCTCCCTCAGGGCAAGCTTACGAGAGCGGCGGTCCCCGCGTGGACTGGTGGTGGGGGCGGCCGTCCCCACATCGACTCGGCCTCCAACTTCCCCACTTCTGGCAACACCGGCCGGAACTGGGGCACCCGCGCCTTCCTGTACGGCCGCCACTCTTCCAGAGGTTGCCAGCGACACGCGCCCCGACTCTCTGTCCCGCTTCAGGCGTTGCAGGTCGGCCCGCATGTCAGCCGCATGCTGATAGCGCAGCTCGCGGTCTTTCTCCAGCGCCTTGCGGACAATGAGCTCCAGACTAGCCGGAATGTCGGGATTCAACGACGAAATCGCAACCGGCTCCTGGTGAACAATTAACCCACAGATGTCGCCCGCGCTCGATCCCGCGAACGGCAGCCTGCCCGTCGCCATTTCGTAAAGCACCGCGCCGAAGGAAAACAGGTCGGTGCGAGCGTCGAGTTCTTTCGCCTTCACCTGCTCCGGCGACATATAGGCAACTGTGCCGACCATCGCGCCGGGGCTGGTTAACTGGTCAGATGTGACCTCCGTTTCAGTGTTCCCGCTGGATCCGGCGTTCTGCGTCGTCACTTTCGCCAAACCGAAATCGAGGACTTTGGCGTGCCCGCGGTTGGTGACGAAAATATTGGCAGGCTTAATGTCGCGGTGCACGATCCCCTTTGCATGGGCGGCGTCGAGTGCGTCGGCAATCTCGATGGCGAGCGAGAGAATCAATTCCGTTTCCAGCGGACGGCCCGCGATCTTGTGCTTCACCGTCATGCCGTCCAAATACTCCATCACGATGAACGCCTTCCCGTGCTGGTCGTCGATTTCGTGGATGGTGCAGATGTTGGCGTGATTCAGCGCCGACGCCGCCTGCGCTTCGCGCTGGAAGCGGGCAAGAGCTTGCGCATCGTTGGCTACGTCATCGGGCAGGAACTTGAGGGCGACGAAGCGATGCAGCTTCACATCCTCAGCTTTGTAGACCACGCCCATCCCCCCGCCGCCGAGCTTCTCCACAATGCGGTAGTGGGAGATGGTTTGGCCGATCATGAGGTGAAATCTTAGGATCAGGGACAGGGTAAGTCAATGAAGACGGAGAAGTTGGCAACGTTCGAGCACCATGGTCGGCGAAACATCGCCATAACACTCATACTCCCCCAGATTCCGGGGCGTGTCGTCGGAAACGGGAAACGGGGACCCTCAGGGCCTTCAGTTTTGGTGCGGCAGAGAGGGGAGCTAAGGGCGAGCTGAAAACCCCACCCGAATTCATCGCCGGCAAGCTACGAAATTCAGGCGTTTACGCAAAGGGAGGCGAGCTACAAATATTAGATTTCCGGTCGCAGCGTGCGATCAAATATAATCACTTTATTCTCGGGAGATTATCCTCCATAATTTTGTCGATGATTTCATGAATAGGTCCTGGCGCGTTGTAAATACGAATCCACACGCGAGCGACCACAGGTGAGAAATCACAGGTGAGAAATCTCGGGCTGGCTTGCTAAACCATTGAAAGATATGGTGGCCAGGGACGGAGTTGAACCGCCGACGCCAGCCTTTTCAGTGTTGGTTTACGTCACTATTTACTTGACACAAATGATAGCCTGAGACTGCCGTGACAGGGCTTTCACGCGTTTGACTTTCCACTTCAGAGGCAGTACCTTGGGACTAGTGTGATTTAAATATCACACATGAGGCATTGGCGCGACGGTAAGCACCAGTGGATTTATAATCCACGGTCCTCGGACGGGGATTTGAGGTTCGACTCCCTCTGCCTCCGCCAACACTTTGCTTTTATATCAC
>DASPVV010000214.1:0-22084 GCA_035622175.1 Terriglobales bacterium | reverse complement strand
TGAAGCTGTTTCACTACTTCCCGCCATTCCGTATTTTTCGTTATCTGACCTTTCGCACCGCCTTTGCCAGCCTGACCGCTCTTTTCACCGGACTGATTGTGGGCCCGTTGGTCATCAACCGGCTGCGGGAGTTTCAGATCAGCCAATACATCCGGGAAGAAGGGCCGCAAGCTCATCAGAAGAAAGCGGGAACGCCCACCATGGGCGGCCTGTTGATTGCAATTTCCATCGTGATTCCCACCCTTCTCTGGGCTGATCTCAGCAATCGCTTCGTTTGGATCACGGTGCTCTCGACTTCTGCTTTTGCCGCCATTGGTTTCGCCGACGACTACAGCAAGGTGGTGCATCGCAGAAATCTAGGGCTCACGGGCAAAGCCAAGCTTGGCTACCAGATAGCCACCAGCATCGGGGTCGCGGTGGCGCTGATCGCCATGCAAACCCGGGGACTCTATTCGACGAAACTATTGGTTCCGTTTATCAAACAATTCCGTCCTGACCTGGTCATTACCTCCGTCGAGCACGGTCCTCATCTGTGGCCCTTGGCTTTTCTTCCCTTCATTGCATTTGTGGTGGTGGTGATCGTCGGCGCCAGCAATGCCGTGAATCTCACGGATGGTCTGGATGGGCTGGCGATCGGGTGCACGGTGATCGCCGCCGGAGCCTTGGCCGTGCTCACCTACGTCAGCGGCCATTCGACCTTCGCCTCGTACCTCGAATTAGAGCGCATGCCGCAGGTCGGCGAGCTGACCATTTTCTGTGGCACCATGGTGGGGGCCGCCATCGGTTTCCTGTGGTACAACGCCCATCCGGCGGAAGTTTTTATGGGCGATGTTGGATCGCTCGCGCTGGGCGGAGCGATTGGAACTGTGGCCGTCATCATTAAGCAGGAGTTGTTGCTCCCCTTTATTGGCGGGGTGTTTGTGATTGAGGCGGTTTCAGTCATCCTGCAGGTAGCCTCCTATAAGCTGCGCCGCAAGCGCATATTTAAGATGGCTCCGTTGCACCATCATTTCGAACTGTTGGGCTGGTCGGAGTCGAAAATCATCGTGCGATTCTGGATTGCCTCGCTGGTATTCGCATTATTTGCACTCACGACTTTGAAACTGCGATAGCGGGGTCTCCGTGATCTCCGGCGGCCGGCCGGTCATACCAGGGGGAGGAGCGAGTGGCCATCGACCTGCGCGACAAGCGCGTTCTCATTGTGGGCCTGGCAAAGTCGGGGCTGGCGGCGGCGCGCTTTGTGAAGGCGCAGGGAGCACGGGTCACCGCCTCCGATAACAAAACCCTGGCAGACTTGCTCGACGAAATTCCTCCCCTGCTGGCGGCGGGCATCGCGGTCGAAACGGGTGGACACGGCGAACGCACCTTCGACAACCAGGACTTGATCGTGGTCAGTCCAGGGGTTGCCGTCGACCGGCTCCCCTTCATCGCGGCGCACCGTGAAAAGGTTATCGGCGAACTCGAATTGGCCGCCCAGTTTTTTCCCGGCCGGATCATTGCCATTACCGGTTCCAATGGGAAGACCACTACCACTGCCCTAACCGGCCAGGTGATTCGAAACGGAGGTTTCCCCACCCTCGTGGGAGGCAACATTGGCATGCCGGCCATTTCCCTGGTCGAGGAAGGGACCGAGGATACGGTGGCGGTACTCGAGGTTTCCAGCTTCCAGCTCGAAACCATCCGGACGTTTCGGCCTCACCTTGCGGTCGTGCTCAACCTTACGCCGGATCATCTCGACCGGCATGGCACGTTCGCCGCCTACCGGGACGCCAAGGCTCGTATCTTCGAGAATCAGCAGGCGGACGATTTTGCCGTGCTGAACGCGGATGATCCCGGTTGCGTGGAACTTGCAACCCGCACGCGAGCCCAGGTCTTTTGGTTCAGCCGCAGGCGAGAGCCTAACCAAGGAGCCTACGTTCACGAGGGCCGTATCTTCTTCCGAGACTCCGGCGGCCCGCGGGAGATCATGCCGGTTTCCGACATTCCCCTCCTCGGCGCGCACAACCTGGAGAACGTCCTGGCAGCCGTGTGCGCGGGAGTTCTCAGCGATGTCGAGCCCAGGCGCATCGCGAAGGCGGTTCGCGAATTCCAAGCGGTGGAGCACCGGTTGGAATACGTAACCTCGATCCGCGGTGTCGACTACTACAACGATTCCAAGGCCACGAACGTCGATGCCACCATCAAGGCGCTCGAATCGTTTCCCGCCAACATCCATCTCATTCTTGGAGGCAAGGATAAAGCCGGGGACTACCGTCTGCTGACCGAGCATCTGCGCCAGCGGGTGAAATCGGTGTACACGATCGGCGCCGCCGCCCCGAAGATCGAATCGCAGATTCAGGGAGTCACGGAGGTGGTTCAGGCGGAGACCCTGGAGAATGCCATCCGACGCGCCGCCGCGGCCGCCCTGGCGGGGGATATTGTGCTGCTAGCGCCGGCGTGTGCCAGCTTCGATCAGTTCCGCAACTTCGAACATCGCGGCGCGGTCTTCAAGGAGGTGGTACGGGCGCTCGCGGCAGAAGTCGACGCCCGGGGTGAGGAACCGCCGAACCAAGTCCATCAATAGGGGGAGGTGAACCCGCGACCATCCCGAGGCGTGGCGTGTTGAAATGAGAAGGGTTCTATGGCCAAGCGCGTCAGCGCCGATCGTTGGCTCTTTACCGTCACCCTCGTCTTGATTTTTGTCGGCCTGGTCATGGTGTTCAGCGCCTCGGCGGTGATGGCGAAAGAACGTTACGGTTCGGGATACGTTTTCCTCCTTCGGCAACTGGGGTGGGCCGCAGCCGGACTGCTGATCATGGTATTTACCATGAGCGTCGACTACCGCCGCTACAAGCATCCTGCCGTCATCTTCTCCGTTTTGGGCCTGACCACGCTCCTGCTGGTCGCGGTCTTCTTGGTCGACCGCGCCCACCACACCCACCGCTGGATCCACTGGGGCCTCATGTCGTTCCAGCCTTCCGAGATGGCCAAACCGGCGCTCCTGCTTTTTCTTGCGTTTTTCTTGGAGAACCGCACCCGCACCATGGACGACTGGCGAAACACGGTCCTGCCCGCGGTCGTGCCGATGCTCCTCTTTGTTGGCCTGATCTTGCTGCAGCCGGATCTGGGCACGGCCATCACCTGCGCCGTTATCACAGGTTGTGTGCTGTTTGCCGCGGGCATCAAAACGCGCTATCTCGGCTACGGGTTGCTGGCCTCGCTGATTCCTTTATATTTTCTGGTATTCCATGTGGCCTACCGTCGGGCGCGAATTCTGGCCTTTCTCGACCCCTATGCCGATCCCCAGGGCCGCGGTTTTCACATCATCCAGTCGCTCATCGCGGTGAGCACCGGCGGGTTGACCGGCGTAGGCTTGATGGAAGGCAAGCAGAAGCTGTTTTACCTGCCCGAGCCACATACAGACTTTATCTTTGCGGTGACGGCGGAGGAGTTGGGACTGGTGGGCTCGCTGGTGATCGTCTTTCTTTTCGCTATCTTCTTGTGGCGCGGCCTGGGCACGGCGATCCGCACCCAAGATGTCTTTGGCCGATTGCTGGCGCTGGGGATTACTTCGATGATCGTGGTTCAAGCCTTCATCAACATCAGCGTGGTGCTCGGCCTGATGCCTACGAAGGGCATCCCGCTGCCCTTTGTGTCCTATGGAGGCTCGTCGTTGTTCTTTGCCTTAGCTTCCGTAGGCGTACTGCTCAACATCTCCAAGCAAGCGGAATAGCCGCTTGGAGCCACCCGAAGAACGGGGGGGAGGCCGGCCGCGGGAGCTTGGCTTGGTCGCCACGCAGTCCCGCACCTTGTTCCCGCCCCGCACTTTTCCCGGTTCCGGTTTATAGTCACTTGCATGCGGGCGATTCTAGCGGGGGGTGGGACGGGAGGACATGTCATTCCCGCCCTGGCCATTGCACAGCAGCTGCGGGCACAGTTTGCCGCCGAGGTGTTGTTCGTCGGGACGGCTCGGGGAATCGAGACTCGTCTGGTTCCAGCCGCGGGTTTCCCCTTGCGTTTGGTCCCGGTGGGGGCGTTAAAAAATGTCAGCCTGAGAACCCGTCTTCGAACCCTGTTCGAGCTGCCGCGCGCCGCCTGGAAGGCCGGCCAGATTCTCTCCGCCTTCGGCCCCGACGTGGTGATCGGAGTGGGAGGATACGCTTCCGGTCCGGCCATGTTGGCTGCCATCCTGGCTCGAACTCCGACCCTGATCTTCGAACCTAACTTGGTCCCGGGCTTCGCCAATCGGGTGGTCGCCCCCTTTGCCTCCTCAGCCGCGGTTCACTTTCAAGAAACGGGAAAGTACTTTTCCCACTGGAAACTCACCGGCGTTCCGGTACGCGAGGCATTTTTTCACATCGTGAACCAGCCCGCCGCGCCCACCTTGTTGATCTTTGGCGGAAGCCAGGGCGCACGTGCGATCAACCGGGTTGGGATACGGGCGGCCGCGCCATTGCTCGAGCGCGTGCCGGGTCTCAGGATCATCCATCAGACCGGCGAAGCTGACTACGAGGAGGCGCAGGCGGCGTACGCGAATTTAGGCGGGTCGGTCGAACTGCATCGCTTCATCGACGATATGCCGGGCGTCTTTGCCCGGGCGAGTTTACTGCTTTGCCGTTCCGGGGCGAGCACGGTGGCCGAGGTTACGGCAGCAGGAAGAGCAGCGATCTTCGTACCTTTTCCGCGAGCCGCCGATGATCATCAAAAGCGCAACGCCGAGGCTCTGGCCCGCAGCGGAGCTGCCATGATGTTAGAAGAGAGGCAACTGACAGACCAAGGCCTCGTCACGACCGTGAGTTCCCTCTTTGCCGACCCGATGCGACTGAACCGCATGCGGGAAAACGCCCGCAAGCTATCGCATCCGCAGGCCGCGCGGGACATCGCGGAAATGGCGGCCACACTGCGAAAATAGCGGACTTAGCCGCGAGGGAGCTTCGTCGCACCCCGAGGCTGATGGTCGCGGGAGAAGACTCGCCTAGAGTTTTGAAGAGTTTAGAGCGCTCATTGACAGAGAGCTTTTGCCTCGATAAGCTCATCCGAGCTTCAACGTGCACCGGAAGACTCGCGATGCCAGTCCTCGGCAGTCCGCTGCACCTTGACATGCTCCGCAGTTCGGGCACGCGAAGTTCCTGGGTCGTCCGCCTCGCCCGGGCGGTGAAGTATGCCTTCCACTCCCAGGGTGTTTATGGACTCGAATGGGGCGATCCCGAGATAGTCGAGCCGCTTCGCTTCGTGCGCGACCGCTATGTGTTGCCCTATGTGAATCCCGCCCACGCCGCTGTCGAGATCGGCCCCGGGGGCGGCCGCTGGACCCGGTACCTCCTGGGTTTCGGCAAGCTGTATGCGGTGGACTATCACGCGGAATTGCTGCGGGAGTTGAGCAAGAACTTCCACCCGCCCAACCTCCACTTTATAAAGAACAACGGCACCGATTTTCCCGGAATCGCAGCGCAATCGATCGACTACGTGTTCAGCTTCGGCTGTTTTGTGCACCTGGACACCCGGCTCATTGAGGAGTACCTCCAGAGTCTGAAGGGCATCGTCAAGTCGGCAAGCAACGTTGTGATCCACTACTCGGACAAGTCCAAGGTCATGGCGCAACTCAATCACAGCTTCTCGGACAATACGCCGCAGAAGATGCGGCAAATCGTCCTGCTTGCGGGATTCAGGATTGTCGAAGAGGACCTGACAACCATGTGGCACAGCAGCATCATTCGCTTCACCCGTTAAGCTTCAGCTCCCGGTCCTCTCCTGCGCGAGTTTTGCATTTGAGAACCAACCGGGCGCAGGCGGCGTACAGCCTTCCGGGACGGAGATGTTGCCGTCCTGATACCGGCTATGTTTCCCCAGTTTGCTTTTCGGTCTCACAGAGCGAAGTTCTTGAAAGGAAACAGAAAGAAGCATGCGATTTTCCACTGCACCTTCCCGGTCGCAAATTGTCCTTCGAAGCGGCGCGCGAGGCTTCTGGTTGAGCCTGGTCCTGCTGGGTGGTTTTTGCGCTCCGCTGGCTGGCCCCGAAGCTCATGCCGGGAGACCTCAGGAGCCTCAACCGCCAACCTTCCGTTTGCCTACTTTTGCTCTGCCCGTCGACTACGAGCTGCACTTGATTCTTGCACCCGATCAGGATACCTTCACCGGAACCGTCGACATCAATCTCAGCATTCAGCAGCCCACCTCTGTTCTGTGGCTCAATGCCGACAAGATTACCATCCGGAAGGCGACCCTAAGCGCTGCCGGGGAGGCTTTGACGGCCAAAATCCTGCCTCAGCCCGAAAATCTCGTGGGTTTTTCCTTTGCCCACGCGGTCGGCGCCGGACCGGCCAAGCTGAGTATCGCGTATCAAGGCGAAATCAGCCGCAAAGATATGCAGGGCATCTTCCAGGTGAAGGATGGGGATCGGTGGTACATCTACTCCCAGTTTGAGGACATCAGCGCCCGTCGTGCCCTTCCTTGTTTCGATGAACCCGGTTATAAGGTCCCATGGCAGGTGACGCTCACCGTTCCCAACGACGATGGCGCATTCTCCAACACCCCGGTGATTGCGGAAAGCAAGGACGGGAACGGGACAAAAACGGTGAAGTTTGCCGAGACCAAGCCCTTGCCCAGCTATCTGGTGGCGGTTGCCGTCGGCCCTCTGCAGATCGTGGATGCCGGCCTGGCGGGTGCAAAGCGCACTCCCGTCCGCATCATCGTACCCCGCGGCCGTGGCGCCGAAGCCGAGTACGTCGCCCAGATTACCCCCGAGATCGTCAACCTGCTGGAAAAATACTTTGGCCTGCCCTACCCCTACGAAAAGCTGGACGAGGCGGCCATTCCGCTAGCCGGCTACGCCATGGAGCACCCCGGGCTGGTAACCTACGGCGCCGGATTTTTCCTCCTGAACCCCGATCAGGCGACGGTTGGTGCCAAGCGTCTGGTCACGAGCATCATCGCTCATGAACTGTCCCACCAATGGTTCGGCGACCTGGTGACCACGGCTTGGTGGGATGACACCTGGCTCAATGAGGGGTTCGCTTCCTGGATGGCCAACAAGATCGTGACCGAATGCTGCCCGGCTTGGAAGATGGGGATTGACGAACTGAACGGTTACCAGGAGGCCATGGAGACGGATGAACTCGTGAGCGCTCGCAAGGTTCGCCAGCCAATCAACTCCAACCACGACATCGCCAACGCATTTGACGAGATCACCTATAACAAAGGCTCTGCCATCTTAAATATGTTCGAGTCCTACATGGGAGCGGACAAGTTTCGCCAGGGGATACGCCGCTACCTTCTGAAGTATTCCTGGGGCAACGCCACCTCGGCCGACTTTCTCTCGTCGCTCAGCGGCGATGATCCCGCCCTTGCTAAGGCGTTTTCGACCTTCCTCGATCAGGCTGGCGTGCCGCTGCTTACGGCCAGGTTAAAGTGCCAAAGCGGAGCCGCCCAACTGGAACTTTCTCAGCAGCGCTTCGTTCCCCGCGGGTCCCAAGCTGCGCCGGATCAGCTGTGGAACATTCCCGTCTGCGTCAACTACCCCGGAGGCGCGGGCGAAGCCCGGCAATGTACCCTGATGAAAGCCAAGACCGCCTCCCTTACCCTGAGCCCAGCGCAGGGATGCCCGGCTTGGACCTACGCAAATGCCGGGGAAGCAGGTTATTACCGCGTGCTTTACGCGCCCGGGGATCTCGCCGCCCTCCTCAAAAGCGAGCCGGCTCTTTCCGAGATCGAGCAGGTTGGCCTGATCGGCGACATCGCTGCCCTCACCAAGGGCTACCTGCCGCTCGGCGAGGCCATGGCCGTGGTTCCAAGGTTTGCCAACCAACCCAGCTGGGCCGCAGTGACCAAGACGCTGGCGGTCGCTGGCGGTCTCGGCGATCATCTGGTGCCCGCTGAGCTGAAGCCGCAGTATCACCGCTACTTGTCTGACTTGTACAAACCGCGGGCGCTCGCGTTGGGCTGGAAAGACCGCGCCGATGAAGGCACCGACGACCGCCTGCTACGCCCCGTCCTGGTCAATGTCATGAGCAACCAGGCGGAAGATCCAGCCTTCATCGCGGCGGCCCAAAAGCTGGCCCTTGCATGGTTGGATGATCCTAAGGCCGTCGACCGGGATCTGTGGGAAGTGGTACTCAATACGGCCGCGGGACACGGCGACCAGGTACTGTTTCATCGCCTGCACGCCCGGGCCAAAGCCGAAACCGATGAGAATCTCCAAGAACAGTTGCTGGTCGCCATGGGGTCGTTTCGCGATCCAGCCATCATCAAAGGGGCCCTTGCGCTTATTCTGAGCGAGGAATTCGACATCCGCCAATCCTTGAGCATCCTCTTCGCCTCGTCATCCGATGAGATCCGCGACGTCAAGTATGCCTGGCTCAAGGAGAACTGGGATGCACTCATCGTCAAAATGCCTACCGACGACGGTGCCTCTACTCCTTTTATCGCCGAAGACTATTGCGATGCCCAACGCCGGGAGGATGCGAAATCATTCTTCACCGGCCGGGCCACAAAATTCGCCGGCGGACCGCGCAATCTCGACGAAGTCCTCGAACGCATCAGCCTCTGCATCGCCAACCAGCAAGCCAACCAGGCCAGCGTGGTGGAATTCCTGAAAGGCTATCAGGGGTTCAAGGATTGAACCGACCGTAGGGGGAATGGATATCATGTTGCAATCTGGGTATGAGGGACCGCATGCGCCGGTCACACAGGAGATAAGTCAATGGCACAAAGACGTTGTATGGAGCTGCTTGTGGTGACGATGTTGGCCACGGCATGGGTCTGCCGAGCGCAGACCGCCGCCCCCGCTGCTCAGCCTGCGAGTTTGTATCTCACGCCTTATGGTCCGCCGATCACCCTGGAGGCGGCGAAGAAGGTGGCTGCGGCCGCGCAGGCGGAGGCCGCGCGCAATCACTGGCTGATGACAGTAGCCGTCGTCGACCCTGCAGGCAATCTGGTTTACTACGAGCGTACTGACAATTCGCAGGTGGCCAGCTCGAAAGTCGCCATCGAGAAAGCTCGCGCCGCTGCAATCTACAAGCGGCCCACCAAAGCTTTTCAGGATACGATTGCCAAAGGTGGCGTGAATCTGCGAATTCTTGCCCTCGACGGAGCCGTACCGGTGGAAGGTGGCGTGCCTTTGATTTCGGAGGGCAGAATCATTGGCGCGATTGGCGTCTCCGGCGATCTAAGCGAAAATGATGCCCAGTGTGCGGGCCTTGCCGCGCAGGAACTCAAGTAGCGGACGCGATCGATCAGCCTCCCACGTTTCTCTCCGCCGTCGCCGGGGGTACGGTACGGACGCTTCGAGGTCTAGGGCAGGGGCTGGGCTTCGTCTTGCGCGCAGCGCGCTGGCGGCCAGCCTCGCGCTCGCTACGCCGCGTTTCCATCCCGCCGATTCCCACCTGGCGCAACCGGATCCTAGGGTCCCGGATTCTCCCCCGAAGGCTGTGCACGTTATAATTGCGCGGCCAGCTTCGCCGCCACGATTACTCCAGACGGCGCATCCGTCGTCAGTGCGGTGTGAATGGCTGCCCAAGCCCGGAATCTGCCTCTGAGGTTTTATGTTCGCCAAAATGCAATTTGTGCATTTCGTGGGGATCGGCGGCATCGGCATGAGTGGCCTGGCCGAGGTTTTGCTGAACCTCGGCTGCAAGGTTTCCGGTTCCGACATCAAGTCCAGCGCAATTACCGAGCGTCTGGCAAGCCTAGGCGCCCGAGTCTTTGAAGGGCACCGGGCGGAAAACGTTACCGGCGCTGAGGTGGTGGTGGCCAGTGCTGCGATCCCCGCCGACAACCCCGAGGTAGAGCAGGCGCGAGTCCTTCACATCCCGGTCATTCCTCGCGCCGAAATGCTGGCCGAACTGATGCGCCTGAAATACGGAATCGCCATCGCGGGGATGCACGGCAAAACCACGACCACATCCATGGTCGCGGCGGTGCTGGCCGGCGGTGGACTGGATCCGACCGTGGTGGTGGGCGGCCGAGTCGATGCCATGGGGTCCAACGCCCGGCTGGGCAAGTCGCACTATCTGGTCGCCGAAGCCGATGAGAGTGACCGCTCATTTCTGAAGCTTTCCCCCATTCTCGCCGTGGTCACCAACATTGATCGGGAACACATGGACTGTTACCGCAACCTGCGCAATGTAAGACGAGCATTTCTGGATTTTATGGACCGCGTGCCCTTCTACGGCATGGTGGTCGTCTGCAACGACGACGCGCATCTGCGTCGCTTGCTGCCTCAGATTCGCCGCCGCGCGATCAGTTACGGAACCCGCCGCGGCTCGGATTTCTACATCCAGCGCATCGCGAGCGTCGCCATCTCGGAAGGCAATCAGCCGATCATCCGCTTCCACGTCAGCTACAAGGGCCGGGACCTGGGGGAGTTTCATCTGCATGTTCCCGGCGTCCACAATGTCTTGAATGCGACGGCTGCGATTGCGGTGGGGCTTGGTCTCGATATCGGTCTCGAGCAGATTCGCAGTGCGCTTGAGAACTTCCGCGGCGTGGACCGCCGCTTCCAGTTGCGCGGCAAAGCTGCGGGCGTGAGCGTGATCGATGATTATGGTCATCACCCCACCGAGATCCGAGCCACGTTGGCGGCGGCCCGCCAATGCGGATACGGTCGCATCCACGTCGTGTTCCAACCCCACCGGTACAGCCGCACCCACGATCTGATCGACGAATTCGCCACCGCCTTCGCCGATGCTGATTCGCTGCTGGTTCTCGACATTTATCCCGCCGGGGAGAAGCCGATCGCGGGGGTCACGGGGGAGGCATTGGCTCGGCATATTCAACAAAATGGCCAATGCGAGGTGCGATACGTCGCTTCCTTTCAGGAGGCTGCGCGGACCGCTGCCGGCCAAGCCCGGGAGAACGAGATGATTCTGACGCTCGGGGCGGGTAGCGTGTCGCAGGTGGGACCGATGATCCTAGAGACGCTGCGTGCGCGAAACGCCGCCACGGCTTCGGAGCTGAGCAGTTTGGTCGCGGGACTTCCGGAATGAAGCCCTGGGCCGAGAACCCTTGCCTCGAGCTGAAGCACACTCAGGGCGGAAAAATCCGATAACGGATGGTTTCAATCCGCGTCTAAATCGTAGAACCAGTTGAGGAGCATGAATATGGTTTCCGAGAGGGCGCTGTACTGGATCGCGGTCGGGCTTATGGCGGGTTTGCTTGGCAATCACTTCGCCAATCCATACGCCCGCTCGCTGCGGGCGGCGAACCAGGGCAGTGCCCTGGCTCTGGTGCAACGTGTGGTCGAGAGAGCCGCAAGCTTCGCCCCGCTCGGACCGGGGAGATCCCTGTTGGCGACCCGGTTTGCATCCCTCCAGGCGCAGCTTGCCCATCAGCAAGCGGCATGCGCCCGCCTCGAAGCCGAACGGGCGCGAACGATGGCGATCGAGCAGATCGAATCGGGACGGGTCCGCGGGATCTGTCCGCGCCCGAGAGTGAGAATCACAGCGCCCGAGCCCTCTCTTCCGCGCGAGGGCACCATCTGATTTAGTCTCTGCGCGAGGCCGCCCGCGTTTTGCGGTCACGTCATACTGCCCGGACATACCAGTCTGGTGGCGCGCCCGTCTCGAGTTGTGCAAGTGCACCAACTTTTGTCTATCTCAACCTGCCAAAAGCAGCTATAGTGAAATGGCTCCCGCGATTCGCAGCGCGAAACTGACCTGAGTTGATGGCGCAAAAGGCCAGTTCCACGATTTCGGAGGAGGAACTGTATCCTCACTCCGGCGACGCCGCGCACTCCGAGCTCCGGGATCCGCGGCTGCTCGACTTGGAGGTGGAGCAGGAATCTCCCTTCCTGCGCGCCCAGAAGCGCGTTCCTGTCCGCCGCGCTGCCATCCCCGCCAAAACCATTGCCTATTTGGCTTGGGCTGCCCTCACGTTTGGCTTCGTCTTCGTGGTAGGCGTAGCCGGACTCGCAGCCTACCGCTACGGGCAACATTCCTGGCGCTTTCGCGTCGAATCCAGTGATGAAATCGAGATCACCGGCCTGGCGAACGTGACCCGATCGCAAGTGATGGAGGTCATGGGCGAGGACATTGGCCGGAACATTTTTTTTGTTCCCCTGGGGCAGCGAAAGAAGCAGCTGGAGCAAATTCCCTGGGTTGAATCCGCCAGCCTCATGCGATTCGTTCCCAATCGCTTGAAGATTGAGATTCAGGAGCGCAGGCCGGCGGCATTCGCCCGCGTCGGCTCCAAAATCCTGCTGATCGACACGAGCGGCGTGTTGATGGATCTCCCCGTAAGCAATCGCAGACGATTTTCGTTTCCCGTAGTACTCGGAATGAACCTTGCCGAACCGCAGTCGACCCGCGCCGAACGGATGAAAACCTACAGCCGGCTGGTGGCCGAGCTTGATTCTGGCGGAGCCCATTACTCCCAGGATGTCAGCGAGGTCGACCTGTCCGATCCGGAGGACGTAAAAGTGCTCGCCAGCGATGCGGGTGGCGAGGTGCTGGTGCACCTCGGCTCCTCCGATTTTCTCGAGCGCTTCAAAATCTACATGAGCCATGTTCAACAATGGCGGCAACAATTTGCGCGCCTGGACTCGGTCGATTTGCGCTACCAGCACCAGATCATCGTCAACCCCGATTTCGAAGTGACTGCGAAACAGCCACCCCTCTCGGCATCGCAGGTGCGGGCGGCTCTGGCGGCCGGGGTTCGTCCGGCCACGCTGGTCAATCGCGATTTCGGCAAGGCCACCCGGCCGTCGGCCACGTTGTCTGTTTCCCAGGTTCCAGCGAAGTCCGGAGCCGGGAAGAAAGGGCGAGGGCTGCGGCGGTCTGGGGCAAGGGCAAGAGGGAATGCCCGCCGCAGTGTCCTCCCGGGTCCGGTTACGGAGACCACAGCACCTTGGGGCGACGGATCCAGGATCGAGAAGACGGCTCCAAGCATTCCGGCCGCGGGGGAGCCGACAAAACCGGCCAAACCGAGTCCGGCAATTCCCAAAGAGCAGGCGCAGGAATAGGGATGGGCAGCCAGTATCGACGCTTCATAACCGCCATTGATGTGGGAAGCGCGAAGACGCGCGTGCTGGTGGCGGAGACGAGCGAGAGTGGCCTTCGTTACCGGGGCCACGGCGAGGCCGATTCTCGCGGTTTCCGCAAAGGGATTATCGTCGATCTCGATAAGGCGGTCGCTTCCATCCAGAAAGCGGTCGAACAGGCCGAGGATGCAAGCGGAGCACCGATCGAGCGCGCGCTCCTGGGTGTGGCCGGCGCGCATATCCGCGGCCTAAACACCCATGGCGGCATCAACTTCGGCACGCGTGCCCGCGAAATTGCCCGGGAGGAGATTCGCTCGGCGGTGGACAAAGCGAGAGCCATCCCCTTGCCCGCCGACCGGGAAATCCTGCACCTGTTGCCGCAAGAGTTCATTCTCGACGAGCAAAATGGGGTGCATGATCCGCTTGGCATGCTGGCCATGCGCCTGGAAGTTCGCGTGCACATGGTGACCGCCGCTTCGACGGCCACACAAAACGTCATTACCGCGGTCAACCGCGCCGGCGTTCATGTCGACGATACGGTGTTTGAGCCCTTGGCCTGTGCCGACTCGATTTTGCGCCAGGATGAGCGTGAACTCGGAGTCTGCTTAGCGGATCTGGGGGCAGGCTCGACCAGCCTGATCGTTTTCCAGCAAGGGGCGGTGATTCATAGCGCGGTTCTTCCGGTCGGGGGTGACCACTTCACGAGCGACCTGTCGGTGGGCCTGTGTACGCCTTTGGCGGAGGCGGAAAAAATCAAGAAGTTATATGGCAACGTGATCGTCACCCTGATCCCGGAGGTCCACCAAGTCGAGGTGCCCTCGGTCGGGGATCGCCCTTCGCGGCTGACGTCGCAGCGCATGGTGGGCGAAATTCTGGAGCCGCGGGCCCGCGAATTGTTCGAAATGGTGCGGGACAACTTGCGGCAAAGCGGCACGCTCGAGATGTGTGTCGGGGGCATCGTTTTGAGTGGCGGTGGTTCGCGTCTGGCTGGAATTCTGGACGTGGCTGAATCCGTCCTCCATCGCCCGGTGCGGTTGTCCTGGCCGACTCCCTTGGCGAAGATGCCTTCGACGCTGGCCGATCCGGAGTACGCCACCGTGCTGGGCATGGTCTATTACGGGCACCGTTCGCGCATTGCCCGCGGCATTGAGGACGGACGTTGGAGTTCGCGTTTGCTGGGATGGTTTGCCAAAAGAGGAGCGTAGCTTTCGTCGCGCCCGTTTCCGGCTCGACGCCGGTCGAGCGCGCCAGGCTCGAAACCGAGGGGGGGATATGAAAAACCAGAATGACATTCGCATCTGTTTCAACGAAGAGGCCCGCAACGACGCCAAGATCAAAGTCATCGGTGTGGGTGGGGGCGGCGGCAACGCCGTCAATCGCATGATCGATGCCGGCATGGAAGGCATCGAATTCATCACCGCCAATACGGACCTTCAGGCTCTGCGCTTGTCGCGTGCGCCCATGAAGATCCAGTTAGGGGTCAAGTTGACCAACGGCCTGGGCGCCGGAGCCAATCCGGAAGTGGGCCGCAAGGCCGCGCTCGAAGATTCCGACAAGATCATCGAAGCTCTCGAGGGGGCGGACATGCTCTTCGTGACCGCCGGCCTGGGGGGCGGAACCGGCACCGGCGCGGCCCCGATCATTGCCTCCCTGGCCAGCGAATTGGGCGCCCTGACGGTTGCGGTGGTGACCAAGCCCTTTGCCTTTGAAGGCAAACGCCGGATGGCGCAGGCGGAACATGGCATCTCCGAGCTGATGGAGTCGGTCGACACCACCATCGTGATCCCCAACGAAAAACTATTGGGAGTCGCCCAGGATGCCGGCTTCTTTGAATCATTCCGCGTGGCCGACGACATCTTGCGCCAAGGCGTGCAAGGCATCTCCGACATCATTACGATTCCTGGGATCATCAATCGGGACTTTGCCGACGTGAAGGCCATTATGGCGGGCATGGGCTACGCGGTGATGGGCACGGCCACCGCCAATGGCGCGCGCCGTGCCACCGAGGCCGCGCAAAAGGCCATCGCTTCACCCTTGCTCGAGGCCGGAGCGATCGACGGGGCTCGCGGCATTCTGATCAATATTACCGGCTCCGCTTCCCTTAAACTGGCCGAGGTGCAGGAAGCCTGCACCATCATTCAGAGCGCCGCCCACGAGGACGCCAACATAATCTTTGGCGCCGTCATGGAGGACCGGATGAAGGACGCGGTGAAGATTACCGTGATCGCTACCGGTTTCAAGGACTCCGACCTTCGCCGCCGCCGCATGGAACTCGGCGCCGAACTTGACCCCGAACCGGTACCCGACGCTGAATCCGAATCCGATCCACTTCCTCCTCCACCCCCTCTGCTGATGGAGTCCGCTCACGTGGAAGCCCGGACCGAAACTGCGACCTCTGAACTGGATGCCATGCGCAACGCCATGATCGCCAACCTCGACCAAACCGATCTTGACCTGCCCGCATTCCTGCGCAAGCGCAGCGAACCGATGTAGACAATCGAAGGGAGCAGGGCTTGCTGCCTGCTCTCTCTGTTTTTTCCCTCCTCCTTCTCTCCCGGATCAATGCCGTATCCGGGAGACAGAATCCGGTTTACTAGGTGAGTAACCAGCCAAAAGTTACTGGCACTCGTGACCCCGCCCAGAGCGGGCAACTTTCATGATGACAGCAGGTTAGAGCAGGTCGGGGACCTTTGACCAAAGCCACCCGGGACCTTGGAGAGGGCCTGTTCAAATTTCTAGTTGCCAACTGAAGATAAGTCTCATACCATCAAGCCGGTAGGATTTTGCCCAAAGCGAGTGCGCCGGGCGGGCTCCACCTCTGTACGAGAGGGGAAAGTTCGGGTGGTGAAGAACTGTCGTTCGCGCCTTTGTCGGTTCGTCGTGATTGGTGTCTTATTTTGCCAGCCGGGTCTAGCGGCTGTGGTCAGCACCCACGCTCTTGCCAAAAAGAGGTCGCCGCGGATTCATGAGAGCCAACCTGCGAGGAAACGTATCAACCGGCTGGCTCGCAGTCGCGCGCGCACCAGGTCGTCCGCTCGCCTCCACTATCGGCATCGTTATTACGAGCGGTTCTACACCAGCTCGTTCGCGGAAGGCATCGGAGGCGGGGATGTCACGGAAGGGGAAGATCCGATTGTTCGTCAGGCGGCGGTCGACGCCCTCGGCAACATGAATGGCACGGTCGTCGCCATAGAGCCCACCAGTGGACGCATTCTTGCCATGGTGAATCAGAAGCTCGCGCTCTCGAGCGGGGCGCAGCCCTGCTCCACCATCAAGCTCGCCGTAGCGCTGGCTGGGTTGAGCGAAGGCATCATCACGAAAGATACCGAAGTCCGCCTCGGCGGCCGCTCGTATATGAACTTAACCGCGGCCCTAGCCCACTCGAACAACTTCTATTTCGAGGCGTTGGGCCGCCAATTGGGATTTGAGAAGGTTGCCTATTACGCCCATCAATACGGGCTAGGCGAATTGGCTGGATATAACCTTGCCGGCGAGCAACTCGGCACGTATCCGCAGCACGAGATTCCCGCTAATCTCGGGGGCGTGGGCAAGATGTGTTCTTTTGGCGAAGGGATTTCGATGACGCCGTTGCAATTGGGTGCGTTGGTTTCCTCGATTGCCAACGGCGGCATTCTCTATTATTTGCAGCATCCCACGACGGCCGCGGAGGTTACCGATTTTGAGCCGCGGGTGAAACGCCGCCTGGACATTGCTCCCCTGATCGCGGAAATCTCCGATGGCATGGCGGGAGCGGTTTCCTACGGAACTGCGCGCCCGCTGCACCTGAACTTTAATGAAGAAGAGATCCTCGGCAAAACCGGAACCTGCTCGCACGCGGGCACCCGCTTCGGATGGTTTGCTTCCTATGCCAATACCGAGGTGGGGCGCATCGTGGTGGTAGTTTTCCTCGAGGGCGGGCGGCCAACCTTCGGCCCCAAGGCGGCAGGAATTGCGGGCGTGATGTATCGCAACCTGTACGACCACAGCTTCTTCAACACCCGCCCGGCCGCCCCCGCAACCAGCGCCACGGCGTCCTCAAACTGAATCACCGCCTCTCTACCCCGCCGCCCGCTGCCTGAATCTGGTTCGCGGCTCTGCACACGCCTTAGCGAAACTGTGCCTGCCAGGCACGGTTCCCGAACCTCAAAACCGAGGCCATCGCTTCTTTCATGTTGACAGTTTCGTGACAACATAATCCAATACCCGGAATGGAAACCGCGGCTAACCACCGCTCTGCGCCAGTACGCCTGCGACGGGCCCTGACTCTTTGGGACCTGATTCTCTACGGCGTCATCGTGATTCAGCCGGTCGCTCCCATGTCGGTGTTTGGAGTTTTGAGTGAGCGCGGCCACGGCCACGTGGTCACCACAATTCTGATTGCCATGGTAGCCATGCTATTTACGGCCATCAGCTACGGCCGCATGGCGCGGGCTTATCCGAGCGCTGGCTCGGCGTTCACCTACGTCGGCCAGGAGATTAACCCCGGGCTCGGCTACGTCACCGGATGGAGCATGGTCATGGATTACATGCTGAATCCCATGATCTGCATCATCTGGTGTAGTCAGCAGGCCCACGTTTTCGCGGCGGCGATTCCTTACTGGGGATGGGCCATCTTCTTTGCCATCGTGTTTACCTTCCTGAACGTGCAGGGCGTGAAAACTTCCGCCCGCGTGAACACGGCTTTGGCCACTGGCATGGGTGTGGTCATCGTCATCTTCTTCGTGGCCGCCGTGCGCTACATTTTTTCGAACCCGCAGAATGGCCCCGCCTTCTTCACCCGTCCGTTCTACGATCCGCAGACGTTCAACCTAAAGGCGGTGCTCGGCGGAACCTCGGTGGCCGTGCTGACCTACATCGGTTTTGATGGCATTTCGACGCTGTCGGAAGAGGCGGAAAACCCCCGACGGAACATCCTGCTGGCGACCGTGCTCACCTGCCTGGTGATCGGCATCCTTTCCGCCTTGGAAGTCTATGCCGCCCAACTGGTGTGGCCTGCCTCCGAGCCCTATCAGAACGTCGACACGGCATTCACCTACGTGGCCGGTCGCGCCTGGGGTCCGCTGTTTGTGGTGGTGGGATTTACTCTGTTGGTCGCGAACTTCGGCTCCGGAATGGGAGCGCAGCTGGGGGCGGCCCGCTTGCTGTACGGGATGGGACGCAGCGGTGCGCTGCCGAAATCCTTCTTCGGAGCCGTAGATCCGCATCGCCATGTCCCGCGCAACAACGTGCTCTTCGTAGGAGCCATGGCCCTGGCTGGTGCCTTCGTGCTGCCGGCGATTGCGGGCGAAGCCACGGGTTACGAGCTGGGCGCGAACCTGCTGAATTTCGGAGCTCTGATCGCATTCATGGGGGTGAACGCCGCCGCCTTCGTCCGCTATTTTCTCCACCAAGAAAAGAAGACCCTCTCCAACCTGCTTCCGCCCGTCGGTGGCTTCGTCATCTGCTTTCTTTTGTGGTGGAACCTCAGCCTGAAAGCCAGGATCTTCGGAGCCATCTGGATGGCGGCCGGCCTCGCGGTCGGAGCCTGGAAGACCAGCGGCTTTCGCAGCAACCTGATTGATTTCGAGTTGCCGCCCGAGGAAACCTAACCGCCCGCGGTTGCGGAAGCTCTGTCTGCGGGTCAGAAATGCGTTGGAGTTGACGTTGTAGCCCACAAGCTTAAGAGCTCCGCCCTGTTTTTTCCAGGTCAATGTTTCGACCCCCTTTCCCTGATCAAATGTGCTTTGCTAGGTGGCCTGGATGAATTTGGCCTGGGGGGTTGCATGCACAGAGAGGTTTGTGCGGGTGAAGCCCCGGGATGGACCTAGCTTGGAGTGGAAACCATCACAGGGACCCGCGACACTCGTCCCTGTCTCGCGAAAATGCCTCTTCCTCCCCAGGGTAATGTCTGCGGGAAGGTTGATTCTGACTCCCGGTGATACCGGCGCTTGCATTTCCCTCCGAAATGCGGATAATGAGCATTCCTCTTCGCAGAGGGGGATCTGTGCTGTCTCTGTTCTGCGCCCGCCGCGCAGCCCCAATCGCTTCTTCCACCAAAGTTACGTCTGTTCTTGTCGGGTTTACTGCCGCCGCAGTTACGCTTTTTTCAACCCATGTCGCTCCCGCACAGAGTGCCGGACCAGTTCCGAACTCCGATCCCACGTATCAGGCCTTGCGCAATCTGACTTTGAGCGGCGAAGCCGTCACGGTCAACAATTTCGGCTTGACGCGCGACGCGGGGAAACTCCGCCTCCTCTCAGGGACAGTTTGTTTTACCGCGCCGGTTGCAGGCAAAGTGACCGGCGCCGTATTCATGGGCGACGGCAACTTCATCCTTGAACCTCCTTCCGCAGCGGAGCGCAACAGCCTCAAGCTCTTGACCAAGGAAGACGAGTTTAGTGAAAGATTCGAACATCTGGTGCTGCGCTTCACCGACTCGACGTATGACGAGATCAAGAGGGCTGGCAAGCCCACGACCGGGGGCTGCGACGCCGGACTGCTAAAAGACAGTCAGAACACGACCCGCCATAAACTCAAAAACAACCTGGAACTGCGTCTGCTGGAGGAGTTGCTCAGCCCCGAGCCGAGAGATTTTTTCCTGGCTTTCATCCACGGCAAGCGTTACAACGACAAGGAGATTTACGAGATTGACCCCAATCGAGGCTCAGACCAGGTCAGCTTCCGTACCTACGACGACAACAAATGGGGGGAGTGGGCGTCGTTCAGCCTTTCGCAGGAAGAGGGCAGGCATGTCGCTGGCAAGCCCTACACGATTGAGCATCAGCAACTCGAAACCACTTTTGAAAAGAACGGCAGCCTCTCGGGAAAAGCCACGGCGACGCTAGTCGCGCGGCGCCATGGCCTGCGTGTGGTCCCCTTCAGCCTGTTTCGGCCTTTGCGCGTCGAGAGCGTCACCGCCGAGGGACAATCCCTGTCGTTCATTCAGGAAGACAAGAACGACGACGGAGACTTCGCCGTTATCCTGCCCAAGGCGCTCCCGGCCGGGGACCACGTCAGCGTCACAACTGTCTACGGCGGAAAAGAAGCCGTCAGCAGCGAGGGCGGCGGAAATTATTTCCCGGTTGCGCGCGATAACTGGTATCCCAACAACCCTCACGGATATCTCGGCGAATATGCAACCTACGCCATGACCTTCCGTATTCCCAAAGGCCTGAAGATGGCGGCCACAGGTGTCGTCGTCAGCGAAAGCAATGAGGGCGGTCAGAATGTTACGGTATGGAAGAGCGAAGCTCCCCAAACCGTGGCTGGCTTCAGCTTCGGCAGGTTCAAAGAAGAGCAAGCCAAGCTTACCAAACCGGAGTATTCCATCCAGTCCTATGCTAATTCTGAATCCCCCGATTGGGTCAACAGTCTCAAGCTTGCAACCAGCGGGGATGCTCTGCCTACCACAGGCTCCCGCGCCGGTGCCGGAATGACGTTGGGATCCATGGACACAACCTCATTGAACAAGAAAGCCCTTGCGGAGGCCGAACTGGCGGTTCCGCTTTATACCGAGTACTTCGGGCCCTCCTTGTTCACCCACTTGCAGCTCACGCAACAGACCGCCTGCAACTTCGGCCAGTCCTGGCCGGAGCTGGTTTGGATTCCCATCTGCTATTACTTCGACAACACGGTTCGTCACCAACTCAGAATGGACTGGGGAGACCGCGGCTACTGGAAGGTCGTAACGCCGCACGAAATCGCTCACCAATGGTGGGGACACACGGTAGGTTTCACCTCCGGCCGCGACCAGTGGATGAGCGAAGGCTTCGCCGACATGTCCGCGTCCCTGTACCTCTTGATGATCGAGAAGGATCCGAAGAAATTCATCCAGTTCTGGAATGATGAACGGGACTTACTGCTGGAACGGGATGCCCAGGGCTTCCGTGCCATCGACGTCGGCCCGCTGACCATGGGTTACCGCGCCAGCAATTCGCGCACCGGGTTTCAAACCACACGCCGCCTTATCTATCCCAAAGGTGCCTACATCCTTCACATGCTCCAGTTCATGATGTGGGGCGACCCGACCATGGACCAGCGTTTCAAGGAGACCATGCGGGACTTCGTAAAGACTTACGCGGGAAAGTCTGCCACCACAGAAGACTTCCAAGCTATGGTCGAGAAGCACATGACTCGCGAAATGGACCTGGAAGGCAACCATAAGATGGACTGGTTCTTCAACGAATACGTCTATGGCACGCAGCTGCCGTCGTATCAGTTCAACGCCAGGTTCGACACGGGAGCCGACGGCGATGTGGTGATGAGTGTCAAGCTCACCCAATCCGGCGTAGACGACAAGTTTCGCATGCTGGTTCCCATTTACCTTGAACGGGACGATGGGAAGACATTGTTTCTGGGGCGAGCCCGCTTGACCGGCAATACTTCGGTGGAGCAGAAAGTCCAGTTGAAGGGATTGAAAACCAAACCTCGGCGAGCGGTGTTGAACTACTACGATGACGTTCTGGCTTCACCGAACTGAGCTGCTCGTTCCGACAAGCGGCATAATGCTTCGTCGAACCAAGAGCCAGCACACATTTCGCGTTGGACGGGGCAGCCCACAACGACTTCCTTTGCCCTCTTCCCCGGCTTTCTCGTGAGATGAAAACAGGCCACAACCGCCATCGTGCCGTGGGCCCGTTTAAGAGATCTCTGGGCGTTGCGCAAGTCTTCGGCTAACATGGCAGTCCATCCCTATGGAGATAGCCCTCAGCCCGTTAGACTTCGCGCGACGCGCGCACCGGCTCTACGGCAACTCGGAAGCGGTTGTCGATTCGGGCCAGCGTTTCAGCGGTGAGGCATTCGCCGATCGCAGTGACCGTTGGCCGGCGGCACTACAATCGCTTGGCATTCGACCGGGCGATCGTGTCGCCTCGATCGCACCCAATACCCAACTGAAGTCGCCTAACCCTTTCGAGCTCGCTCGAAGTGTGCTCGATGCTGATCGCGCCCGATGACGCCACGTACCCACAATTGCATCACTCCACGTTCCAGCCGCTCGCTTCGACACTTGCCTTGGTTGTCCCCAACGCGCTGGCGCGATAGGTCGCGCTGACTTCCCGCTTTTCCCCGGGTAGCAGGGTGATGTAGTTGTCCTCCCAGATGACAGGCAATATCTCTGGCCCGCCCGGACCCCGATCCACTTGCAAGCGAACA
>DASPVV010000213.1:0-18034 GCA_035622175.1 Terriglobales bacterium | reverse complement strand
AGAAAGCGGGCGTAAGCGCGGATAAAGCCCTTATTGAAAATACCTCCAGGCAGCTGTTCGAAATGGTCTTGTTCGAGTGCCCGCAGGAACCGGGTTCCGATCTTGGTAGAACGGGAGATCTGATCGAGCGAGATTCCACGCCGCTCTCGCTCCAGTCTCAAGCGTGCTCCCAACGATGGCACCCGACCGTTCTCCTGGGGAGGAAATATGAATTATCGCTTATTATGATCCATTGACACTCCCTACGGCTAAAGCCGGGGGATTTTTTCCCGTTTCATCCCGCAATGCTGGCTGCCGCCAGTCTCAGTCGCAGTTCGCGGGCGTTTAACGTCTCCGGGTGTCCCTCGGCGACCAGGCGCAGACCTTCGCAGCGGATGTTCTTCGCAGCGTTCCTATCCCGCGCGTGCTGCGTCCCGCACCCCGGGCAGCTCCATGCTCGCTCCGAGAGCGAAAGCGCGTCGTTTTGATAACCGCATGCCGAGCAGAGCTGGGTGGAGGCAAAGTACCGGCCTACCTGGACAAAGTGTTTACCATGCCACAGCGCTTTGTACTTCACCTGGCGGAGCAACTCGCCAAATGCGGCGTCCCGCCATGATTTCGCCTGCTTGGTTCTCGCCAGCGATTTCAGGCTTAAGTTCTCGAAACAGAGGACCGACCACGATCGGACGATCCAGTGCGACAACTGGTGCAGAAACTCCTGGCGCAGGTTGGCCGTACGGTAGTGGACTTTGGCCACTCGCAACCGGGCTCGGGCCCGATTCCGGCTGCCCGGCTGCGCACGCGACAGACGACGCTGCGCCCGCCGCAGTTCCCTCTGCCGAGCCCGATAGTACCGCGGAGCACGCACTTCACTGCCGTCGGAGCCTACCAGAAAGTTCGGCGGCTCCAGCACCAGATCGAAGCCGATCGCCTCCTCTTCCAGTACCGCAACTTTACTCCCCGGCAGCGCAAACTCGACCACCAGAGTTACGAACCAGTGGCCCACCGCCGTGCGCTTGAAGGTGGCGCTCTTCGTCGCGCCCTCGATCTCCTCGGACTGGCGAATCCGCACCCGGCCAATCGAAGGGACGTAGACGCATCCATTTTTCACCCCAACCCGTTGGGGGATGCGGAACGACTGCCGGGCTGATTTCTTCTTCTTGAATTTGGGAAAGGCCGCCCGATGGGCAAAGAAATTCATGTATGCACGCCGGAGATCGGCGAGGGCCTGTTGCAGCATCTGCGCATCAAAATCGTACAGCCACGGCTCTGTCTTCTTCAGCTGGGTGAGCTCGGCCGAGAGCTCGTTCCAGGGCTTGCGCCTTCTGTGCTGCTTATAATGTTGTTGACAGCGCTCGAGCGCCCAATTATAGACGAAGCGAGCGACGGCAGCCGCGCGATTCAGTTCCAACCCCTGCAGCTCCGTCGGCTCCATGCGAAACTTATAGGCCTTATGGCATTTGATGGTCTTGGCCATGTTTTTGCTCGACCCTAACTCCCGTCCGGGTTCGCTATGACATGGTATTATGATAGCGAACAAAAAGCGAATCATTCTTTCGAAGCTCTAGGCAAGTCGTACGCAGGCTGCTAGATCACTGACCAGGCGCTACCTCCGATATTCAAATCCACAAAAACGTGTCTGGCTCATCCCCATGCCTGAAGGCAGGGGCGTTCGCTTAGTATGACTTCACGGCCTACAAAGGCCTCAACCAAGAGTTCGCAGCACATGATACGGTGAAGCATGGTACAGGGGAATACGTTTGTGGTCACCTACACACGAACACCGCAGAAAGCAGTCATGCGTTGGTGAAGCGTGGTATCGTTTGCATCTACCACAATGTCAGCCGCGAATATCTGCATCGCTACCTATAGCAACTCGCCTTCTTATGGAACATCCGACACGGGAGCGCACAATCATTGCGATCCAATCCGCCGAAGGAAAGCGGCTGATGTAGAAAAACCCAATTTGCAGAGTGAGAGTACACTAACATTCGCGAGCAGGAAAAAGGCGGTGAGCTACGCGAACCATCCTAAGAAGGCTACTCCCGGGCCGAAAGCGGACAGGCTAGAGCTAGAGGGCAATTGAAGACCTCGTAGAGAAGTCCTGTCCAAAAAGAAACCGCTAGGAGGTTGGCCGAAGTAGGTACGAGATGCGAGGACGCGAGAGCATGAAGCCTCTTGTCCGCGCTTGTGTTGGAATCGCATTGGCGGCTCTGACTGCTTTCACTGGATGGGTGGCCGGGATAGAAATTACCTACCGCAAAAACATCAAAGCTGGGGCTCTGAAGTTGACGATGCGGTCGAGCGACCATGGGGGAGGTGGAGGTGACAGGAGAATGCATCGCTGATCTGAGTATGACCTGTTACACGACGCAGGAGCCCTGCCAATCCTTGCGCAAAGTACACACTTCCGTTAACAATAATGGTCTGTAATGCCATGAAAGAGCCCATGACACCTGCGTACTGCGTACCGCGTACTCGCTGAAGCTTGAAAGGTCTTTTTCTCGTGGATCGAAGCACGCTGGAGCGTCCGTTCCGCGCTCGGTGCAGCAAGAGTTCGCAGGTGAGCCAGGAGACACAATGAAATATCGCGATCTTCTTCGTCTTCGAACCTTGCTGGCAATGAGCGCCGTCCTGGCTGCTTGCCTCTTGCATGGTCCCTTCATGGCTCTATCCCAGCCGCAAGCACAAGCCGGAAGGGAACAAACTTTGAAAGCCTTCGCGGCTATCCGACCGATTGACGTACACGTGCACGTATTCAAAATAGATCCTGCATTGCAGGCTTTGCTTGAACGCTTGCATCTAACGCTGCTGAATATTCTGGTTATGGATGACACCCTGCCATATCGCAAGCAGCTTGAGCCCCAGATCTCCGACGCCTTGGCACTCGTACACTCGAGCCATGGTCATGTCGCTCTGTGCACCACCTTCGATCCCTACAAGTTTGCTGATCCATCGTTCGACGTCGATGCGGTTCAACAAATTGATCGGGACTTTGCCCATGGCGCCGTCGCGGTAAAGATCTGGAAGAATATTGGGATGGAAATCAAGGACCGAGATGGAAAGTTCATTATGGCCGACGATACGAAGTTCGCGCCCATCTACAAGGATATTGCACGGCACGGAAAGACACTCATGACGCACCTCGCTGAGCCGGATGTCGCATGGGGACCGCCTGACCCTTCCGATCCATCCTGGTCCTATTACCAGGAAAACCCGCAGTGGTTCCTGTACAACAAACCAGGCTTTCCCTCCAAACAACAGATCCTTGAGGCCCGGGATCACATCCTGGCTGAAAATCCGGAACTGCGCATGGTAGGAGTGCACCTGGGAAGTATGGAGAAAAATCTAGATGATATCGGAGCCCACTTCGATCGCTACTCAAACTTCGCCGTCGATACGGCGGCCAGGATGGAATATCTGATGATCGCACCTTCGGCGAAGGTGCGGTCCTTTCTTATTCGATACCAGGATCGCGTGTTATATGGCACGGACTTGGACCTTGTGGCGACGGCAAATGTACAAGAATCGCTTGAGGAGTGGGAATCAACCTACGCGCGCGACTGGAAGTTTTTAGCGACGGACGAAACTTTTGAGTACGCAGGGCGGAAGGTACAAGGTCTGCAGCTGCCGGCGCCCGTACTAAAGAAGATTTTTCGCACCAACGCCCTTCACTGGATACCCGGAGTGTGATTGCCTTCCTGCTTTGCGCCTGTACCCTGCGCTGCGGCGTGTTTAGGTCCCCGCAACTGTCAAGTTCAGACACGATGCGGCAGGCCGAAGAGGAGAATTGGTCTACGCATCGGAGGTTAGGACTGAGTTGGCAACGACATCGCTTGAGGACAACTATGCGAAACCGGTCGATTAATAGCACATTCGTGGAGCCGCTCTGGCACAGACGGGCTATTCCCAAGAGTCCAGGAAATAAATTATTTTGCTTGGTGAGCAGTTCTGGGGGAGGGCTGCCCGGGCGTCCATTGACTCGAAAGAGTCTGGACGCCCGCTTTATTCTTGTGGCGGTTTCAGATCTCCCCACCACTCAACTTTGAATTCTCCGCCCGGATCGTCAGAACCCCGAGCAGGGCCGGCAGGCACCCTCTAGAAAGCGAATCGGGAGGGTAAGAAGCACATCCCAAAGATTCCCTGTCGGTCACGCAGAAAATGGGGGCGCTGTCACACCGGGTGCTTTTCGGTTTAACGCCGGTAAGTACCCATCCATTCGGCCGTGGCCAAAATGTGTCCCTGCATGGCCTGCTCGAGCTCCTGTCGGCTCGCCCCGGGCTTCAAACCCGCGTTCTCGTCAAGGGCATAAACTCGAAAGAAGTATCGATGCGCTTTCCCGGGAGGCGGGCATGGACCACCGTAGCCGATTCTGCGAAAGTCGTTACGACCTTGGCGCCCTCCGGTAGGCGGTTGGTCCACTTTAGCTACACCCTCCGGCACAGCCTTGCTTTCTGCGGGCAAATCGAACAAAACCCAATGAGTCCAGGTCCCTGAGGGCGCATCCGGATCATCGGCGATGAGCGCAAAACTTTGGGTGCCCGTGGGAGGTGTAGTCCACTGAAGCTCGGGCGAGACGTCCGCCCCATCACAAGTGAACTTTTTCGGTATGGAGACGCCATTCTGAAAGCTGGGACTGGTGACGGCAAATGCCATTCTTCGCGTTCCTCCTTCTTGACTGGCGCCTGGCCTGTTGTCCGCGGTCCCTAGAGAAAGTGGAAGAAACAACACAGCCGAAACCGCGAGGATCCTCCGCAGATCGAGCAGGATCTCTGCGGTGATGATTTCCGCCCGATAGCGGGAAGCACTTTGCCGGATGAACTGTTGGCACCGCTTGGCGTTCGCACTCACCCAAACGCTGCGCCGATACCCCGGAGAACAAACTACGTGGTACCGGCTGCGATCGGTGACGTTGTGATGAGGTTTATAGCCTTCAAGCACGCACCTATCATACTGGCTTTCGGGGCAACGAATCGTTGATTTCGTTTCCTCTGTCCCCAGCCTGAAGGATGGGGCCTTGAAGGTGGGGCTTGACGGTGCTGATCGGGGGACGCTAGTAAGTCGAAATGGTGAAGTTCACCGTGATGCGAGCTTCAGTTTCGACCGGCTGACCGTCTTCATAATATGGCTTGAAACGCCATTGCCGAACCGCCTCGCGGGCAGCCGTCGCTAGAATGGAGGGTCCCGAGAGAACCCGTAATCCCTGAATGCTGCCGCCCCGATCGATAAGGGCTTCGAGCACCACCGCTCCCTGAACCTTCATCTGCTTGGCAAGGAGGGGATATTCGGGATTTACCGAACGCGATACTCTCTCGGCTGTTCCCGGCGAGAGGCTGACTCGCGCCTCGGCGCCCTGCACAGTGTCCGGGTCCGGTTGCGTCTCAAGGGCTGGGTTTTTTCCCTCGAAAGCTGCGGAGGCGGTCGATTGCATGTCTACCTTGACCGAATTGTTCGTGGTTGAAACTGGGCGATGTTGATTGCCGGCCTGAACCTCAACATCCAAAGGCAGCAGGATGGTGCGATTGGTCGTGGTTACCACCGGTCCCTCGGCCGACGCTTGCGAACTTTCTGGCGCAGCCTGCACTACGGCGACCGGCGCTGGGGTAACTTTCGGTGTCGCAAGCTTCGATGTCGCAACTTCCGGTGTCACAACTTTCGGTGCCGCAGCTTTCGGTGCAGCGGTCTTTGCTGCAGCGGCCGCTGAATGATACGTCCGGCTTCTGGTTTTCTTGGCCCTAGAAGTTACCGTTGGCGCGGCTGGCGGTGCCGAAACAGGCGCAGCCTGAGTTGAATTCGTTGTGGCAGTCGGTGTCGTAGCCGTTGCCATCGTGGCAGTCGCTGGCGCGGCCGTCGCTGGTGTCTGTTCGGTCTGCTCCGAGTCGGCGGATTGATCCGACGAGAACCAAAACTGGCGATCCTTAAAAAGCAGTACCCCCAGAGCGATAACCAGAAGGCCGAGGGCGATAGTCAGACGCCGACGTTGCTTCTGTTCGGCGACGATATGAGCCGAGCCGGAGCTGATCTCGATATTGTTTTCTGTCGTAGGCATGGCGCACTCTCCCACCTGGGTGGGCAGGTGGCCTTAGTATGCCTCGAAACGCCTGCGCATGCCAGGGCTTTTCGCCCCACGAAAGTGCCATCCAACCACCATTTCGTGCCATTCGAGTTAATTTGTGCTGACTCGTAAAACACGCGCCTTTCTGCTTTCGGCTGCCCCTCCCGGCAGGGAACCGGTCGGGCCGGTGGCTTCGTAGGCCAATTTCAACCTACCATCCCTGAATCATGCGCTTTCGTCTCACGATGGCTTGCGAGGGTGGCCCGGGCAGCGGGGAAGAGCAGGTTCGACTAACACCGGCCCTAGTTTCCCAAGCATAATTAGAATCAAACTTTACGCATCTGGTCGGTGCTCTGGGCGCATCTCACCCAGGGCAGGCCGACCCGCTCGTTCTCCCATGCGGATGCTAGGAACACGGTATAATCAAGCTGTTAAAAATGGAGGACAGTAAAGCTATGGACCCGCGTGCAGGCGGTCTCTGGGGACACCTGAAAGCGAATCAGCCCGCTTACACTCTTACCATTCTGGCCACTTTGGCCATTGGTATTCTCATTGGAACCGTGACCTCGAGGGGGGTCAGAGGTCAAGAGAACAGGAAGAACTCAGATGGTCCGTCTCCGCTGACGATTCCATCGCCCACGCAGCTCTCAAGCCAGTTCTCCCAAATCGCCAAGGAACTTGAACCTTCGGTGGTGAATGTCAATACCGAATCCACGGTCAAGAACATCCACCGACGTCGCGGATCTCCCAATCCGGGCGATGGGGAGGATCAGAATCCCTTCGACGATTTCTTCGACCGCTTCTTCGGGGGTCCCCGGCCCCAGAAAGAGACTTCTCTCGGTTCAGGAGTAATCGTTGACGCCAAAGGTTATATCGTCACGAACCGGCATGTGGTAGACAAAGCCGACCGCATTAAGGTGGTTTTACAGGGAGACGGCCCCGGTTTAACGCATGAAGCCAGGGTTATCGGCACGGATGAGGAAACCGATCTGGCGGTGATCAAGATTGACAGCGATAAACCTTTGCCAGTCGCCAAGCTTGGCAACTCCGAGAGCATGCAGGTCGGGGACTGGGTTCTGGCCGTGGGTAGCCCCTTCGGGTTGGAAGAAACGGTTACTGCCGGCATCATTTCAGCCAAAGGCCGCAACATCGTTCAGCAACGTCAATTCCAGTCATTCATTCAAACCGATGCGGCCATTAATCCGGGTAATTCCGGAGGACCGCTGGTCAATATGGCGGGCGAGGTTATTGGCATTAACACGGCGATTCTCACCGATACCAACGCCTATGCTGGCGTCGGCTTCGCCTTGCCATCAAACACCGTGGTTACCGTTTATAACCAGCTTATAAGTCCGGAACACCGCGTTTCCCGTGGTTCGATTGGCATCGAATTTCCGCCGCAGGAGAATCCTGCCATTGCCCGGGTTTATGGAGCCGGTAACGGCGTAACCATCGAGAACGTTATCCCGAATACTCCCGCCGAGGGGGCCGGGCTCAAGGTTGGAGACACGATTACTTCGGTCGACGGCAAGGCGGTGAAGAACGGAGATGATCTTGTCTCCTATATTGCCGGTCGCAAGCCCGGGACCAAGGTAACGATCGGGTTTGTCCGAGACGGCAAACAACAGCAGGTTACGGTAGCCGTCGCCGATCGTGCCAGGTTGCTCGGACCTCGTCTGGGCGAGGAAGAGGAACAAAGCGAGGAAGCTGCGCCTAAGCCCGGCAAACTGGGATTGTCGGTGGGCGCTGTGACTAGCGAAATGGCGGAACGTTTTGATATTCCGGTCGGCAGGGGCGTGGTCGTGCGAGATGTAAGACCGAGCTCGTTCGCTGAGGACCTGGGCCTGAACCGCGGCGATGTGATCCTCGAGATCAACAAGCAGCCGGTGAATTCGGAGGATGATTTTGACCGCATTACATCAAGCCTGAAAAGCGGTCAGGATGTCGTCTTCCTGAGACGTCCACTTCGGGCTGGCCGTGAGGGTGGTACCGAGTTTTTGGCCGGCACACTTCCGTAACAGGCATGCAACTTTGGAGACTGGCGGGCGCCGTGTGGATCTCGCATCATACGGAGACGAGTGTGACCAGTCTTTTGCTTTGAGGTGGACTCTGTCCGACTCTTGCTTTCAGAGAATCTCGGTGTTGGGCGCCCTGGTGCTTACGGCCTGGTTATCCCTGGCCCAGACGAGTGAAACCTCTGCCAAGAGCGGTACTCCCTCAACCCCGGCTCTCCACAGTGCTTCGCAGAAGCATAAGAGGTCGCGTAAAACCGAGAGCTCACGTCGGCGGGGACAACAAAAGATCGATCCTCGGCGGGCTAAGCAGATCCAGGAGGCCCTGATCCGCGAGCACTATCTCAGCGGAACAGCTTCGGGGGTGTGGGACGGCGCCACCGAGGCGGCGATGGTGAGGTATCAGGCTGACAACGGCTGGCAATCAAAGACCACGCCCGACGCCCGCGCGCTCATCAAACTCGGCCTCGGACCCGACCAGGAACATTTGCTGAATCCGGAGAGTGCCATGACTTCCCAACCGGTTCCGCGCAGCGTCCCTTCCCGTACCACAGCACCCGATACCTCGGGCTCGACTCAGCCGCAAAAATAGCTTGCGACGGCGAGCACCCGGCCCAGCCACGCTGTGGGTAGTGCTTCGAGCGGGCGGCTCAGGTTCAATTCTGGGGATGACGCGCTCGTCGCAGATCGGTAAAAGGCGCTCGATTCTTTCCTGTCTTCAGTTTCTGCTTCGACCCAGTCGTAACTCCAGAGCCGCTTGCGCCTTGACCTTTGGATGTCGGCCGATTCTGAGCGGCGGCCGGCGCACCTGTCTTCAAAACGTTCGAAAGCACGGTGCCATCCGGCGAGCCCAGGCCGCTCGCCGCGTCCCATCCCGGTCCGGCATCGTAACCAACGTTCTTGAATCGTTCATAACTGACGCGATTGCTGCCGGTGGTGATGTCATGGAATGCCCCAGAGCTGGCGGCCAGCGCATAAAGCTGGGGATTCACGAATCCGACTCGTCCGTTCAGTTTCTGGTTGATGATGGCAATCAGCGCCGCCCATAACGGAGCAACCGCACTGGTCCCCCCCACCTGCTCGTTCTGTCCGTCGACAAGAATGTTGTACCCGGTGTCGGGATCGCCGTCACCGGTAACGTCCGGAACACCGCGTCCCGCAAATCCCGCCGGGTTTGGTGCCTGGGGCACCTTAATTTGCTGCTGATAATTGGGGAGCGGAAACGCCCCGCTCACCCCTCCGCCCCCCGCTCCGAACGAGCCGTCAGGACCGGCATCGGGAGATACGTCGGCCTGGTTCTGGTTCCAGACGGACTCGGCTGAGATGGCGTCGTTTGCGGCTATGAGGTGCGTTCCGCCACAGGAGAGAGCAAACGGGCTTGACGAAGGAAAATCCACATGCGCCTTGCCATCCCACACTTTTGGCCCCATATCTGCCGCTCCGTTGTCCCCGGCCGCAACACATACGGTGATTCCCAGCAGAGCCGCCGCTTGCAGTTCCTTATCAAACTGCACCTGGAAGCTACTGGTCGGAATGTCTTCCGTGCCACCCCAACTGATGGAGATTACCGAAGGGTTGTTTTCCCGGTCCTGAACTGCCTTGGTCAGCGCGTCGAGAAAGCTGTTGGAGGCGGCATCGTTGGGTGCGAAATAGACCACAAACTTAGTCCCTGGAGCTGCGGCACCCGCCACTTCGAGGTCGAGGACCACCTCGGCATCGTCGCTACCGGCGCTGCTGGGTGCGTTCGTACCTCCGTCCACCGACACCGGGATCACCGTGGGCGTGCTGAGTCCAAGACTGGAAAAATAAGTGTCTAAATCCGATGGCCGGTAGCCTCCACCCAACTCGATGATTCCGATTGTCTGGCCGGATCCATCAAAGCTGGAGGGGAAATTGTAGATCCTTGCGACCTCTGCCCCGGTGAACGCAGCGGCAGCCTTGGCGGCCGCGTGCGAACTATGCCGTCTGGCAACCGGACGGTTGTCGAGACCAAAGACTCCTTCCACCACGGTTCCGAGCTCGGCTGGAACCTGCACCGGCCCGGTACGGCCCCGATAGGTTCCTCTCGGATAGGCGTAAATTTGAAGAGATACTCCGAAGGCGCGATCGAAGTCGGCGACGGTGCCTGCAAGAATGACGCTGCGCCGCGAGGCACTTTCCCGCACCACGCTAAGGTGATGTTCCTTAGCAAAGGTTCTCACCAATGCGAGATCCTTGGTGTCGGCGCCGTAACGCTCCTCGTATTGCTCATGCGTTAATTGCTGCAAGGGAGCGCCCGGGAACCGCAACATTTCTTGTGCCGCAGGCAAAGCATGCTTGGGGCGAACGCGAACGGTGATCTCAAATCGCTCATCGGATGGAGCTGAACTTACGATGTGTGCGCCCGGGAGAGGTTGTTTCTCGCTTCCGGGGATAGAAACCATTTTTTTCGAAGCCATGGTCTTTTCTCCTGTGCCGCATCTCTCCATACTCTACGCCTTTACGGCGGCTGGTAGCTGTGCGGAACGCGGTCGAAATGAATTTTCCAGGACTTGGCCAACGCTTAATTCGAGGATACGCCGGGCAAGCTAACTGCCGTGCCTCGAAGCAGTTTTGATCACCAAATGGCAAGCAGTGGAAAAAATTTGCTTGCCAGAACCAGGTTGGTCTTGAATCCACATTGATTTGAACGCTGATCCATCCAACGAGTATAGTTGCGCGCAATGTTCCGCGGTTGGCACCCCGTCATGCTGGTGGCTTGACCGGCAAGTTACATACACAGAGGCATCCTCCGGGAGCCAATAGGATATTTTTCCGATGAAAGGTTTTGACTTTCGCCGGCCTGGACACATGCAAGATGCGAGCCGCCGTGGCTTTCTCAAAAAAGCGGCGCTTGCCGGTGGCGGTGCGCTGCTCGGGGTCGCAGGCCTGAACGAGGTCTCCCCCAGGGTTTGGCATGAGCCCATGGTGTTTGAGTCGAATGCCAGCTTCTGGGCGAGAAGTCAGCCCTCTCCGAATCCGCCTCTACGGAACAGCCTGACAGTCGATGTCGCCGTGATTGGCGGCGGCTTTACTGGACTTTCCTCAGCGTACTACATGCGCGGCCTCTCGCCCCAAAAGCGGGTCATCGTTCTCGAAGCCAGGGGTTGCGGAAACGGAGCCTCAGGACGGAACGGCGCCATGATGTTGACGATGACGGCTGACCGCTACATGAAGTTCGGTGCGGTTCCGGCCATAGATAAGAATATCTACGACTTGACAGTCGCGAACATCCAGAGGCTGGCGAACCTCAGTGCTGCCACCGGTATTGACTGCGAACTGGAAACCAATGGGGCTCTGCAGCTGCTCAGTACCGAGGAGGACCTTCGTGCGGCCCAGGCTTACGTACAGCAGGCGCGGTCACTAGGTATGCCGGTTGAGTTCTGGGGGAAGCAACAGCTGGTCAGCACGATCGGTACCGATGTCTATGAGGGGGCGTTCTTTGATCCCCACGGCGGTCACGTTCATCCCATGAAACTCGTGCACGTGCTCAAGGCAGCCGCGGAAAGCGTCGGCGCGGAGATTTACGAGAACACCATCGTCACGAACATTACGGAGGGTCGAGAGCACGTTCTTCATACCAGCGAAGGACACAGCGTAAAGGCACAATCCTTGGTGCTGGCCACGAATGCCTTCACTTCCCGATTGGGGTATCTGCGGAACTCGATCGTGCCCGTCCGCGAATACGTGGCTATGACGCAGCCCCTTAGTGAGCAACAACTGGCAGAGATCGGATGGCAGAAGCGCGTGCCATTCAATGACAGTCGCACCGAAGTCTATTATCTGGGATTGACGCCAGACAATCGCATCCACATTGGCGGAGGCAGTCCGAGCTACGGCTTCAATGGCGGCATAGCGGATTCCGCCGCCGCTGCCTCCCACTTTTCACAACTTCGCCGCGAGCTCCTTCGCCTCTACCCCAAACTGGATAACGTGGAGTTCGATGTGGGGTGGGATGGCGTCGTTGATTGGTCGCTCGATGAATCCCCTTCCGTGGGCCGAACGGGGAAGCATAACAATATCTTCTATGGATTAGGCTACAGCGGTCACGGCGTGAATCTTACCTCGGTCTTCGGGAGCATTATTGCCGACCTGGAAGCTGGCCGGGGGAACCGCTGGAAAGACTATCCCTTCGTGAATGCCAGCCTGGATTATGTTCCGAATGAACCTCTTCGTTGGCTCGGCATGCAAGTTGGTCTGGCCTGGTATCGCATCATGGGGTCCTAGGAGTTTTCGGTACGCCTTGACCCCGGATGCACCGATGCGGTCGACGACCGATGCCGTTAACCCCGCAAGAAAGCAGCGGCGGTACTAATAAACTCAGGCCAGCGTTCGCCAATGACAGGGCCATGACCGGAGTTTGGAACGATCCAAAGAGCGGAGTTCGGAATGGCTTGGGCCATCCCGAAGGACATTTCCACTGGATAAAGAGGGTCACGGTCGCCTTGAATGATCATGGTGCGCGCCTGAATCGTGGACAGCAGCGGCGGAGTGAAATTCAGGTCGTCCTGGCTATCGGCAAAGGATACAGCACTTGCCAGAAGGGCCTCGATCTGAGCGTCACCGCCGGGATGGCTGCGGCGCAGGCGCTGCCATTCTGCTTCAGGGAGGTTGGCGCCGTAGTGACGCATGATGGTGCGCGCCTGCGCAGGAAAGTAGGGAGTGGCACTGACAATCACCATGGCCTTTACGCGGTCCGGCTGTTTGGTGGCCAGATGAAGCAGCGTATTGCCGCCGGCGCTGATGCCCACGCCCTTGAAAGTGCGGATGTCGAGATGATCGAACAGGGCGAAAAGATCGCGAGCGGCGTCCTCGTGCCGAAAGGGTGTGGACAAAATGCTGGAACGGCCATGGCCGCGCAGGTCGGGAAGAATGATTTGAAAATCCGGGCCCCAGGCGCCAAGGGATGGTTTCCAATCCTGGCTTGATCCGGAGAATCCGCTGACGAGGAGGAGGGGATCACCGGTGCCGTGCACTTCGAAATAGATCTCGACTCCATTGACGCGTGCCGTGCGTCCCGCAGCATGTGTGGAAGCCATGTTTGGCAGCTCCATGTCAACGTTTGGAAAAAAAAGAGCCCGCGGACGCTTTACGCGCGTTCGCGGGCAGTTAACATCTTTAGAGTATCAGGACACGCGGCACCAGGCAAGAAATTGTTGCAAATCGTTCCCTAGACGGCAATTCTAGACCCGCTCAAGCGCTCTCCTAAATGCGCCGCGACGATCATGAGGCAACCGCGAGTTGAAGCATCGCGAGGGAATCGAACTGGGGCGCGGGGCTGGAAGGAGACACACAAACTCCGAAGCGGGGCCAGAGTTCCAAAAGCTGCCAACGGATTTGCCATGGACCAGCCGGCATGAACCAGATCTTGTGGCGTACGACTCGCTCTGCAGTCAATCGTTTCCCGCAATTGCTTAGGCTTCTGCTATGCGGCACGGTTCGCTATGACCGTTTTCCCGGTCCATCAACCGCTCTTACTTCGCAGTCGGAATTTCGGTCTCGATCTTCCGACACGGAAGAAATACTATGGCAGATCAGTTTCCGCACTGGTGATGGCTGCGGATCTGTTCTTCCATATGGCGGCAACCAGGTGCTCCACGCCAAGCTAGACCAGCGGCAAACAAAAATGGCTCGAAATCAGGAGATCGGCGAATGTATCCCTCGTGCAAAGCCCTTTTGTTCCTTGCTCTCTCGATGACAATAACCTTGCCTGCTCCCGGGGACGATTCTGCATCGCAGGCCCCCGTGCAGCCAGGAACAGAGCGTGGAACTACAACTCAGTCTAGACTCAAGATTGGTGTGGCGCTCGAAGGGGGCGGCGCTTTGGGCTTGGCGCACATTGGTGTTCTCCAATGGTTTGAAGAACACCAAATTCCGATCGATTACATCGCCGGAACCAGTATGGGGGGACTGGTCGCAGGCTTGTATGCCACCGGAAAGAGTCCGAAGGAGCTCGAGGAACTGGTGCGAGAGCAGAACTGGGACCTGATCATCGGTGGACAGACCCCGTATCGTGATCTATCGTACCGCCGCAAAGAAGACGAACGAGACTTCCAGAACTCGATTGTGCTCGGTCTCAAACACGGTCTTTCCGCACCATCCGCATTGAATGCGGGGCGTGCTATCAGCCTGCTCATCGATCGCGAAACCCTTCCTTATTCGCAGCTCGCATCGTTTGACCAGTTGCCGGTCCCTTTCCGCTGTGTGGCAACGGAGTTGGTTTCAGGCAAAGAAGCAGTTTTCTCGAGCGGTTCTCTACAGCAAGCGCTGCGGGCTACGATGTCGATCCCTGGCGTATTTTCTCCGGTTCACGACGACGGCAGGGTGTACGTCGACGGAGGGTTGGTGGCCAACCTGCCGACCGATGTGGTCCGAAGCATGGGGGCCGACGTTGTCATCGGCGTTCATTTGGAAGTGGCTCCGGCTAAACCCGAAGCCATTCAATCTCTATTCAGCGTGCTGGGGCGCTCGATTGATGTCGTGATTCGAGAAAACGAAATCCGCGGCTTGGCCAATGCCGACTTGGTCGTGAAGGTTGATCTCCGCGATTACACCGCGATGGATTATGACAAGGCTGGAACCATCATTCAACTTGGCCAGAAGGCAGCCGAGGAAAAACGAAATGTTCTTTCGCCGTACTCGCTCGAAGACGCTCCCTGGGAGGAGTATCTGCATCGAAGGCAGACGCGGCAAAGAACGGCAGTGGCCGTTCCCCAATTCGTGCAGGTCGAAGGCACGGACCCGCTGTCGGCGCAGCATCTGCAGCACTTTCTGCGCCCGCTGTTGGGGGAACCGATCGATCCGAAGATAATCGACCACCTCTTGACCCGCCTGACGGGCATCGGCAAATACGATTCCGCTGACTACCAGCTCGCCACCCGCGACGGGCAGAGCGGTCTGATCGTCACGGTGCATGAAATGAGTTATGCACCGCCGACGTTGCGACTCGGCTTTGCGATCGATGGCTCGGAAAGTAATGACGTCACCTTTACCCAGTCGGCGCAGCTCACCTTTATGGACGTTGCCGGTTCTCGCTCCGAGTGGCGAACGAAGTTGCAGTTTGGGAATACCTACGGAGTCCAAAGTGAGCTGTACAAGCCGTTCGGCGGCACGAGGCAGTGGTTCCTAGCACCGCGGGTTGATGCCTCCGATGCCGCATTTAAGATTTACTCGAAGAGTAATCCGATCGCCGACTACGGTATTGCCCGAGCCGATCTCGGCGGAGACGTAGGGTACGCGTTCAGTCACTTCACCGAGTTACGCCTGGGTTACGAAGTGGGCTATTACAGCGCCGACTTGCGCTTAGGCACACCCGATTTTTTCTCCTACTCGGGACGATTGACTGATGCGCGGCTGTACTTCTTGAGCGATCATCGTGATGATCCAGTCATTCCCCGCAGTGGTTCGAGCCTGGAAGGGATATTCCGTTGGTACGACACGAATCCTGGGGCGACGGGAGCTTTTCCGCTCATCCAGGCCAGAGCAGACTACTTTCACCGCGTGAGCCAGCCGGGCTCTGTGTTCGCCGTCGGCGAAGGTGGTTCCAGCTTCGGCTACACCAACATTGGCGTCCCCCAGTTTTTCTTGGGTGGTCCCGGGCGCTTGAGCGCTTATGGGACCAACGAGCTCTTCGGCAATCAGTATTACGACTTCCGTCTGGGTTATCTGCACAATCTGCTCTCGCTGCCGCCGCTAGCCGGGAAATCGGTGTATGCAACGGCAGCTTACGAATTTGGGAAAATGTATAACGCTCTCAACGAAAGTAGATTCCCCAACGACGTGGAAGCGGGCGTCGTCGCGGAAACTGTCGCAGGACCACTCTTCGTGGGCGCGAGCATCGGGGACACGGGTCACAAAAAGTGGTTTTTCCAACTGGGGCACGTCTTTTAGCCGAACCTCTTAGCATCCCTCAGCCGCGTGAGCGACAGGTCTCGGATTGCCCACCGTGATGAGCGATTCGAAGCAAGCGAACCTCTGGCTCACAGCAACCGGAATGGAGCAGAAACTCGCGGTAGCATTGCGAGACACGATAAGCACGCGGAATACTTGTGACCATGCCCTTATAATGTCCTTCCCGAAAACCGAGTGTCTGATGAATAGTCCGAGAATTGGACCGCGTCTGACTACGATTGGAACGAACGGACTCCAGGCGCCAATCCTCCGCAACTAACCCAAAAGTCTCGGGTTCAGACCAGACGAGTATTGCTTCGGACGGGCTTCTCCTTTGGTATCGGCCCGCTCGAGCGCGATAAAGCATTCGTGGGTAGGTTGCCTGCGGCGACTCTTAAGACAGGTAACCTTGGGGCGGACCTAGGGTGGCGAGCGAGGCTGAATGAGTCGTCCAACAAAACTGTCCGCATGGCACACGATTGCGTTTCCCTCAATGCGGCTTTGCTCGCTCGAGCATTCCCATCCCAACGTCAGCCTCTGGCCGACACTCAGACGTATGCTGGCGCTGGTCATGGTTTTCGTTCTGCTGCAAGGATGGTGGGGAGAGTTGTCGGCCGAGCAGGCTCCCTTGCAGGTGGGAAGGGCGCAGGAAGATGACAGTGGACAACTTCACTCGGAGGAAGCGGGTTATCCGGGACAGGCTTACGCATCCGTGGACGGCGATTCGCAGCCGCGTAGCGAACAGGTCATGCAGCCGCTCGATGCCGAGCGCTTGGAGCAACTGGTGGCCCCCATCGCGTTATATCCCGATACGCTGGTCGCTCTGGTGCTAACCGCGTCGACCTATCCCGCGCAAGTGGCGGAGGCCGATCGTTGGCGGCAGATGGAGGGCTTCGCGTCTTCCGAGCAGGTTGCAGCCGGAGCCGACGCGCAGAATTGGGATCCGAGCATTAAGGCTCTGACCGCGTTTCCGCAGGTGTTGGCACAAATGGCCCAAAATCTGCCCTGGACCACGGACCTGGGCAATGCCTACTACAATCAGCCCTCGGACACGCTCGAGGCAGTGCAGGTGATGCGGCGCCGCGCGCAAGCGGCCGGAAATCTCGAAGCCACTCCGCAGGAGGCAGTGAACTACGTAGGAGGCTACATTCAATTGGCTCCGGTTAATCCGCAGCTGATCTATGTGCCAACCTTTAACCCCTGGATCGTCTATGGAGCTCCCGTATCTCCCTATCCGGGGTTTTCGCTGGTGACTACGCTAGGCTCGTTCCTCGCCTCATCCGTGGTTCACTTCGGAATAGGCATCGCTTTGACCGCCTTCACGCGCATGCCTTGGGGCTTGCTGGCCTGGGGATTGAGCTGGCTGGCCCAGGCGGTGCTGTTCCATAACACGAACTACTATTCCCACAGCACAACAGTGGCCGATTGGGGCTTGCCTCGCGGCGGCCTGCGCGCTGCGTCGCAAGCGTTCCCCGGAGCCGGGAACAGGTATCACGGGTTTGGCGGCGGATATAGGCCCGCGCCAGAGATCGCATCCGTGCCTCGTCCCGCGAATGGCTATCACTATCCAGGCGGAGAATATGGCCCTGGTCGCGCACCGGCATTTCGCATGCACCGCCCGACGAAGGGCGAACAGGAATTGGTCCCGCGGCCGCCGAATCGTGAGCCCGAGCCCGGTGGCGGATACAACGCGCATGAATTTGTTCCCCGGCCTCCGAGCAGCTATTCGGGGTACCATCCGGTGGAACGCTCCAGCCGCACTGACCCGGGTTTGGGCTACGCGCGTGCGCCACGGCAGAACTATCTCTCGACTGCACATCGTCCGCCACCCGACGAACGCGCACTCACCACAAGACGTCAGCGCTCCCGTCTCGGTCAGAGCTTCTCGGCGGAATCTGGGAGCAGGGGTTTTGCGAGATCTCATAGTGAACAGGCGCGATCGAACGGCTTCCATCCGTTTGGGGGCGCGCACCGTGCTGAGCGTCTCCAAGCCGGCGGCCATGCCCCGAAAATGAAAGGCGGGAAGGGTTACAACCGGCATTCAGGCGGAGGCGGTCATTCCGGTGGCCGCTCTAGCGGC
>DASPVV010000212.1:0-23524 GCA_035622175.1 Terriglobales bacterium | reverse complement strand
TAACTCTGCGCCACGGCTCCCTTGGGCTCGAAATCCGCCAGCAGGGGAAAGTGCAGGTGCCGGTCTTTGGCAAAAGCTTCGTGGCACCATACGCCATCCACCGATATCCCCAAAAGCTGGGCTTCGTACTTCTGAAACTCGGAATGAATTTCGTTGTACAGGCCCATTTGATCGCCGCAAACCGGACTCCAGTCAGCCGGATAAAAAGCCAGGATGACGGGCTTGCCGCGCAATTCGCTGAGAGAAAGATTTTGATCTGGAGTGACGTGGAGAGTGAACTCGGGCGCCGGAGTCCCCGCGCCTAAAATCCCAGCCATAACATCCTCCCTTCCAGGTGGATACGTCTGCCCGGAAATTCGAGAACATTGCTTGATCGGACCTCCGAGCGGCTGCGGCGCCCCCCGAAGGTTTCATGGTGAAATGCCCCACCAACAATTAAAGCATTCTCGGCGGCGTTGTGTCAGCACAAATTTGAACAGGAACCGCACCCTGGCGCCTTGACCGGGCGAGGTAGCACGGACCGCCATCGTCAGGATGTTTGTGATAAGGCATGGAGTGTTTCTTGATGATCTCGTCCATGCGGTTACGCTTATTCTTGCGCAAAGCGATGTCGCGCTGACGAAGCTGCTTAATCCATCCCTCGTTTGCTTTTTTGAGTGTGTCGTGAAACATGGTGCGGTTTCTTCCGTACTATCGAGGTATTTTCCCTACCGGCCTGCTTGTTCCACCCGTGGAAACGCGAGAAATCACCCGCATTCCATGCCTCGCGGAGTCCAGGAGTACTCAGATCCCAGTCGGGGCGGATTTCGCTCGTCACGGCGCGCAGATCGTGCCAAAGATCGATAACCGACGGTCGGCCCCAGAACCAGTAGCCGTTATAGATGCTGTAGATCACGAGGCCCGGCTTGAGCACGAGTGTATGCGGGATCATCGGATTGTGCTCGGGGTCAGTGTACTCCTGGATGTCGAGATCCTTCTGAATCGTTCGTCCGGGGTCCGAAAGGAAGGTCCACACGGCTCCGACTGACGCACGGAATTCCTGAAGAGTATGGTGATCGTCGGTCGAGATCGTGACGATCTGAGTATATGCCACCGCGATCTTCGGATAGAACGCGGCGAGTTCCAAATGCTGCTGGTGCTCCTTCGGGCAATAGTGGCCGCGCGCCAGCGTAAGGATGATCGGATCATCGCCCTGTAGCTCGCTCAGCTTGCGCACTTGGCCCGTGTGATCGGGCAGTTCGTAGTCGGGGAAAATGCCTCCAGGCACGATGTCAAAACGCATGATTGGACTCCTCCCGTTTCTCTCAAAGATCCAGAGTGACAACCTCGTGTGGCTGGGAACAGCATATGAGCACGTTCCCGGGAGCGGGCCCCTCGAGCGGCTCGGGGTTATAAATAATCGATCCGCCAATCAGACCAGTCATGCAGGTGTGACAGACGCCACTCCGGCAGGACCATCTGACCGCAACGTCGCACGCTTCCGCCAGTTCAAGCAAGCTTCCGAACTTCGGATCCCAAGCAGCGGTAATCCCGCTACGCGCGAATGAGACTGGGGGGCCAGATCCGGGCGGCCCTTGTGGCACGTGAGGAGTGTGATCAACCTGTGCCATACCGGGGGTAGTCGCCTCGAGAGAACCGAAGATTTCCGTGTGCACATTCCCTGCGACCACTCCCCAGTTTCGCAGCCCATCGCGCATATTTTGCAAGAATGCAGAGGGGCCACACAGATAGAAGTCACTACCCTGTGATACGCCAATTCTCTCTAGCAAAGCTGTGTCAATGCGCCCGGGAGCATCGAAGTCTGCCCCGACTTCGTCGATGGCAGCGGGCCTGCTGTACACGATGTATCCTCGTCCGCGAGAGAGCTGTTTCAGTAATGAACGCGATTCTTCTGCAAATGGATGGTTGACGCGATTGCGGGCTCCATAGATCCACCAGATTTCTCGTTGCGATCTTTGAGCGGCGAGGGCGTGCAGCATCGACATCACCGGCGTTGCGCCCACTCCAGCGCTCAGAAGAACCACAGGACTCTGGCCGGGACGCAAAGTAAAGCTTCCGCGCGGCGCACTAACATCCAATCGATCGCCCTCTCGCGCACGATTGCACAGAAATGAACTTGCAATCCCATTCAATTCCTTTTTGACACTGATGCGGAAATGATCGGCTCCGGGCAGATCGGACAACGAATAGCTGCGAAGAACGGGCGGTTTGTCCCGATCGACGAGCAGCCGCAAAACCACGAATTGACCTGCCTGGAAGACAGGAAGAGGCTGCCCATCGATCGGCGCCAGAACGAAGGAAGTTACATTATCGCTTTCCTCATGGATACGCGCGACTCGCATCTGTCGAAATCCGGGCCATGCTGGGGCTTGTTCCTCATAGGCGAGTCCCGGATTCCCCACCGTAGTCTTGGAGCTCAAGTCTTGTTGGAGCATTGCTTGGAACGAACTCTGCCAACCCTTGCTCAGTGCAGGAATCCGCAGCGCGCGTTGCAGTTGCTCGCTGGAATGTCCTGGCAAATACAGGAGGGCGTCAACCTCGGCCACACTGATTCGCTCTAGACCGTCAGTAATTTTTACAATGTCGTCGCCCGCCCCAACTTCTCCTTCCTGCAACACACGAAAGTAGAATCCTGGTCTGTGATGTGCTACGAGCAGGGCCGCCATCCGAGGTTCATTCATGCGAATGCCGACCCGGTAGCACGTTACGCGCGGCTGTGTCACTTCGAATATCGCATCCCCAATGCGGTAGCGATCGCCAATGCAGACCTCATTATCCGGAAGTCCGTCAACCGTGAAGTTTTCTCCGAACTGGCCGAAGCTGAAGTCATTGCGTCCGAGGAAGCGTTCCCAGTAGTGATAGGAGTCCATCTGATAAACAAAAACCGCGCGCTGCTCCCCACCATGACCGGCGAGATCGCCTTGGGCGTCGCCATCGATATCGAGCTTGCGCGCCATTCGCCGTCCCGTGACCGGAGATTTCCAGACTGCGGTGCGGACAGTTTTGCCGTTCCATGTCACGTCGCGCGGAAGACCGACATTGACGGAAAGCAATCTGGGCATTCCTACCTCGTCGAAGTCCAACGTCTGGCTAGAATCCTTGCATGTTCGTGCATCGGGGCAGCTTCTGCGCCAACGTCGAAAAGGCCGGCATTTTGCCTCAGTGAGCCAAACAATGGGTGCGTTTGATGCACGCCGGACTGTGGTTGGCGCAGCCAAAAGACAATGGAGTATCGTTCCGGCCTACCAGCGACGAGCCGGAGCGGCACCATCCACGTGGAGTATCTCTCCGCTCACATGGCCTGCCTGTGCCAGGTAAAGAACGGCATCGACAATATCCTTTACCGTCGCCTTTTTCATAGTCGGCTGCAACGTCGAGTCGTTACGATCATTGCGGTGCATTGGTGTATCCACAACGCCGGGGGCTACCGCGTTGAAGCGGATGCCGTCTTTTGCATACTCGATGGCGAGATTCTGGGTCGCTGAATTCAACCCACCCTTCGTAATCATCGAAATCGAGCCATTTACGCCGGCGATGGGCCGATCGGCAAGCGCCGCGGTAATGCTCACAACACACCCCGATTTCTGTTTAAGCATCTCTTTCACGCTGCGCTGAGTGAGGTAAAAGAATCCGAGTAAATTAGTGGAGACAAGCGCGTCGAAGTCCTCCGTAGTATAGTCAGTGAAAGGCTTGGGTAGGAAGATGCCGGCGTTATTCACCAAAACATCGAGGGTTCCGAAGTTGTTGATTGCGGCTTCGACCGCCTGGGCAGCAGTTTGCTGCTTTCCGATATCGCCATCGAGGAGAACCAGGCTGCCTGAGGTGGTCAACTTTCGATTGGCGCCCCGAGAGGTTGCGACGACGTTATAACCTTCTCTCAGAAACCTTTCGACTAAACCCGCGCCGATACCCCCCGCCGCTCCGGTTATGATCGCTGTTTGTTTGCCTGACATACATAACCTCTCGTTTAAGCTGCGAACCCAATGCCACAGTTGCGTCATCGGCCTCTGAAAGCGCTTCATCCCGTCGGTACCGGCCAAGACGATACCGGCGTCGATCGCAGTAGGAACCCACGCGGCTTTCCCTCCAGCAGCAAGTGAGTTCATGAATGCGTGATGCGCGGTCCGATGGAACACGGACGCCACCAACGGGTCTTCGGCCTCGTACACGATGCCGGTGCCTCCGCCCCCGATCCTGCGGACGATGCGGTAATGAGAAACCTTCTGCCCAATGGGTTGTGAAGGCTACAATCACGTACTACAAATCTTTAACATTCCAAAAATCAAAACGTTGAAAAAACTTTCGTGCGAGCCCGACGGCTGCGCGGTGCGCTGTTTGGCAGACCCGACCCCCTGATCGAGGGGGCCCTCGCGCCTTCGCTCAAGTCCTGGGATGCCCCTGAGCCCGTAGGATCAAGCTAACCCAGCAAGTCAAGCGCAGGTCAGTTTAGAACCAAAGATTAGCGTTGCTGACCAGAGCGCCTTGACCGGCGGTTACCAATGTAATCGGGTTGAAGCACCAAACCCCGCTGCAGGTTGACTTACCATTGTAGTAGTTTGCATATTACTCCAAGTTTCGATTGGGGAGGAGGACGAAAATGGCGGTTCCAACGACCAAACTCTTGGGCATCCGTGAGTGTGGTTTCGATGAATACTGGCTGCGGGATCAAATATGCGGAGACCCCGCCATGCTGGGATTAGGTGAGCTGCAACCGATCAGTAAGGAACAGACCCAGTCACAGGAAGGCAGACTGGACCTGCTACTTAAGGACCCTGAAGACGAATCGATGTTCGAGGTTGAACTGCAGCTCGGCCCCACCGACGAAACTCACATCATCAGGACGATCGAATATTGGGCCAACGAAAAGCGAAGGTGGTCAAAGCGGAGGCACACGGCAGTCCTGGTGGCGGAAGAAATCAGCAAACGCTTTTTCAACGTTGTGCACCTCTTGAGCCTCGCAGTCCCAATTATCGGGATCCAGTCAAATATGGTGCAGGTCGGTGAAACCAGGGCTTTGCATTTCAACAAGGTGATCGACACCTACGAAGAACCGGAGGAGGCAGAGACGTCTTATGACGAGAACTACTGGATCAAGAATCATCCCGGAAACCTGGAGTGCGCAAAGTGGTACCGCGCATTACTCGAAAAGCTTTACGGTGAGGTTCCGGCGAAGTATTTCGAATGGCACATCTCTCTATGTGTCGGCGGGGTTGAGCGGGTATCGATCAACCGGCGAAAGAACAACCAGGCAATGATCACCGTGAAGGTGGGTGAGGACGGTCTCCAGCAGACGGTCGACCACCTGAATGCTATAGGAATTTCCTTCACGAAGCAGCTTTCGGAGAAAACTGTAAACTTCAACGTGAACCTCCAGCAGCTCAAGGATAATGCTGAGACCCATGCATGGTTGGCATCTACGCTGTCGCCAGAGAATGTGAAACTGCGGGTTAGTCAACAGAACGCCTAGTTGTCAAGGGTCCGACCCGGACACATGGGGTTGCAGAACCTACCGGCTACATAGCCCGAACAAAGACCAGCTCCTTCCCGTCTGGGGAGAAACAGATCCGGCTCATCCCATCGGCAATCAATTGCTTCTTTGTTCCTCCCAACGCGGGCGTCTCCCAAACGGAACCCCTTCGCAGTTACCGCCGCAGCACCCCCAAACTGGTGTTAGCTTGACTGGGTGCTTCCGAGGCTGAAAGGAACCAAGTGTGTCGCCGGATACGCGAAACTGCGTGCAAGTCGGGTCGTGCGGGTTTTATGATAATGCGGGGCTGGAGGAGCCAAGGGCAAACCAGCGTAAAGCCTTGGCGCCGATTCGTACGGATTGACACGGATTCGAGGCGATATGGTGAAGCGTTCGGGCTGGGTGACAGGCGTGGTGGTAGCGCACTTTCTGGTCGGAGCGCTCTTCCTCGGAGCCTGTATCCTCCTGCTGATTCTGATCCGCCAAACGAAGCCGGAAGAAAATGCCGCCACGACGATTCAGGGACTCAAGGAAAGCGCCGGCATTCTCGCTCCGCTGGCATTGCTCGTGTTCGTCGGCGCCTGGGGCTTGTGGAAGGGCAGACTTTGGGGGTGGTGGATTGCCTCGCTGACGGACGCTGGCCTACTCGGAATATTTGTTTACAGCATGATCGACGATGGCCTGAGCAACATTGATTGGGACATGGCTGCTCTCACAGTAGCGGCGTTCGTGCTGGTGGTGCTGGTGTTGGTGCCTCCGGTGCGGCAGTTCTACTGGGGAAGAACGACGGGCGCAGGTGGTCACGCCGGCTAAGATGTGACTTCGACCTCCGGCGATCCCTAAGTACTGACCTTATCCTAGGCCAGTACGACGACCATGTCGAGCGAGTATGCGTCCAAGGTTCAATCCGTCGCTCGGATGAACTCGCTTAGCGTTGGAACGGCTTTCAGCTCGCCTCCAATAACAGCGAAGCAAGTATCGTAGTCTCCGGCAACGGAAAAGGGTGGCACGGGTGGTTGTACTGCGGTTCAACATCGCTGCGCTGAAGAATCAGCCGAGACGGAGACTGTTAGAGTCCTGTCCTCCGTCACGAAAACACCCCCTGGTGGGTTAGCTAGTTTTCAGAACTGCTTGCGGCATGGAACAAGAAGGCCGATCGCAGCCCTTGTAGGTTGCGAGAGCCGGGGGTCGATGGAGCGGCGATGGAATCCACTTGCGGTCGGTCAGGTTCTCGAGCCCTTCGGCTAGAGGTGGGGGTAGGCGCAGCCGCGCCGTGGTAACGCTCACTTTTTGGCGAGCTGAGGTACACGTGGCGCCTTCTACTGATGACTTCGATCCCCATTCCGCATCTCTCACCGCCGCTAAAACAGGAGTTTGAGAGCCAACTGGCATTGCCGCGGGTTGATAGCCAAATAGGTGATCGACCCGAAGTCGGGATCGCCAGCGTTGGTGTCCGGCGTACCGAAGACAGGATGGTTGAAAGCGTTTTCCGCTTCAAGGCGCATCTCCAATCGTATCCCTTCGTGTGCGTTGGAGAGTAGGAACTGCTTGGCGATCGACAAGTCGCTGGTGAAGGCAAGTGGCGTTCGGACGGCTCCCGTCGTGCGCGGCGCGTTGCCAAGAGTAAACGGCGCGGGAACTTGCAGAAAACTGGGATTGGCAAAAAAGTTGTTTACCCAACCAGCACCGTAGTTGCGTCTTGGCTCGGCAACGAAATTCGGGCGCTGGGGACCGTATGTGGGCAGCGACGTTCCGCCATTAAAAGTAAAGAAGCTGAGCGGGCGGCCGGAGCTTATCTGCCAGATGCCGTTGGTCTTCCAGCCGCCGACCAAGGCCTCCAATACGCGCGGCATGTTGCCCAAAAACGCCTTGCCCCGCCCGATCGGCAGATCGTAGGTGTAGCTGAATTTCAGCATCGACGGCACATCGAATGTCGAAAGGCTCCGCTCCGACGACGGGTTGGTCGGATCCTGCAGGGCCCAGCCCATGTAAGGTCCATAGTTCCCAATCCAGGCCACGTTGGTGTCGTACATGGAGGAGTCGTCGATGGATTTCGACCAGGTATAGCTGACCAGTAGCTCCAAGCCGTTGCTGTAGCGCTTGTTTGCGGTAAGCTGCAGCGCGTGGTAGGTGGAATTCGCGATGGGCGGAACATCGATGGTGACACCACCTGGAAACTGAGGATAAGGAAGCTTCAGTTGAAACTCTTGTATTTGCGGGCCGGAGAGCACACTGTTCGGGTCGGATATGGGTCCACCGTTCACCGCGGCAAAGGGATTGCTAACGTAGGTTTCGAGATTCCCGATTTCCGTCGGGTTAGCCTTGTCGAGAGGGATAATGTCGTAATTGTTGGCGCCGCTGAAGTAGAGGTGGGTTCCCTTTTTTCCGATGTAGTGTGCACCAAAGACTACGTTCCAGGGCATTTGGCGCTCGAAGCCGAAGGTCCAGCTCTGCTCATACGGCGTGCGTGCTGCGAAACTCGTGCGCAGCGGGCCAATGGCTCCGTAGCCCACGTCATTCAGCAGACCGAGGGAGCGTCCCGGGGGCTGGATCAGCCCATCGGGAAAAGGATTGTCCAAGTGCAGATAGGGAGTAGCACCATCATTCTGATAGGTCGAAACGACGCTGGTGTATTGGTTGAAGCCTTGGGACCCATAGCTCAACAAGCCGTTGGCGCCGGAGCGGCTTTGACCGTAATAGATGCCATAGCCTCCGCGGATTACGGTCTTCGGCTCGATCTGGTAGGCCAGTCCAAACCTGGGTTGAATATCGTGCCAGTCGGTGAGCCAGTTGTTGCGTACCCTGGAAGTGTTAAACACTTCGCCTCCGCGCAGCGAGAGAGTCGTCCTTCCGCTGAACTGATCGTCGTAGGTAAGGCTGCCGCCGTTTAACGGATTGACCACATCAGGGTTAAACCAATTCATGCGGTTGAAGCGCTCGGTGCGAGGTAGCGAGATGTCGTAGCGCAGTCCTAGATTCAACGTCAGTTTATGGGTCGCCTTTAGGTTGTCCTGAACAAACATCGCGTACTGATAGTTTTCAGTCGCGGGCTGAAACTGGATCTCGTAGTAGCTATTGCCGCCGCCCTCCAACTGGCCCATAAGAAAGCTGGCCATCCCGTCTCCACCGCATTCACCCGCCAAACCTAGGGGGCACTGTGAACTACCTGTATCAGCAAACTGGAAATACCCCAGCGGGGCGTTCGTCTGGATGTAATTCTGCTGGTGCAAACGACCCTCGAAGCCGAACTTCAGTTCCTGGCGACCACGAACATTCGTCAGCATCACGCTAAGCTGCCCGGTGTCCTGCCCCTGCTTATAGTTGCCATACGGATTGCTCCCTGCACTCGTGAAGCCAGCGGAATAGTACCCACCACCGATGAAGATGGCGGGAACACCGTTGAAACCATTGGCCTCGAGATAGGGCGGGAATCCAAGCGCAGCGAGCGGGTTGGCATTCAAACTCGAATCGTAGGCGAAGATATGTTCCGTGCCTCGGGTGAATCCAAGGGTGCTAGTCAGCAGCAAAGTGGAACTGAAGGTATGGGTGTCATTAATGGTGAACAGGTGGGCGTTGCTTTTTTCCGGTCCAGTCGAACAGGGATCAACAAAGGTGTTGAAGCAGTTGTAGGGAGTGGTATTAGACCATTCTTGGGAATACCTGGCGCTCAGCAGGTTCTTCGGGCTGAAGCGGTGGTCAATCTTGATATCGTACTGCTGATTGTCGCTGGGAGTTGCCCCCGAGGCAATCCAGTTGTAGTAGGGCGATTCATTGGCCACGTTGGCCATGGGCTGGGGGAAAAGGTTCAAAATTCTCTGCGCGACAGGATCAATCAGATTGCCTGGCTTTGCGGGCAACTGATAAGGGGTGCCGATCAGGTTGGGACTCCCTGGGCTGATATAGGTAGCAATATTGTTGAACGGAATGGGCGTATTGCGCACCGGCCCACCCAGATTAGCGTTGTAGACACCGCTATAAGGATCGAAGATCTGCCCTTCCATGACGCTACAAACGCCGCTTGCATTGAACGTCCCGCCATAGTACGAGCACAGTTCACCAAAATTACCGGTGCGCTCCGCGTTGGTAGGGACGCCGGCCTGGTAGGTGCTCATCGAGCTTTGGAGCGTTCCGTCCCAATCGAAGAAAAAGAAGGTCTTGTTCTTAACTATGGGTCCGCCAAAGGTGCCTCCAAAATCGTGCCGGTGAACCGGAGGAATCGGAATCCCGCTGCGCTCGTTAAACCAGCTGTTGGCGTCGGTGATGGTGTTGCGGATGAAGTCATAGACTTCCCCATGAAAGCTGTTGGTGCCCGAACGCTCAATCATGTTGATGATCGAGGCGCCGGAAAATCCATACTCGGCGCTGAAATTGGACTGTTGCACTTTAAACTCTTCCACCGCTTCCGCTGAGGGTACGTAAGTGGCGTTGGTGATACCGCCATTGGGTTCGAAGTTGGTGATGGAAACGCCATCCATCAGAATGTCGGCACTGGCCCCGCGGCTGCCGTTTGAAACAAAGTTCGTCCCCGTATCACTGATGTGGTTCGCATCACTCATGTCAGTGACGCCTGGCGTCAGATAAGCAAAGTCGAGCACATAGCGGTCCACGAGAGGCAGGTCATTGATGAGCTTGCGGTCCACGACCTGGCCGGTCACCGCGTCTTCGGTTTCGATGGTCCCGCCCTGGGCCTCGACGCGAACACTTTGCGACTCACCGGCAATCTTTAACGTCAGATTGGCGGTCGCGTTCTCACTGACATTCAATTTGACGTGGGTGCTTACCGCCTTCTGAAAGCCTTTCATCTCTGCCCATACGGAGTACAACCCGGGCGGAATCGAAACAAAAAGGTATCGCCCATTGCTGTCCGTCTTGGCGGTGAACTGGTACCCCTTCTGCTCGTCGACAATGGTAACCGTTGCGCCTTGCACGACGGCCGCCGACGGGTCGGTTACAATGCCGCTCACAGTTCCGAAATAGCCCTGGCCGAACAGTGCAACGGGCAGCACAACAATGCAGGCGGCGGTCAGACATCGCCATATGCATCGGCCCTTTTTCCGAATTGTTAGCGCGGAGATACTCACGTTGCCCCCTCTCATCCGGATGAATTGGCGAAGCCGCCAATCCTGATGTTGGCAGATCTCGTCGAAGGAAAATCTCCCCTCACTAGAGCGTCCGTTCCGTTGGTGCGAACCCGGCAAAGCGAACTAGTGCAAATTCGCACCTATTATGGACCTCCGCCGCCAATATGAAAAGGGAGTAGGTCACAAGGGCGAGGTCAAACCGCCCGTGTAAAGACCTAGAGAGTAAGACCTCCCTTCCCGGTTGAATCTCTCGAAACGAAAAGAGTAAAGATCCGGTTTGAGACTCAACGGCGACGGACTGGTCACGTGTCACCGGGCGAAGATCCTGAGGCTGTCCCTGGAGACTGGCCACTAGCTCATCTCGATCTCGCCTCTTGCCGTTTGAACCGCCAGCACGATGCGCGGCAAGTCGGATGTGCGGACGTCGGCTTCGATACCGGTGCCGTGCAGGATGCGGCGCTGCTCGTCGGGTTGTGGAGTCTCGAACCGCAGCGACTTCGCCGTGCCGATCTGAGGGGAGTTCGACGACGGATGGGGCGAGCCCGGTTCCCATTGAATAAAAAACGCGACCAGGGGTGTGGTTTGCTCGATGCCAAGCACCTGCCACCGGAGTATCTTGCCGTCCGGACGCTGCCGGGAGGAGGGTTGCGGACCAATGGTTCTGTCGTTTCGGAACCTAATCGCAGCAAGTCTATTCTGGCCAGACGAGGTAATTGTCACTACATTGTCACGTCCGTCTCGTGCGGCGGCCCTCCGCGCCGCAAACTGTCTAAGAAATAATGCAAGCTCGTCAAGCTACCTTGGCCCTCGCTTTGTCCGCCGTCCTCGGCCCGCTGCGGAATTTCTTCACTGCCATTGTTGTCAGGACAACAAAAAGCACCAACACGGCGAGTTGAGCAATCGCGAATGGTGGCTCTTTTTGCGTCGGGGCAATCGCTTGCAACCCCGGCACCTTTTCAAAGGATTGCACCACCAGAACGAACACGTTGAAATACAACGCCGCGCATGCTGCCAGCACGTAGGTTTTCCGCCACGCAAGGTGTAGGGGGTAGCGCGACACAATTGCAATCGCCAGCACTACCAGTGAGATGATTCCGAGCTTGATCCCTGGCGTGATGCCCGTAAATGGAAACAGCAAACCCGTTAGGCTGGTCAATGCGGTCGTGGTCAGAAACACCGCAGTCCATCGGTCTAGGCGTTGGTCGGTGAGAAACCCATACATCACCACGATCCCTGAAGCGATTCCGGCCAGACTGATCAATACGTGCACCAAGGTGAAGGTTTGTAAACTCATACCCAGAACCATGGCGGGCTCCTTTCATCTAGAGATTCGGGCGGTCGTCCGATCCTACGCTGCTGGGACGCAAATTGCCAACGGCCGTATCGCGTTTCTAGTGGCGATCGCGCGAATCTCGCTTTTCGATTGAATTCGTGACAGCGCTGACCGTCATGCTCAAGCAGCCACACACCGACTGGGGAAAGAGCACTGGTTGAGGTGCGGACCGAACCAGACGTACGCAAACCGATTGCCGCTCCCAAGCCAATTTGCGTTCTCGATGTGCATGAAAGCTGAGCACGCCTTCGCCCTTGGGACCTTCCCTTCCCAGTTCCAAGAAACAGAGTAGAATCTGAGCCATGACCATACCGGTTGCTCTGACAGTTCCACACCGCAAGCGCGGAAATCCCAACTGGGGCCGTCCCACACTGCCCGTGCCAATTCTCGTGACCGAGTTCGAAATGCGCGTCAGACAATTGCGACTCACCCCCGAGATGTATACCTTCTCCCACGAGTTGAAGAAATGGTGCGAGTGCAACCGGAATCGAGTCTATATACCGGAGTGGCTACTGGAGAAGTGGGGTATCTCGGTCGACCCGAACTTCAGTGATGCCGCCTGACCGACCCGATCCTAATTCCCCATCGAATCATGGCAGAGGATCTCAAACGTGTGGTTGTCTGGAAGAACTTATTGCTTGATGGCAGGGACTATTGCGCTCTTTGGCGCACCGCGGAGGGCTGGCTGTTGAAAGGCACGGTCGTCGGACTCCTCAGGGATCAACGACCGATGCTGGGGAATTACGAAATCTACTGCGACGAGAACTGGTTGACGCACCGAGTTCAAGTCGAGCAGGCAATCGGAAATGAGGTGAAGATTCTCTGCCTGAACGTAGAGAGCCGCGGGGTATGGCGCAGTTCGGGTCCGGAATTGCGCGACATTCAAGGCTGTGACGACGTTGATCTCGCCTTGACGCCTGCCACCAACACCCTTCCGATTCGGCGTCTCAACCTCCAAGTCGGGAGCAGCGCGTCGATTATCGCCGCTTGGGTCAAGTTTCCCGAACTCGGGGTGCAACCACTGTCCCAACGTTACCTCCGGGTGACCAAAAATACCTACCGCTACGAAAGCAACACGGGGTTCGCAGCGGAGATCGTAGTGGATGATCTCGGTTTGGTAACCACTTATTTCGGTGCCTGGGAACGCATCGCGGTGCTCTGAAAAACGAGACCCCACGCTGCTCGAGACAGGGCCGCTTGCGAACATCAGGATAGGCCGATACGCGGTTAGCCGCTGCCCAGATTCGCGCCAATCTTATTCGTGGCGAAGGGCAATTGTGGGATCGACGCGTGTGGCGTGCCGGGCGGGGATGTAACAGGCCAGAAGCGCCACCAGAACAAGCAGCAGGATTACGGCAGCGAAGGTCAGCGGATCAGCAGCCCTCACGCCAAACAGCAACGACTCCAGGGTGCGGGTGAGAGCCAGCGAGCCGACAAACCCCGTGGCGACACCGATGAGAATCGTGCTCAATCCCTGGCGTAGGATCATGGTCAGAACGTCACGCGAGTGCGCGCCCAAAGCTACACGCACACCAATCTCGCGCGTGCGGCGGCTGACCGAATAGGCCATCACGCCGTATACCCCCGCCGCAGCGAGCAGCAGCGCGACGAGTCCGAAGAAACCGATGATCATCAGGTTGAACCTGCGCGAACCGAGAGAGGCAGAATAGACGTCAGAGAACGTACGGAACGTCGCAGGAATCTCGGGATTGAGCTGCTCCAGGATTCTGCGCGCTACCGAGGTGACTGATTGCGTCTCGGCATCGCTGAGCATGGTGATAGTAATCGCGGCTCTCGGGCGCTGAAACAGATTCACATAGACGGTGGGGCGCGGCGGCGCATCAAGGCCGTATTCGTGAATGTCACCGACGATGCCGACGATGGTGAGCAAGCGCAGATCACCGTCCATGTTTCCGAATTCGATGGTGTGGCCGATAGGGTTCTGACCAGGCCAGCGCTCGCGAGCCAGCGAATCGCTGATCACGGCCACGTGCGGAGAATCTCTACCGTCACCCTCATCGAAGATACGTCCTCGAAGCAAAGGGATTCCGAGAACCTGGAAGTATCCGTCCGTGGCGACGCAGAAATCCGCGTTGCCGATGCGCTCCTTTTGGGAAAACAAGGACGCGAAACCGTCGACATTCTTGGGAAACTCCTCCTGCGTCATTAACAGAAACATGCCGTCAGGAAGACCGCCATCCATGGGAAGGCCACTGGTTGCACCCACCTTGCGCACATCTGGAATTTGCTTGAGACCGTCGATCAGGTTCGAAAAGAAGGTGGCCTGTCGTAGCTTTGCCTGCGGATCGTTTGTCCAGGGAAGCGTGATGTCCATGGTGACAACCTTGTCCACGCGAAACCCGGGATTCACTTCGAGCACCTTGAGCAGGCTGCGACCGAGCAATCCCGCTCCGACCACGAGAACAAGTGTGATCGCGATCTGCGCCGCTACGATACCCCGGCCGATGCGCTGGCTGCCTTGCGAACCCGCTTGCGTGCGCCCTCCTTCAACCAGACCCTCGCGCACGTCCCCAGATGTGGCCCGCATCGCGGTGAAAGCCCCGAGCCCCACGGCGACCGCGCTGGAGAGCAGGAAGGCGAAGGCAAGCACTGGAATACTGATGGAGACGCTGTCCAACCGTGGCAGATTCTCCGGCGCCAGCGCCACTAATCCCGCCGCTCCCCAGAATGCGCCCCCGACGCCGAGGCCGCCACCGCCAAGTGCAAGGAGGAACGCTTCCATAAGGAATTGACGAATCAGACGCCCGCGCGCCGCACCGAGCGCGCTACGAATGGCGAGTTCGCGCGTTCTCGCCGAGGCTTGCGCCAGTAGCAAGTTCGCGACGTTCGCGCACGCAACCAGGAGAAGAAATCCCACCGCGCCGAGCAACATGAGCAGCGCCGAGCGAGCCTTGCCGGTCATCGAATCCCGGAGAGGGACGACAATTCCATCCTTTAGGAGATAGTCGCCTTGCTCACTGGAACTGGCGTGGATGCGACGTGCGATCGCGCCGATGTCCCCGTTTGCTTGCTGGACGGCCACGCCGTCTCGCAGGCGGCCGACTGCATTGTAGTTGTGCGAGGTCCTGCTCGGGTTTTCGCCGTCAAGATCGGCCGGCACCCACAAACCCACCTCTGGCGGAAACTGAAACCCATCGGGAAGGACGCCGATGACCGAGAAGACGGTATTTTCAACTTTTAGATGCGACCCGGAGAGGCTGGTGGGCGATCCGAGATACTGCTTCCAATATCCGTAGCTGACGAGAACGACAGGAGCGGCTCCTTTTCTCGTGTCCGCAGCGTTGAAGTCGCGTCCGATGATCGGCTGAACACGGAAAACCTTCAAGAAATCGGATGAGACGATCGCCGCCCTCGAGCGTGTCGGTTGCCCGCCGCCAGAAACGGACACAATGTCAGTACCATACTTTGCCATCGACTGGAAGCTGTGGTTCTGATCGCGGAAGTCGTCGAAGTTCGGATCGGCGAGGCGAGACCAGGAGCCCTCGGCATTGACCTCGAAGACCGCCATGATCCGGTCCGAATCGGCATAAGGCAGCGGCCGAAGCAAGACTCCGTAGACAACGCTGAACATGGCGGTGGCGGCTCCGATAGCCAGGGCCAGCGTGAGCACTGCAACGGCCGCAAATCCCCGGCTCCTGCGCAAGACCCGCAGTGCATAGCGCAAATCTTGAAGGGTCGCCTGCATGAGCATGAAACTCCTGGGTGAGGCTAGCTTTAGGGTTCGTCAATGAGCAGCAATCTGCAGCACCTACAATACCACTCCGACCTACTTCCGGCTGTTCCCCGGACCTCCCACCGCAAACAATTTTGGAATTCGCTGCTCGAGCGGCGGAAGCGCCGGGAACGGAGCATGCGGTTCGGTCTGGTACCAGTAAGCAACCGAGTAGAAATTGTCGGAGCGGTGATTGGCATGGCCATGCTCGATCGTCGCGCGCAGAGACTTGCTGAACGGAATCGGCGAATCCAGGTGAAAGCGGTATACCGAAGTACGGGAGCCCGCCTTCTCATCACCTTTTGAGGGTGCACCGTACATGCCGTACGAAAAAGCGCGCTCGCCGAAATCCCAGGCACCAAGAAAGTAGTCCTCCGACCCGGTGCCGTTGATTGAAGGCAGGGCGGCGCCATCGATAAAGAACATGTCGTCTCCTTCTCCCCACCAGCCGTCCTGGTTCTGCAGGATGGACATGGTTACGCCGACGAAGTGGCCGCGCCCCGTAGCTTCCATCCAGACGTAGTTGCCCGCGCCGTCCAGGTTCTTCCGGTCGTTGACCCTGGGATCGTCATTTTCTTTCCACTCATTCGTCCAACCTTTGGCGGGAGCCGCTTGACGGTACTGAGCGTGAAAGTACAACTGATCAGACGGCAGGGGCTTCGAGGAGCTGCGGTAATCAATATTGAAATAAAGAGCGTCGGTTTTCTGCGAACCTTCGTTGGTGAGGGTGACGCGTCCGTGTTTTTGGAATGGCATAGGGAAAAAGCAATTCAAAGCCTGGGCGGAACCGACCGAAAGCGGGATGGACTCATAGAGGAAGTAGGTGCCCAAACCGAGGCCGAAAAAGTCGCCAATCGGGCTCTCGACGCTCGGTGTCGACTCTTGATCCCAATACATGCGCAAGACGAGCGCTTTTAGGTGGTTGGGATCGGAGCTGGCAATGGTGATCCAGATGTGGCTGACCACGGCGGGCCCGTTGGTGTCGAGCAGCGTGAGGGTGGCCCCGGGTGCAATCTCACGCGCATCGGCGTTGCCGCCGGTCTGGTCGTAGCTCGACGAGCGCATCTGAATGTAGTCCTTGGCTTGCGGGAGGTTCGCGAGCCACACGTCGGGAGTTTGGGCGTGTACGATAAGAGCCAGCAAGCACACTCCGAGGGGCAACCAAAGGATTCTCATTGCCGAACCTCCGCGAAGAATTGGGGCACCAGTGTACGCCCACGCCGCGACGAAGCCACCGGAAAGCGCAGCTGATGGCGACGATCCTCCTTGTGACCGCGTCGGGGGGGAAGAGGGCACAGGTTGGATGCGCTCGTGGAGTCGTTTTTGTGGAATTCGTTTCGCTTCGGCGTAATGTGTGCAGTTGTTCGCTGGCTCGAAAATCTCTATCGAGTGCGGGCTTTAGGCATAGCATGGTGGAGAGAAGGGTCTATGACTGACGGACATTCTGGGAGCGCCCCTTCGGCCGGCGGCGAGGCTCGATGCTTAACTACCGTTGCCTCGCTCATAGTGGGGGCTGCGTTTTTCGCCTTATGGTTCTGGCTTTTGCCGCAATGGCTGGGTTTCAGCGTGGAGCTGGCGGATGCAGCGCGATGGCGATGGCTAGGGGCGGCGCCGTCCGTGATTGGATTTGCTGTTGCTCTGCGCTGCATCTGGGATTTCGGGTGGACGGGCCGTGGCACACCTGCCCCGGTTGCCCCACCGAAATGGCTGGTCGTTGTCGGTTTCTACCGTTATGTACGGAACCCAATGTACGTGGGCTTCGCCGTGGGATGGATCGGGCTTTGGATTGTGTTTGGTCATCCCAACCCCGTTGCAATCGCTGCCGTGGCAGCGGTTGCTCTCGGCGTTCATCTGTTCGTGATCCTCTACGAGGAGCCGATATTACGAAGGAAATTTGGAGCAGAATACGAAGCATATTCGAGGAACGTGCGCCGTTGGTGGCCGCGTCTGCGACCGTGGTGCGGCTTAACCAATTCCTGAACCTCGTGCTTGGACTGTGTAGAATAGTCTCGCCGTCGACCTTCAGGAAACTTTCCATGAAACTTCCGCTCGGGATGTTTCTTATGGTTTGGCTGTTAGCTTTCGTTTCCGCGCAGACCCCGGACTGGTGTCAGAGCCAGCCTCGATCCGCCTACCGCAAACTGGAGCGGGTGAGGATTCGAGATCCATGGTTCGAGGTCTACAAGATTCGTCCGGGGGTCCTCGCCATTTATGAGCCCCATCAGTTCGAAGAGGTGATCTCTTATCTCGTGATCGGATCTCAGAAGGCGCTCTTGTTTGATACCGGTATGGGGATCAGCAATATTAAGGCTGCGGTGGAAGACCTGACCCAACTTCCGGTCAGCGTCGTCAACTCGCATACCCACAATGACCATGTAGGAGATAATTGGCGCTTCACCGACGTCTACGGCATGCCGACCGATTTCACTCGCATGAATGCAAAAGGATCAACGGCGGACGCGCAGGCCGAGCTTGCGCCAGGATACATCTGCGGAACTTTGCCAACTGGTTTTGATGTCAATTCGTACCGAACGAACGCCTTCCATATCTCTCACTGGTTGCATGACGGCGACAAAATCAATTTAGGGGATCGAACGCTAGAAGTTATCTCGACGCCGGGGCACACTCCCGATTCCATTGCTCTGCTCGATGAGCGAAATGGTCTGCTGTTCACGGGAGACACATTCTATCCGGGCCCGATCTATCTTTATCGTCCCGAGACTGATCTGGATGCTTATGTCTCATCCCTCCAACGACTGGCTGAGCTGGCTCCTCGCCTACAGCTTCTGCTGCCCGCACACAATGTTCCGGTCGCCGACCCCAGCTATCTTCCGCGTGTATTGGATGCAATACGGCAGGTACGGCACGGTCGGGCCAAATCGGTGTCCAGGGATGGAAGGCGAGAGTATAAGTTTGAAGGTTTCTCGTTCCTAATGTCCTGACCCTTGTTCGCTTTTTCCAGATGTAATCTGCCTCGCAATCACTTTTCAGGTAGCTCCGTAGAGTGGGCACGCCTCAGCTCCGGGACCCAGGGGTAAGGCAGAGTGAAACAAACGGTCCCCCAACCTTGAGTGAGGATCCTGCGGATAACGGTGGTCCGCGGCTTGCTTACCTGGCAATCCAGGACAAGATGCAGCAGCCAGGAAGATTGCCGGATGAGAGTCAACTAGACCGATGGACGCCTCGGCAGAAGTTCTTTTTATCGTGCGCGCTCAACATCGACCTGAGCTGATGCCAACCGCCGTAAGGACCGATCCGCACTCGATTTCTGAAGTATCGGGTGAATAACGCTCAAGGAGACAGGCTGGAGTTTGGGCAGGCATTTTCCTGTACAAAGGCGATGCGATAGTGTATTCGAACCAGTGCAGGATTTGGGGATTGCCTAATCTCGTTCCAAGATGCTGAGAACTGCCTGCCGGGTAGAATCCGGCATGGCGGCTGTACTGACGTACTCGATCGTGCTCTCGATTTTTACCCTCAAACCTCGCGCGCTCTCCTTGGCTTGCTTGAGCTCTTCCTCATGCTTGTTTTGTAAGTCCAATTCTGCCTGCCACTGATTGCAACGGATTTGTTTGATCGCCCATTGGATGGCCTCTTGCGTCCGCTTCGGTTCCTCGAATCGGGCGGCCCAATTCCTACCCATTTCCAAGTACGTTTCAAACTGTTCAATCATGTCGCTAATCATGTCTTTCCTTTTCCCAAGGGATGGAGCGCATAGCACGCGCCCCTCGATCCTGCGTACCTAATCTCATACCCACAACCCGCTGTTGTCGGTCTTGCAGATGAAGACTGCCAAACAGCAGCAGCCGCAGCAGCGTTATGCGTCCGTACTCAGATTTCATGCACGGCTGCTTCCTGCGACCTCCTCCAATGGCCAGCTCGGGCTGTGCGTTCTGACTAGAGGTCTCTCACTAAACTTTAGTGTAGACCATTCGATCGCTTTTCCCCTCTCCAGCTTGATCCGAAGTAACCGACACCCGTGACGTAGCTCTCCCCGAACGGCTTGGATATGCAAACAGCAAAGTGGATAGCCGTAAGCTGGGTCACTGCCTGCCATCCATAGTTCGAGCCGATAACGTCACGACGGTCTTCTCCTCCACTTGCTCGACCGGAAGGGCATTCCACTTGCGTCCGTAAACCCTATGCCAATTCGCAGCGTTTCTGCTTGTCCAGACGCGTTAGTTCGACTGTACAGCATGCTCGAATTTCGCAATTCTGGAAAAGCGGTAGCCTGCACTCCTTTGTAAACTATCGCATGGCCAAAAAGGCACATCAGAACCAGTTTCATCGCTCTCAAATCGGCCGCGCCCAGAGGTATATCCGCCTCCACCTCGCGGAACCCATGAGTTTGTCTCGGATCGCCCGCGAGGCGGGGTCGTCGTCCTATCACTTTGCCCGGCTGTTCCAAGCTTATGTCGGAGAGGCACCCTTCCAATTCCTTCGGCGTATCCGTTTGGTGACGGCGCTTCGCATGCTCCAGGAGGATGCCGACGTGAGTGTTACGGAAATCGCGTTGAGCGTCGGTTATGAGACCTCGGCGGCATTCAACAAATCCTTTCACAAGACTCTGGGAATGACTCCAAGTGATTTTCGCCATCTCGGAAAGAAACGGCAGGACGACCTGATCTACGATCTCAGTCGTCCGAGATTACTAAAGGAGGTCGCCATGAATTTGTCAGCTGAATTCGAGCCGGTCAATCGTCCGTTAACCCACTACGTCTTCCTTGAGAAGCACGGGCCTTTCGCTGAAGTTGCGCCGCCGCTCTGGAACGACCTGATGCCACTGCTCGGGAAGCTTGATCAGCAGCAGGTACGAGAGTACCTGGGGTTGAGCGGAATTGATAAGAGCAGGAGTGGTGAAGACACAATGATTTACCGAGCGGGAGTTGCCCTCGCCCAAAAGCCGGATACGCTCCCCGACGGACTCCACCACCGGGCCATCAAAGCCGGCAAATATGCTCGATTCCTGTTGACTGGGCCTTACTCGCACATCTGGATGGCATTCGATCGCATCTTCAAGACGTTGTCGGAGAAGCGCATGGCCGTGCGCCCCGAGTTCTGCATTGAAAATTATCTGAACGATCCGCGAGTGACTCCCGAAGACCAACTGCAAACCGAGTTGCTGGTTCCAATTGCCTAACAGGCTGCTGAAAACCCACTCCTAATCCACAGCCTTGTGTGGTACGAGAAGGCATGCGCGGAGATGATCTAGAGGAACACTTCGCATAGGTTCCGTCACACCTACAAGTCATGGCTGGACTTCGGCCTGCCGGAGTTTTTGATAATTCCGTGCCATCATCGCCGTTTGGGAATGTTATCCTGCTGCTACGCTTTTTTTCTTTCAGGTCCAAATGCCTGGCACGTTGACACGACCGGAAGTGCGCCGCCGTGATCCGCAATTAGCAGCATGCTTCACTGAGCTCTCAAAAGCGACGTGAATCGTCCAACAGCCCGGCAAACACGGAGACTCGAACCTGTGATTGAGCCTCTTGATGGCTCCACGCCGCAAGGTCGCTCTCACGAACGCTACCGCAGGGTTGTACTGACGGCCGCCAGCTCGACTGCTGCGCGTGCCTTATCATGGATCACTGCGCTGGTTTACGTGCCGCTCACGCTAAACTATCTGGGCACGGAGCGATACGCGTTATGGGCAACGATCAGCTCCACTCTGGCTCTTCTGAGCTTCGCCGATTTCGGCATGAACGCCGGCCTGGTAAATGTAATTTCCGAGAGCCATGGCCGCAGAGACGAAAACGCAGCGGCCACTTACATTTCCACCAGCTTTTTCCTGTTGGTAGCCATTGCCGTAGGGATTGGCTGTATTTTCTGGGCCCTGTATCCGTTCGTCCCCTGGTCTCGGGCCTTCAACGTGAGCACAGCGATTGCGAACCGGGAGGTGGGATCGAGCGTCAGGACATTCGTATTTTGTTTTCTCGCGTATCTTCCGCTGACCGTGGTGGAACGTGCGCAACTGGGATACCAGATGGGATTTGTAAATCAAAGCTGGGAAGCGGCGAGCAATTGCCTGGCATTCCTCGGAATCCTTGTCGCCGTCCATTTGCATGCAGGGCTCGTCTTTCTGATCTTGGCGGTGGCTGGCGCGCCGCTCCTGACCGCAATGCTGAATGCGTTCACCTTCTTCCGTTTTCAGCGGCCCTGGCTTCTCCCCAGGTGGCACCGAATCTCACTCAGTGCCGCTCGCAAGATTGTAGGCTTGGGGGCTCTTTACCTGCTGGTCCAAGCCGCGGCTGCGACCGGCTACACAACCGATAACCTGATCATTGCCCATGTCCTTGGCGCTTCTAGTGTTACGGAGTACGCAGTGCCGTTGAAGCTATTCGTGATAGCACCCGCCGTTTGTTCAATTGTCTTTGCGCCTTTGTGGCCGGCCTACGGTGAGGCGTCGGCTCGAGGCGACGTTAAGTGGGTCAGAGCCACACTTAGATATTCGCTTCTGGGAGCACTAGTCCTTAGTTTTTTCGCCAACGCGTTGCTGTTTATCTTCGCGCGGACGATTCTTCACATGTGGGTAGGTCCACGTCTGGTGCCTTCGATGTTGTTGTTGGCGGGCATGGCATGCTGGGCCGTACTAAACAGCGTGACCAGCACCCTGACAATGTTCTTAAACGGCGCCGGGTTCGTCCGCGTGCAAGCAATCTGCTGCACCCTCATGGCGGTCAGCAACCTGGCGCTCTCAATCTATCTGACAAAACACATCGGAATTGCGGGTGTGGTCTATGGCACCGTCATCTCGCATACTGTTTTTGTTCTGATTCCTTACTTCTTTCAGCTGCCAAGGCTGTTAGCTGAGATTAGCGACCGCTCCGTGGTCCTGCTACACCCGCAATGAGGAGATATGCTGAAGCAGCTTGCAACAACCATCTAGCGCGAAGACATTTCGACGATGCACGCTTGGCTCGATATCTTTACAACCAAAATGAACTAGAGCTGGTTTCATAAATGCTGGCCAAGAATCTCCTGACCATCAGGGCTGAAGTCCAATGTTTACCGGGTCCTGGCGACACGACTGAAGTCGTGCCCTTCCACAAAGCCATCTATGCAGACAGCTCTACTCAGCGATGACCTGAGACCTCTGTTATGGTTGGAAGCGTTGCGCCTAGCAGCCTTCGGCCAACTTGGTTCACGATGCATCTCCAGCTGACCGAAGCACAAACCTAAGGCCAGGCACGAAGTAGGTGGCAAATAGGCGCTCATCTAGCACTAGCTTTTCAGAGATGAACGAGATGCCCAGCCGGCTGCGGCGGTCATAGCCGAGAAAGCTGTCAGGCCCGATACTGACGAGCGACAGGTGGTCGTCGCTGGCAGAATACGTAATTAGATCGTCCGCGCAGCCGAGAGCTTGTTGGTCTGGTTCAGTTACAACCTTAAAAATACAGTCCGGATCGGGCGCGTCCTGCGCCTTTGGCAACGATCCCAGAGATTGCAGGCGATCCAGTAACCCTGGACTGTTTGTCTCGATGCGCGCGGTCAAGCCGCAGAAAGTCAGGTATGCGGTATAAGGTGTCGGACTGAACCTCTTAAGTGGATCGATCATAGCCGAAGTGAAAAACGGTGTTTTGGTATTAGAGCTGGTTTCGCAAAATTACTACCACCACTCTCGCGAAAACCCTCAGGGGCTAAAGCCCAATGTTTAGTGACCCTAGCGGCGCGACTGCTGGATCAGCTCTTACAAAATTCCAGCAGCTCTTGGGCTAACGCATCCGGGGGAAGGCCATGCCGCAGCACCCAGCACTCCCGGTCCACAACACTACCAATGGTGTTTAGCTGGAACTCTTGCATCTCGGCGATACTGGCCGGCAAGGTTTCTAGTTCGGACGCGAAGCGGGTCGCAGCCTCTGCGGAACTGATGGTCGCGAAGGTCGCACGGGCTTCTACCGTTCTTTCGACAA
>DASPVV010000211.1:0-20023 GCA_035622175.1 Terriglobales bacterium | reverse complement strand
CATTCGATTTTCCTTGCGCCAAGGCGATACCTGACACTACACACAAAACGCACAGGAACAGGCAGAATTTCTTCATTCCTTCCTCCTCGTAATTCGAAATCAATCTACTTTGGCCCTGAGGCCTGTGAGCCATGCCCAATTAGCGCGGGCTACCTTTGCGGACGAATCCTACGCTCCACAAGCCGAACGCGCAACAAATGTAGCCATCGGCGCTGACTCTTGCAGACTGCCTGACTTCCGGCTTGCCGACCACCCGCCCACCATATGCGATTTACCATATAGTATTGCCATGCTCGAATTGGCCCACGGTTGATGCAACTATGGCGAGTACATGTCTCCAAGGAGCATCGTGTGACTCTCAAAATGACCGATGCGAATCTTCACTTCTCTTGCACAAGACTTACCGCCGCTTTCTTGTTTCTCGTATTCCTCCGTAATGTGGGCCAGGCATTTTCGCAGGAGCAAGCACGGCCCGATGTACACGACCGTATTCGCGACACGGCCCTGAATCATTCTCAAATCATGGGGACGGTTGAATATCTCTCCAATGTGTGTGGCCCACGCTTGACTGGATCGCCCAATCTGAAGCGGGCGGAGGAGTATGCACGTGACAAGCTCCGCGATTGGGGCTTGGCAAATGCACATCTGGAAAGTTGGGGACCGTTTGGGCGTGGTTGGTCGCTGGAGCACTTCACCGCGAGCCTAGTTTCGCCAAGGTTTATTCCGCTGATTGCTTATCCCAAAGCCTGGAGTCCCGGTACGGACGGTACGGTCCGGGCAGACGCGGTGTTCCTCAACGTTAAGAGTGTTGCGGACCTCGAAAAGTACAGAGGCAAGTTGAAGGGCAAGGTTGTACTCTTCTCCGGCGAGCAGCATGTTGACCCACTGTTCGAACCGCCAGCTCATAGGCGAACTGACGAAGAGTTATTGCAGCTTGCCGATGCTGCACCGCCGGGTGAGCCTCGGCCATTGCAGTTCACGCCGGAACAGCGGGCGACGCAGGAACTCAACTTCCGCAAGTGGCAATTCGTGCAAAGCGAAGGAGCAGCCGTTGTACTGGAGCCATCATATCGCGATGGTGGTACGGTTTACGTGACTGCGGCGACAGTGCCCTCTTCGCCGGACGTTCCTCTGGATAAGCGTGCGCACGCCTGGGATCTGAGCAAACCGGCTGTCATTCCACAGGTTGAAGTTTCCGCGGAGCAGTACAACGAGATTGTGCGTATGGCCATGCGGGGGATGGACGTGCAGCTTGAGGTGAACCTAGTGGCACGGTTCCTGAATGACGATCCCATGAGCTACAACGTTGTCGGGGAGATTCCCGGTACGGATTTGAGAGACGAAATCGTCATGATCGGAGGTTCGATTGATTCCTGGCATGCGGCGACGGGCGCGACCGACAACGCTGCGGGCGCGGCTACGGCTCTGGAGATTATTCGTATTCTGCAAACATTGGGGGTGAGACCGCGCCGTACAATCCGCATTGCGCTCTGGAGCGCAGAGGAACAAGGTAGCCTCGGGTCTCGCGCTTATGTGGCCGCTCATCTGGGACGGAGGGTAAGCGCAGCGGAGGGACAGGAGGGCCGAGCGCGCCATGAGTTGAAGCCGGAGCACGAGAAGTTCGATGCCTATCTCAACTTTGACTACGGAACCGGGCGAATTCGCGGACTTTACCTGCAAGGCAATGAGGCCGCACGCCCAATTTTCCGGGCCGCGCTCGCGCGGTACGCGGACTTGGGGGCTTCTACTCTCTCAGTCGCCAGTATTGGCTTCACGGATCACGTGGCCTTCGATGAACTTGGGCTACCGGCCTTCCAGTGGATACGGGACTACATGGAGGGCGACAACACGCGAGCGCCTCACACGAACATGGATACGTTAGACCATGTTCTGGAAGACGACCTAAAACAAGCGTCAGCGGTCGGGGCAGGGGTCGTGTACGATCTCGCAATGCGCGATGAGAAGGTTCCCCGCAAGTCAGTGAGTTTGCAGTGACTCTGAGCGGATCACGAGCTACTCGGAAGTTGAGCTACGTACAACCGCGGGGCCATAAATCGGCTTCTCGGAGATGTGGCTGCGTTAACGCCGACGGAGCCTCGAACCCGAACGTACTCCGTGCAGCCAAAACGTAGTGCCATGCCGACTTCCCGATACGAATCCGGCCAAAGTTCCTCGAAGCCCGTTTCTTCTGGCTAACCTCCGGGTTGCCGACGATCCACGAACCAGCCCATCAGCACACCGAGAAGTGCATGTCCCGTCCTGCCTTGCACTATATAATGACGCGCGCACGCAATTATGGTGCTCACCTCTGGTGCCAAACTCGGTCGTTACAAAATCCTCTCGCCCCTTGGCGTGGGCGGGATGGGAGAGGTCTATCGCGCTACCGACACGCAACTCGGTCGCGATGTAGCGCTCAAAGTGCTGCCTGCTGAAATGGTCTGCAATAGCGAGAGACTTGCTCGCTTTCAGCGGGAAGCGCGAACCGTGGCTTCACTGAATCATCCGCACATCGTCACGCTGTACTCCGTGGAGGAAGCCGATGGAATTCCCTTTCTCACGATGGAGTATGTTCCCGGCGAGTCACTAGACCGCCGCATCCCGCCCGGCGGGCTGCCAGTGTCACAAATGATCGAGATCGCCCGCGCCCTGGCGGAGGCGCTCGTGGCGGCGCATGAAAAAGGCATTATTCATCGCGACCTGAAGCCGGCCAACATCATGGTTACGGGTGAAGGTCGCGTGAAGGTCTTGGATTTCGGACTGGCAAAAGAGACCGGCAGCACAAAACCAGACGATGCCACGGTGGACCAAACGCAAGTTGGGAGCATTGTCGGAACACCGGCCTACATGTCCCCGGAACAACTTCTGGGACGTGATGTCGATGCACGTACGGATATCTTCTCGCTGGGTCTTGTGCTGCACGAGATGGCCACCGGACGACGCGCGTTCCAGGCCAGTACTTCGGCTGAACTGGTGTCAGCGGTCCTTCGTGATACTCCACCGGTTGTGACCGATGTGCGTCCGGAGTTGCCTGCCGAGTTGGCACGTTTGATCCGTCGCTGCGTCGAAAAAGATCCGCCGCATCGCTGGCAAACAGCGCGCGACGTTTCCAACGAACTGCGCGACTTGGAGCAGTCTGGGCGACGGGCATCCGCGCCGGCACGGGAGAAGTCCGGACCGTCCGTTGCCGTCATGCCATTTCAGAATCTCAGTCCAGATCCAGAGGGCGAATATTTCAGCGACGGACTGGCAGAAGAAATCCTTAATGCACTGAGCCAAGTGGAAGGATTGACCGTAGCGGCTCGCGCCTCCTCCTTCTACTTCAAAGGTAAGTCTATGGAGATGAGCGAGATCGCGAGCCGTTTGCGCGTGGCCAACGTCCTGCAGGGGAGTGTTCGCCGGTCCGGCAACCGCGTGCGGGTTACGGTGCAGCTCGTTGACTTGAGAAATGGCTTCCAGCTTTGGTCGGAACGGTACGATCGGCAGATGGAGGATATTTTCGCAATCCAGGACGAGATAGCACGCGGGATCGCGGAACGTTTCAAGGTGACCTTCGGAACCAGTGCGCGGCGCTCGACGACCAACGTCGAAGCTTATGAGCTTTATTTGAAAGGGCGGCACTTGTGGCACCAGCGCTCGCCGGCGACGTTGCGGGCTGCTATCAAGAGCTTCGAGCAGGCGATTCAGCTCGATCCCGAGTACGCCCTGGCCTATTCTGGGCTTGCCGATTCTTACGGCATTCTTCAGTTTTATGGGTGGATGCCTCCCGACGAAGGCCGAATGCCGGCGCGTGATGCGATGATGCAGGCTGTCAGACTGGCGCCGGAACTGTGGGAAGTCCAATTCTCCCGAGGCTTCTACTCGATGTACTTCGAACGTACCTGGCACGACTCCGGGCCCTATTTTGAAAAAGCGTTAGCCATTAATCCCCGATCGTCGTTGACCCATGCGTATTACGGACTTTTTCTGCTAACCTCCGGGCGAAGCGAGGAGTCTGTCCCGTACGGTGCTAAGGCCTGCGAATTCGATCCGCTGTCACCGGTGATTCATTGCATGTCGACGCCGGTCTTCTTAAACACAGGGCGTTACGAAGAAGCGGAGCGAAGGGCAAGCCACGCGCTCGAGATGCAGCCGGACTACCTCTTTGCCTTATGGGTAAGAAGTCTAGCGCTCAGCGGGATGGCTCGACATGAGGAAGCCATTACCTCCATGGAGCGCGCGATCATGCTCTCTCGCGCTCCGATCTTCACCGGCGTCCTGGGCTTAGTTTATGCCCGCGCCGGACGTCCGGAAGATGCTACGCGCCTGCTGCGGGAAATCGAAGACCGGGGCAGCCGCGGAGAGTACATCCCGAGCTTCTCGAAGGTAGCGATTTGTGTTGGCTTGGGCGACCTGGTGGGAATACGCACCGCGCTGGCCGAAGTAATCTCGGCAGCAACATCTCCTGTCCCGATCCGCGTCATCTGCGGAAAGTACCTTGAAGCCTATCGCTCCGACCCAGAAATTCGGCGGCTGCATCTTGATTTATTCGGCTGGTAATGTGCAGCCCGGTTGCTTGGCCACAAGCAAAACTCGTTTCTCGACAACTTCCGAATCGCCACATCCGTTTGGAAAATGATGTTCTATAATTGCGCCCGCATGGCTCTCACCCCTGGCACAAAACTCGGTCCTTATGAAATCCAAACTCCGCTGGGTGCCGGCGGGATGGGTGAGGTGTATCGCGCCCGCGATATTCGACTTAACCGCAGCGTCGCCATCAAGGTGCTTACTTCACATCTGGTTGACAATCCGGAGTTGAAGCAACGATTCGAGCGCGAGGCAAAGGCGATCTCGTCGCTGAACCATCCGAATATCTGCACGCTGCACGACATCGGATCGCAGGATGGCGTCGATTTCCTGGTGATGGAGCATCTGGAAGGCGAGACGCTGGCGCAGCGTATGCGCAAAGGGCCGCTACCTCTCGAGCTGGTCGTGAAGGTTGGCCGAGAAGTCGCGGATGCCCTGGACAAGGCACATCGTGCCGGCTTCGTGCATCGAGATCTCAAGCCGGGCAACGTCATGTTGACCGAGTCAGGCGCAAAGCTGCTGGACTTCGGACTGGCTAAGCCACTGCACACCTTGCCGGCCGCGAATGGTTCGGCGCCGCTGGTCTCCGCAGCCTTGACCATGAGTTCGCCGACCCCCCAGCTTTCGCCGCTCACTACACAGGGCACCATCATCGGAACGATGCAATACATGTCCCCAGAGCAGATCGAAGGCCGGGAAGCCGATGCGCGCACCGACATCTTCGCGCTCGGGGCGGTGCTCTACGAGATGGTAACCGGCAAGCGCGCCTTTGAAGGCAAATCGCAGCTCACTGTGGCATCTGCGATCCTCGAGAAGGACCCAGAACCGATCTCGACATTGCGAGCCAACGTTAGTCCTGCGCTGGTGCACGTGATTGACGGCTGCTTGCAAAGAGACCCGGATCAAAGGTGGCAAAGTGCTGGTGACATCAGTCGCGAGTTGAACTGGATCACGAGCGCGTTGCCGGAAACAGCCAACTCCTCCGCGCGGCGTCCGGCAAAACGGCGGTGGGTCTACGCTGGCCTCGCCGCGCTGTTGCTGCTTGCCGACGTTGTGCTTGCCGTCAAGTTGCTGACCCGCCCCCGCCCCGAGCAGTGGAAGCTCCAATCTGATAACGATAGGCACGATGTCCTCGGTGCGGAGTTCGCGCCCATCCAGCTTTCGGCCGACGGAACGAAGTTGGCATTTGTCGCTGCGGACGCGCACTCAGCAATCTTCGTGCGCGATTTGAGGACAGGCAAGCTAGACCAACTGAAAGGAACGGAAGGTGCGCTGTTCCCGTTCTGGTCGCCGGATGGACGAGCGATTGGATTCTTTGCCGGCGAAAAGCTTAGGACCGTGTCGCTCGACGATGGTACGGTGCAGGTACTGTGTGACGCTCCCAATGGCCGGGGAGGAACCTGGAACGCCGATGGCCAGGTCGTCTTTACACCCAATATCGCCGATCCGCTCTACGGCGTGTCCGACTCGGGAGGATCCCCTCGGGCAGTAACGCCACCCACTCAGGGATCGCGCAGTGACCGTGTGCCCTTCTTTCTCCCCGACCAGAAACACTTTTTGTTCGTCGAGCAGTCGATCACTACCGGCACGGTACTGCACGCCAGCTTTGATATTCTGGTGGGATCAGTGGACGGGGCCGCCCCTCGAAAGGTTATGAGCGGCGAGTATGACAGTCCACAGTTTGCCGACGGGAGATTGCTTTACGGCAGGGACCGTAGTCTTTATGCGCAGGATTTCAGCCTGACTTCTTTTCAGGTTTCGGGGAGGCCGATCAAGATCGCTGACGACGTTAACACCTACCATGGCCGCGCTTCGGCGAGCTTCAGCGTATCGAACTCCGGCCTGCTGGCCTACCGTACTTCTCCGGTTCGATTCACTGAACTCGTCTGGTTGGATCGGTCAGGCCGAGTCGAGGTTACTTTTCCCGCGACCGAGAAGGGATGGGGTGGAACGTTTGACCTTGCTCGCGATTCGAGTAAAGCCCTGTTTTGCGAATCCGACCAGTCGGCCGTCGATACCTGCTCGACATGGATGCTGGACTTCGGTTCGAAGGCCTTCTCGAAGCTGCCTTTGGAGTTGTTGAATACACAGGCCGTGTTTACGTCTAACCTAGAGGCCGTCGTTTATGTCAACAACACTGATCGTTTAAAGAAGTACAGTTTCCGGAGCGGAGCTATCGAGGATTTTGGGCCTGTGCAAGCACAATATGCCTGGCCCGTGGATGTAACGCCTCAGGGCGAGATAGTCCTCGTGGCACAGAGACCGCAGACAGGTAACGATGTAACGTGGATGACACTGGATCCCTTGTCGCAGATGCACGACGTGGTTGCGACGCCGCGCGACGAGTTTGGCGGCAAGCTCTCTCCGAACGGAAAATGGCTGCCCTACTGCTTCGATGAGAATGGCGTGACCAATCTTTCGGTCGCTGCCTTCCCGGCAGGACACCCGCAGTGGCAATTAACAACCTCTGGCGGCTGCCAGCCAACTTGGAGCGCCGATGGACACGAGCTTTTCTTTGTCAGCGGCAACAAGGTCTATGCCATCCCGCTTAAGGACCCCAACGACTTCAAGCCCCTTCCCCCGCAAGAACTCTTTGAGATTCCGACCAACATTACTAATGGCGAAATGATGCCGGACGGAAAACACTTCCTTGGATTTCGTGCCACGGGCACAACTCGTGGCGGCGAGATCAACGTGATCGTTAATTGGCGCGCTCCGCAGCCGCACTGATGCCTGATCGCTCTGGCTGAGCGCGAGTACGCATCGGCGAGATTGTTCGATTGTTTGGTCGCTCACGACACCTTAGCGATTGTCCCCGAGTGAAGGCTATCCAGAAGTCATCGGAACGGATCGTCAGTTTCTTGTTTGTCCTTTAGGGCCTTCAGCCCGCGAAAGCGCATGAAAATCCGGTCAGGGCCGCCCGCCCTTGCAAGGGGGAAAAACCTCGGACTCGGCAATTCCATCGCTGAAAGAGAATCAAGGGACTGAACCGAGGAAGTAGTTCTTATAACTCCCTCTTGATTTCCTTGAGGAGACTAAGCACGCGGTGAACAAGCGGGTCTACATTGCCACGCGACCATAGAGCAAACGTTTCCAACGTTCCGATGGAAAAGCCCGGGGGTCGTAACACGACCCCATCAGGGACAAACTCTTTTGCAGAAGATGGAAGGAACATATATCCTACGCGGGCCTTTGTAAGGTTGACCCCGGTCTGAAAATGTTCCGCCATTTGATATCTGTCTAGCGGCATGTGATTCTTCAGAAAGGCTGCCGCGATCATTTGGTGCACACTTGGCAACAAATCTTTTGAGGGCATAATGAGGAGCTCACCTTGAAGGTCTCTTAAGCCCACAAGCCTCTTGCGGGTTGCACGATGCCCTTTCGGGAGAGCCACAACCAGCCGCTCCCGAATCAGCAGCAGGTTCTCGATTTGGTCGTACGTGCGGCTCAAATGACCAATGCAGACATCAAAGGCTCCCGAACGTAGTCCTGTGATTTGGGGGTCTTCAGACCCTTCTCTCAGCTCCACATTCACGAGAGGAAGGGAGCTTCTGATCTTCTCGAGTAGCCGGGGAAGAATTTGGAAGCTCGCCGTCGGAATGAACCCGAGCCGGATTGTTCCTACCTCACCGCTCTGTACATGAAGTGCCGCTGCCGATGCCTGCTGAAGTCTCAACAGGATTTCTCGTGCCGCAGACAAGAAGACTTCGCCTGCACGGGTGATTTCAACTCGCCGCTTTGATCGCCGAAAAAGGAGAACCCCCAGTTCATCTTCAAGTTGTTTGATTTGGACGCTTAGAGAAGGCTGGGAGACATAGAGCTGTTTGCTTGCCTGGCGAAAGCTCAGGGTTTCGGCGACCGCGACGAAGTATCGCACGTGCCTGAATTCCATGACTGATAACCCATGCCTATCAGAGTGACAGTAACAAACTACTACACCGTATCACTGGGCAGACTCATCTTGCAAAGTGTACCGCCGATGAACGTGGCGAAAGCGGTTTAGGAGGTGGGTTATGAAAATTGGTTTTATAGGAGCTGGGAACGTAACCCGCACGTTCGGCGGTCACTTGATACACGCTGGTCACACCATAGTTGTATCCAATTCCAGGGGTCCGGCGACACTGGTTGATTTCGTTGCCGATCTCGGTCCAGGTGCCATCGCAGGAACCAGGGAGCAGGCGGCCGAGTGCGACGTCGTGATTCTCGCTGTACATTGGGTGAAAGTGCACGAAGCGTTGAAAGGTATCGATTGGCGTGGCCGAATTCTGGTCGATGCGACGAACGCGCATATGGATCCTAAACCCGACATCAGTCTGGCGGGAGTCACCCGATCGCGGGCCGCTTTGAAAGGGCGCACATCGAGCGAGATGGTCGCTGAGATGGCGGTTGGCGCGCGGCTCGTTAAATCGATCAGCAACATGCCGACGGCCTGGATACAGGACTTTTCCCCGAACAAACCCCGTACCGTCATCTTTACATCCGGCGATGACACCGAAGCCAAACAGCTCATAATTGAATTGATCAATAGCACTGGATTAGTCGCGATTGATCTTGGATCACTCGCCATAGGCGGTGCCATGCACGAAGTTGGCGCTCCTTTATCCGGGCTCGAGCTCCACTTTGTCCGCCGGCTTCGGTGAGAGCGCTCGAACACCGACTGACAATTCCTTGCAGGCACCAAAATTCGAAGGAGACATCAATGCAAGCTGAAACCCGAGAGAACACAGCAATCAAGGAGTCTTGGTCCGTGATCCATCCTCTTAACCCGGAAGATTCTCCGGCAATGACTGTCCTCAGGTCTGCGGTCGCAGCGATGAAAGGCAAACTCGAAGGAGTCGCCGCCCGCGGTCCGTTTAACGGCATCATGGAGCGCGTCGCTACCCCCGACGGCGTCAGCTTTGAGGCAGATACGGTCGGTGGTATATCGGGCTGGTGGGCCAAACCGGCTCGGGCTCGGAGGGGCGCCGCGATCCTCCACCTGCATGGCGGTTGGTTCAACTGGGGAGCGGCCCAGGCATTTCGCAACCTCGTTGGCCACATAGCAATGAGCGCCGGAGCGGACGCGTTCATCCCCGATTACCGGCTCGCTCCGGAGCACCCTTTTTCTGCGGCAGTGAAGGACGCGGAGGCTTGCTATCGGGGGCTCGTTGACCGGAGAATAAATAAGATCGCGCTTACCGGCGATTCGGCCGGTGGCGATCTTGCTCTTGTGCTTTTGTCCATCGCGACTGCGCTAGCGGGCTCGGCTGGAATCGTCCCACAGGGAGCGGTCGTGCTATCTCCCGTAACAGATCTCGCGCTTACCGGCGAAAGTTTCGAAACCCGAGCCGCAGCGGACCCATACTTCGTCAGGTCCCAAGCCGAGGGCCTCGTGCGTTCCTACCTGGGTGAGAGCGATCCCAAGAATCCCTTCGCCTCACCCCTTTATGGGGATCTGGCGGGGCTGCCCCCAGTCCGCGTCCACGTGGGAGATGATGAAGTGCTGCTCGACGACTCGCGACGCTACGTGGAGCGTGCGATTGCTGCTGGCGTCGACGCCAAGCTCGACGTATGGATGGGAATGCCACACGGGTTCGTCAACGGTGTCGGGAAAGTGCACGCTGCCAACCAGGCCCTGCGCGCTATCGGCGCATTTCTGAGTGATCGGCTAGGAGGGGCGCGTTAGTACGCTCTACCCATGGGGCTCTGGCTTCTATTGGCAGTCGAGCCTATCAATCGGATTTTGTGCAAGGAATGAATAGGAGGAAACCGTGATAATGGTGGAAAGGATCGAGAAAATGAGAGCGAGTGATGACGCACTTGATCTGGTGTTTCGGAAAGCCCGTACCTACAGCGCGTGGCTTCCCAAGCCAGTGCCGGACGAGTTGCTGCGGCAGCTCTACGACACATTGAAATCGGGCCCAACGAGTGCAAATATCAGTCCTGCGAGGTTCGTATTCATTCGTTCCCAGGCTGGAAAGGAGCGCCTCCGTCCATCGCTCGCGCATGGGAACGTAGCGAAGACGATGGCCGCTCCGGTCACGGTCATCATCGCCTATGATCTGAAATTCTATGACAAGGTGCCCCGGTTGTTTCCCCACTACCCTGCCATGCGCGATATGTTTGCGAACAACCCCCAGCTGATCCAGGAAACTGCGCTGCGAAACTCTACCTTGCAAGGAGCCTACATGATACTTGCGGCGCGGGCTCTGGGATTGGACTGCGGGCCCATGTCAGGCTTCGATAACGCAAAACTCGATGAGGAGTTCTTCGCGGCTGGCAAATGTGAGTCCTGCGAGCAGGAGTTTTTTCCTGAAGGACATGTGAAATCGAATTTTCTCTGCAACATCGGCTATGGCGACCCTGCGACGCTCATGCCGCGGGGCCCTCGGCTCGATTTTAGCGAGGCATGCACCCTGTTGTGATTGTGGTTTACTTGCACTCGAAGACTCAGCACAGATGAAAGGAATCTGGCAGTCAGTTGGCAGTCATGTACTGTAAGTAGAAGAAATCAAAGGACTGGCGGAGAGGCAGGGTTCTATCGCCGTCACCTGCAAGTCACGATGAATCCCACACTTTCGCGACAATACCGCTGTGTTTGAGCGGGTTCCAGGCGAACCCGCGCTTAGATTCACTTTGATTCCGGGCAGGACTGGTATCGGGTAGACTCCTGGGAAGGGCTCGATCCAAAGGCATTCGTCCACGTGGCCAAGCGAGAATTGGCCGCAAAGTGAGTCATGATTATACGGAGGAAAATATTGTCTTCCACTATCCGGGCGAATTGCAGTATTCCGGGATGCGAGTCGATTCGGCACGTCCGTTCCCTTCGAAACAAGGCCCGGGAATGCGGCTTTGTTCAAGGCGCTGTTTATTGGTTTTTCCCCGGGGGCTGAGATTCGGCTTCGTTGCAGCTACTTACTACGCAACGGTGGTTAAGGCGCCGTGCTGGCGACGCAGCATGGGAGAACGATACGGATGTCACACTATGGCGGAACGATTTTTTTGACGCTGCTGTCCCTGGGTGCAGGCCTGCTGTGGACCTATGTGTACAGTCCAGGAATGCCTTTGGCAGCGCGCTTGTGCGCGGGCGCTTGCACGGGGTTCGCCGGAGTCGCAACGATAGGGTTCATCCTCGCTTTATGGTTGGGTCTAAACCGGTCGCTGCTGTGGATTTCTAGTGGGGTCATTGTGTTTCCCTCGTTCCTGGTGCTGCTGCAGTACAGGGCAGAGATCCGGAGAGAGTTTGCCGAGACAGCGCAAGCGATAAGGCAAGCCACTAGGGGCTCCCGGCGAACCACTGCGGCATACGTAGCCTTCTACGCCGCAGTGGCCCTCGTGGTGGGATTGGTTTTCGCCAAGGTTATGTTTCATCGGCCAGACGGAATCTACACTGGCTTACTCAACAATCTCGGCGATCTACCCTTTCATTTGCAGATTATTTCGAGTTTCGCTCATAGCCAGAACTTTCCGCCCGAGGACCCGGGTTATGCCAACGTCCGCTTCGTCTATCCGTTCCTCGCCGATTTTCTCTCAGCCATGTTCCTGCAGGCGGGTGCCTCCCTAACCGTTGCGATGTGGGTGCCGAACTTTGCGTTAGCCATGGCGCTGGTAGGCCTGATGCATTACTGGACGCTGGAACTAACGCGAGACCGGTTGGCCGGAGTCATTGCTCCCGTCCTGATCCTCTGGGGTGGCGGCCTAGGCTGGTGGCTCTTGTTTCGGGATGTGCGAGGCAGCGACTCCGGCATCGTCGATTTGCTCTGGCATCTGCCCCGCGACTACACCATAGCAGGCGACACCATCTGGCGCTGGGGAAACCCCTTGACCGCGCTGTTTGTCCCGCAGCGAAGCATCTTGTTCGGGGTCCCCATCGCCATTGTGATTTTTACCCTGTGGTGGCAGGCGCTGACCTCCACTGGAGATAGCCGACTCCGATTGGAGAGCGGCCGTGCCAACCAGCCTCGCCAAACACCGGATCAGAGCCCACCGACTGAGGGGGATTCCCATCCCAGCTTTTTCGTCCAGGGCGCAGTGCGTCGCATGATTGCCGCCGGAGTGCTGGCGGGAATGTTACCGCTTATCCATGCCCACAGCTTTATCGTCGTGATGGGAACCGCGGGGTGCCTAACCTTGCTGTTCTGGCAATGGCGGGCCTGGCTGGCTTTCATGGTGCCGGCCCTAATCATCGCTCTGCCGGAAATGATATGGTCTGTCCACGGCAGCGCGGTCCACATGCAAACCTTCCTGGGCTGGCACCCTGGCTGGGACCGAGGCAACGCCAACGTCCTCTGGTTTTGGTTTGTCAATACCGGCGCCTTTATTCCCCTGCTGATTGTCGCTATCTTGTGGGGCGAGCACGGCGATGATGAGCTTGTGCCCGGGCCATTATTGCGCTTCTATTTGCCGTTCACGCTTTGCTTTATCGTGCCCAATCTGGTGAAGTTGGCGCCCTGGGACTGGGACAATATCAAGGTGCTGTTCTATTGGTATGTGGCCTCGGCTCCGCTGGTGGCCCACTTGCTGTCTTCCTGGTTCCGACGGCCTGCAAAATGGCGCTGGGCAGCAGCCGGCTTATTGGTTTCCCTTACTCTCGCCGGAACACTCGAGATTGTGCGCGTGCTGAGCGGAACCGAAGCCAATCGCGAATTTGATGCCGACGGAATTGCCATGGCGGGCCAGATCCTAACACAGACCGAGCCTCGTTCCCTGGTCCTGCATGCGCCCACCTATAACCCGCCGGTGTTTTTGACCGGCAGGCGTTCCCTGCTGGGCTATACCGGAGCGGTATGGTCTCGTGGACTGGAATATGGGCCGCGGGAAGACAGTATTCGCCAGATCTATGCCGGTTCTCCCCAGGCCGCATCGCTCATGCAGGGTTATCATGTTGACTATGTCCTGGTCAGTCCGTTGGAGCGCGCCAACCTGAAGGTGAATGATGGCTTTTGGAGCCACTTTCGTGTAGTCGCGCGTTCCGGCGACTATTGCCTTTACAAAGTGGGGTTGCCCCGATGAAGGGCGTCGAGGGTCATCCCAAGCCACGGCCGTCCACAAAAAGGATGCGTTCCGCGGCGGTTTCTTCAACCCCACCGACAGAGACAGCCGCGTATTCGGAGGTGTCCGATCGCCAATGGCGGCTGCTCAGCGCGGCCATTGTCCTGATCGCCGCCGGCCTGCGCTTTTACCACCTCGCTTTGGTGCCGCTGCACCATGATGAGGGGGTCAATGGGCTGTTTCTGACCACGCTTTTTCGCACCGGAGCCTATCAGTACGATCCCTCCAATTATCATGGACCTACCCTGTACTACTTGGCCTTGGTCCTAACCACTGCCAATGCCTTCCTCTTTGGGAAGGCTGGGCTGAGTACCGTGGCGATTCGGTCCGTTCCGGCAATCTTTGGAACCGCTACGGTGTGGCTGGTCCTTAAGTTGCGGCGATATCTTGGCGCCTTGGCGACCCTGGGAGCGGCGGCGTTCGTGGCCCTTTCCCCGGGCGCGGTCTACGTGTCGCGTTATTTCATTCACGAAGTGCCCTTTGTGTTTTTTACTCTGGCGCTGGCCGTAGCCGCGCTGCGGTACCAGGAGACCAGTCGCCCGGCATACCTGTGGCTGGCGTCGGCTTCGGCCGCGCTGCTATTTGCGACCAAGGAAACTGCCATTATCTCGGTTGTAGTGCTCGTGCTGGCCTATTTGTGCGCCGTCGGCTATCTGGCTTGGAGAAAAACAGGGGGCCAGAAGCTCGCCGCCGGCAGACCGATTCCTCCTAGCCATTCTCTGGGCGAACAACCGGCGGACGATTCGGGAACGAAGCTCATCAGCCAGAGGGACCGCGTCGGGGTTTGGGTGGTTGCCCTGGCCTTGTTTCTCAGCCTCTATATCCTGTTTTATTCCTCGTTCGGCAGCAACTACCCAAAGGGAGTTTACGATTCGATCGCGACCTTCCGCTATTGGAGCAAGACCGCAGCCAGTGATGCTAGGCACGATCACTTCACCTACCTGCGCTGGCTGGGGCGGGCGGAGCTGCCAGCATTGTTGTTGGGGCTGCTGGGCTTCGCCATTGCCCTGGGCCGGGGCTGCAATCGTTTTGCCCTGTTTTCCGGTTTTTGGACCATGGGGATGCTGGCGGCGTATTCGCTCATTCCCTACAAGACTCCGTGGTTGGCGCTGAACATCAGCGTTCCCTTGGCGCTGGTCGCCGGCTATGGACTGGCCGAGGTATACAGCGAAGTACGACGAATCCGGCGGCAGCGGATGCGGGTATTTCTGGTTGCATTGCTGGGAATGGCTCTCGTGACCTCGGCGTACCAGGCGATCGACATCAGCTTCTTCCGCTACGACGATGATTCGCTTCCCTATGTGTATGCCCATACTCAGCGTCAGTTCCTTGACCTGGTGGATAGAGTCAACCAGATTGCTGCGCGCAATCGCAGTGGAGTGCGGACCAACATGACCATCGCCGCGGCAAACTATTGGCCTTTGCCGTGGTATTTGCGCGACTATCCCAATGCCGGTTATTGGGGCCACGTGGTGCCGACCCAAGAGGCGGTCGTAATTGCGGAAGAGTCTCAGCAAGGCGCGCTGATGCCAATACTCGACGACCGCTACGACCGGATTGGTTCTTATAATCTTCGGCCGGGTGTCGTGCTGGTCCTGTTTGTCCGCCGGGACGTGGCGCGCTAACGGTTGGGCACAGGATCGGTCGTTGAGTTCCGGCGCCGGTTGCGCCACGGGGCTTGACCGTGACGTTCTTCTGTGCGGTTTACCCCGTTTTCATCGTGCTCATCATCAGTTTGTGTAGGCCACGCCATAAAGGTGAGGACCGGTAGAGGTGGCCGTTTCGTGCGTAGCCAGCTCACCACGTAGCCATGCATGATCTATATTATTCGACTCCCGTCGGCATTCCCCTGCTGCTGCACAACTCAAGAAGCAAGTTTTACTCGGGCGTAATGGCGCGCCGGTTGTCAATCTTCAGTTGCGCCAGAGTCGTACTTACGAACTTGCTCAAGTCTTTCGATGCGCGCAGTAGGGCCTGATCGGCGCTTAACGCTTGCTGGCGAATACATTGCAGGTCTCCGCTGGTTCTGCCCGCATACGCAAGCTGGGTGCGGGTTCCGAAGGAGACCGATTTCGCACAGCCCCCAGTCGGAATTTTGCTGACGTCGCCAATTTCGGTGAGCAACCGGTGTAATGCTCTTACATCTATCGTTCCGGCGGGAAACTCTTGCAATCGCGGCGGCTCACTGCCCGATCGAAAACTGGCCCACCCAGAAATTTGTGCCGTGGCGCTGCCGTCCTCGTGGATCACTACCTTATAGCCCCGCGTATTGGTGGAGCGCGATTGAATGATGGTAGCCACATCTCCCTGGGTCAATTCTTGCCCCATTGTCGCCACGGACGGCTTCTTGGAGGTGACCGCCTGTGGTTCCGCCGCGGGAACGCTTTGCCACCATCCTGCTAACGCAAAAAACAAGGAAACAATCCCGATTACATCGAACACCATAAGGAAATTATAGAACCGCGGTCCAGCTAGCAGCTGGCAACTCCTTCCGGTTGCACAGGTTATTCACTGGATAGCGGCTTCTGAGCAGCGTTTGTCTGCCGCATGGTCGGACTCAACGGACGAGCTGCGAATAACGAAGCAGGTATTCATGATGCGATGCCTGGCTCCTCGGTTTTCGATTGGGAAAACCTTTCGAGGGCTCGCCGTTAACGTTCGGCGGACCGGCGAGTGGCTCCTTGGCATTGCCTCGAACGACAAAATTGGGCGAAGCGCGACATAACTTGGCAAACGAAAAGGGCTTAAGCATGGATACGATCCTTCGTGCTGTGGCGGCGCTGAGCGGAATGAACGCTGTACATGAAACTCACGTAGCGGATGTCAGGACAGACTTGCGGTTGGTCTCCTGTGGCATAGATTGTTCGATGGAAACTTCGTGGGAATCGAACTGCTTGCTTTGCCGATCAGCGGCTGAACCTCACAGGAATGGTTCATCGCAAGCATCGGAGCTACCGCCGGATCGCACCAGACAGGCTTTGGAACACTTACTCCTAACTCCCAGTAAAAATGCGGCTTTCAGCGATGTTATGCGCAGATAATCTTGCGAGGCAATTCAGTGCACAAATTCTATGCACATATAACAGCTCGTGAAAGAGCCGGTGGGAGAAACATACCCACACCCGGTTCTAATCTAAAGAGCGAAGTTACACGTATAGCTAGGCAACATTGCCTAACCTTGCCGTTTGGAGTCTGATGGCCCTAAACTTTTGGCCTCTCTCCATTCTAATCTAACTTCTTCTCGACGCCGGCCTGAACAAAAGACCATACTCTCGCCGCGGGAGGTCACTTGCAGCTTCTCTTTTCGGTTTCTTCGTGCGTCCTCCCTTAGTGTCCTACCGTGCACATGCCGATAGCGCTCCACTTATTTCGGACAGCCATGCCATACGCGCCCAGAAAGGTGGAGACCGAAAAATGACAGACGTCCGCCTTCCAGGAGGTCGGAGATGAAACCCAGGGCTTCTCGTTCTCTGGTTGGGATGTTGTTCTGCTGTTTTGCCGGGACTTTCAGGCGCGCCCTGTGGGCGCTGGCGGTGAGCCTGCTCGTCCTCGGCGCCGCCTTGCCCAGCCTGGCTGAGAGTGACAGCTTGCCGGCTTCTGCCGCCGGTGTGGCCAACACCGATTGCACCTCCATGGCGGTGGCGCGCATCGCCGTCGAACCGGATGAAGCGGTGCGCACGGCGTTGCCGGGTAACGTGCACCCGCTGGCGCGCGCCGAATTCGACCGTGGCCCGGTGGCGGACAGCCTGCGGATGGAGAAGATCATCATTGTGCTGCAGCGCACCCGGGAGCAGGAAATCGCGCTGCAAACGCGCATCGACGAGATGCACAATCGCCGGTCGCCGCTTTTCCAACAGTGGCTCAGTCCGGAGCGGGTGGGCGCCTGCTACGGCGTGGCGAATAAAGATATCGGCATTGTCAGCCATTGGCTGCGAACGCACGGCTTTACGATTGACGCCGTGCCCGCGAGCAAGACTTTGCTGATCTTCAGCGGAACCGCGGGACAGGTGCGCGAGGCCTTCCACACCGAGATCCACAATCTTGACGTGAAGGGCAAAAAGCACATTGCCAACATGAGCGCGCCGCAAATTCCGGTTGCGCTGGCGCCGGTGATCGCCGGATTCCGCTCGCTGAACGACATCGTCCCCAAGCCGACTAGGCATGTCGTCGGCTTGGCAAAGCGCGATCCCAAGACCGGAAAACTCAGCCTGGTCGAGCAAGCGGGAAATCCGCCATCTCTAAACAAAGCGCCTGCCGGCAAGACGCCCGGTCCGCTGGTGACATACGGCTCAAGTGACGAGTTTATTGGACCTCTGGATTTCTACACCATATACAACGAGAATCCCCTGTTGACCGGCACGTCGTGCAGCGGCTCGGCATGCAACGGCACCGGGCAGACGATCGCCGTGATTGAGGAGACGGATGTCTGCAACGGCCAGAGCGGCACCACCCCCGACAATTGCAACGGTGCGGACGATCTTACGGCGTTTGAATCGCAATTCGGCCTGCCTGCCACTACCGTCAACTATATGTTCGGAATCTCGGCAGGCAGTTATTGCGGCGATCCGGGCGTTCAGGGACCGGAGGGAACCAACGAGGAAGGCGAAGCTGATCTCGACTTGCAGTGGGCCAGCGCGGTGGCGCCGGGCGCGACGATTGACTTCATTGCCTGTGCTACGACCGCGACCACATCCGGGATTGATCTGGCCGCCATGTATGCGGTGAACAGCCTTAACAGCACGGTTTCGTCCTTCAGCGTAAGCTATCAAGAATGCGAAGCCGGATTGGGCGCCAGCGGCAGCGCCTTTTACAACAACTTGTGGGAGCAGGCGGTGGCCCAGGGACAAACGGTTGTAATCTCCGCCGGTGACAGCGGCGACGATACTTGCGATCGGGATTCGACAGCGGCCAACGGCGCCACCTCCGGCTGGAACGTGAATGGACTGGCCTCCACGCCCTTCGATGTGGTGGCCGGCGGCACCGATTTCAGTGACAATTATTCGAGCGGATTCGCGGCTGCGCCCAACACTTACTGGAACACCAACGACACCTCGCCGTATGAATCGGCACTTTCCTATGTTCCCGAAACGACCTGGAACGCGAGTTGCGGCAGCACATTGTTCGCCAGTTATCTCGGTTATACGCCCGAGCAGCTATGCAATGGAGATGATGCGACTTACGGCTATGATTTTACTTACGTCGACGCGAGCGGCGGAGGCGGCATAAGTTCGATTTATAGCCGGCCAACCTGGCAAAGCGTGTACGGCGTGGGGTTGGCATCCAACTTCACCTCTTCGTCCATGCGCAATTTGCCCGATGTTTCTCTGTTCGCCTCTAATGAGATATGGGGTCACGCCCTTCTGTACTGTGAGTCGGATGCCTATAACGGGACCGGCGGCGGTGTGTCATGCGATTACGCCGATGCTAGTGACGCCGCGTATATGGTGGCTGGCGGCACTTCGTTTGTAGCGCCGCAGCTCAATGGCCTGATGGCGCTGATCAATCAGGCGTATCCATCCGGCAATCCTGCGCAGCCGACGCGCCAGGGGCAGGCCGATTACACGCTCTACGGCATGGCCAATTACGAGTACGGCACCTCTGGTACGGAGAACACTTCCACCAGCTCGCCCAGCGTATATACTTGCGAATCCAACGCTAACGCTATCAGCAGCTATAGCGGGGTTTTCCCCTCCTGCGTCTTCCATAACATCAACCGCACACCCATTCGCGGCAACACCGACGCCACCGATTGCGCCGGCTCCGACAATACCAGTTGCCTGCAGGATGGAAATGTCATGCCCTGTGTCACCGGCGACACCGATTGCTACACCGCGACCTCGGGCGACGTCTATGGACTGCTGTCGATTTCCACGTCCAGCTTCGAGCCGGCCTGGTATCAAAGCGCCGGCTACAGCGACGCCGTGGGCCTGGGCAGCGTCAACATCACCAACCTGGTGAGTAATTGGACCAGCAGCACCTGGATCACGCCGTTTCCCAGCACGACAACTGTAACAGCGACTCCCAACACGGTCACCTCGTCGAGTAGCACTACGCTTGCGGCCACGGTCACCGCTACCGGGCGCGGCAGCTTGGCCCCGCCGATGGGAACGGTCAGTTTCTACAACACAACCAGCGGGGGGACTTGCAGCAGCCCCAGTGGCAGTCCGCTCGGCACCTCCGCTTTAGTGCGGGCCAGCGGCTGCACCACCAGCTGCTATGCCACTGCTTCTTTGGCGCAGACTGGAAGCCAGATTGGCGGCTCTGGCCCGCAGACCATCACTGGGTGCTTCAGCGGCGACGGCGCCAACGATGCCGCCTCCAATGGCACTACTTCAGTCACGGTTACGCCAACACCGACACCAACGCCGACGCCGACACCAACGCCGACGCCGACACCAACGCCGACGCCGACACCAACGCCGACGCCGAC
>DASPVV010000210.1:0-17986 GCA_035622175.1 Terriglobales bacterium | reverse complement strand
GAAGGCGATCATCTGAGTGTGCAGGAAAATGACGAGCCAAAACAGGATCTGGTTCCCGAAAGCAAAACGCAGTTCTTCACCCTCGCGGAAGACGTTTACACTTTCGAAACCGACGATCAAGGCCGAGTGACGCGGCTTGTTTTGCACGCTGACGGCAGGGATATCCCAGCTACTCTGATCAAGTGATCACGCGTATCACCTATCTCCCCGGGTCTATCCGAACTATTCTCGCAACACCAATCCGGGCGTCTGCTCAAGACCTCTCCGCTATGTGCGGGCAAGAGTGAGGCGTACATTTATTGCGGTTCTTTACCTCAAAATGCGCTGGTGATTTGTCGAGGCGGTCGACGATGGCCGCGAACTCTTTCTTCAGAATCGGGATAGTCTTTGTGGCAAACATCGTCGTTTTGGCCTTTCTGGAAAGTCTCTGATTATGCGAGTCAAAACACCAACCGAGCACCTCCCGATGCTGCCATCTGATAAAGTATCGGCATAATCCGGAAGTCGGCATAAGGGAGGAAATCATGAAACACAATCGGTGGTGCAGTCTGGTCGTAGCGCTTTTGTTCCTCTGTTCGGCCTATGCTCAGAAGGTAGGCGACCCTGCTCCCGAATTCCAAGCGACGGACAGCCATGGTCAAGGACACAGGCTTTCCGAGTATCGGGGGAAATTCGTGGTTTTGGAGTGGCACAACAACGGTTGTCCCTACACGAGGAAGCATTACGAAAGCGGCAACATGCAGCGGCTGCAACAAGAATGGACGGCTCGAGGGGTCGTCTGGTTCACCGTGATCTCCTCCGCGCCGGGCCAGCAGGGATATGTCACCGCCCCACAAGAGAACGACTATCTGACGCGCATGAACGCTTCGCCCACGGCTGCCCTGCTAGATCCTCAAGGAGACGTAGGACACCTGTATGCGGCGAAAACGACTCCACACATGTTTATCATCAATCCCGCTGGGGTGCTGATTTACGATGGAGCCATCGACAATAAAGCGACCACGGACCAGGCCGATATCGCGATCGCGCAAAACTACGTTTCGCAGGCTCTGGGAGAAGCAATGGCAGGCAAGCCCGTGAGCATTCCGACTTCGCGGCCTTACGGATGTTCGGTCAAATACCCGCACTGAGCCGGCGTTTTCGCAGCAGATCTCGGGAAGCAACTGCGCTGTCTTCTGACCTCGGGTCTTGTTGATGGCTGGCTTCGAGCTGGGGTGCCTCATGACAGTGCCCATCCGGAAAACTCAGGGTCCCCGACCCAGGCGTCAGGGAGTGCACAAAAGGGAGACGAGTGCGACTCCGTCGCACACCCTCATTGTCGAGCCCGACGATGGCCGTACCTTGCTCCTGAACGCCTTGCAGGCTGCCAGCAAGAGTATCGAGCTAACGATCTACGAGCTCAGTGATCCTGAGATCATGTCGGCACTGAAAGCTGCCCAAAGCAGAAAGGTCGCGGTGCGAGTACTCTATAACTGGTACTCTTTCCCGCCTGATGTACAGCAAAGAGAGATTATGCCTGCCATTCAGCAATTGAAGGCAGCGGGCATAGAGTGCCAGCCGGCCCCGCGCAACTTTGAGGTTACCCATGAAAAGGCTTTTGTCCTCGATGACTCCACCGCCATCGTCATGTCCTTCAATCTGACGAGCGAATCCTTCAGTGATACACGCGACTTCGGCATTGTCACCACCGTTCAGGCTGAAGTAGCAGAAATTGCCGCCGTGTTCTCGGCCGATTGGAGCGGCACGCCGATTGTCCCTCAGGTGGCCTCTTTGGTATGGAGCCCGGTCAACTCGCGCGTGAAGCTGACAGCCCTCCTGAACGGCGCGCAGCAATCCCTCGACATTTATAGCGAGGAGGCAGATGATCCGGGGACTCTGTGCGCGATGGTCGCAGCAGCGAAGCGTAACGTAAGGGTGCGATTCATGGCCGCCGTGCTCAGCGGCCAGGGCAAGGCCAACAGCAACGCGCGCGCGATCACCTACCTGCAGGACGGCAAGGTGAACGCCGTTTGCAAATCGTTTCCTTTTGTCATGGCTGGTGTTCAACACCAGATGTACATCCACGCTAAGATGGCACTGGCCGATTACCAGACCCCAAACGCCCGCGCCTACATCGGCTCGGAGAACTTTTCCTGCGTCTCCCTCGATGACAACCGCGAGTGCGGTATCATCGTAACCGAGCCTGGAATCCTCGATCGCCTGCAGGCCACGTATGACGCGGACTGGGCCAAGCCCAGTGTTCCGGTCACACCCGACAGCACACCTCTCGTGCCCTGCCTTGGGAATACGGCAGCCCGGACTAGAGTTAGAGTCAAAGCGCGCGCCTGATCGAAGCTTTCGTGCGTCATCGCATGGCAATGTGATGCCAGACTACGGTCGCGACCGAGAGCCATGGCGAAGCGGCCTCGGTCCGTCGCAAGACGTTCCCATGTTATCTGCCCGGATCCTGTTTGCCTTGGGAATGGATTTTGGGAATCGGCTGGGTCCGAACGTGGGTCTAGCGCAGTTCAGACCGGTAGAAATACCGCCGCTCGATCAAGGATACGGGCAGGGGAAACACTCGCGTCTCACCGCCCTCGAATGCGAACTCCTTTCCGCACTCCGGCGCCGGGCAGGTGGTGTTGTGTCTCTCCTTGTGATTGGGCGTATCAGCGTCTCCTGCCATGGTCTCCCGAACAATCACCCAAGCCCCACAACCGGGGCATGCCACACACGAGCAGAGAATGCGATCCGCCACTTGGCAATTATAAGGTGAGCGCGTTCTTGGAAGCTGGTGGCATGCTCAGCCACATCCAGGTTTCCCGGTGGCCCATTCTTGGTGGCTTGGGGCGGGGGATTCCCTTTTTGATTCACCCGGAGGAGTGCCGAGGTCCGTGACGTCCATCGCACCGCCGGTTGCCTATGTTGTCCTGGTGTTTTCGAGGAAGCCCTTCCCATGGTTGGGTGACATGGTAGAACCCGCCGCGCCGACGCCGGGCTCGCTGCCTTCGGACGGACGAGTCATGCACTCTTGCGCAGCGCTTTGCATGTCGTGCGGAAACAGCGTTGCCTTGTCGGAATCATCGATATGGATCCCCGCGGTCTCCATCAGCTCCCACGGATCAATGCCGTAGACAATGCACAGAGTCATGATCTTGGCAATGTGTCTTGGCAGTTTGTCCGTTGCTTCGTAGTCGGACAAGAGCCCTAATGCGATACGGTAGTTCTGATTCTCGAGCAGTGTTGCCACCCGGAGTGTCATTTCGTGAGCGGTGCGAAGCGTCAAGCCGGCACGCGAGCGCGAGATACGGAGCAACTGGGATAAGCTCACGCCGCCGCCACCATGCCGCGCGATTGGGAAAAGTTCAGATTTTGTCGGACCGCAGATGGGCTCGAACCGGGCTCCGTCTCGAGGACGAAGTTCGAAATCCACCAAGCCCAGGATTCGTGCTTCTCTCGACAAGTGCAGCGGCCAAGCTGACAAGGGAGGGCAGTTCGGCAATAGGACTACGTGTTCCGGATCGACCCGCTTCAGGTAGCAGCAGGCAAGTCCTCCGGGATATTCGACGAGCCAGAGGCGGTCCGCAGCAGACGCATCATCAAGAAGCTGCAAGGAATAGGATCGGTCCGCACGCACGATCGTGCCGGGAAGAAGTCTTGGGTAGACGACCGCATCACGGCTTCCAATCTTGGCGAAGACGTAGCGCCCGTTCGACCTTGGCAGTCTCGAGACCCCCGCATCAAGCCAGGAATCGCACCCGGGAACGGCTTGACCCGGGGTGATAATCGCCGTGCGTTCGGTGTGAATCTTGAGCTGTAAGGCAAGAATCAGCTTGAGATCAAATCCACACACATACATCCAGTCGGCAAACCGATAACCGGTTACCTGGCTTAAAGCCACGATCTGGCAGATGTGCGGAGTGATCCCCCGCTTTTGTCGATAGAGGAAGGTCGGCGGAATAAAATATGGAGTCCGTTTTCCGTAGCGCCTGCTCGTCAGAGCCGACACATGGACCATGGTCATTCCGACATGCTTCAAGACCTGTTTGGCTCGCCCGAGACAGCCTTCCTCTGCTGAAAAACTCTGCCAATTGAGACCCAGACTTCTTAATGGCACGAGCCAGAATTACCCGCCGCTGCGGATGCTCTCATCCGTCAGGTGGCCCATGAGTTCCCCAGCGATCGAGGGACGAAGACTGCTTCCTAATCCAGGTATCTGCCCGGAGTTCTTCAAAATTTTGCTGGAATTTGGGATCGCTGGCGTCAGCGCGCGCGAAGAGCGGTTTCTTCGCGTCCCCCGAAGTCGAGCTTTTGAAGCCCCGTGCAAGGTAAGGCTTGCGGACTTCCGTCCCTTGGTCGCTTTTCATCGGATTGTGGACCTTGGCAGAGTTCATGCCGGATCGTTTCCTCTCACGTCCCCGAGAGTTCAGAACGGGCACTCCAACTTGGTTCCGCCAAGCTTGCTGTAGGGTCTGGCAAGCCTGGCTAACCCGGAATTTGACCGCAGCATATCGTCTGGCAGCCGCCCAGAGAGCTCGAACAACGTTGGTCGGTTTTCCGACGAAAGAGTAGGCCCCGGCAACGTACCTGAGAGTCCGGTTACTGAACGGCTTCTGGTCTAAATCGGATCCAGGACCTAGCCGCGGAATGCGCCCCGGCGTATTCGCCGTCGGTATGCCGACGAGGGCATTGGGCCGCCAGAGCTTGGTTCTTGCGGAGCTCCTCAAGGTCTCCGCAACGTCAGCGACGGGCGGGTCAAATCGCTCGATTTTCGAACATATAGTCGATCAGTTAGGGAAAACGCATACCGTGTCTCCCAGGATCACGCCACCCCTGGCCGTAAAGGAGACACCTTATGAAAAAGATTGTGCGTTTGCTGGTCGTAACCCTGCTTCTAACCTTTGCGATGTCCACCGCTTCTTTGGCTGACGGAGGGGCACCGACACCTCTGTGCGTGCCTGGTGGCTGCCCATCGCAGTAGTGAGTTGGCCACGCGGTCGTTCCAAAGCACTTTTCTACTAGCCCTTGTGGGCCGACTGGTTTGCGAGTACTCTGCCAGTGCGGCCCATGAGCTTATCGCACCTTGTAACCAAGACCCTCTGGATTGTCCCGCTGATCCTTCAGGCTGTGATCGCGGGTGTCATGTGGCGGCGCAACTTGGTGAGGGTGTTTCCCATCTTTTTTAGCTACACCGTCCTGGTGCCGTCGCGGGATGCGGCCTTGCTGTTCCTTACCTATCCGACTAATCCCTACGCTCTGGTTTTTTGGTGCGGAGAGGCGCTAGCGGTTCTCCTCGGCATCGGAGTAGTGTTCGAAATCTTGCGGCATATCTTTCCGCCCTATCCATCCTTGAGACTTGTGGTGAAGTCGGTTTGGATCTTGGGCGCTTTTGCCGCGGTTACGGCTGTTCTCATGCTGGTCTTCTCGGATGGAGGTTCAGGGACTCGCCGGCTTCTCGAATCGGTGATTCTGCTGGAACGTGCGGCCAGGTTCTTACAGGTGTGCCTGCTGATCGTAGTCATCGCGCTCATGTCGCGCCTGGGATTGACCTGGCATCACTACTCACTGGGAATCGTCGCCGGCTTTGGAGTGTACTCGGCCCTGGATCTGGCGGCGCTCGAATTTCAAGCCCACCTGCGTTTCTTGACCGACGCCACATTTGTGCTCGTGCGGTCGGCGGCATATAATCTCGGCGCTGTTATTTGGGCGGCTTACTTTTTGCCCTCATGGTCGGAAAAGTCGGTGGAGAACTTGCCAAGAACCGACTTGGCGGAGTGGAATGAGGCGGTAAGCGAATACGTTGACCAATGGTATCGACGCTATTAGTTCTAGCTGCGGTGTGCTCGGCGCTTGCTCTGGCGTGGTCAGTCCTACGCGGTAGGCATGCCGAGATACGCAACGGGCGCGATTGGGAAGAGAAGAAACACGAGATTGACGTCCAGATCTTTCGCGCTCTACTTGACCGCGACGAGCAGCGCTATCTTCGCATCTCCCTGCCTGACGGCGAATTCCAAGATTTTCACAGGAAGAGAATTCGTTTGGCACTGCGTATGCTAACGTTGGTCGAAGAGAATGCGGGCATGCTGATCCAACTGGGGCAGCTGGCTCGCATGAAAGGCGATCCGGCGCTCACGCAGAAGGCAGATGAGCTGGTCGCCACCGCAATCCAGTTCCGATTAAATCTACTCCTGGCAAGGCTTTCCCTGTGGCTGAAATGGCTTTTCCCGTCTTGGGAGGTATCTCTGCCGGCTTTCGAAGTGCGCTATCAACACTTGCTCGACTCTCTGGCAGGAGTCCAGCAGCGCGGCTGGCAGATCCTAACCTAGGTAGCCTTGAAGTCCTTCTTGCCTCGAGACAATTCCCGTCTGCTCGAGAACAATTCTCGACTATAATAGCCGACTGCATGTCGGGCCTTTCCCGACAGGGGCGTTTAAACTAGCGTTGATTTGGCAAAAAAATGCAACCAGGAAGCCAAGCAGAGCCCATAGGAAACAGACGCTGGAGCATGCAGGCGGGCAACATGGAACCCGGTAAATGGATTCGAGCGTTACGCGAAGAGCGGATGATCAAACCGAGCGACGTCGAACGTCTCACTCGTACCGTTGCGGACACCAAACGAAACGCCGACTTTTACATTTCACACTCGACCTTGGCGGACATCGAAGCAGGGTCGATTCCTAGCATTCACAAACTCTTCAGCCTGGCGACCTGTCTCAGGGTGCCCTTGCCGGAACTGCTGCTGCCATTTGGCATCAACCTCGAGGAAAGCAGACCTCACCCAGAGGAGGCGGCAAGCGAAGCTCTCGCCTTGCATCGAGCGCCGGGGGTCGAGCCGGGTTTCCGCTTTCAACTTAATTTCGATACGAACTTCAGCACGGAGGAGACCACGCTTTTGCGACTCCGGCCGCCGCACTGCCTGGAGAACTTGCCAGGCTTTTTTCAGGCGAGGATTGATCCCGTACGCTACCGCTACGCCGTCATCGGGTCCAAAGACGACGGCATGGCGGACCTGCTGCCTCCGCGATCCCTGGTGGAGATCGACACCGCTCAGAACACGGTTCAGGTGTTCGCATGGCAGACCATGCGGGAGCGCCCCTTCTACCTTGTCTGGCACGGTGGAGGGCATATTTGCCGCTGGTGCCAGGTGGATGGCAGGGATCTGACTCTCTTGCCCCATCCCTTGTCCCGGCAGCCCGTGCGTCGCTTTAAGATGCCCGGCGAGGCAACCGTGGTGGGCAGGGTAACCAATGCCTGGCTTCCGTTTGAATCGGCTCAATTCCAACGCGAGGCTGCGTCTTGAGGCTTGGCGTCGGCCGGCGGTCGCTTGGCTTGCAAAACTGTCAGTGCCAATTCAATGTTCAGCCAGAAGATTTCACAGTACACCGGCAGCGCCAGCACCGGCACCGTGGCACGATACGCCCGCAAGGATTGCCAAGTGTTGAGAACGGTGCTCCTGTCGGCTCGGGCGTAACGAATGTACTCCTCAAGTTGCACCACATATCCCGATATCGGCGTGATCAACAGGCGCCGGAAAACTCGATCATGGCAGGCGCATAATGCGTGATCCGCCACTTCCGTTCCCATCCTGGCTGAGAGCTGAGGATGAAGATAGGCGCCGCTATTGCAGTCTCTCAGGGAAGCCAAATATAGCAACCTAGTGAGGTCGTTCGGAAACGTGTCCAGGCCCGCCTCTCGAGCAACGTTATCGATGACGTCCCATCGGGCCGATGCCGTTCCTGCCATTCGCCGGGCGCGGACAGAATCCGCACTGGCCGCCGGTGCTGATCTCTTGAGTAGTGCGCCAAAGAATCGATTCGGCATCTGGTTCACCAGCTTTAAGAGTTCCATCTTATGCGCGGAGACGTGCGCTTATCGAACATTTTTCCTTTCTGCGTTGTCTTCGTCGGTTTTCCGACAATGCTCGAATGCAGTGCGGAGTCCGTTGAGAGCGTGACGATGACTGCACAACTTAATAAACCGCTGGAGCGCCCAGCCAAACTAGTGTAATAAGTTCGATTTTGGTGAATAACCCATGAGCAGCCCCAGCGTTCCACTGCCCAGCGTAGGACGTGCCCTGCTTCTGTCGAACGATTCCACCGCCGTCAGACAATTAACCCATGGCATGCAACAATTTGCGATTACGGCGGAGGTCTGCTCGGACTTAGCCACCGCATCCCGCATCATCAACACGCGGAAGTTCGAGGTAATCGTCGTGGATCTCGCCTTGGGCGAGCAGGTCGCGGACGTGCTCGAACGCATCCGGTTCTCCCCCGCCAACCAAAAGTCTGTTACCTTTGCATTGGTCGAATCGAACGCTCGGGCGGAGCCTCCGGTTCAGCCGAATTTTATCATGCAGAAACCCTTGACCGACGGTCTGGTCGGAAGCACCTTAAAAGCCGCGCTCGGACTTATCATTCGTGACTACCGGCGGTATTTTCGCTGCCCGGCAACCGTACCTCTGGTTCTTCGGATGCCCGGCGAGCTGCCAGTCTCCTGCCAAACCATGAATGTCAGCGAAGGTGGTGTCGCGGTCCATACGCCGGTGGCCTTTAAACCCGGTGCGGTGGTGAAAGCCAAATTTACCCTTCCCGACGAACTCACTGAATTTGACATTGACTGCGAGGTTTCCTGGTTTGACAACCAGGGCCGTGCTGGGCTGGAATTCCTGTCCGTTTCGCCGGAACAGAAGCTAATATTGCAACTATGGCTCTCCCACCGAATTGAACAAGGCCTGCCGGAGCATGTTGCCCGGATGTTTCAAAAGTCAAGTTGAGTTCGAGGGAAAGCGGGGGGTTCCAAATGGAGGCAGATGCACCCTGGCGGTGGTTGGGAGTGCTCTCGGTGATCAGGCAGGACTATCGTATTGGCCATCGTCATCCTTTGTCACTGTAGCCAAATGAAAGGTCCGGGCGAGCTGTATCCTCGGAGGAGCCTCGCAGGATCCGCTCCGAGGGAAGCAAGGAAAGTTTCTGGGCGTAGTCCTGGCACTTGCGCAAACAGCTGTGACGGTTTTCTCGGTAGAATCTAGACACATAAATGGACATGTCCGAGGCTTCGGATTGATAGGCAACCCCGAGCGCGGTATGGAGGCGAGCGATGAGTCCTACCGATCCTAGCAATCCCGCACAAGGAGAGCGCAGGCGGTATCTGCGACAAAAGGTGGCCGCCGAGGTACGCTTACAGTTGGAGAAACATGCTACGCCACTCCGCGCCCAAACCGCCGATATCAGCCTCGGCGGTTGTTACGTCGAGATGATGTTCACCCTGGAAGTGGGGACCAAAATCAAACTGACGCTCTGGCTCCAGGAGGCAAAGGTGGACGTTGAGGGCACGGTCGTAACCCGCGACCTCCAAGTTGGAAATGGCATCCAGTTTACCAACATGAGTGCCGAAGACAGCGCCAGACTCAAACACTTCCTATCGACTGTTCCCTAACCCATGGCCTCCAGGACAGGGCACCTGGGTGGCCTGTCTTCCGCGAGAGTGGGCTCAAGCCTCAACATCCCGTACACGGTTCGCGCGTCAGACACACCTAGGGCAGCGCGAAATCGGTTCACCGGTTACGCCGACCGCTGTTTAGAGTCGCCGGCAGATTCCTCAATCTTCGGGCTTGTCCTGCTGCGCCTACGACGTTCAATTTCCCTCGCGGGATGGGGCGATGGTGTTTCTGTGCAAGTTTCCTTTGCTCGGTTTCGCTGCCAGCAATCTTGCGCAGAACTAATGCGGAACTCAGGGGTTGATACCAGCGAGAGACGACGACTCTCACCAACAATCGCAATTAGGCCTTGGAGCGGCCGCTCTCACCGTGCACGCTGGCTATTTGGCCAATAGCCACCTCTACCCACTTTTTGGAGAAGACGATGAAAAATTGCATACGCCTGATCTTTGTCCTGGCCTTTGTTTGCGCCGCACTGAACACGGCCATGTTCGCATCCGACAACGCTTACCTCTATCTCGTCCATGGGATTCCCGGACGGGATGACTCGCCTTCGGCGGATCCAGCATTTCCCGTGGACATTTTGTTGAACGATGAGGTCTGCTACGAACGCGGCTTCTCTTTTGGCAGTGTAGCCGGCCCGCTCACCTTGGCCCCGGGAAACTACGATGTGAAAGTCAGCGTCGCCAACTCACTGGCGCCGTGCAGCAACTCTCCTTTGATTGAACGCGTGATTTCACTCGAGGGGGGTAAAGACTTCTCGGCGGTTGTGGCGCTCAGCCCGGCGGGGCCCCTGACGCTACTGACCTTTGACAATCAGTTTGCTCCGGTGAGCGCAAACGCCGGACGGCTGCTTTTTGCGCAAGCGGCGGATGCTCCCACGCTCGACCTCATCTTGCAAAATAAGAGCACGATGAAGTTGTATGCTTACACAGTCAGCCCGGGCGCACTGCTCGATGTCAATCTTCCTGCGGGTGACTACACCGTCGAGATCAACCAGGGCACGACTACCTTGGCCACCTCGACCTCCCTTGACCTGTATTCGCAATCGGTGACCCTGCTCTATGCCGTAGGTCAAGCGAGCAACAATACGGTAACCCTTGAGACGAAAACAGTACGCAGCGTGATCTAACCTCCTCGCGGGGTTCCCATGGGCCGTTCTTGCGACGGCCCATTCTTAGGATCTCCACGGCGATCTAGCTCTCCCGTATACCGGCGGCGGTTGAAGGCCGAGATGCTGTCCATGGCGGCGTAGTAAAATTCGCCCATCGCGCATGAATCGCATGGAAAGCCCAGGCAAGGCCAAAGATTCTTCGGTTCTCATTGCCGAGGAGCAGGTCGTGTGAGACCACCGGAACCGGATGGCGTCGCTACGCGGTCGACGAAGCCTGAAGACTCTCCTCGAACCGACGAACAGGACCTCGAACGCATGGGGTACGCCCAGGAGTTCCTGCGGGACTTCGGCGGCTTTTCCAACTTCGCTCTCTCCTTCTCCATCATCTCGATCCTGACCGGTGCCGTGACTCTGTTTGACTACGGTTTGAGTATGGGAGGCCCGCGCGAGATGCTTTTGGGGTGGCCGCTCGTGAGCTTCGGGACCCTGATGGTGGCGCTCAGCATGGCCGAGCTCTGTTCGGCTCTGCCGACCTCCGGAGGAATGTACCACTGGTCAGCCGAGCTCGGTGGTCCCACTTGGGCTTGGTTTACCGCCTGGCTCAACATCGTGGGGTTGATCACCGCGATCGCTGCGATTGACTACGGGTGCGCCCAGTTTCTGCTGCCCATGTTGGGCCTGCTATCGACCCCTCATTCCCTACTTGCGCTCTATGCTTTGTTGCTAGTCTCACAAGGCATCATCAATCACTACTCGACGGCTGTGGTCGGGTGGCTGAGCGATGTGAGCGTGGTCGTGCACATTCTGGGCGTAGCGGTACTGATCGGTTCACTTTGGTTCTTCGCGCCCAAGCAGCCTCTGTCGTTTCTTTGGAGTAACCAGAACCTAAGCCCGGTTCGCGCCCCCTACGCTTGGCTGTTCATGTTGGGTCTGCTGCAAGCGCAATGGACCTACACCGGGTTTGACGCCTCGGCCCATGTGGCGGAAGAAACCGTCGATCCGCGACGCCACGCGCCTTGGGGGATGGTCTTGTCGGTGATCGTATCCGGCATCTTTGGTTACATTCTGATTTTGTCTCTGACCCTGGCAATCCCCAATATCGCCCAGGTGCTACAGACCACCGATCGAAGTGGCAATCCGCTGCCGGCGGTGCTGACGATCGTACGGCTCAGGTTGGGCAGCCGCGCTTCCGTCAGCGTGCTGGCGCTTACCGTTCTGGCCATGTGGTTTTGTGGACTGGCTGCGGTCACCTCTGTGTCAAGGTCTCTGTTTGCTCTGGCTCGCGATCAGGGGATGCCGCTCGCGTCCATCTGGGGTCGCGTGAACGCCAGGCTTAAGACACCAGTGAACGCAATATGGTTATCGGCGGCTTTGGCATTTGCGGCCATGCTCTATAGTGGGGCGTATTCGGTCGTCACCTCCATCAGTGTCATCGGTTTTTACCTTGCCTACATCGCTCCGGTGTACCTCGGTTGGCGCAAGAAAAGCGTTTGGATAAGCAAACGAGGACCCTGGCATCTGGGCGGAGCGAGCAATGCCGTCAACGTTCTGGCGGTGGTGTGGACGGTGTTTATCTCCATCATCATGGTGATGCCGCCGAATGTGCGCGCGGGATGGGGCACGGTTTCGGTTCTGGGGTTGTTGTTTCTGCTGCATTTAGCCAGTGGCAAGCACAAGATGTACCGGCCCAACTGGGAGGGCCCGAGAAACTCCCACTCGGATCTCAACTAGGAGTGTTCGGCCAGTACAGGACAAGCGCGCTTTCCGCTATCGGCGGCATGGCGCGCATATTACCATTGAGTGTCTGGGGATCCGTTGCCTGATAGCAAAGCCCAAGTGTCGCGGATGTTGAGTGTCGAAGAGCTCAAAGAACTGGTTCAGCATGACCAGGTTCGCACGGTGATCGTCGCCTTTACCGATCACTACGGCCGATTGCTCGGCAAACGCTTCGATGGTGAGGTATTCCTCGAAAACGTATGCCACCACGGCACCCACGCATGCGACTACTTATTGGCGAACGATATGGAGATGACACCCGTCGCGGGCTACCGCTTTGCCAACTGGGAGCGGGGTTATGGCGACTTTCATCTGGTGCCCGACCGGGATACGCTGCGTTTAGCGAGTTGGATCGAGAAAACTGCCCTGGTGCTTTGTGATGTCCAGAGTGAAAAGACAGAGGATCTGCTCACGGTTGCGCCGCGCTCGATTCTGAGACGTCAAGTGGCCCAGGCGCAGGCACTGTCGTTGGTGAGCGTCGTGGCCTCGGAACTCGAATACTACTTATTTTCGAACAGTTATCGCGAGGCGGCGGCGCAGGGCTATGCCGGATTGCAAGAGGCGGGTTGGTATTCGGAGGACTACCACATTCTGCAAGGCACGCGCAACGAAACCTTTACCGCGGCCGTGCGCCATCATCTCAAGTCCTCTGGAGTTCCGGTCGAAAGTTCCAAGGGGGAATTCGGCACTGGGCAGCACGAGCTCAATGTGTGCCATGCCGGAGCCCTGGAGATGGCGGACCGTCATGCCATCTATAAACAGTGTCTGAAGGAAGTCGCGGAGCAAATGGGCATCAGCGTAAGTTTCATGGCAAAAGTGGCCACGGCACAGGCGGGATCCAGCTGTCACATTCATCTCAGCTTATGGCGAGACGGGGTCAACGCCTTTGTGGGGGACGAGCAATTTGGCCCGGTGAAGTGTTCGAGCCTGTTCCGCTGGTTCCTGGGAGGCTGGATTCGCCACGTGCCGGAAGTCATGGTGTTTTACGCGCCCACGGTGAATTCCTACAAACGCTATGTGGAGGGGTCGTGGGCGCCAACGCGCATTGCCTGGAGCCACGATAACCGCACTGCCGGGTTCCGGGTCGTGGGAAAAGGCCAGAGTCTTCGCATCGAATGCCGGATCCCGGGAGCGGACTGTAATCCCTACCTGGCGATTGCTGCCGTCCTGGCTTCGGGATTGAACGGAATTGTCCAGAAGGTAGATCCCCCGCCCTCGATCGCAGGGGACCTTTATCGGGCAACGGAAGTAGATCGCGTGCCCAAGACCCTGGCGCAGGCGACTGGCCTTTTCGCGAACAGTGACTTTGCCAAGCGCGCGTTCGGCGAAGACGTAGTCGAGCACTATGCACATTTTTTCCGCACCGAACACGAGATGTTTGAGAGTGCGGTCACCGACTGGGAACGGAAGCGATATTTTGAACGGATCTGATGCGCGCACATCGCCGTCCACAAGCTTGAACGAAAGGATGGAGACATCTTGAGGCTCAACGATAAGGTTGCTCTGATCACCGGAGCTGCCAGTGGTATCGGTCGTGAGACGGCGCTGTTGTTCGCCCAAGAGGGTGCCTCGGTGGTCGTGGCGGATGTGGAGGACCAAGGCGGTCACGAAACAGTCGCCGCCATCGCAGGGCAGGGAGGCAAAGCTTTGTTTGTCCACGCCGACGTCTCGCGGGCCAACGACTGCCAGCAGATGATCACGGCGGCAGAAAAGCAGTTTGGCAAACTCAACGTGCTTTTCAACAATGCGGGTATCATGCACAGCCAGGACGACGATGCCATTTCCACGGAAGAAAAGATTTGGGACCTTACCATGAATATCAACGCCAAAGGAGTCTTCTTTGGCTGCAAGTACGGGATTCCTGCTCTGCGCCGCTCCGGGGGAGGCTCGATTGTCAACACCGCCTCGTTTGTGGCCTTGCTGGGAGCGGCAACCGCGCAGGTTGCCTATACGGCCAGCAAAGGCGCCGTGCTGGCCTTGACCCGGGAGCTTGCGGTGGTGCACGCGCGCGAGAGAATTCGAGTCAATGCGCTCTGCCCAGGACCTCTGCGGACTGAGTTGCTGATGAAGTTCCTGAACACGGAAGCGAAACGCCAGCGAAGACTGGTCCATATTCCTCTCGGCCGCTTTGGGGAGGCAAAGGAGATTGCGCAGGCCGCCTTGTTCTTGGCATCGGACGAATCTTCCTTCGTGACCGGGACCGAGTTCCTCGTCGACGGCGGCATAACCGCCGCGTATGTGACCCCGGAATGAAGCCCCCGATGGAGAGCATGTGACCGCCGCGACCTCCCCAATTCGGACCATCAGCCCGGTCGACGGCTCCATCTACGTGGAACGACCACTCGCATCCGACCAAGAGGTCGAGTCCAAACTCGCCAAGGCCAGGAGGGTGCAGCGCGAATGGAAGCTCGTGCCCGTCCCCGAGCGAGCTGCCATTTGCCGGCGAATGGTCGCCCACCTGGTGAAACAAGCGGCGCAACTCGGGACCGAACTTACCTGGCAGATAGGGCGTCCTCTGCGTTTCAGTCCGATGGAGATCGAGCGCGGCTTCCAGGAACGTGCCCTGTATATGATTGAGATCGCGAAAACCGAGCTGGCCGATATCGCCATCGAGCCGAAAGACAACTTTCGGCGCTTCATCCGTCGTGACCCCGTAGGCTTGGTTTTGGCCCTCATGCCCTGGAACTACCCGTACCTGTGTTCTGTCAACGTCGTCGTCCCCGCCATCATGGCGGGAAATGCGGTGATTCTAAAGTCCGCTGCCCAAACCCCCCTGGTCGCTGAAAGCTATGCCGAGGCCTTCGCACAGGCCGGACTTCCCCAGGGTGTTTTTCAGGTCCTCTGTCTAGCCCATGAGCAGGTAGAGCGGATGATTCGAGACCCGCGCGTCGACTTTGTCGCCTTCACCGGATCGGTGGATGGCGGACACGCCGTGCAGCAGGCCGCGGGCAGGCGATTCATTGGCACCGGCCTCGAACTGGGCGGAAAGGATCCGGCCTACGTCCGGGCGGATGCTTTTCTCGAGCAGACCGCCGAGCATCTGGTCGAGGGGGTCTTTTTCAATTCGGGGCAGTCCTGCTGTGCCGTGGAAAGGATCTACGTCCATCAGAAGGTGTGGAGAGAATTTGTCGATCGATTTGTCGAACTCACCTACCGATACGTGTTGGATAATCCGCTCCATCCGGAGACCACCTTGGGACCGGTTGTTCATGAACGGGCGGCTGCCTCGATTCGGGAAAAGGTAGCGGAAGCGATTTCCCAAGGAGCCAGGCCTTTAATTGACAGTCGAAGGTTTCCCCAAAGTAAGGACGGCACGCCGTATCTTGCCCCGCAGGTTCTGGTGGACGTCAATCACGGAATGCGTGCCATGAGGGAAGAAACCTTCGGACCGGTGGCACCACTCATGCGAGTGCGAGACGATGCCGAGGCCATACACCTGATGAATGATAGCCACTACGGCTTAACCGCCTCCATCTGGACCTCGGACCTCGACGCCGCCGTCGGGATTGGCAATCAGATAGAAACCGGCACTTGGTTCATGAATCGCTGCGATTACTTGGATCCCACGCTGGCCTGGACCGGCGTGAAGGACTCCGGACATGGCTGCACCCTTTCGCGGCTGGGGTACGCGGCGCTGACCCAACCTAAGTCGTTCCACCTGAGATTGTCTCTCTAAGCGGCTATCCGGCTGACTCGGGTCAGCTTCTCAGGCCTGGCGCGGCGCAACCACGGGGTCCATCCTGGCCGCTCGCCGCGCGGGAAGGTAGCTGGCCAAAACAGCGACGGTCAGTAACAGCAAGGGCACGGCCAGGAATACGCCTGGATCATGCGGCCGAACGCGGTAGAGGAAAGCGGCCATCATCGAGGCTGTGGATGCAGAGAACAGCACACTCGCCACAATCCCGACGCCGGCAGGGACGATCTCCCTTTTTAAGATCAGTTGCACGTCGGTTTGGCCAGCGCCTAACGCCATCCGAAGTCCGATCTCGCGGGATCTTTGGCCGACCCTATAGGCCAGCCGTCCGTATACGGTTTTGACTCGCAACTCATCCCTGTCCGGCAACAAGGCCCGCGCGGCGATTCTATCGAGTTAGTACCACGGAAAACGAGGCTATCGCTGTGCCCCTAGTGGTGAAACAGCAGCAGGTGCGGGTGTGGTGAGTTTCCTGTATTCGGCTTTGGCTTGACGAAGTATCGGGATTGTAGGGTCTGCGTCCTTCCAAGTTGTAAAGAAATCATCGTAGGCTTTGCGGCTGCGTTCGGAGTCGCCTTGCTTCGCGTAGGCCTGCGCCAGACCGAGCTGGGAAAGCGGCTTAAAGGGTTCCCAGTCCGGCAAACCCGGATTGTCAATGACGCTCTGGAAGTCGGCAATAGCCTTGGCCTGATCTCCCGCGGCCATATAGGCGCAAGCTCGATTGTAGAAGAGCACGACATTCGGACCCGTGATGGGCGAGAGTAAGTCCACTGCGGCCCTAAGATTTCCCCGCGTTCGCTGGATAGTGGAGTAAAGGATGGGAAGCAAAACCTTCTGCTCAAAAGGATTTTCGGGGGACAGCTCGTTCAGTTTCGCGGCGAGTGCCTCCGCGCGGGATGTGTCCCCGGCCTGCCCGAGAGCGCGGGCGCACGAAAAAAGTCCGGAAGTATTCCCGGCTTCGGCGGCCTGCGCGCACAGCTTGCGGGCTAAGTCATAGTTCCCAAGATAGGCCTCCTCCCCGGCGTGGTAGGCGAGCTCATCGGCAACGTTTTCCATGTGGTTGGCCTTCCTCTGGCGACTGACCAGAGCGTCGCTGAGGGTGCGAATTGTCGCGACGTCGCCGCGAAGGAATGCCATCTGCATTTGGAGACGGACCCAGGGCGAATCGTCGACGGAAGTTTCGCGAGCAAGCTGCTCCATGGTAGCGGTATCGTGCTCGATGGAAGCGAGGCGGTAACGCAACTTCAACTGAAACGGAGTGAAGGAGCCCTGTTGGTGCCATTGGTCGAGCAGTTTTTTGGCATCGTCAAAGCGGCCAAGGATAATCAGAGCCTGGCTGGCGTTGGAATTGTACTGAGCGGAAGGCACAGGAGAATGAGCGATGGCCCACTGGAACTCTTGTAGGGCTTCGGCCGTTTTGCCCATCTGGGCGTAGGTGATACCTAGGAGATTGGCGGCATCCACGCTGCGCGGGTAGACTTGGCGGTACAAAAGGACGACCGGGGCTAATTTTTCTAGATTGCCGGTAATGGCCGAATAGTAGAGCGCGGTAGTTTGAAAATTTTCCTCCTGCGTAAGGCGGCCATCCTTGAGCGCGAAGGCTCGCTTGAAATTGACCGTCGCCTCCTGGCTATCGCCTATGCTGTGTTGCGCTCTGCCGAGCAGGTCGTAGGCGGAGCAAAACTGAGGGTCGAGTTCGACAGCTCTTTCGAAAAACGGGATCGCTTCGCGACGCTTTCCGGAGCGGTAGAGGGTAAGCCCGGAGCGGTAGGCTTGCAAAGCCTCGAGCGAACTGGTGGTGGCAAGGTCGAGGGGCGCGTCAAATTTTTGGAGAGAGCTTAGACTCTCGCCAAGCCGTTTTCGCAACTGCGAGCCTGCTTTGCCCAGGGCAGCGACCACTTGATCCTTGTTGTTTGCCTCGACTTGCTGCCGCGCAATGAGTTGTTGGCTGTGCGCATCAATCGCATCCAAGGTGATGACATAGGTG
>DASPVV010000209.1:0-10194 GCA_035622175.1 Terriglobales bacterium | reverse complement strand
CCCCTGGGCAGCTAGCCTCTGTGTTATCCCTATACCCTCTCGGACAACCCGAAAAAGCTGTAGGCCACGAGCCTCAGATAGATCTATGTGTTGCCAACCAGGCAACCGGTACGGCTTGTTCAGCTCCAGGAACTGATCGGCGTCGTCGCTACTCGATAAAGATGCAACTGAGATGGAACCAGGAAAGAACTGAGAGGCAAAAACCTAAAAACCCTCTAATAGGGGACCAGGGGGCTGGAAGTCAAGAACGCTTCCTCTACTTCCGGTCGAGGGAACAAAATGTTCTTGACATCCCCTCTTATAGATCAGGCGATAGCGCAAGTGTGCGCCGTTTATTCTCCCATCTGCAAGGAAATTGCAGGCTCATTCAACGACTTCTTGCGAATTGGAACACTGCTAGAGGCGCAGGCGCACCGTGCCGTAGCCCACACCCAGCTTCGCCGCAATCTGCCGAAGGCTTGCTCCCTCAGAGCGCAAGTGCAGTATTTCGTCGACAATCCGACGGGGACGCCCGGTTGTTTCGCCTCAGGGCGTATGAAAAACATCAGTTTTGTTTACGGAATCGGCCTAAACCTGCGACACGAAGAATCAGGGACTTGGCTGCATCGAGGGTCGGGGCTGAGTCTGGGGTTTTGCTAACGCTTGCCGCTCCGGTTTTGCCCAACGTGCACGTGACACCCCCGATTTTGAGCATTACCGTGTTGCGCCAACGGGCGCAGCAGGACGTGTCGCACCTTTATTGACTCGCCCCATCTTCAGTCCTAAGATTTCAGTCCAATGATCGGCCAAACCATCTCACACTACCGCGTTATCGAAAAGCTGGGCGGCGGGGGCATGGGTGTGGTCTACAAGGCCGAGGACACTGAACTTGGGCGCTTCGTCGCACTAAAATTCCTGCCCGACGACTTAGCCCAAAACCCTCAGTCATTGGAACGCTTCCGACGTGAGGCTCGCGCCGCTTCCGCTTTGAACCATCCCAACATTTGCACGATCTACGAGATTGGTAAACATGAGGGCCAGTCTTTCATAGTGATGGAATTTCTGGATGGTTTGACGTTGAAGCACCGCATCGCCGGAAAGCCTTTAGAGATCGAAACGGTGCTGTCGCTGGGCATTGAGATTGCAGATGCACTGGACGCCGCTCACTCAGCGGGGATTGTTCACCGCGACATCAAGCCCGCGAACATCTTCGTAACGAAACGTGGGCATGCCAAGGTTTTGGATTTTGGCTTGGCGAAAGTTGTGCCCGTTCTAGGCAACGTGGGAAACGACGGGGCATCAGCTCAATCGACCGTGACGCTGGAAGAACACCTGACGAGTCCGGGCACGGCAGTCGGAACCATTGCCTACATGTCACCAGAACAAGTCCGTGCCAAGGAATTGGACGCGCGAACGGACTTGTTCTCGTTCGGAGCCGTGCTCTATGAAATGGCGACCGGGCAATTGCCCTTCCGAGGGGAAAGCACGGGAGTAGTCTTCGACTCTATCCTGAATCGGACGGCAATTCCTCCGATACGAGTCAATCCCGATGTACCGACCGACTTGGAACGAATCATTAACAAGGCGTTGGAGAAGGATCGCAATCTGCGCTACCAGCACGCGGCTGATGTGCGCACCGATCTGCAGCGCCTCAAGCGCGACACTGATTCTGGCCGTACTGCCCAGATGCACCCGCTCGCCGACCAAGCAGTTCCTGCTTCCGCCCCGCTACCCGCCGCCGTCCAGCCACCCGCGTCCACCCAGCAGAGTGTTCCTCCGCCGATGCCGGCGGCGAAGACCGAACGACCTTCTCTGCGTCACTGGAAGTCCCTGACACTGGTTTCGTTAGTCGTCATCGCTGTCGGTGCCTCGGTTTTTTATTGGCGCTCTACAAAGGCAGCCTTGCTTACCGAAAAAGACACCGTTCTGCTCGCAGATTTCGTTAACACGACCGGGGACCCGGTTTTCGACGGCGCCTTAAAACAGGCTCTTGCCGTCCAACTCCAGCAGTCCCCATTTCTCTACATCTTCCCCGACAATCGGGTGCGCGAGACATTGCAACTGATGGGGCATTCGCCGGACGAGCGTGTAACCGGTGCAACAGCTCGCGAACTGTGCCAAAGAGAAAACATTAAAGCGGTGCTGAACGGCGCGATCTCTGCACTTGGAACACAGTATGTACTTTCGTTAGATGCGGTGAACTGCCGTACGGGCGAACCGCTGACTCGCGATCAGGTGACCGCTATCGGTAAAGAAAAAGTTCTGTCCGCCTTGAGCAACGCTGCCACTAGGTTACGTGCTAAGCTCGGTGAGTCCCTAGCGTCCATTCAGAAGTTTGATAAGCCGATTGACGAGGTCACTACGACCTCCCTCGAGGCACTGAACGCTTATTCTCAGGCTAGTGCACTGAATGACATGGGCCAGGATTTGCGGGCCATTCCCCTTTACGAGCGCGCTATCCAGTTCGATCCCAATTTCGCCTTCGCATATAGGGGGCTCGCGACCATCTATGCAGACGAAAATGATGAACAACGAAGCGTCGAGTACATGAAAAAGGCTTATACCCTACGCGACCGCGTGAGCGACCGTGAGAAGTTCAACCTCGACTCAAACTATCACTGGATGGTTACGGGAGACTTGGACAAGGAAAATCAAATTGAAGAGCTATTTCACCAAACTTATCCTCGCGAAGACAATCCAGTGAACGATTTGGCGGTGAGTTACTGTTTTTTTCTCGGCCAATTCGAGAAAGGAGTTCAGCTCGGAATGGAAGCCCTCCGCCTCAATGCGCATGCTAGAGGCGGCTACGGGGCAATAACGTGTGGGTATTTAGGCCTCAACCGCCCGGACGAAGCAAAAACTTTCCTCGAAAGTGCCTTCGCGAATGATTCCGAAAACCCTGGACTTCACTTCAGTCTGTACTGGACCTATGCCGCTCTAGGAGACAATGCCGGCGCTGAGCGCCAGCTTCAATGGGCCTCTGGCAGGTTTGAGGGAGCGGGACTGCTCGGTTTCGCTGCTGGAAGATACGCCCGCCTAGGTAAGATCAGAAAGGCTCGTGAACTCACCGCGCAGAGCCAGGAGATTTTCAAAAGGAACAATTTCCAGGAAAGCAGTGCCGGTGCAGCCGCACACTTAGCTTTGATAGAAGCAGCAGCGGGCAACGCCGGAACCGCGCATCAACAGGTTGTAGCCAGTCAGACGCTCTCGCATACGCGAGTAAATCTCCCAACGGGGGCGCTGGCCCTGGCCCTGGCAGGCGACGTCATCGGAGCGGAAACCTTAATCGGTGACCTCAAGCGTGGCTATCCTTCCGACTTTCAGGTGAATGGCATATATGGTCCGTCGGTGGAGGGGCTATTGCAATCACTTCGGGGGAATACCGCGGCAGCCATCCAAGCCTTGCAACCAGCCGCCCGCTTTGATTTGGCTCCGTTCTTCGGATTCATCCCAGCGTATGTCCGGGGCGTGGTGTACCTTCGTGGTCACCAGGGCAAGGAAGCCGCTGCCGAGTTCCAACGGATTCTCGAGTACCGCTCCTTGGGGGCCGCGTTTCCCCTCTACGCGCTCTCTTACGTAGGCCTGGCCCGCGCTTGGTCGCTCGCCGGCGATACCGGAAAGGCCCGCTCGGCGTACCAGGATTTCTTCGCCCTCTGGAAAGACGCCGACCCCGACATTCCCGTTCTGAAGCAAGCTAAAGCCGAGTACGCGAAGCTGCAATAGAAGTTTCGGAGATGGTTAACCAGACAGCGGGCTATGCAAGCTCAAGTCTTGGCTCTCACAGCTAACTCTGCCGGAGCACCTTGTGGACCGTCGCGGTCGATACCTCCAATTGCGACGAGATCTCGCGGATTGATGCACCTGAACCTCGGAGGCGCGCAATCCGGCCGCGATCCAGAGTCAGTGGCGGACGTCCCAAGGTCTTACCTTTGAGTTTCGCGTTGCGTAATCCGGCCTTCACTCTCTCTTGGATCAGCGAGCGCTCGAATTCGGCCATCGCACCAATGATCTGAAACATAAGCCTGCCGGACGGCATCGAGAGGTCGAGATTGTCGCGGAGGCTGACAAAAGCAATGCCGTAAGAGTCGAGGTCCGCGAGAGCGTTGACAAGATGTTTCAGCGAGCGACCGAAGCGCTCAATTTTCCAGCACAGCACCAAGTCGAAGTGTCGCCTATGGGCATCGGCCATAAGGCGATTCAATTCGGGGCGTGATTCCTTCGCTCCCGATACACCGTTATCAACGTACTCCCTAAACACCTCCCATCCGCGTCGGGAAGCGTACTCACGCAACTCGGCCAGCTGCATTTCAGGACTTTGACCGTTTGTGGTGCTCACTCGGGCGTAAATGGCGGCTCTCACCCTTGGTCTCCTCCGGCGTTCAGGGTTAGGGCAACAGTTTTCCGCCAATCACGTTGACGGTGCGAATTTTTCCCTGGTCGTCGCGGATGGTGATGTGTTGCGTGACCACTTTGGCCCCGTAATAGGCTGTGTTTGTGACAATGTGCTCACCGCTGTCGGTGATGGCGCCGTTGATCTCGCCGACCAATTCTCCGTCATTGTTGAACGTCTGCATTTCACAGCTCCTCTATCACACGCTGCAGGATTGCCACCCGGTGTTCCACATCCGCCAGTCTCCGCGCCATCTGCGTCATTCCAGCCGTGGCCTGCGCGAGCATCACCGTCAGCGCGGCATTGGCGTCAATGCACTGCTTCAGGACTTGATCAATTGTTGTTGGTGGAGGAGCGATAGGGCGGCAGCGCGTCACACGCGTGTAGGTGCGGTCTCCCATACTCCAACTTCGATACCATGGATTCCATGTCGGACTGCGCATAGAGTTCCATGGTTGTGCCGAGTCCTCGTGACGCAGCACACCTTGAAAAGTTTTTGGATCGACTTTCAACTTCACCAGTGCAGTTGCCAGCGAATGGCGAAAGTTGTGAAGCCGAAGCGTCCCTTCCATTTCACGGGAATCACCCCAGCGCTGACAGCAAAGTATGCCAAGGAGAGCGACTACGTGTTTTTCAGCGTGAAGCTGAGAGGCAAAAAGCCGCTGTCCGCGTCCGTCATGGTGCAGAAATATTTGCGCCCCGCAGCCTAGGCGTAAGAATGGGACGCCGCAGCATTCTGCACGTTCATGTCGTGGGTCAGGACGGTGCCGACGGTATCGAAGTCGGCGGCCACGTCACGCCAGTGGCCGAAGCCACAATGCGGTTGGACGGACGCAAATGAGAGGCCGGCGCCAGTCCGAAATCTCAAAGGCATCAAGCGGACGGCCCCGAATTTTATCCACGGACCCTTGCCCGGCAACTCTCTTATCCCGCTTGTTTCAACTCTCGCGCAAGGCAACGATCGGATTCACCCTGGCCGCACGCCGCGCCGGGATGTAGCTCGCCAAGAGTACAACCACCATGAGGATCAATGGCACGGCGACAAACACTTCCGGATCAATAGGCCGAACTCCGTACAGCAAACTGGAAATCAGCGGGGCCATGATCCCCGACAGGAGCAAACCGGTCCCCACTCCGATGCCGGCCAGACCCACGCCCCGGCTCACAATCATTGTTCCGATGGTCGAGGGCATGGCTCCCAGCGCCATGCGCACTCCAATCTCGTGCGCCCGCTGGCCTACCATGTAGGCCAACAGGCCGTAAATTCCCACCGACGCCAACAGAAGCGCGACCACGGCAAATACCCCCACTAATTCAGCGGAGAAGCGGCGCGAAGCCAGAGAACCGTTGATGATCTCATTCATAGTGCGCACGTTGAATACCGGCAGATCTGGATCGACTGCCTGTATCTCACGGCGTATGAGCGGTTCCAGGCTGGAAGCAGATAACGATGTTTGGACGGTCACGCTCAAATTCCGGATTCGTGGCACCTGGTAGGTTGGTGAGTAGATGTGGGGGCTTCCGGATTGATCGAGACCATCGTTCTTGATGTCCGCGATCACTCCAACTACGGTCGACCACGGCGGGTTGGCTGCGCCCCTAACGCTCCAAATGAAGCTCAAACGGCGGCCAATGGGATCGCGGTCCGGCCAGAAAGTACGAGCCGTGGTTTCATCGACGATGACCACCGGCTGTTTGCCGATATCATCGTCTTCCGCGAAATGACGTCCGCGTATCAGCTGAGCCTGTAACACCTTGAAATACTCAGGAGTCACACAGGTAACTTCAGAAAACAGACCTTTGCCAGATTCTTCCGGACGGTCCTCAATATTTACGAGGCGTCGCCGCGACAAGTGGGTGACTGGTAAATCAGTGGTCATGGAAGCGAGGCCAACTCCGGGGATAGCGCGCACGCGGCGCAAAGCCTCCCGCATGAAAGAGTTCAAACTTTCGGGCTTGGCGTAGCGATCCATGTCAGGATTGTTGGGCACGGGAAGCCAGAGATTGGCAGCGACAATTCTTGATGGATTGAAACCGGGATTTTCCTGAAGCAGTCCCCAAAACGTGCGCAAGAGCAGACCCGATGCCACCATCAACACCACTGCCAGCGCGGATTCCGAGGCGATCAGCAGACCGCGCAAGCGGTTGGTCTTACCACTGGTGCCGGAGCCTCGGGCTCCTTCCCGGATGGCTAGAGCAATTTCTGCTTTCGAGGATTGCAGGGCCGGGACCAATCCGAACCCCAGCCCGGCAAGAAGGGAAACCAACAAGGCGAAACCCAGAACCGTCCAGTCCACCTGTACTTCCGCGAGCCGGGGGATTCTCGCGGGAAGAAACTTTACAAAATGTAAAGCTGCCATTGCAGTCAGCACACCAACAACACCGGAGAGCAGAGATAGAATCACCGACTCGGTGAGCAACTGCCGAATCATGCGCCCCCGGCTTGCCCCTAGGGCCAGCCGCACGGCCATCTCCCGTTGTCTCCCGGAAGCCCGAGCCAGAAGAAGATTGGCGACGTTAACCGAGGCCAAGAGAATAATCAGTACCACCGCACCCATCAGCACCAACAACATGGGCCGGTCATTGCCCACCAGCGACTCTTGCAGTGATTCAGCCTCAATGGACCAATCAGACCCGGCGGGATAGTCGGTGGCGTATTCCGCCCGCAGCTGGGTCGTGAAAGCATTCAACCGCGCTTGCGCCTGCTCCAGGCTGATTCCAGGCTTCAAAAGCCCGATCGCTCCAGGCAAGAAGCGCAGGCTGCGATTAGGTTTCGGGAAGGGATCGGCCTTGAATCCCGCCGTTATCCACATTTCAACATCAGTAGCGATCGTGCTGCCTGGATGGCGGAATCCGGGCGCAAGAACGCCGACAATCGTGTAGGGATCGTTATCCAGTTGCAGCTTTCGGCCGAGAACTAAAGGGTCTCGGCCGAAGCCACTGGACCAGAAACTATCGCTAATGACCACGGCTTCCGCGAAACCCTGCTGCTCGTCGCCCGGGCCAAACGCCCGCCCGATGTGCGCGGAGACGCCGAGCATAGAAAAATAGTTAGGACTGACGGCGAGCACCTCGAGGCGCTGAGGGCGCTGTGCGCCGGTCAGGTTCGCGTCGGTTGGCCAGACTGCGGTCACCTGGTCAAAGACGCCCGCCCTTGTTCTGAGATCGTCCAGTTCTGGAACGGAAAACCCAATATCCCGCGCTCCCACCCCCCTATTATTGGCCACAATCTTCACTAACCGGTCCGGGTGCGAAAAAGGAAGCGAACGTAACAAGACCGCATTCACGATGCTAAAAATCGCCGTATTCGCGCCCACTCCCAATGCCAGGGAAAGCATCGCTACGATGGTGAAACCGGGACTTTTCAAAAGCAGCTGCAGTCCATATCGCACGTCCTGTAATAATGTGGTCATCAGAATCCCTTCCAGCGGGCTCTTATGCCCGCGATGAGACTGAATCCAACCTGTTGCGACTTGCTTCGATCAAGCCATTGCGGGGCGTCGGAATCGTGTGTATGCCAGCACGTTTGCGCATCTCCAATTAGACGCACCGCATTTCGGAAAAAGTCATTAGATTATGTTTGGCAGCCGCATAAGGAGTTATCATAATTCGTATATTTGCTAAATGTCGATAGGAGTACTAATTTCGGTAGTGCATTCCCATCTTCTGTCCGACCCACGATAATCACCCATGGTAGTCAGGGGATGAGGACGATCTTTCCCCGTGCTCCAGGCTCCATGACTCGCCGGTGGGCTTCAGGAGCCGAGCCTAAAGGCAACTCTGAGGCAATCATTGGACGCCGTGTTCCATTCTCCAATCCTGATTGCAGAGCAGCTTGTATCTCCGACGCCCCCGCCAGGGGTATCCTCCAGAGAAAAACTCCGAATACGGCCGCCTCACGTGTCATGATGTCCCGCGGATTAATTTCGACGTTTCCTCTACTACCCACCACGACAACCCGGCCACGAAAGGCCAACAATTTCAGATCGTGAGCAAGGTTTACGTTCGCCAGCATTTCGAGAATCACATCGACGCCGGCTCCGTTGGTGAAGGCAACGATCTGCTTTTGATAATCCGGAGAGCGGTGATTGACCACCTGATGCGCGCCCTCATTCTTTACTAGTTGCAGGCCTTCATCCGTTCCCGCCGTGCCGATGATCTTCATGCCCGCGGCCCGCGCCAACTGAACTGTAGCTAGCCCGACCCCGCCACTGGCCCTTGCACCAGGTCCACGTCCGCACCTGCCGATTCGACAATCCCAGCAGCATCGGAGCCTGGCGTAAAGGGCAGGCTGGATTCCCAGATCCGTAAGAGCCGGATCGCATGTAGGTATCGTAGGGATTCACCCCCGAAGCATTCACACGAATCAAGACTTCCCCCGATTGGGGTGGGCGAGGGTCAGGCACGTCTTCCAGTTTCAGGACTTCGGGGCCGCCAAATTCTCTTACGTTAATGGCCTTCATCGAGACTTCATCCTTTCATCGCTAAGCTTGCAGTTTCCGTGTGTAGCAGCCTCTTTGAATCGGACTTGGAATCTCCCAATTGACCTACTTCAGCAGAATCGCAGGCAGACTTTTCCAATGTGCCGACCCTCGGACAGGTAATTGAGAGCGTCGCGCAGATTGGTGAAATCAAAGACGCGATCTATCACCGGCCGCATAGCGTGAAATTCAATCACCTTGTTCATCGCCTCGAACATCTCCCGCGAGCCCACGTCGACCGCCTCCACACGAGCAGACTTTCCCATGAACGTGACGAGGTCGACTTCCGAAGTCATACCGATAAGAAGTCCGACGAAAGCAACCCTACCTCCGACCCGCACGGCGGCGATCGATTGCTTCAAGTCTCCGACTGTGTCCACGACGCAATCCGCTCCGGCGCCGTCCGTCATCTCCTCGACAGCTCTTGGCCAGCCAGGCGTAGTCTTGTAGTTGACGAGACCACTAGCACCAAGCATCTCCGCGCGCGCGAGTTTTTGATCGCTGCTCGACGTAGCGATCACCCGCGCTCCACGTAGCTTCGCAAACTGCAGGGCAAAAATCGACACACCTCCTGTGCCCAGTACGACCACGAAGTCACCAGGCCTGATATCCGCGAAGGTGCGAAGCGCATTCCACGCGGTTACGCCAGCGCAAGGCAGTGTGGATGCTTCTTCATCGGTCAGATGCGCGGGCACATGCACGAGGCTGCTCTCGTCAAGGAGCTTGTATTCCGCGAGGACCCCATCTGCGGCTGCGCCGCCCAAGGCCTCCGTCGTCTTTTCGGATGTGGCTCCTTCTCCCAGCCATTTCGGATAGAAAATGGGCGCAACGCGATCCCCAACCTTCACCCGGGACACGCAGTTTCCCGTGGCGGCAACGATACCCACGCCGTCAGATAAGGGGATTCGTCCGAAAGGGGGTTCCCATCGGCCGACACCGTTAACCACGAAGAGGTCACGATAGTTGATGGAGAATGCGTTCATCTTAAGTACGACTTGCCCCGGCCCTGGGACCGGATCGGGTCGCTCCGTGAGCTTCAACGAGTCCACGCCGAACTTGTCGCGAATTTCGACGACCCTCATGGGTTTCTGCTTTCTAGTACTCGTTCGCTCTCCGCTCAATGTGTTCCCGGCGCACTTCTCCCTGGGTCATCAGACTTCCGCGACGAGTTCGATTTCTACACACGATCCAAAAGGAATCTGAGCGACCCCGAAGGCGCTGCGAACATGCTTTCCCGTATCGCCAAATACCTCTCCGAAGAGCTCCGAAGCGCCATTGGCCACCAGGTGCTGTTCTGTGAATGCTGGGGTGCTGTTTACCAGCACCATAAGTTTAACGATGCGC
>DASPVV010000208.1:0-36382 GCA_035622175.1 Terriglobales bacterium | reverse complement strand
GCCATGACCAACCGGAGCGGGTGATTGCGGCGCGCGTCTCCTCCTCACTCTTTCCCATGCTGGGAGCGCGGCCAGCGCTTGGCAGGACTTTCACGGAGGAGGAAGACGCGCCCGGCCACAACGTTGTCCTGCTCAGTTATGCCGGGGTCGAGGCTGCCGGACTCTCAAATGACTTGCCTCTCGGCGGGCGCGAGATGGTTTCGATCAACGTAGAAGGCACCGCCAACGCCGCAACCGGAACCCCGCAGGCCATCTGCCAGTCATGGATCCTGAGAGACTATTTCCCAAGCTTGGGCATTCCTCTGCTTCAGGGCAGATGGTTTACGCCCCAAGACCGGATCGATTCCGAGCCCGTGGCCATCGTAAGTCTGGGTACGGCACGAAAGTTCTGGCCGGGACAAAACGCGATTGGCAGACATATCCGTTGGGGAGTCTATGCCCCGTGGCAAACTGTCGTGGGAGTAGTAGCTGATGTCAACCAAGGTCCGATCCAGACTCCCATCTCGCCCCACGTCTATCGACCTTATAACCAACTGTCTGGTCCTTTCCTCGAGGAAGACCCCTTCGGCGACTGGCACACCATGAATTTTGCCGTGCGCACGCAAGTGGAGCCCGCGTCGCTGACCGCCGCTGTGATCAACGCCGTCCATTCGCTTGATCCCGATTTGGCCGTCACCAACGTGCGCGTGATGACGGAGGTGGTTCATCGATCGTTCGCTGCCCCGAAATTTAACACGGTCCTCGTTGGAGCCCTCGCGGGGTTGGCTCTTTTGCTTGCCGGAATCGGAATTTACGGCGTCCTGGCGTACGTGGTCGCGCAGCAAACCGGCGAGATCGGACTCCGTATGGCATTGGGTGCAAGGCCCTGGGAGGTGCTCCGTTCTATCCTCAGCAGGGGAGCGCGGCTGGCGCTTACGGGTTCGGGGTTGGGACTGGCAGCAACGCTCGGCCTAACGCGGCTGTTCGAAAGCTTGCTCTACGGCATCAGCGCAATCGACCCCATCACATTCCTAAGCGTGGTCGCGCTGTTGGCGGTGGTTGGGCTGGTCGCCAGCTTCGTCCCGGCATACCGCGCGGCCAAGATCGAGCCCATGGTGGCGTTGCGGTACGAGTGAAATGCACGGACTGATCCAAGATTTGCGGTACACCTTTCGCCGATTGTCGAGAGCCCCGGCGTTTGCCGCCGTGGTGGTTCTTACTTTGGCCGTCGGAATCGGGGCGAACACTGCCGTTTTCAGCGTGATCGAGGCAGTCATGCTGCGCCCGCTGCCCTATCGCAATGCGGAAAAACTCGCACTCCTTACTTCGGATTCCGAAGATCCACAAGGGGGCGGATTTCTCCTCAAGGACATAGATTCTCTGCGGTCAGAGAGCCACAGTTTTTCGGATATCGCGTTCTACTATCGCGACAGCGGCTTTTCGCGGGTCACCCTAACCGGCGGAACCGAACCGGAGTCCGTGCAAGGCGCTTTCGTATCGTCCAATCTGTTTTCCGTGATGGGCACAGGTCCGGCACTCGGCCGGGTCTTCACGTCCGCCGAGGAAGACCGGCGAGAACACGTTGTGGTCCTAAGTTATGGACTCTGGACCAGGCGCTTTGGAGCCTCTCCAGACACGATCGGGGCAAAGCTCGAGATCAACCGCGCAAGTTATCAAATCATCGGAGTGATGCCAGCCACCTTCCGATTTCCTGGGCGAGACCAACAGTTCTGGACCCCGATCACTACCAACGACTCCTGGGACGATCCGTCACCGACCAAGTACGATCCTCACCACGGCCGCTACTTTTACGAACGATGGCAGGCGGTGGGGCGATTGGCGAAGGACGCAGATTTGGCTCGGACGCAAGTAGAGCTCAGCACGATTTTCTCGCAGTTGTCCCAAGCCGATGCGGATCCGAATCGAGGTCCGGGAATTACCGTCGCTCCCCTGCGTGTGACTTTGAAGGGGAACACGCGTGTCGCCCTGCTGGTTTTCTTTATCGCCGTGGTGTTCGTGCTCCTGATCTCATGCAGCAACGTTGCGAATCTGGTGTTGGCCCGCAACGCCTCGCGAGGGCGAGAGATCGCCATACGCGCTGCCCTCGGCGCGGGGCGGGGCCACTTGTTGCGCCAGCTTCTAACGGAAAGCGCGGTCCTGGGGCTGCTGGCTGGTACTGCAGGCTTGTTGCTGGCATCGGCGAGCGTGCGCACCCTGATTTCCTTTGCACCGCCTGGGATTGACAGGATTGAAGAGACAAGGGTGGATGGCGGTGTCTTGACGTTCACCGCCGCCGTCTCCCTGCTGGCAGCGATGGCGTTCGGTCTTGCCCCGGCCTGGAAGTTGTCGCGAAATCGTTCCCTGGAGTCCCTAAGAAGCGGCATCGCCTGGGTTGGATATTCGCTCCGGGGTATTCGCTCCGCGCTGGTGGTGACCGAGTTTGCGCTGGCGGTCGTGCTTCTGGCGGGCGCGGGACTTCTGGTGCGGAGTTTCCTCGCCTTGCGAGCGGTTGCTCCGGGCTTTGAACCTCACGATGTTCTAACCATGAACGTGGAATTGCCGTCCGCTACGGGTCAGGCAAACCATGCGTTTTACGATGCCGTCCTTGAGCGGGTGCGAGAGTTGCCCGGAGTTCAAGCCGTAGGCGAAGTGGGCACACTGTTTGAGCTTTGGAACATCAACAACCTTGGCCTGCGTGCGCTCGAAGGTCGAACTCCGGAGCCAAGGGAGCGCTGGACCCCACTCGTATGGGTATCCGTGCGGGGGGATTATTTCCAGGCTATGGGAGCACCTCTCTTGCGGGGTCGTTATTTCACCCTCGCGGATGGACCGCATTCGAGCCTGGTCGCGATCATCGACGAGAGCATGGTGAGAAGGTACTGGCCCAAGGAGGATCCCGTAGGCAAGCACTTCAAGGGCCAGGACACGCGCGGCCAGAATGATGACTGGCTCACGGTGGTCGGCATCGTCGGTGACATGCGGCGAAGCGGTCTCGAGAAAAGCCCAATTCCGCATGTGTTCATGCCCGCAACCCAAAACCTGGACGGCGATCGGACGGGGTCCGTGATTGTACGGACAAAGGGCGATCCCCGAGTCCTTGCGAGTGAACTGCGAAGCTCGGTCCGGGGATTGAGCAAGGCTGCGATTCTCTCCGGCGTCACCACACTCGAGCAGGAACTCGACGAGCAACTCTCTCCTCGGCACTTTGAAGCTTCGCTCCTCGGAGCATTCTCGGCCGTCGCTCTTAGCCTGGCTGGGTTAGGAATTCTCGGACTGATGCACTACTTGGTGGCACAGCGCAGGCAAGAGATCGGTATTCGGACAGCCCTCGGAGCCCGCCCGCAGGATATCTTGCGACTGGTCCTTTCCGAGGCCACAAAGCTCGCAGCATGCGGTGTCGCGATCGGTCTTTGCGCGGCCGTGCTTTTAACCCGCTTCATGGCAACTTTGTTGTTTGGGGTTCGACCGCTCGATCCCGTTACATTGGCGGCAGCTCCCATCTTATTGATCCTCGTCGCATTGCTGGCAAGCTGGATCCCGGCACGCCGTGCCACCCAAGTCGACCCGATGATGGCGCTGCGACAGGAATGAGGGCATCACTCATGAAAATCTTCATGCAGGACCTTCGTTACGCCCTGCGGCAGTTACGCAGAACGCCGGGATTTACTTCGGCCGCTGTCCTCACTCTAGCGCTCGGCGTCGGAGCGAACACCGCGGTATTCAGCACCCTGAACGCTCTTCTGCTCAAGATGCTCCCCGTCGACGACCCGGAGCACGTCTATGAAGTTGTGCTGGTGAATGGGGGCACGCAGCCGCCGAACAGCGATGGCACGGGGCGCGGCAATACATCGTTTTCTCTTCCCGTCTTCGAGGCATTGCGGCAGCAGAAGCGTATCTTCAGCGATCTGGTGGCTCACGTTCCTCTGGGCTACGCCAAAGTGCCCGTCCGCTACAGCGATATTCCGGTCGAAAAAGCCGGGGAAGAAGTCAGCGGGAATTACTTTTCCGGTTTGGGCGTTCACATGATTCGCGGCTTGGGATTCACCGACGCCGATGAAACGAATCACAACCCGGTTGTGGTCTTGAGCTATGGCTTCTGGACCGAGTCCTTCTCGCGCAATCCTGCGATCGTGGGACAGACTCTGTTTATCAAAGGCCTTCCCTTCACCATCCTTGGAGTCACCGCGCCCGGATTCTACGGCGTGGATCCAGCCCAGGCGGTGGATTTCTGGATTCCTCTCGAAAGCCGGCCCGAGTTGAATGCCTGGGGCGTGCCCGCGACCGAGCACACGCTCTATGGCTCTCGAAAATGGTGGGCACTGCCCATGGCGGCGCGGCTGCGGCCGGGAATCACTCCCCAACAGGCCATCGCGGCGCTGCAGCCCGTGTTTTGGCAGGCGGCGACCGAGCCTTTAGGAGTTCTCGATCCCAAAGTCTGGCCCGCCCATCTCGGGTTCGAACCCATTCGCGGCATCGGCGACTATGCCGATAACTATCGCCAGCCGATTGAGATCATGATGGCGCTGGTCGGCCTGGTGCTCTTGATTGCTTGCACCAACGTCGCTTTGCTGATTCTTGCCAAAAATGCGGCCCGTCAACGCGAGTTCGCGGTGCGGATGGCGATTGGGGCCCGCGCCTCTCGCATGTTCCGGCAACTGCTGGCCGAGAGTGCGCTGCTGGTTGCAGCCGGCGCTCTGCTGGGATGGGCCCTGGCAATCGGGGCCACGCGAACTCTCGCCATTTGGGCCAGGATTGACGCGGGCCTCGCCCCCGACGTCCACGTTCTACTGTTCACTCTGGCCATCGCGACCCTCACCGCATTCGTGTTCGGGCTGGTGCCGCTTGGGAGCACGCTCGAGATTTCGATCGAACAGGAGCTCCGAGGCAGCTCTTCCACCAGTTTCGGCCGTACTCGGAGGCGCGCCGGAAATCTCACGGTGGGGATGCAGGTCGCCATGTGCCTGGCTCTGCTGGTTGCGTCCTGCCTGAGCGTGAGAAGCCTGCTCCACTACCAGCGCCAAGACCTCGGCATGCAGGCGGAAAGGCTTCTCGTCTTTGATCTCAGCCCGCAAGGAGTCACGACCAAGGGGCAAGCCTGGTCATTCTATGAGCGATTGCTCGAGCGCGTGAGGGCCATTCCGGGCGTCGCAACCGTATCCCTGGTGCGCACTCGCCCCGGCTCGGGATGGGTGAATTCTAGCGGAATCACGCTGGATGGAGTGGATCTCGGTCACGATGCGCCGGCTCATGGCGAAGTCGATGAGAACGCCGTGGGCCCGGATTTCTTTCATACGCTGGGAGCTCCCGTGCTCGAGGGGCGCGATATCTCGGAAGCTGATACACCTTCCAGCCCGCCCGTCGTCCTGGTGAATGAAACCTTCGCCAGGCAGTTTCTCAAGAACGGTGCCCTAGGCCACAAGGTGGGTGGCCTGCCCGGGGGCGAAATCGTGGGCGTGGTGAAGGACACCAAGTTCGCCCGAGTGCGCGAACGCCAACTTCCGGTGGTTTACTATCCCTTGTCGCAATCGGGCATGCTGGGGCAGATCAGCGTCGAAGTGCGCACGGCGGGTGACCCTATGGCCTTGCTCGGTGCGGTGCGGCGGGCGGTGCAGGAACTCGATCCTAACCTGCCGGTGCAGAAGCCCATGACCCAGGCGGCTCAGTTTGCCGAAACCTATGTCACTGCAACCTTGTTTACCCGCCTCGCGTTGGGCTTTGGCATTCTGGCGGTTGTGCTCGTGGCCAGCGGATTGTACGGCACGCTTGCCTATCGCGTCGCGCGCAGAACCGGCGAAATCGGCGTCCGCATGGCGTTAGGCGCGCCCCGCGAAACCGTTCTGTGGATGATCGTGCGCGAGAGCCTGGTGATATTCGGCGTCGGCGCAGCCTGCGGCTTGCCGCTGTCGTTGCTGGTGTCGCGCCTGTTGCGCTCGCAGCTGTATCAGCTCAGCTATCTCGACAGCACCAGCTTCGCGCTGGCGATGGCGCTAACCTCGGCGGTTGCGATGGCCTCGGCTTTGCTGCCCGCCCGCCGGGCGGCCAAGGTCGATCCCATGGTGGCGCTGCGCTACGAGTAAGGAGGTGTCATGAGCGGTTTGCTCCAGGACCTGCGCCACGCACTGCGACAAATGCGCCAGAGCCCAGGCTTCACCAGCATTGTTCTTCTGATGATAGCCATCGGCGTCGCCGCCAATACCTCCGTCTTCATCTTTACCGATGCATTGTTCTTGCGAAGCGTGCCCGCGAAAGATCCCGCCCGATTGGTGCGAGTTCGGGCACCCGAAAATGACGGCGAGGGTTTGTTGAGTTATCCCGAATATGCCTACCTGCGTGATCACGCGAAAACTCTCGAGTCTTTGGCGGCGCACTACTCGACGGCCCCGCTCTACGTGACGGCCAATGGCGAAGCCGGCGAGGTCGAAGGTGCGGTCGTTTCCAGCAATTACTTCACCTTGCTCGGATTAAAGCCTTACCTCGGACGCTTTTTTAGCGCCGAGGAAGACTCCGTGCCTGACCGCGACACCGTGACCGTCGTGGGCTACGGGTTCTGGAAGAGAACCTACGACGGCGATCCCAATGTGCTCGGCAGGATGCTGACGATTAACGGGCATGCCTTCGAAATCGTTGGCGTGATGCCGCCCCAGTTTCGCGGCGTGGAGATTGGAGGAACGCCGAATGAGATTTGGATTCCGACCATGACGCTACGGGTTGGGTACCGCTGGTGTGATGGTTTTGCACCGAGCTGCACGATTTTGGGCTTAATGGGACGCTTGGCAGCAGGAAGGAGCGCACCCGAGGCGCAGGCAGAGATCGCCGTGCTCTTGCGACAGTTGCAAACCAATGCCCGCGGGTTCGACCAGCGATTAAGCGCGTCCGTCGTTCCCGCAATCGGCATTTCCAATGGTAAGTACTTCCGCGTGTTCGTCCAATTGCTGACCGCAATTGGGGGAGTCTTGCTTTTGATTGTCTGCGCCAATGTCGGTGGGTTGTTGCTGGTTCGCGGTAAGGCACGCGCCCAGGAACTGGCGATGCGGGCGGCGCTTGGCGCCAACCGATTGCGCATTGTTCGCCAGTTGGTGACCGAGAATCTCGTACTCGCATTCTCCGGTGGTGCGCTCGGGGTGGCGATCTCGGTTTGGAGTAGCCGGCTGTTGGCTGGCTTCTACAGCGTCGACGGGGAGGGTTACCGGCATCTATTTGATCTGCGCCTGGATGTCTCGGTGCTTACGTACTCGATTCTCATCATCGTCGTGGCTGGCTTGCTCTTCGGACTGTTGTCCTCCTGGCCTACCAGCCGACCTGACCTGCAACCGGCGTTGAAAGGAGTCGGAGGGCATCAACCCTCGAGCGGTAACCGAACTCGCACCGCACTGATCACGGCGCAAGTCGCTCTCTCCCTCGCTCTCCTGGTAGGTGGCGGACTCATGGCCCAGAGTGCCGCACGCATCGAGGCCAGGACAGATATGAACCTCTCTCATGTCGTCGGTCTTAGATTGCGACCCAAGCTCATGGAATACTCGCCGGCTAAGGCACAGGCTTTTACGCGAGACGTCTTGCTGCGACTCGGCAGCTTGCCGGTCGTGGAATCGGTGAGCCTGGCGAAGGAACAGGGGTTGGTTTGGCGTGTGACGGAAACAATCCGTGAAAGAATGCCGGCTGAAACCTATGCCAAACCCGAGGAAGAACCTTTGGTAGGCTACAAGCCGATTGCCCCTGCATATTTTCGAACCCTCGGCATTCCCTTGATGGCGGGGCGAGACTTCAGCGACAAGGATCGCCCCGAGACGCCGCCGGTCGCGATGGTCAACGAAACCCTCGCGCAAAAACTATCTGCGGGCCGGTTGCCCCTTGACCGAACCATCTTGCTCGACGAAAAGCCTTACCAAATCGTTGGCATCGTCAAGGATGCTCAAACCCCGAGCGCGGTGGAGGCAGCACGACCTGTCGCCTACGTTTCATTCTGGCAGGACCCCAGCATGGTCGGCTCTCGCCTGTCGATCCGCGTGGCCGGCTCCGAGGCCGCAGCCCTGCCCCTCATTCGGAAAGCGATTGCCGGCGTTGACCCCAATGTTCCGGTCACAGAAGTGATGCCGTTGATGGAGCAAGTGCGTGGAGTCTACACGGATGCCAGAGTTGCGAGCGCCGTGCTCATCTGCGCGGCGTTGATTGGGTTGCTGCTCAGTGCGCTGGGGCTTTACGGTGTGGTTGCTTACGAGGTCAGCCAACGCAGGCAAGAAATCGGAATCCGCATGGCGTTGGGTGCCCATCCTTCGGAGGTTGTGCAGCTGTTCTTGAAGCAGGCCTGCAGTGTCATTTTGGCAGGCCTGGCGGCTGGTTCTGTTCTGACACTCTTAACCACCCGGCTTCTCGCGACATGGCTTTTTGGTGTGCGGCCATCCGATCCGGCCACACTTGCCGCCGCGATGCTGGTGTTGCTCACTGTGGCCCTGCTGGCAAGCTACATTCCCGCCCGCGGGGCGGCCAAGGTCGATCCCATGGTGACGCTGCGATCTGAGTGAGGAAGAGTCATGAGCGCTTTCCTAGAGGACCTGCGCTATGCCCTGCGACAACTGCACAAAGGCCTGCGGTTTGCCACGATTGTAGTGCTCACGCTGGCCTTCGGAATCGGTGCAGCCTCTGCCGTACTGGCGGATGTCTTCGGAATCAAACCTATCGATCCGATCAGCTTCGCACTGGCCATCGCTACCCTGCTTGCGGTCGCGGTACTGGCCGGCTATTTTCCTGCGCGGCGTGCCACCCGCATCGATCCGATAGCCGCCTTCCGGGATTGCCTTCCGGGGCCAGGAGGTGCGCGGCAATCCACATTTCGCGCCGTAAAGCCCCTTGCCCCAGTACCGTGACCGACGCCCCCCTGCTAATTGAGCCCCAGCTGAGCCCACCCACGAATGGTCACGACAGGCGCAGGGTCGTCCGGCGTGGCTTGGTTGATGGCAAATAACTGATCTTGCGGTCCCTGGCATGCCCAAGTCCTTGAGCCAAACGGACGGTCGTTCTGCCTCAAAATAGATCTGCGCACGCCTGTTTGCCGGTCTTCCCGCGCGGTTTCGGGCGTCCAAAGCCCGAAGACACGTAAATCTTGCCCGCCTTCTGGCAATTCCTACAAGTGGAAAACCTTTGCTGGGTATGTGTTTTCAGCGATTTACGATTGGCAAACCGGATGCAGTTTCCTGGGCAGACGAAGTGGCGCGCAACGGGGCGTTCTAGAGAATAACTTCGGCCAGAGGTTTTCTTGAACGCCCCTTGCATTTTCCCCTCTCAGCCCACCCCCTCCTCCCTCTCGGGTTTCAGCCAGAGTCAAGCCAAGACCAGCTTCTCCTGGAGGTCTAACCCAGCCCCGCGCAAGAGGCCTGCGATTACGGGATCCTTAAAGCGAGAGGCATCGAACTCGACACGCACAATCCGTTCTCTCTCGTCGAACGTGATGCGGCGAACCCCGTAAACTTCGCGAATATTGTCGATGGCGCGCAGCTCGGCTTCGCCCGGAGACCGGCCATAACGGTAAGCAACTTCGAGTTGTGTCATTATCCCCCTCCCTCAAGCGGATTCATTCGTCAGAGATAAGTGCAGTCTCGATCGCAAGTTCTGACCCGTCAATCATATAGTACAAGGGCCTGAAGCGAGGCCGGGGATTCGAGGCTCCAGCTGACGCTTGCCAAGACGAACATGAGGGGATAACAGGTCGCTGTCGTCGGCTCAGCTATGATCGAAGGTTGCGATGATTCTGAGGGTTAAGGTGAAACTGCGTCTAGTATAGGTATCGTCCCCAGAGATGGCGACATTGTAGACGGTGAGTTTGAATTGCGCCCAAGACGCGCCAGTTAGGCCCAGCGCCGAGGTGGCGCGTAAAGGTCCGATGGCCTGTTGGGTACCGCCTCCGGACTGTGGAAATCGCCGGAAGAAATTGCATGGCCAGGGGTTGAATGCGTAGCGCTGAGACTTCGGTCAAGGATTCGGTTTGCGGCATGGCCGTCGATCCCTCGACTGCCACTTACCGATGCGAGCATCAGGGAAGAACCTTTTATTTCTGTAGTGCGCATTGCGCCGAGGAGTTCCGGAGGGAGCCGGAGAAATACGTGTGCGCCGGGGACGGTCCGTCACCGGGTTCAGGTATCCCTGTGCCATCGGCCCAGGTGGAATCAGCCGGCGTAGCCACGGATCCGGTTTGCGGTATGAGTGTCGATCGTTCGAGGGTCAAGCACAGCTTCGAGGATCAAGGAGAGACGCACTACTTCTGCAGCGCGCGCTGCTTAGAAGATTTCCGTGCCGACCGGAAGCAATATCAGAAACCGCAAGCGCCGCCGGCCAAGCAGGGTTTCGGGATGGCTTCTGGGCCGGAAATAGCAAAAACACCCTCGCGAACCGAATATACCTGTCCCATGCATCCGGAGGTCGTGCGCCCCCGGTCGGGTTCCTGCCCGATTTGCGGCATGATGCTTGAGCCACGGGTGCCGCCCGCTGACGAGGAGCAGAATCTCGAACTGCGGGAGATGACCGGCCGTTTCTGGATAAGCTTGGCCCTTACGGTGGTCTTGGTGGCTATCGCCATGCAGGATATGTGGCCGGGAGGCGTCCTGCGGCATGTCTTGTCGGCAGGATGGCTTTCCTGGCTCGAATTGGTGCTGGCCACGCCCGTCGTCCTCTGGGGTGGAGGGTCCTTCTTCGAGCGCGGATGGCTCTCCCTTGTGCATCGCTCCACCAACATGTTCACTCTGATTGCCCTGGGTACCGGTGCCGCCTACCTTTACAGCCTGATCGCAACCGTGATGCCCGGATCTTTTCCCGCATCCCTGCGGGGCATGGGTGGTTACCCGCCGGTGTATTTTGAAGCCGCGTCGGCGATCGTCACCCTGGTGCTCCTCGGACAAATCTTAGAACTGCGGGCACGCCACCGCACCCACGCCGCCATCCGAGCCCTGCTCGATCTTAGTCCGAAAACTGCCCACGTCCTTGCAAACGGCGGCGAAGAGGACATCCCTCTGGAACGAGTCAAGGCGGGAGATCAGCTGCGGGTGCGTCCGGGAGAAAAGGTTCCGGTCGACGGAGTGGTGCTCGAAGGTGTGAGTGCGGTGGACGAGTCGATGATCACCGGGGAGTCGATCGCCGTCGAAAAGGCGGTAGGCAGCCGGGTGATTGGCGGGACGGTGAACGGCACAGGATCGTTCGACATGCGCGCCCAGTCTGTGGGCAACGAAACCTTATTGTCGCAGATCGTCCAGATGGTCAGTCGAGCGCAGCGGAGCCGAGCCCCCATTCAGCGCTTGGCCGACCGCGTGGCGGCCTGGTTCGTTCCCACGGTCATGGCGATTGCGCTGGTGACGTTCGTTGTCTGGGGCTTGTTTGGGCCTCAGCCCCGACTCGCCCACGCTCTGGTCAACGCGGTTGCGGTGCTGATTATCGCTTGTCCTTGTGCCCTAGGATTGGCGACGCCGATGGCCATCATGGTCGGCACCGGACGGGGAGCTCAAGCCGGCGTGCTGATTCGGAACGCAGAAGCTCTTGAGAGCCTGGAAAAAGTGGACACGCTCGTGGTGGATAAGACGGGGACTCTGACGGAAGGAAAACCGATTGTCGAAGCGGTCGTGCCCCTGTCGGATCTAGGCGACGTGGAACTGGTGCGCCTGGTGGCGAGTCTCGAGCAGAAGAGCGAACATCCGCTAGGCTCCGCAATCGTCGCTGCGGCCGCGGCCAATCAGATTTCCTTGCTGGATGCTTCGAAATTCCAATCTCTCACGGGGCTGGGTGTCAGTGGCAGCGTCGGCGGCAGAACCGTTCTCGCCGGCAACGAAAAGTTTGTCAAAGTGTTTGGCATGCGAACGGGTTTATTTGCGCGTCAAATCGACGAACTCCATCGCAATGGGCAGACCATCGTCTTCGTGGCCGTGGACGGCCGACCGGCTGGCTTGATCGGCATTGCCGACCCGATCAAGGAATCCACCCTGCAGGCGCTTGAGGATCTGGAAACCTCGGGGTTGCACATTGTCATGCTTACGGGGGACACCCACAGCGCGGCCGAAGCCGTCAGTCGAAAACTGGGGATCGAAGACTTTGTGGCCCAAGTGCTGCCCGACAAAAAGGCGGAGGTGGTAAAGCAACTCCAAACCCAAGGACGCGTCGTGGCGGTGGCCGGGGACGGAATCAACGATGCGCCGGCATTGGCCCAGGCCGATGTCGGTATCGCCATGGGGACGGGGACAGACGTCGCCATGGAAAGTGGTAGCGTCACCTTGGTGAAGGGAGATCTAACCGGAATTGCGCGCGCGCGCAGGCTCAGCCAAGCCACGATGCGCATCATTCGTCAGAACCTGTTTTTCGCCTTCGTGTATAACTCGATTGGGGTGCCGATCGCTGCCGGCTTGCTCTATCCAATGTTTGGATGGCTGCTGAGCCCGATTCTGGCTGCGGCGGCGATGAGCTTTAGTTCCGTGTCGGTGGTCACCAATTCGCTGCGTTTGAAACATGTGAAGCTTTGACCCTGTCCCGACTTCAATCCGCGCGTGTTCAGCCATGCGCACCCGCTGGGCAAGTCCCGCCCGAGTCGCCCAGGGTGGTCGCCGCAGGTACTTCGTCGAAAGCTTGGATCACAGGAAAACCGAAGGAAAATCTACGATTCGCTTTAATTGTCTTGTGTATACTCCTTATAGAGAAGACCGACCGCAGGACAGGGCGAACCAGCCCGGGAAGATACGGGTGGTTGAGTCCGGCGCCTGGGCCCATGACCCCACCGAAGTGCCCCAGCCGGCATTGGCTGCGGGGCAGGATCTTCCGACAACACCCCTTGCATAAGATTGCGGAGCTGCTATGAGCGACGACGTTGAGCAAATGCCGGAGGTCCACGCCACCGCGGGCGGAGGCGCCGGAAAATGGATCCTCTTGTTGTTGGCGGTGATGTATGTTGCCGGCTCAGTGTACTTCCTCTTCCAGCTGCGCACGCGCCTGGACGAATTGGGGAAGGCCCAGATCGCCAGCAACCAGGATATCGCGCAGCTGAGCCAACGCATGCAATCCGCCGAGGCCGACTCGGAAGCCTTGGCCAAACAGCTCGGTCTCACCAAGAAGGAACTGGCACAACGCTCTGCCGATTTGTTGCGCCAGCAGCAGGCCGCCGAGAAACGGCTCGCGGCCGAGCAGCAGCAGCAAATCGGTCAGGTGAATGGTGACTTGGCAAACGTGAAAAGCGATGTCGGCGGGGTCAAGACCGATGTCGCCTCAACCAAAACCGAACTGGCCTCCACCATTGCCAAACTGCAATCGACCATCGGCGATCTGGGGGTGCAGAGCGGCCTGATTGCCCACACGCGGGACGATCTGGAAGTCTTAAAGCATAAGGGCGATCGCAACTACTATGAATTCACCTTGGTTAAGGGAGCCCATCCGCAAGCCATTTCGACCGTCAGTCTACAGTTGAAGAAGACCGATCCCAAGCGAGGCAAGTTCACCCTGAACGTAACTGCGGACGACAAAACGATCGAGAAGAAAGATCGTAATGTAAGCGAACCGATCCAGTTCTACACCGGCCGCGACCACTTGCTGTATGAGCTGGTGGTGTGGACGGTAACCAAAAAGGATGCCTCCGGCTATCTCAGCACACCCAAGGGTGCCCCGGTTCCCGTGACCCCCAGCCAATAACGGCAAACTTCCTCGGGCCCAGGATCGAGTTTAAGATCAGGATTTTTCCTGCCCGCCCTACTTTGTAAGCACCAGAGGCGCCGGCTGATCATAGGGCTGAATAATGACCTTCAACCCCTTGCGGCCGGCAAACGCTTCTGGTGTCACCGGAAAGCTGACCACGATGGTTCCCTGGATTTGGCCGCCGGGGTCGATCTTCGCCTCGCGTTCGAGCGGCTGGATCGCATACTGCTTGAGAGCAGGGAAGGCCTGATAATAGCGGTCAAAATCCGCCGGCGACGCCGCATCATCAGAGAAGGTGCCATTCGCGGTGTCGAGCTCGGCGTGAATGGTGTGAATCCAGAAGGGCTTGACCCCGTTGTTTCGGAAGGAGACGTTGATGGCGGCCATCACCGAGCCCTGGTTTGGGATTTCCACTGAAGCCATTTGATCAATGGACCCCGTCGCCGACGACTGAGGCCGCTGGAGAAAGGCCAGAACGGCGCCCACGACGACCACGATTCCGACTCCGATCAGAACGATTCGCGTGGGCGGTAGGTTTTTCTTGGCCGTGCCGAATTCCTCGCCGATTCGAAAACTGGTGATCGATTCGGACGGTTTCGCCGCTTGCGCATTCGCGGCGGACGGACGTGGACTCTCCTCAGGCATAACACCAGTTCTTGATTGTAATCAGTTTTATCCCAAAAATCCTGAGCGGGGCGCGAGCGGGCGATGGGAGGCGTCTCGGGTACCGATCGGCTCGGCCTTGCTAGCTCCATTGATGCTTCATGGCCTTGGCAAATGTCGGTGTGGGCAGGGTGTTGAGCACGTCATCTTTGGTCAACCACGCGCGCCGTGCCTGCAGGACCCCGTAACGAATGTTGTCGAGATGCGAGGTGTGATGGGAGTCGGTATTGATCACAATCTTTACGCCGTATTGTTTCGCCAAGCGCAGGTGGCGGTCGCAAAAGTCCAGCCGGTCAGGATGAGCGTTCAGCTCCATAGCCACCTTGCGCTCAGCCGCAGCCTTCAGAACCCTGTCCACGTCAAAGGGGAACGCGTCGCGCCGCAGAAGGATCCGGCCCGTGGGGTGGCCGAGCAACGAAGTGTTGGGATTCGCCACGGCCTTGAGCAGGCGGTCGGTCATCTCCTCCGCGCCCTGATTGAAATGGGAATGGACGCTCGCGATCACCAGGTCCATCTGCTCCAGCACGGAATCGGACAGGTCGAGAGATCCATCGGCCAGAATGTCGACCTCCACCCCGGCAAAGATTGTGATGCCCTCGATTTGCTGGTTGGCAGCGCGAATCCGCTGCATGTGCTCGATCGCCCGCTGGTCATCTAAGCCATTGGCAAACGCGAGATTCTTGGAGTGGTCAGTGATGGCTATGTATTGGTAACCGTGCTGGCGGGCTGCCTCCGCCATCTCTTCGATCGTGTTCCGACCATCGGTCTCGAGCGTGTGCATGTGCACGTCGCCCGCAAGGTCGGCTCGAGACACCAGCTGGGGCAATCCATGTTTCTCCGCTGCCTCAATTTCCCCGCAATTTTCCCGTAGTTCGGGGAGGATGTAGTCCAGCTTGAGCCGGGAATAGATCTCCTCCTCGCTCTTGCCGGCAACGCTCTCTCCCGTGTCCACCCGAGCCAAGCTGTATTCGCTCAGGGTGTACCCCATTTTCAACGCCCGTTGTCGTAAGGCCACATTGTGGGCCTTGCCGCCGGTGAAGTACTGCATCGCCGCCCCGAAGGACTCCGGGGCGAGAAGGCGAACGTCCACCTGCATCCCGCCGCGCAGGCGAAAACTAATCTTGTTCTCTCCCCGCGCGATCGTCTCCATGAGCCCGGGCAGTTGGAGGATGCGATCCATCAGCTTTTGCCGTTCTGGTTCGTTGCTGCAGGCCGTTCCCGTAACCAGGATGTCGAGATCGCCTACGGTTTCGCGGCCGCGACGCAGGGAACCGGCAGGCGTCACTCTCTCCACCCCGGGATGGTTGCGGAGGTGCGCGACAATCTTGGCGGCTTCCGCTTCGGCCGTATTGAGTAAAAAGCGTCCCGCAATGCGGCGGTAATCGGCAATCGCCTTCAGGAGTTTGGTCTCTTGTTTCTCCCCCATGCGGGGAAGGATGCGGATCTTGCCCTCGCGAGCGAGTTTTTCGACCCCGTCCACATCGGAAACCTGATAGGCGCTCCAAATCAGGGCAATCGTCTTAGGCCCGAGGCCCTGGATCCTCAACAGATCGAGCATCGAGGAGCGATATTTCCCCAGCAGTTCGACATGGGTCGAAAGCCGCCCTTGTTTGAATATCTCCTGCAGTTTCTCCAGCATGCCCTTGCCGATGCCAGGGATTTGTAAGATTTTCGTGGGTTCTTCGATCAACTCGGAAATCTGTTGCGGGAGTGCCTCGATCGAATGCGCAGCATTGCGATACGAGCGGATGCGGAAGGAATCCTGGCCATCGATTTCCATCAGATCGGCGGTCTCAAACAGAATCCCGGCGACAGCCTTGTTATCCATTTTCGAGGAATGATGAAATTAAGATTGCGGCCAAGAAAAGGCACGGAGAGGAGAGACTCTGCCGTTGCTGGCTGCCCCCTGTGCCAGGTGCGAGAACGGGAAGGGGTTCCTTTTCGCCAGAGTTTCCCAGGAATTGCTTCAGCCGGCTCGGGTCACATTCGCCGCTTGCGGGCCCTTCGGTCCTTGAGTTATCTCAAATTCTACTAGGTCGCCTTCCTGCAGGCTCTTATAGCCTTCGGCCGTGATCGCGCTGTAATGTACGAAAACATCGGGGCCTCCTTCACGTCCGATGAAGCCATAACCTTTGGCGTTGTTGAACCATTTCACCGTGCCTTTCAAACGTTCCACGTTACGCCCCCTCGGGCACGTGCCTTGCTGGTCCGAGGACGTGCCTTACCTGGATGCCATTCTGCTGCCACTCAGAGGGGCTGTCAAGCATTGCTTCTTCAACTTCCTCGCCTGCCTCGAGGCCGGAGCTGTTGGCTTAGCCAGAGCAGGCCGCATATGGTTTTGGCATCTTTGACGACACCCTTCAACACCCACTCGACGGCTTTCGTCAAAGCCAGAAACTTGAGTTCAATGACCTCGTCCTCCTCCGGCTGCGCGGTCCCCGATCGCAGATCCCGGGCCAGGTAGATCGACATGGTTTCTGCCACGAACCCCGGGCTCGCATAGAAGGTCAAGATGCGCTTCCAGGCTCTGGCGGAATAGCCGGTTTCTTCCAAAAGCTCGCGCTTGGCCGCCACCAGTTCGCTTTCGCCCTCATCCACGCGCCCGGCGCACAGCTCCCAGAGGTACTGTTGTGCCGCGTGACGATATTGTTTGACCAGCAGAACCCTCGGCTCCGGACCCGATTCCTCCACCGGCAGGATCACTACCGAGCCGCTGTGGCGCACAACGTCGCGGCGCACCTTTACGCCGGATGGCTCTTCGACTTCGTCGGAGGTGACCCAGAATACCGGTCCGCGGTACGTCACACGGGAGGAGAGCACCCGAGCTAGGCTTGGTGCGGCTGATTTTGTCATAACCACACTATACGAGAGGTCCTCGCCGCATGCCCACAGGGATCGATGGCGCGCTTTTGCCGAGCAGGGAACGGCCCTGATATGCTGCCCGCCATGGTAGCCAAGCCAGGCGTTGCCATCGTAGGACCGGGAAGGCTCGGCAGTGCGCTTGCCATCGAATTGAGCCGGGCAGGGTATCGTGTGTCGGAGTTGGTCTGCCGCCAAGGATCTCCCTCGGGCAGTAGGGTGCGCAAGCTGGCGAGAAGGCTTCATGCCAGGCTGTCCTTCCCCCAAACCGCATGCCTGGATGCCGAGGTGATATGGTTTTGCGTGCCCGACCGGGAAATTTCATCGGCCGCTCGCACGCTCGCCACGAGAGGGCCATGGCGGGGAAAAACCGCGTTCCACGCAAGCGGTGCCTTGACCAGCGCCGAACTCGGCGCCCTCAAGCGAAAGGGAGCTCGCGTCGCCTCCGTTCATCCCCTGATGAGCTTTGTGCGGGGGGCGGTCCCACCCCTCAAGGGAGTGCCCTTTGCGCTCGAAGGTGACAGGGGTGCTCTGAGGGTAGGCGCGAGAATTGTGCATGATTTCGGCGGGAATGCATTCTCTATTCCTGCCAAAAACAAAGCTGCTTACCATGCCTGGGGAGCGTTTGCTTCACCCTTGGCGATTGCCCTGCTCGCGACCGCCGAGCAAGTAGCCAATGCGGCAGGACTCAGCCCGCTCGAGGCCCGGCGAAAGATGCTACCCATACTCGAGCAGACCCTCGAAAACTATCGCCGCTGGGGTGCCGCCGGCTCTCTCAGTGGGCCGCTGGTGCGGGGCGATGCGGAGATCATCGCCAAGCACCTGGAAATTCTCGGCCCGATCTCCGGAGCCAAGGAAGTCTATCTCGCGCTGTCGCGCTCTGCGCTGCGCCTTATCCCGGTCGAGGAGCGACGCAAGCTGGAGAAGGCCTTACGCGACTAGAGCGATCGCCGTCTATGGCGCCTTTGCTGCTGGGGGCGGTGCGAGCTGCGCGGCCGGGCCTCCCGGCAGATCGACGAGGTCCGCACAGCTCGTGACGCAAACATCCGGGTGCAGGCTGAGCAACTCTTCGGCGGGGAAAATTCCTGTCGATACGGCAATGATCTGCGCGTTGACCTGTCGGGCTGCCTTAATGTCCTCGGGCGTATCACCAACAAAGCACACGCTGGCCCCTTCACCCAGCCGGCCCTTGACCTCTGCGACGCCCCGCGCAAAGATATCCGCTCGGCTCTCGTGGTGATCGCAGAAGAATCCGAACTCGAAGAACCGATCGAGCTTGGCCGCCTTCACTTTGTGCCAACCCACGACCTCGAGGTTGCCAGAAGCAATGCCCAGAAGCTTGCCCGCGGCTTTCAGCCGCGCCAGCACCTCATCTACGCCGCGGCAGATTTCTGGACGCATACCCTGGGCATGGCGCGAAACGTCTCGACAGACGAAATCGAGCGCCTGCCCCAGCTTGGCTTCAAAAACCGGCCCTCGAACTCCAACCCTCTCGAGCGCCGCCCGCAAAATGCCAAGATCGGTCTTGCCGTGATACGCCACCCCGTCAATCGTGGTGTCCACGCCGTACACCTCGGCGAGCGCGCGGTTCAGAGCTTGGTAGTGAACCAAGTCGCGAGCCACGAGCAGGGTACCGTCAATATCAAACAGATAAGCATCGGCATCTTTCCAGCGATCGCCGTCGCGCCGTTCCCATGCAGCCGATGTCTGAGTCATCAAGGTTCCCTGTTTCCCGGTGCTCGCTTGCCAAAAGCGGGCGAGCTTCCTGAGCTCGGAGAGACTCAACTCAGTAGGATCCGTTCGATCGTTCTTGCCCGGCCGCTCTTCTCATCGCAGTCCACCACGATCCCGTGGAGGCGAACGTCTCCCGTGGCGGCTTCGAAGCGAGTCGGCATATTGGTGAGGAATCGCTCGACGATCAGCTCTTTTTTGATGCCAATGACGCTGTCGTAAGGTCCGGTCATTCCCACATCCGTAATATAAGCAGTGCCCCGCGGGAGAACTCGTTCATCGGCGGTGGGCACGTGCGTGTGGGTACCGACGACCGCCGTGACCCGGCCGTCGAGATACCAGCCCATGGCAATCTTCTCCGAGGTGGCTTCCGCGTGCATATCGACCAAAACCACCTTGGCGGTGGTCTGGCTGAGCAGCTGATCGGCTACGCGGAACGGATCATCGTTGGCGGCCATGAACACACGTCCTTGCAGGTTCAAAACGGCGTAAGGCACCTCGCCCTTGCTTCCCTGATAGATTCCCCATCCCGGCATTCCCGGGGGATAATTTGCCGGCCGCAGCAAGCGTCGGGCAGTACTATAGGGATTGCCATCGGCCGCCTCAAAATAGGTGATCACCTCGCGTTTGTCCCAGATGTGATTCCCGCTGGTGAGCACGTCGATGCCCATCTCCAATAACTCCTCCGCCAGCGCCGGTGTGATGCCAAAGCCTGCGGCCGCGTTTTCTCCGTTGGCGATCACCAGATCGATGGTCTGTTCTTTCACCAGGCCCGGCAACCGCTCCTTCACGATGGTTCGCCCGGGCCGCCCGAAAATGTCGCCGATGAAGAGAATCTGCATGCTGGTTCACGGCGCCGCGCAGGCCGACCTGCGTGGCGCAACCGAACCTCTGATGGTAGCAGATGGCTGCCCTATGAAAACCTAGCAGGTAAGGCACACTCCGCTAAGTCCCAACCTCAGGGAGCGAGTTCGGCCGTTCGCAGAAAATCGTAGTTTCCCGCCGGATTCAGAGTTAGATTCTTGACCCGCTTGGAATGCACCAGCACGTTGTCCCAGTACCACAAGCTGATGGAAGGCACGTCCTGGGCAACAATCAGCTGGATCTCGGCGTAGAGCTGCTGGCGAACCTGCTGATCAATCGTGCTGCGCGCCTGATCGATCAACTGGTCAACCCGGGGGTTCGAGTAGAAGGTGCGATTCGCGCCATGAGGCGGGAATTTGGCGGAATGAAAGACATATTCGAAGATGTCGGGATCCTCATTGCCGCCGACCCAGCGCAGGGAATGCACCTGGTATTCGCCTCGGGTCACGTCGGCGAAAAAGGTTGCGAATTCGAAGGTACGAATCTCCATCACGATTCCGACCTCTCGGAGTTGTTGCTGCAGCACGGCGGCTAGCAGGCGGGTGTTCTCATCGGTCGAGGTTTTCATGGTGAGATGAAACCGCACGCCATTTCTCGCGGGGTACCCGGCTTGTTCGAGCATCTGGCGCGCGAGCTCCGGGTTGTGATCGTATTGGGGCACGGCCGGGTCATACGCCCAGCTCTCCGGCGGCAGTAAGCTGTAGGCCGGTCGGGCGAAATCGTGCAGGAGGTAATGAATCATGGGAGCGCGGTCGATGGCATACGCGATCGCTTGCCGCACCCGCTTGTCCATGAGAATGGGATCACGAAGGTTCAAAGAGAGGTACGACAACACGGTGCCGGGACCGCGAAGCACTTCGAGATTGGGCTGATGTTCGAGGGCCAGCACTAAATCGATGGGAAGGGCATTGATGGTAACGTCGGCGCTGCCCTTGCGCAACTCGAGTGCGCGCGTAGTCGCGTCGGGCACCACGGCGAATCGCACCGCCCGAAGATGGGGTTTCTCCCCCCAGTAATTGGGGTTCCGCTCCAGGACGACCTCCTCGTCCTGCTCCGCGCGCACAAAGCGAAACGGCCCGGAACCGATGGGAACCCGGCTGATTTCATGGCCGCTGCCATAGGGCACGATGCCGATGGCCCCGTCCGAGAGGTTCCACAGCAGGGTGGCAAAAGGCTCCTTCAGGTGAAACACCACGGTCCAGTCATCCGGCGTCTCGAGAGAGTCAACCAACCGGTACGCGGCCGCCTTCGTGCTGGGCACCTTGCCTTCGAGCAGAGAATCGAACGTCCACTTCACGTCGCGCGAGGTCAAGGGACGTCCGTCGTGAAACGTAACGCCTTTGCGCAAATGGAAGACATAGGTCCGGGGATCAGGAATCTCCCAGCGCTCGGCGAGCTGGGGCTGAACGTTCAAATGCTCGTCGCGACCGAGAAGGTCATCAAACACCAGGCTATCGATTCGCTCCGAATAGGCATCCAGCCCCACCCGCGGATCGAGGTTGGTTGGACTGCTCTCAATGACCATGACCAGCGTCTGCGGATCCGGCTTGGCGGAACATCCAAACGCAAGCAGCCACAACCAGCAAGCGGCGAAGATCGGCAGCCAGCGCCCCGCGTCAGTTCCGGTCCCGAATCGAGCTCGGAGCGCGCGCCGGGGGCGAGCGGAGAGGAGGCCCGGGGTCGGCTTTCCCGGCTCACGCATAGGAAATTTTCCCGAGCACGGCAGGTCTTGAGGCCCCGGTCGCCGAGGGCAGATTCGAGGGTCGGTGGTTCCAGGTTTGATACGCCAAAAAAGCGAAGGCTGCCGCCTCCTTGGCTTCCGAGGGAATTCCGAAATGCTCCGAGGAACCGATGACTAATCCCAAAGAGAGCACTTGCTCGGCCAGCATGGCCATAAGCGTCGAGTTGCGGGTTCCGCCTCCGGAAACGATGTAATCTCGGTACTGTCCCGGCTCTCTCACTACGAAGCGCCGGAGGGCGTGGCCGATCGATTGCGCGGTCAGCGCGGTGGCGGTGGCAACGATGTCCCAGGCACTGCTCCCTCCGCACCGGCCAAGGAAGGCCCGGACAAAGTCCCGGCCGAACTCCTCCCGTCCGGCGGTCTTTGGCGGTTTACGGCGGAAGAAGGGTTCTCGCAACGCCTGGGTGACAATTCGACCGAGCACTGTGCCTTTGGCAGCGATCTGCCCGTCGCGGTCGTAGGGTCGTCGAAAGAGCCGTTCCGTTACCGCGTCAATCACCATGTTGCCCGGACCGGTGTCGAAGGCCAGGACCTGTTCGGGCGAGGCGGCGGGGGGAATTGCCGTCAGGTTGGCGATTCCCCCGAGGTTCTGCAGGATCCGGCCCCGCCGCGAGTCGCGATAGAAAAAAAAATCAAACAGGGGAACGAGCGGTGCGCCCTGGCCGCCAACCGCCATGTCAGCCGGCCGGAAGTCCGATACCACCGGAACGCCCAGGCGCAGCGCTAGAACCGAGCCGTCCCCGCTTTGCCAGGTCACCGACAGTCGGCGGCCGAGGAACACGCTAGCTTTGCCCTGGTGATACAGTGTCTGCCCGTGACAGCCCACCAGTTCGGCTTTCCTATGAAATCGCCTCTCCGCCTGCAGCACGGCCTCGGCATAGAGTTCCGGAAGCAAAAAGTTCAAGCGCGCCAGATCGGCCACGGCGGTCGAAGTGGAATTCATCGCCGATAGGATGAAATTGCGGACCTTCCGCGGGTAGGGATATTCGGCGTGACCGAGAAGCTTCACCCTGAAATCATGGCCATAGGGTCTTCGGGGAGGATGGGGCAAAGGCCCTTCGATTCCGAGCAGCGCAACGTTGATCCCATCCGCCGAGGTTCCGCTCATCACTCCGGCGACGATCATGCCGGTCGCCGCCGTCCCCCGCCGCCCTCGGCGGTGAGTTGCTCGAATCGGACCTGTTCGCCCAGTTCCCACAATCGGCGCGTCAGCTTCTCTATTCTCAGAGGGTTGGGCGCTGGCGTCGGTCGATGAAGCTCCCTCGACTTGTGCTTGAAAGCGAGCACTCGCTCGATCGACTGTCGACACCGGCGAGCGAACTCCCGGTCCTGCTCCCAGGCGCGGGTCAGGGCTTCATGACAGCGCACCACGTGTTCTTCCAGGTGACAGACGAGGCAGAGGTCGCCGCCGGCCCTGATGTGTGCCACGGCGGCCTGCTCGATCGGAGCTGCTTTGAGCACGCCTCCCATTTCGAGATCATCGGAAACGACCAGGCCGCGATAGCCGACCTTCTTCTGCAAGATGTCGCGAATCCATTTTTTCGAAAGCGAGGCTGGCGTGCGGCTTCGGGTCACGGCGGGGTAGGCCGCATGCCCCACGAGCACCAGGGGTGCCTCCCGGCGCAGGGCTCGATAGGGCGCGAGATCTTGCTCCCATAGTTGCTTCCATGCCTTGTGGACGCTAGGGAGTGCATGATGCGTGTCCAGATTGGCCTCGCCCAGGCCGGGGAAATGCTTGAGCGTTCCGAGAACCCCCGCCGAGCGCAAGCCGTCGAGGAAGTCGCGCGCGTAGCGGATTACTTCCGCCGGGTTGGCGGAAACGGCCCGCGAGCTCATGACCTCGCGCGACACCTCCGACACCAGATCGACGACCGGCGCAAAATCCGTGTTGAACCCCAGTGCCCGGCACGCCTCCCCGAGAACCCGGCCCTGTTTGCGAGACAACCTGCGGTCGCCGCTGCGAAACACATCGGCGGCAGCCGGGGCGCGACCGAGCACATTGCGAAAGCGGTCGACCTCGCCTCCCTCCATGTCCACACAGGTAAAAAGGCGCGCGGAAACGCAGGCTTGGCATTCCTTGAGCAGGCGGTAGGTTTGCTCGGCCGCGACGATGTTTCGCGCAAACAGGATCACGCCGGCGGGCTGGATCCCGGTCAGCAGCGCACGCAGCCGTCGCGACATCTCCGTGCCGTCGAATCCAATGATCAGCAGCTGGCCAATCGCTTTCCGGAAATCTGTGCGAAGCTTCGTCATAGGGAGAGCCGGAGCGAATCGCCCATGGTTTCTCTGGGAATTCCCACGCTGCCTGTTTCCTGTTTCTGGTCCGCCGCCAGGCCTTCCCCTGGCGACCGGCCTATTCAACTTGCCTCTTCAACTCTACCAGCAGGTTCAGGGCGGCGAGAGGGGTCAAGTGATTGCAATCCACCTCGCGCAGCGTCTTCACGAGCGGTGGCTCGAGGGCAGTGAAAATGGTTAACTGAGTGGGTCGCGGCGGCACATCATCCTTCGCCAGCTGGTCCGTCACGCGTTGCTCCGCCGTTTCGTGTTCCGCCAGGACCTCCCGCGCTCGCTCCACCACCGCGCTCGGCAGTCCGGCCAGTTTGGCAACTTCGATTCCGTAGCTGCGGTCGGCGGCTCCGGGCTCGACCTTGCGCAGAAACGTGATACCACTCGTGGTCTCTCTCACCGCGACGTGGTAGTTCTTCACCCCCGGGAGTCGCTCGGCCAGTTCCGTGAGTTCGAAGTAATGGGTTGCGAATAATGTCTTGGCCCGGGTTCGTGCATGGACGTGTTCGATGACTGCCCAGGCGATGGCCAGGCCATCATAGGTCGCGGTGCCCCGGCCCACTTCATCGAGAAGGATCAGAGACTGCGGGGTTGCGGTGTGAAGAATGGCCGCGGTTTCGGTCATCTCAACCATGAACGTCGACCGCCCGCGCGCCAGATTATCGCTGGCGCCAATCCGGGTGAACACGCGATCGACGATTCCCAAGCGCGCCGACGCTGCCGGCACGAACGATCCCATCTGCGCCAGAATCACCGTCAGTGCTGCCTGGCGCAGATAGGTGGATTTGCCTCCCATATTGGGCCCGGTCAGAATCAACACCGTGTGCGTGGTCGAGTTGAGATACAGATCATTGGGGACAAAGCGCCCCTCCAGGTTCTGCTGTTCGATCACCGGGTGGCGTCCGGCGATGATCTCGATGTCACCGGAGAGGTCGAACCTGGGGCGGCAGTAATCGCGCAGGGCGGCGATGTGGGCCAGAGCTGCCAGCACGTCGACTTCGGCCAGAGCCAGGGCGGTTTGGCGAATGCGTCGTGCTTGCTGCGCGATCGCGGACCGCAGTTGCTGAAACAGCCGCCGCTCGATTTCGACGATCTTTTCTTCGGCGTCGAGAATCCTCGCCTCATATTCCTTCAGCTCCGGGGTCGTGAAACGCTCGGCGTTGACCAGAGTCTGCTTGCGTTCATAGTCGGGCGGGACCAGCGCAAGGTTGGGTTTCGAGACTTCGAGGTAATAGCCGAAAATGGAGTTGAATCTGACTTTCAGCGATGCAATGCCGGTGCGCTGGCGTTCTCGCTGTTCGATCTGTGCCAGATATTGCTTGCTGTTGCGGCTCAGGTCGCGCAGTTCGTCGAGCTCCCGGTCCACTCCCGGCCGAATCACACCGCCATCGTTCAGGGAGAGCGGAGGTTCAGCTACGATCAGGCGATCGATCGTCTGGCCTACATCGCCAAGCTCGTCGATCGACCCGTGGAGGGACTCGAGGCGCAGGCTCGGAATCCGGCGGAGAGCCGCCCGCAGGGCGGGAATCTTCGCGAGTGACGCCGCCAGTGCCAAGACATCCCGGGGAGTGGCGGTTTCTAAAGTGACCCGGCTGAGCAAGCGCTCCAGGTCCAAGATACCTTCGAACGCCTGGCGAAGTTCCTCGCGCGCCACCACATCCTGGAGCTGGGCTTCTACGGCCTCGAGGCGGCGGTTGATTTCCTCGGCGTCGATCGACGGCCGCAGCATCCAGGCGCGCAGGAGCCGTTTCCCCATCGCCGTTCGCGTCGCATCGATCGAACGGAATAGAGTTACGCCCTCGTCGGTTCCCGCGAACAGGGGTTCCATCAGCTCCAGATTGCGAACGGTTACGGCATCGAGTACCAGGCAGTTCTGGCGCTCGTAAAAGCCGATTCGGTCCACATGGTCGAGGGTGCCGCGCTGGGTGGAACGCACGTAATGGAGGATGGCGCCTGCGGCCGAGGCCGCCGCCGGCTTGCCCGCCAAGCCAAAACCCTCGAGGGAAAGGACGCCGAAATGATTTTCTAGAAGCGGAATGGCGTGATCCGGAGCAAAGATCCAGTCGTCGAGCACAGTTTCCGCCCAGCCCTTGGAAGTGCCTGCCGCCCTGGGGGCAGACGGGATGGCCGCATCGCCTTTGCCGAGACCATCCAGAAGAGGAGCGGAGGAGCCGTACAAGACCTCCTTGGGCTTCAGTTGTTCGAGCTCATCTTGAATCCGCCTCGCCCGATCCTCATCGCGAAATTCAGTCGCCCGAAATTCTCCGGTCGAAAGATCCAAAGCGGCAAATCCCAAGCCCTCGCCGGCGCGGGCGATCGCCGCTAAAAAATTGTTTTCTTCGGAACCGAGGGCGTGATCGGCCGCCGTCCCCGGCGTCACGACGCGAGTCACCTCCCGCCGCACCAGCTTCTTGGCGACGCGGGGGTCTTCTACCTGATCGCAGATTGCCACCTTAAATCCCTTGCGGATCAGCTTGGAGATGTAGCCTTCGGCGGCGTGATAGGGCACCCCGCACATGGGCACCGCCAGACCCTTTTCCTTGTTGCGGGAGGTGAGGGTGATCTCGAGTTCGCGCGCCGCCAGAACTGCATCCTCGAAGAACAGCTCGTAAAAATCGCCTAAGCGAAAGAACAACAGCGCGGTGGGATGCTCGCTCTTGATCGCAGCATATTGCCGCATCAGGGGAGTGGACGCCTCCGTCATAGATCGAATCCCTAGGCACGAAACTTCGCGAAGGAAGACTTCGGCTCGTTCGTGGGCGGATTATAGCAAACCAAAAGACTGTTATCGCCGGTGGAAACCTGGAGTTGACTCAGCTTGCACTCTGATGGTCTCCTGAACTGTGGAACTCCGCAAAGATCCCATTACCCGCTCCTGGGTGGTGACCGGGGACGACGTCCCGGATACCACCCCGCGTTCAGAACCGTTCTGCAGGTTCTGTCCGGATTCTGTCCAGCCAGCGCAGGTCATCGCCAGTACCTCGGGGGTGCCGGGAGTACCCTGGTCGGCTCGATCGGTCGTACATCCGACCGCCCTGTACCGTATCGAAGGCGAGCCCGCGCGCCGAGGGGATGGAATCTACGATCGCATGCGGCCGGTCGGAGCCCACGAGGTGCTGATTGAAAACTCCCGGCATGATCGCAACCTCTGGAACGCGCAGGACAGCGAAATCGAGCAGTTTCTTCTGCTCGCGGCGCAACGCGTTCAGGATCTCAAGCGCGACGGCCGCTTCAAGTACGTCAGCATTTTCAAAGATTACGGGGCCAGTGCGGGGCAGGAATTTGAACATCCCTCCTCCCAGCTGACCGCGACCACCTTTGTCCCGCGCCGCGTGCTCTATGAACTGCGGGCCTCGCGCGAGTATTTTGCGCAGAAAGAACGCTGTGTGTTTTGCGACATCATTTCGCAGGAGACCAAGCAAGAACTGCGGGTGATCGAGGCTCGCGGGGACTTCATTGCGCTTTGCCCGTACGCGCCCCGTGTGCCCTATGAGACCTGGATTCTGCCGCGCACCCATGAAGCCGCTTTTGAGCGCGTGGGACTGAACCGCCCCGCCATGACGCGAGATTTGGGCGCCCTGTTGCGCCGAACCCTGCAGCGGATCCGAGCCATCACCGAGCACTTCCACCTGGTATTGCACACTTCGCCCAACAGCCTGCGTGGCTCAGGAAGCCTGAATTATTGGAAGACCCTGGACGAGGATTACCACTGGCACATCGAGATCCTTCCTGTGCTGGCGGGCAAATCCAGGTCCTACACGTTCAAGGAAGTGTACTACTCGCCCTTGACCTCGGAGACGGCCGTCAAGCGCCTGCGCGAGGCAGCCGTTGAAGCCTAGGCGATGGGGGACCTTCCACCTGGATCGCGGACCAAAATCCGCTCGTCCCAAACGGCTGCGCAACTGCGACGGGTCATGACCGTTCGCCGCATGAAGACCTACGCTGGCGGGCAGGGCTACGTCTATCAATACTACTTCGTCGGCAAACGTGCTGTCCGGGCTGGCGAAGGGGACCCCGCGACGGAATATATCTTTGACGTGACCTCGGATCGCAAAATCACCTTCGCGGTGAGCGTATTTCTCTCCGAGCAAGCCTTGCGGCGATGGTCCGCCAATCACGGCCGCACTCTCACCGAGGCCGAGCAATACGGTGCGGTTAAGATGCGCCTCTTCCAGGCTTTCGACGAGATCGAAGACCTGAGGTCGCAGGGCCGCCAGTTAGGGCTCGACGCCGCTACCCTGGAGTCGGTTCTGGGGTCCTTGGGCATCGCTTGAACTACCGGACATGGGCTCCCTACCTTTGTGATCCGCAATGACTTAGGCCCCCCGATCGTGTCCCTGCCCGGGGGAGGAGGCTATAATCAGCGGGGGCGTGGGATTCCAGTCCTTCAAACTAAGGGGTAGGTAGGCGCTTTTATGTCGCTACTGTGGTTGCGGGTCGCGCTGGGCTGTTATGCCGTGGGCTTGCTTTACGTCCTCGTGGCGCTGAGCCGGACCACCGAGCTGCTGAACCGTGTCGCCCTGCACGCCGCTTACCTCGGCATGGTGTTCCACTTCGTTTCCCTGGCGGAGGCTTTTCTTGTGTCCGGGCAAATGGCATCGGTGCACAACGCCGAGTCGGTGCTGGGCTTCCTGATTATGGTCGTTTTTCTGTTGGTCTATCTCGTGTATCAGACGACCTCCCTCGGCATTGTAGTTTTCCCCCTGGTCTTCCTGCTGACCTTCGTGGCCGCGACCGGCGAGGCGCCGTTTTTGCTGACCTCGGCGGGCATGCGGACGGGATGGCTGTTTGCCCACATCGCGCTCATTTTCACCGGGTACGCGGCTCTGGTGCTCAGCTTCGGTGCCAGCCTGCTTTATCTGGTCGAGGAGCGCGCCCTGAAATCAAAACAAACGGGCGGAAGGCTGTCCCGTTTGCCGGCCCTCGAGGTCATCGACGAGATCGGATTCCGTTCTTTGCTCCTCGGGTTTCCGTTCATGACACTCGGTCTGCTGGCCGGGACCGTGATGGCGCAATCGACCTTTGGACGGGTGGATTTGCTCGACCCCAAAATCCTGCTCTCGATCTTGATGTGGGCTGTGTACCTGATTCTGCTTTACACGCGCTGGAGCGTCGGATGGCGCGGCCGCCGCGCCGCCTATCTGGTCGCCAGCGCCTTTGGCTTTGCCTTGATCGCATGGGCGGCGAACTACTTCAGCGCGATCCACAGATTTGCTCGGTCATGACCTTTCAGCTCCTTGGCGTGAATCACAAGACGGCGCCAGTTGAGGTGCGCGAGCGCCTCGCCATCCCCGAGTCTCGCCTTCCCGAGGCACTGCGACGCTTCATCCAACACCCCGGGGTGGAGGAGGGCCTGATCCTGAGCACCTGTAACCGGGTGGAGCTTCTGGCGCGGACGCCCAACGAAGGGGCTGATTTACGGGAATTTTTGCGCGACTACTACCGGGTAGACGGCTCTCTGGTGGATCCTCACCTGTACGAATACCGGGAGAAGGATGCCATCCGCCATCTGTTCCGGGTAACCTCAAGTCTGGATTCGATGGTCGTCGGGGAAGCGCAGATTCTCGGACAAGTCAAGGAAGCGTATGCCACGGCGCGGGCGGTCGGGGCAGTGAATTCCCAGATGGATCAACTGCTGACCCGCGCATTCGCCGTGGCCAAGCGGGTACGCACGGAGACCGCGGTCGGGTCTTCCGCCGTGTCCGTGGCTTCGGTCGCGGTGGAACTGGCCAAGAAGATTTTTGGTGCGCTGCACGGCAAGCAGGTCTACCTGGTGGGCGCGGGCAAGATGACCGAGCTTGCCGCCCGTCATTTGCTGGCCCACGGCGCTTCCTCCATTTTTGTGGCGAATCGGACCTACGATCGCGCCGTCCGGTTGGCGCAAAAATTCCAGGGACAGGCGGTCGAATTCAGCCGTTTGTACGAGACCTGCGATCGCGCTGACATCATCATTACCTCGACGGGCTCGCCGCACGCGATTTTCCGCCGCGAGCATGGGGAGCTTTTCCTCAGCCGCCGTAAGAATCGGCCCATGTTCTTCATTGATATCGCCGTGCCCCGGGACGTGGACCCGGAGATGAACAAGCTAGACGGCATCTTCGTCTATGACATGGACGACTTGCAGCAGGCGGTCGCATCCCATGTCGCCGACCGCAAGACGGAGGCGGAGAAGGCGGAAGGCATCATCGACAGTGAAGTGGAACGATTCCAAATCCGCCTGCAAACCCTCGACGTCGTGCCCACCATCGTTTCCTTGCAGGATCACCTCGAAACCATTCGGCAAGCCGAGATCGACCGCGTCCGCGGAAGGCTGGGCCCGCTCTCTCCGGAGCAGCAGCTTGCGATTGAAACTCTCACCCGCGGGATCGTAAACAAGATCATGCACACGCCCATCAGCACGTTGAAAACTGCAGTCCGGGAGTCGGAGGCGACGACCGTGGTTGAGATCGTGCGGCGGCTGTTCAATCTTGGTGGGACCAAGGGGACGGGACCGGGGGGCGATACCTGATGGCTCGCCTGCGGATTGGTTCGCGAGGATCCCAACTTGCTCTCTGGCAGGCGAACCACATTGGTGCGAGGCTGGGGGAGCGCGGGCATCAGGTTGAACTTGAGATCATCAAAACCACCGGCGATAAGATCCCCGACATCGCTTTGGCCAAGGTTGGCACCAAAGGCATGTTCACCAAAGAAATTGAGGAAGCGCTGCTCGAGGCGCGGATTGATTTAGCGGTGCACAGCCTGAAGGACCTACCCACCGATATTTCACCTGGGCTCGAAATCGTGGCCGTGACCGAACGAGCGAATCCGCACGACGCATTCTGCTCACTCCGGTACGAAAGCTTCGAGGCTTTGCCTCAAGGGGCACGGGTGGGCACAAGCAGCCTTCGGCGGCAAGCCCAGATCAAGGTACGGCGCCCGGATCTCCAGATTCATCCTTTGCGGGGCAACGTCGACACCCGCGTGCGCAAACTGGAGGCGGGTGAGTTCGACGCCATCGTCCTGGCGGCGGCCGGTCTTGATCGCTTGGGGAGAACCGAGGTGGTCAGGCAGATCCTGCCTGCCGAAGTGATGTGCCCGGCGGCCGGGCAGGGAGCGTTGGGGGTGGAGATTCGTGCCGCAGACTCTGGGACCGGCCCTCTGTTGAAATTCTTGGATGATCCTGCGGCTCGCGCCACTACCACCTGTGAACGGGCGTTGCTCAAAAGACTCGGAGGCGGATGCCAAGTGCCGATTGGCGCCCTGGCGGAGGTCCGCGCAGGGGGCCTGCATCTGTCGGCCATCGTGGCCGATCCTGCCGGCTCCCAGCTGATTCGCGAATCCCGGGAGGGCAGCGATCCAGTCTTGCTGGGAGAAACCGTCGGCGAGAGTCTGTTGCGCCGCGGAGGCGAAGTGATTCTCGAGACCGTCTACGGCCAAGGCGCCGCGCTGCCTCAACAACCCTGAACGGTGTTGAGCACAAAGCAAATTCGCCGATTCCTATCCAGACCCTTGCGGAAGGTAACGGCACTCGAACATCCAAAAGGAGTTTCCTGCGCAAACCTTCTTACCGCCTTAACCCCCGACCCGAAAATGGTCGGGCTTCTTTGTCTAATTCCGCATGTCCTTCGCCCGGTCTTTGTAATCCTTGCCGTCCTCCTCATAGCAAGTGTGACCAGGGCGTGGGGTATTTAATCCCGCATCGGATAGGCCGCCCTCCGCGACAACTCTGCCCGATGTACTTTCACCTCGCTGGCCAGCACATCCAGAGAATGCTTCATATCCCTGCGGGCCTCATCCGAATCTAGCTTTCGAATCTCATTCCCTAGCTCTCCCAGCTTTGCCAATATCAGGTCACAGACCTTGATGTCCACCCTCAGTCTTTCCCCCGTGGGTTCGAACATGACTCTCCCCTCCGAGCCTATTCTGCCCACAGGTGCCGACGATGCGCCGTACCTAGTTCGTTCGTCGCCTGACCGACAGCCGAGCGGTTTCAATCCGCGGCACATGCAGCCCGCAGTATGCCTCACAAAAACTGCTATGCTCGGGATTCAGCATGGACCACAGAACCTAGCACAAAAACAGCACAGCACAACGTTGGTAATTGCGCAGCGTTGATGCTGGTTTGAGAGGCTTATGCGTCGTTCCTCAACAACCGTGACCAAAGGGAAAGCAACGGAGCGTGGAAGGACGGAATTCGTTGCCCGTCCCCGCTTGAGAAGCGGGCCCGGGCGCCAAGTTCTATCCGGCCTCCGCATTCTCGTCGGCCGCGCTCGCCACCAAGCGGGCGGACTTTCCGCGAGCCTCTCTAACCTTGGCGCCGGTGTCAGCGAAATCCCATTCCTCGAAATACGCAAGCCCCACTCCTACCAGCCAATGGACAGAGCCCTGAAGAAGGTGCGCGAGTACGACTGGCTCATCCTCACCAGCGTGAATGGAGTCGATGCCCTCTGGGAGCGCTTGAAAAAATTGCAGATTCCCAGGGAGCGGTTGGCTCACTTGCGAGTGGCCGCAATCGGCCCCGCCACCCGGAAGGCGGTGGAGAAGGGTGGCCTCCGTGTCGAGGTGGTCCCAAAGGAGTATGTGGCGGAATCGGTAGTCGAAAGCCTGCGCGCCGAGGTGGGCGGCAAGCGAGTTCTGCTGGCTCGCGCCAAGGTCGCGCGCGACGTGATCCCTCGCGAACTGCGGAAATTAGGCGCCAAAGTGGACGTGGTTGAGGCCTACGAGACTCGCATTCCGCGGGCTTCCCGGATTCCCTTGCGCGCCCTCCTCAAGAACCCCAAGCGCCGGCCCCATGTCATAACCTTTACCAGTTCTTCAAGCGCCAGAAACTTCGTTGCCCTGCTGGGAAAAGGCGTGTGGTCTGGGCGCCCACGAAGAGGTGCTCCTTGGCGAATCCGGATGGCGTCGATTGGCCCGGTGACTTCGTCCACGCTCCATGAACTCGGCCTACCCGTGGACATCGAGGCCAAGGAGTACACCGTTCCGGGGCTGATCCGAGCCATCGTCGCGGCGCAGTCGACCCTACGCTAGCCCATCGCGCCTGGTACCGCGCATGGCATCACGCGGGTTCATGATTTCGCCTTCGGACCGGAGATCGTGGCCGTGAGAGTGCAGCGATCGGGACTCGAGACTACTGCGTCAGGGAACAGCCACATTCGGCCGGAGGTACGTGGGCTTTGATGAAGTCTGCTGCACGCTTGTAGGCGTCGATTTGATTCTCGACTCGGGCGAAGCCGTGGCCCTCGTTTTCGTAGACCTTCAACTCCACCGTTCCGCCGCCCTTCTCGATGGCATCGGCCACTTGCTGCGATTCTTCATGCGGACACCGCGGATCATGTCCCCCCGCCAGCAGTAGCAACGGTGCCTTGATCTGGTCGACAAAAAAGATCGGAGAGCGGTCGCGGTAAAGGGCTGCATTTTTTTCCAAGTCGCCCATCGTCGCCAGATCGGACTGCTGCAGCACCGGATCCTCATGCTGAATTTCTGTAAACCAGTTCACGAAAGGAACGATCGGCACGCCCGCAGCCCAGACCTCCGGCGCCTTGGTCACACCCATCATGGTCAGGTAACCACCATAGCTGCCGCCCATGAGAACCATCTTCTTGGCATCCACATAGCCGGTTTGCTTGACGAAATCGGCCGCCGCCACTACGTCTCCAAGATCGCCTCCACCCATATCGAAAAGGTTGGCGTGCTGAAACTCCTTGCCGTAGCCCGTTGAACCCCGGTAGTTTGGCGCGATCACCATGTATCCCTGGTTGACCATGTGTTGAACAAACCGGTTGAATGAATTCATCGTCTGTGCAGCCGGGCCCCCGTGGACATAAACGATGGCGGCGTTCTGACCGTTGCGCACCATGTTGTAGGGCACGTAGACCAAGGCGGAGATGGTCCACTTGCGATCACGGCTGGGATAGTGCACGAGAAAGGGTTCAACCATGTCCTCCGCATGCACGCCCGCCACTAGCGCATGGGTGATCTGGCGTGACTTTCCCGTCGTCAGCTGATAAACCCACAAATCTCCCGGCGCCGTCGGTCCATTATGGTTGTAAAGCAGCCGCGAACCATCATGGCTGAACGAGGAAGGTCTGCCCACCGGCTGGTTCACTCCTCGAGCCAGCGGCAACTCCTTGGTGAGATCGCTTCCTAGATGGTGCAGGTAGACACCGACCTCCCCCTCGACATTTGCACTCCAGGTCAAAGACTTGCCATCGGGCGAGAAATTGCCTCCGCTGACCTCCCATTTGTCGTGGGTCAGCCAGGAAATCTTCTTGCTGGCAATGTCCAGCAACCCGACATTCTCGTAACCATTGGCGGCATTGGAGGTAATGAGCAGCGTCCTCCCGTCGGGTGCGATGTCATTGGCATGGTAGATCGATTCGCCCTCGTGGGGAGTAAGCAGCGTACTCTGCCCGCTGGCAACCTCGGCGATGTAAATATTCGAATCCGTTCCCTTGGCCTGCTGTCGGGTGTAGGCGATGGCTTTGCCGTCGGGCAACCAAATGGGATTCGAGTTGAATTGATCGTTGGGCGTGCCGGCGGTCACGTGTTTCACCTCACGCATCAGCATGTCAAATACGTCAATCTCGAACACCGACGAGGTCTTCGGCTTGACCGTATAGGCGAGATAGCGTCCGTCGGCCGACCAACGCGGGTTCTCTTCCGCGATCTCGCGCGTGCGGGTGAGGTTCACGACCTGACCGGTTCTCGGCGATACGATGAAGATGTCCCACTGTTCGTCGCCGTCGTAATCGGACATGTAGGCGATCCACTTGCCGTCGGGCGACCAGGTGGGCCCAGTCTGACGCTGATCGCTAATGGTGAGCTGCGTCGGCCATCCTCCCTCCGACGGAACCAGCCAGAGATTATTCCTGCCGCTGATGTTGGCCACAAAGGCGATCCACTTGCCGTCGGGCGACCAGGTGGCACCACCGATCTGGCGCGCCATGTAGAGTTTCTCAATCGAAAGATTCTGTTGGTTCTGTTCGATATCGGCGTTCGATTTACTAGTAATCTGTTTGGGATCGGTGGTCGCCGGCGGTACCGGCAGGGTTTGGGACACAACCAGTGTGCTCATAGCTAGGACGATAGCAGACCGAAGCGCTGTATGCATAAGCCCGGAAAACCCCGACGAGATTGGTAGAAGAAGTTTAACAGGGCTCCCGCGCGTGTTCCGCGTTTCTCCGGCTCCGCGGCAGCAAAGTTCTCACGCTTCACCGGCACCGACTACTCCAGCCTTAAGATGCCCTTCGACGTGCCCCCTGCTCACGGCCTCGCGCTTTTGTGGATCTCGACCGTGCTCCAAGTCTTATCCGCGGCGTGGCAGAGGTTCTCCAATCGGCACTCGGCGCATCTCGGAGCTCGGGCCATGCATACCTTGCGGCCATGCCAGATCAGCTGGTGAGCGAACAAAATCCATTTCTCTTGCGGAATCAACTTCATCAGATCCTGCTCGATTTTCGGCGGATCCGTGTTCTTGGTTAGCTCAAGTCGACGGCTGATGCGCGTGACGTGGGTATCGACCACGATCCCCACGCCCTTCCTGAACCATGTTCCCAGGACGACGTTCGCCGTCTTACGAGCCACTCCTGGCAGCGTGAGCAGTTGCTCCATCTCCCCCGGTACCGCGCCGCCGAACTCGTGGACGATCTTCTTGGCTGCTCCGACCACAGACTTGGCCTTGTTGCGGAAAAACCCCGTCGATCGAATATCGGGTTGCAGTTGTTCGGGTTCGAGCGCCGCAAAATCGTGAACGGTGGGGTACTTGCGAAAGAGCTCGGGTGTCACACGGTTGACATTAACATCGGTCGATTGCGCCGACAGAATCGTCGCAACCAAAAGCTCCCACGCGCTCCCGTGAGTCAGGGCGCAGGTGACGTCTGGATAGAGCTCATCCAGCCTCCCCAGGATCTCCGCAATCCGGCTTGGCTGGAGTGGATTGTAGCCCTGCAAAAGCCGCGCCGAATTCCGCCCTGGAGCGGAGCCTGGTTTCGGACCCATCCTCAAAGCGGTCGACAGGGAACCGCCGCTCCCTCGACGCGGGGTGCGTGGCGGAGAGGGTCGCACGGTGTCGTGCCTTCCGCTTTTTGCTGGTCGGCGCGGAACTAAGCCTCGGGGCACTTCCTGGTTGTTCTCCCCATTCAGAATTTGCCTACAAATGGTAGCAGAACAGAGCCGCGTGGGTGGAGGCATGGCACGGCGAGCTGCCTTGCGGCGAGCCCATCCTCAGGCGAAACGATCGCGCCTGTTGGTTCTCTCTCAAACGCGCAAAATCATGACTTCGGTCGCTTTGATTAAGGCCGCCGCCGTCTGTCCCGGCTTGAGTTGCATCTCGCGTGCCGAGCGCGAAGTGATGATCGCCGTGATTTGTTGGCCGCCAATCGAAATCTCTATTTCTGCCATCAAACCGCTGATGCGGACAGCGCTGATCCGTCCCACCAGCTGATTCCGTCCGCTGACGCGCCGGCTTGACAGCTTTCTCTCACTCTCGGTCCGGCCTCGCGTTCTGAAAAGCAGCCGGTCCACTTCCGTCAACGGAATGCGGTGATGTCCTCCCGCTGTCTTAACGCTATGGATCTTCTTTTTGTAAATCCATTGCTTGATCGTGGGGAAACTGATCCCCAATTGCAG
>DASPVV010000207.1:0-56633 GCA_035622175.1 Terriglobales bacterium | reverse complement strand
GCCCCCTCACTCGGTAGTCTGAAGGGGATTAGATATCCGAGGGAGACTCTTGTGGCAGTCAAGTCTATTCAGCTTGGGCAGGTTTGGCGGCGAAACGAAAGCGGCCAAGACTACCTCGTGACCAAGGTCTACCACGAGGTGTTTAGTGAATACGCCGTGCTGCGCCCCGCGGAAGTCACGGCGCCGAACGCTCCTACCGTGCGGGTGAAAGTGACCAAGAGCTCCGATGGCGTTGCCTTGCCGGGATTCACCTTTACCCAGGAAGGATCGTTCTAGCGGTTGCGCTATGCGGTGAAGCCGGGCGTCCTCGCTTGTCCGTTCCTCTGGCGGACTGCAGCATCCCTTGGACACGCTCTCGATGACAGAAAAAATCCTCTCGCTTCTGTTTGTCTTCATCCACTCCGTCATCGCCACCACCGGATCCGGCGGAATCATCCTGTTGATGGCGATTGAATCCGCCTGCATTCCGCTGCCCTCCGAGCTGGTCATGCCCTTCGCTGGGTACCTGGTATATGAGGGAAGCATGAACCTGTTCTGGGTGGCCACGGCCGGGGCCATTGGCTGCAATCTCGGGTCGCTCGTCGCCTACGAAGTAGGATGTTATGGGGGTCGCCCGCTGGTTGAGAAATATGGCCGCTGGATTCTGCTGAGCTGCCGGGAACTGAACTGGGCGGACCGGTTTTTCGCCCGGTGGGGATACCTCGCGGTGTTTCTGGCGCGGCTGCTGCCTGTGATTCGTACCTTCATCGCCCTGCCTGCGGGGATTGCTCGTATGCCGCGGCGACGCTTTCACATCTACACCTTCCTGGGTTCCTGGCCGTGGTGTTACGCACTCGCCTGGTTGGGGATGAAGTTGGGAGAGAATTGGCGCGGACTGGGAAGATATTTTCATCAGTTCGACGCCGTCATTGGTATCCTCTTAGCCGCAGGGATCATCTGGTTTCTCTGGTCTCACTGGCAGAATCGAATCACCGTAACGGAATAATCCGGGTAGGCTGCCGCCCTGCTCGGCGGGCACCGATTCTCGTCCGCCCCGCCGCGTACTCCCGGCGGGGAGAAAGGCGGACCGTGTGAAACATCTTTTGCTTCCGATCGCGTTCCTTTGGCTGGGTGCAACCTTGAGCGGTGCGCAGAGTGCCACGGCCTCTCCCGGCCAGCCATTCGTGGTCGAATACTACTACAAGACGAAATGGGGGCACGCGGAGGAGTTCCTCAAACTCTTCAAGAAGAACCATTATCCGCTGCTCAAAAAGGAAGTAGAGATGGGACGCCTGCTCAAAGTCTGGATGGATCAGCCGCGCTACCACACGACCGAAGATGGCCGCTGGGACTATCGCGTGACCATTGTCTTCAAGAATGCCAGCGTGGCCAACGAGCCATTCGACGAAGATGGCTTAAAGGAACAGCTGTTTCCCAACCAGGAAACCTACACGCGCGAGGAGCAACGCCGTTTTGAGATTCTCGACGCGCATTGGGATTTGCCCATCAGGACCGTGGATTTGGAGAAGTGAAGTCTCTCGAACGATGTCCCTAATCGGTTCTTGCTTGCGGGTCCCAGTTCTGGTGTGCCGAGTAATGGAGGAATCCTACCGTCCGACGAACATCTTCGAGTCTTGCTGTCGCTTGGTTGCAATTTCCGCCAGCAATACGAGAACATAACTGCTGACCTGACCGGCAAACGGTCCTAAGGACGTGGCCACGCGATGGCGACTGAGCGCAAGCACGTAAAAGCGGAACCAAAGAAGAGGGAGGGCAGCCAGATTCACGTGCCCAAGGGCAAGCTGGGGGTTCTCGTTCCGGGCATGGGAGCGGTAGCGACAACCTTCGTGGCTGGCGTCGAAGCGGTTCGCAAAGGGATCGCCAAACCCTTTGGGTCGCTCACCCAGATGGGGACCATTCGGCTGGGCAAGCGAACCGAGGCCCGCTCGCCCAAGATCAAGGAATTCGTGCCCTTGGCCGGACTCAACGATCTCGTCTTTAGCGGCTGGGACATTTTTGAAGACGATATGTACACCGCCGCTTGTAAAGCCGGCGTGCTCGAGCGCGACCTCCTCGACAAAGTGAAACCTTGTCTCAGCTCGATCCGACCGCGCAAGGCCGTCTTCGACCGTAATTATGTCAAAAACCTCGACGGTCCAAACGTGAAGAAGGGCAAGAACAAGATGGATCTGGCCGAGCAGGTTCGTGCCGACATTCGTGAGTTCAAGAAGAGTTCTGGAGCCGACCGGTTGGTCACCATCTGGTGCGGTTCGACGGAGACGTTTCTCGAACCCTCGGGGGTGCACCAAACCCTCAAGGCGTTTGAGAAGGGGCTGACGCAAAATGACGAATCGATTGCCCCTTCGATGATCTATGCCTACGCGTCGCTAAGCGAAGGGGTGCCCTTTGCCAACGGAGCGCCGAACTTGACCGTGGATATTCCCGTCATGCACGAACTGTCGCGCCAGAACCAAGCTCCGATCTGCGGGAAAGATTTCAAGACCGGGCAGACGCTGATGAAGACGATTCTTGCCCCGGGATTCAAAGCTCGTCTGCTCGGCCTGAGTGGCTGGTTCTCGACCAACATTTTGGGCAATCGCGACGGAGAGGTGCTCGACGACCCGGGGTCGTTCAAGACCAAGGAGGAATCGAAACTCTCCGTTCTCGAGCACATTCTGCAACCCGAACTCTATCCCGATCTTTACGGCCACTTCACCCACAAGGTTCGCATTAACTATTATCCGCCCCGAGGGGATAACAAAGAGGGATGGGACAACATCGATATCTTCGGGTGGCTGGGCTATGCCATGCAGATCAAAGTTGATTTTCTCTGCCGCGACTCTATCCTTGCCGCACCCATCGTGCTCGACCTCGTGCTCTTCAGCGACCTGGCGCAGCGCAGCGTAGAACTTCGGAGTCTCGGGATTCAGGAGTGGCTCAGCTTTTATTTCAAATCTCCCATGACGGCCCCCGGACTTTACCCCGAACACGATCTGTTCATCCAGTTGATGAAACTGAAGAATACGTTACGTCACCTGCGCGGGGAAGAGTTGATCACGCACTTAGGCTTGGAATACTACGATTGAGCTAGCGACTCTGTGGCCTTCAGCGGAGGGTACGTCCGCAAGCTTCGACCCATCAGAGCCGAGCGGACGCTCGAGTTCATCCTAGCGTAGGGATTCCTCCACTTCCGTCACCCAGCCCGGCCGCTTCAAAACTTCACGTGGCTTGGGCCCATCGGCTGCGCCTACGATTCCATCCCGCTCCATCAGGTCGATCAGATGCGCCGCCCGTCCGTAGCCGATCCGCAATCGCCGCTGCAATAGGGAAGTGGAGGCCTTGCCGAACTCCACCACGAGCTTCACAGCATCTTCGTAGAGTGGGTCGTGCTCACCTTCTTCCTCGCCCCCGTCCACCCGGCCATCCTCCAGCTCTTCTTTCGGAGCTTGCAAGAATTTCTCCTCGTACTGGGCGCTGGCCTGCGAGCGCCAGAATTCGACCACCGCGGCAATCTCTTTTTCCGTCACAAAAGGTGCGTGCAAGCGGTGCACCCGGGCGGAACCGGCGGGCAGATAGAGCATGTCGCCGCGTCCGAGGAGCGCCTCGGCGCCATTGGCGTCGAGAATGGTTCGCGAATCTACCTTGGTTGCGACCCGGAAGGAAACACGGGCCGGGAAGTTGGCCTTGATCAGCCCGGTAATGACGTCGACCGAAGGCCGCTGGGTTGCCAGCACCAGATGGATCCCCACGGCGCGGGCCATCTGCGCCAGACGGGTGATCGATTCTTCGACATTGCCCGAGTCGAGCATCATCAGGTCGGCCAACTCGTCGATGATGATCACGACGTAGGGCAGCGGGCCCTCTTCCCGATTCTCGGCAAACAAGTTGAGGGTGGCCTCGTTCTCGAACAATTTGTTGTACTGCGCAATGTGGCGGACGCCTTTCTCGGCCAGCAATTTCAACCGCCGCTCCATTTCGCGCACCGCGTTGCGGAGCGCATTGGCAGCCAGTTTTGGCTCGGTAATGATGGGCGTGTACAAGTGGGGAACCCCGTCGTAGTTGCCGAGTTCCAAACGCTTGGGATCAACCAAGATCAGGCGCACCTCGTCCGGAGTCGCCTTGTAGAGAATCGACATGATCATGGCGTTGATGGCCACGCTTTTGCCCGTGCCCGTCGATCCCGCGATGAGCAGGTGGGGCATGGCGGCCAAGTCCGCGGTCACGATGCGCCCGTTGATGTCCTTGCCCAAGGCCAAGGTGAGTTTCGATTTCGTGGCAATGAACTCCGCGGATTCAATGTTCTCCCGCAGCCAGATGATCTCTCGTTCGCGATTCGGCACTTGAATGCCGACGGTCGACTTCCCCGGCATACGTTCGATCAGGATGCTCTCGGCCTTGAGCGCGAGGCAAAGATCGTCGGTCAGGCTGGTAATGCGGCTGTACTTGATGCCTGCTTCGGGCTTGAACTCAAAGGTGGTTACGACGGGGCCGGGATTGATCTGCGTCACCTGGCCGGTGACTTCGAACTCGCCGTATTTCGCAATGAGTACCTGGGCCAGAATCTTGAGTTCCTCGGCATCGACGGCGTGCTGCCCTTCGGGACGATGCAGCAGCGCACTCGAGGGCAGTTGGAAGCCACCCGCGCTGTGGGGTAGGGTGGTTTTGGTCTTGGGGCCGTGATCCGCGCGGTTGGTGACTTCGGGAGTAGCCACCGCCGACTGTCTCGGAGCCGGCGTTGGCGGCGCTTCCGCCTCGGCGAAAGTCCGCTCGATTCCCGTGCGGAGCGGCTCGGCCGCGGGCTCGGGCGCCACCGGTTTGGTCGATGCTGCCGGGAGAGGGACTGCCGGTTTCTGTAAACGCCTCCTCTCGAGTTCTTTCTGCAGTCGCTTCTTGGCGCGCTGCTCCCTCCAGTCTTGCCAGCGATTCCATAGGGCCACCGCAAAGGCAAATCGGGTCGGCACCCACAATTCGAGCGCCGCGAAAGAAAAGGTTGTCGAGAGGTACAAGGCCACCGCCAGGATAGCCAAGCAGACGATGTAGGCGCCCGCCAAATTCAGATAGTGGATCAGGAAATCGCCGACGATTCTTCCCAGCAGCCCTTCGATAGGAATCACGCCTTTCCAGCGCATGGGTCCGGGCAGAAGGGCCAGAAACGCGGGAAAGAAAACCAGCAGGCAGCTTGCTCCCAAGAACTTTGCCGCCGGAGACCCAGCCTTATGCGATCGGAACCAGCGCACCCCGAGTACGAGCGCGAACACCGGAATCAGGAAGCTGCCGATGCCGAAACCCTGCAGAACCAAGTCAGCGATGAGCGCGCCCACCATCCCAATCCAGTTGTGGGCGGTATTCGAACCGGTCAGCGCCGAGGCGGTGTCGAGCGAGGGATCCAGCGGAGAGTAGGAAGCCAAAGCGAGGAACAGGAGGAGCGCGGAGACACACAACAGCAACCCGATCAGCTCATTGAGCCGGCGGTTGCTGGTCGGCGTGAACGCCTGCGCCAGAGATTTCATAGGCGGAATGCCCCACAGGAATCGCAGTTTCTTTCCTCTAGGACACAACGGCCAGAGCGCTTCGATTATGCCAAGAACTCTGCCGGGGAAACAACTCAGGATTGATGGGCCCGTATCCACAGTGACAAACACAACCTGTGCCGCCCGACAATTTGCCTACCCAAGCGCCAGTGCCTGGACACCTCCAGTTTGGGGCAGGAGGCCTTGCGCCTGAAACTCGGAAGAACGATGCTCTCCGGGCCTCCTGCGCCTTGGCTCCGGTCGAAACTCGGCCGAGCTTCATTGCAGATGCCACAGCAAAGCCAAGCCCATGACAACGATTCCCAGGATGATGCGGTACACGATAAAGACCTTGAGGCTATTGGTCTGAAGATAGCGAAGCAACCATCGAATGGTGGCGTAGCCGACCACCGCCGAGACCGCCACGCCGACCAGGAAGGGGGCGTGCATCCCGGGCGGCAGACCTTCCTTGCGCAGTTCGTGTGCTTTGAGCAGCGCCGCCCCGGCGATAATCGGCGTCGACAACAGGAAGCTGAAGCGCACGGCAGCTTCCCGCGTCATGTCGCGGAACAGCCCCGCCGTGATCGTCGATCCCGAGCGCGACACTCCGGGAACCAGTGCGAAGGCTTGGGCACAGCCCACAATCAGCGCGTCCACCAAGGTGACGCGAGTGAGCGGTTTCGCCATGCGGCTGAGCTTCTCCCCCCAGCCCATGAGCAGGGCGACCACAATGAGCGATCCGGCAATCAAGTAAATGTGCTCGCGGAAATAGTCTTCCGCCGACCGTTCCAGCAACTTTCCCGCGATCGCGCCGGGGACGGTCGCCAGGGCCAGGAACCAAAGCAGCAGGCGTTCCTCGCGTTGCTCCCCGGGAGTCAATGCCTGGTCGGAACCGCCCGCCTCGGAAAATCGCACAACTTTGCCGCCCAGGGCGGCGCGGATGATTTGCACCCAGGTGCGTCGGAAATAGAGGAGCACCGAAAGCAGGGTGCCGAAGTGCAGCGCTACATCGAAGGTCAGCTCGTGGGCGGGAGAAAGCTCATTCCAGCCGAGCAACCGGCGCACGATGATCAAGTGTCCGGAGCTTGAAACGGGAATGAACTCCGCCAGGCCCTGGATCACGGCGAGCACAATCGCTTGGTAAATTGGCAAGATGGGTCCTTTCTCGATGCGGGTGATCAAAGCATCCGGGACTGGCCAGCTCGTTGCCCTCTTGGTTCCGCACCCGGCTCGGGGAGCCTACCATCACTCGTCAGCATTACCGTATGTCGGAATGCTTTGCCCCACGAGATAGACGAGACGCTCCGCCCGAGCTCCCCAATCACTCTGGGGAAACTGCGTGGCTACCTTTTGCGCCAGCGTCAAGGCTTTAGCCTTGGATTCCTCGGATTTCTTCGGCTGATTTTCAGTCTTATAAATCTCAATCAAGGCGCAAAGCCGCCAGGCTGCATTGTATAGGGCTTCGGCCGCCTTCGGTGAGTTGGGGTGTTCCTGGGCGTACTTCTCGTACATCTCAGCCTCTTTCGTCGGGCACTTCGAGGAACCCTGCCAATCTCCGCAGAGCTTGTTATCGATGAGCTCAAAGGCGGCCAAATCGGCCCACTTGGTTCCGGGGAACTTTTTCTCCACTTGTCTCATGTGGTCTTCATTCATGCCTTCGCGCAGGTACGCTTCCTTCTCCCGGGCAGAAGGGCGTGACATCACGTCGGCTTTCTCAATCTGCCAGCGGATGTCCGCCGCGCGATACAATCCCTCGCCCGCCAGGGGCGAGTTGGGAAACAGATCGTAGACCTCGGAATAGAGGCGTATGGCATCCTGCGCGGCCCCGCGCCGCCCCTGGCGCTCGCTCGCTTGTTGCTCGGAGTCGACCGCCTCGCCGAAGAGAACCCGATCTCCATTGGGGATGGAGGGATCGATGACTTGCTTTTTGAGAATCCATCCGGTGAGCGTCCTCTCTTCCGTAAGATTGGCCTCCACCTTCAGCCAATCCTGGCTGCCCTCGAGGATGATCACCTCACGACCGCGCTCGACTTCGCCCAGCTTGGCCGACGTCGGGTCGGGGGCGATGTAGAGATTCGACACCCGCAGGGTTGCTCCCCGGCGGGCTTGCGCCCAGCCCTCGAGACTCAAAGCCAAAACCAGCAGCAGCGCGGCCCGGGCGCGTAGTTGGTCTCCCGTCGATCGCGGCAGGATGGTCAAGCTAGGTCCCCACGGTTCGGAAACTTGGTCGCGAGCCAGCGGTCAGATCGCTTTCGAGCTGCTGCAACATGAGGGGGTCGATATTTCCTCCGCTTAGGACTGCGACGGTGGCCTGGCGATCCGGCAACCCATCCCGGTGGAATAGAAACGCCGCCACCGCCACCGCGCCGCTTGGCTCGGCCACGGTTTTCGGGTTCCTGGCCAACACCCTTATCGCCTGTCGGATCTCCTCTTCCTGAACGGTCACGATCTTGTCGACGTAGGTCCGAATATGCTCGAAATTAATCGGCCCCACGCTTTGGGTGCGAAGACCGTCGGCGATGGTTTGCGAGGCCTCGTCGGCCGAAAGCTGAATGATTCTTCCTTCCTCAAGGCTGGCCTGGGCATCGCTGGCCAGCTCCGGCTCGACTCCGATGACTTGGGCCGTTGGCTTGATGAGCTTGATGGCCGTGGCAATGCCGCTGATCATCCCGCCGCCGCCGACCGGAACGAGCACGGTGTCCACCTCGGGAAGATCGGCCAGAATCTCCAAACCGATGGTGCCTTGGCCGGCAATGATTTTTTCGTCGTTGTAGGGAGGAATCATCACATACCCGTTCTGCCGCACCAACTCCTCCGCCTTTTGTTGGCGCTCGAGACTGGCCGGCCCAACCAGCACGACCGCGGCCCCCATCGCCTCGGTTGCTTGGCGCTTGATCAGGGGAGCATTCTCGGGCATCACGATGATCGCTCGGATGCCCAGGGCACGCGCCGCGTAAGCCACACCTTGGCCATGATTGCCGCTCGAATAGGTGATGACACCCCGAGCCCGCTCTTGCGGGGTGAGGGAGGCGATCTTGTTGTAGGCTCCTCGGATTTTGAAGGCGCCGATCGGCTGCAGGTTTTCGAGCTTGAGGTAGAGTTGGTGAAGACCCGGCCGGTTCCCGCCCTCCGGCCATGGGAACATCGCTAGCTCGGTGCGCACGGCAACGCCGCGCAGCCGGGCATGTGCCTCGCGGATATCAGCCAGCGTTACCATACGTCATCGTCCCGCCTTCCGGGCTGCGCCGTCCGTCGCCGTTCGAAGATCCCACCCGCATGAGCCGCTAAGGGAACCCGGTCTCTTGGGCTCGGGGCGAAAGCTCAGCCTTCAGATTTCCAGAATGACCGGCATGATCAACGGTCGCTTCTGGGTTTGTCGGGAGATGTAGCGCTTCAGATCGGCGCGGATTTTTTCCTTGATCACGCCGTAGTCTGCCTTCTCTTCTTCGCTCGAGATCTCGAGCGTGTGCATGACCAGTTGCCGTGCCCCTTCGGCAAAACCGTCTTCTCCCGGCTCAAATCCCCGGGTCACGATCTCGGGCGAAGTCTCCACCCGGCCCGAGAGCTTGTTGATGGCGATGATTGGCAACACGATGCCGTCTTCGCTCAGGTGGCGGCGATCTTTGATCACCAAGTCCTCGACCACATCGGTACGCGAGCCCGAATCGATGCAGACGCGGCCGGCATTCACGTGCCCTGCCTTGCGCGCTCCCAACTCGTCAAACTCCAGAATATCTCCGCTCTCGATCCTCAGCACCTGGCCGACCGAGCCGCGCATGGCCGCGGCCAATTCCGCGTGCAGCGCCAACTGCCGGTACTCGCCGTGAATGGGGATGAAATACTTGGGTTTCACCAAGTTGAGAATCAGCTTCAGTTCTTCCTGGCTGGCGTGTCCGCTGACATGCACCGGCGGTGACGACCCGTCTTCATAAATGACGTGGGCTTCGCGGCGGAAGAGATGGTCGATCATGCGGTAAATGGCTTTCTCGTTGCCGGGAATAATGCGGGAGGACAGGACGACGGTGTCGCCCTTTTCGATCTTGGCATGTTTGTGGTTGTCGACCGCGGCGCGGGAGAGTGCCGACATGGGCTCCCCCTGGGTGCCGCTGATCAACACACAAACCTTCTCCGCAGGGATGTTCTTCATCTCTCCGGGAGAGATCAGCAGGCCTTCGGGAATCTCCACGTAGCCGAGATCCTCGGCAATCTCCGCCGAACTCACCATGGAGCGGCCAACGAACGCCACCTTGCGACCATGTTCCCAAGCCAGTTCAACGGCCAGCTTGATGCGATGGATCGAGGATGAAAAGCAGGAGATGAACAGTCGCCGCTCGGTCCGGGCAAAAACTTCGTCAAACTTGCGGCGCACGGCGCGCTCACTGGGGGTATAACCCTTGCGCTCCACGTTCGTGGAATCCTGGAAAAGCGCGAGCACTCCTTCTTTGCCGTACTCGGCAAAAGCGTGCAGGTCAAACAAGCGGTTGTCGGTCGGCGTGGGATCGACCTTGAAGTCCCCGGTGTGCAAAACCACGCCGAGCGGCGTGTGAATCGCCAGCGCCACGCAGTCCACCAGGCTGTGGGTTACCGGAATGGGATGGATCGTGAAGGCGCCGATCTTGAATCTTTCGCTCGGCCGGATCTCGCGGAGATCGACTTGGTCGAGGAGGCCGTGCTCATCCAGTTTGTCTTCTACATACGCCAGCGTGAACTCCGTGCCCCATACCGGGACGTTGAGCTCGGAAAGCATCCACGGCAGCGCGCCAATATGGTCTTCATGGCCGTGGGTTAGAACAATGGCCCGCACCTGCGGCCGGTTCTCAAGCAAGTAGGAGATGTCGGGAACGACGATGTCGACCCCGAGCAGCTCGGCTTCGGGAAACATCAGCCCGGCATCGACGACGATGATGTCGTCACCCCAACGCAGGGCCATGCAGTTCATCCCGAACTCGCCCAACCCGCCGAGCGGCACGACTTGCAACTTCCCAGATGGCATCGGAGGCTACTTGATGCTAGCACAATCGAAGTCGCTTCCGGTCCTGAAGACAGGGTTCTGGGCTGGGGAATCAGGCGGCCAACGGGGACTCGCGTCGCCACCGGCCGTGGGCCTTCTTTTCGTCCCACCGCGGGTGGCGTTAAGCTGTACTTATATGTTGAAGCCGACACCAAAATCGTGGCTGAGAGAGAAAGTGGAAGCCGGTTTGCGACGAGGCTTCGAACGTGCCTACGAGACGGTCGAAGTCGATTCGCAAGCGTTCCTCTCCGAGCTCAGAATGTCGCACGGAATGCCCATCGCGAGCTTTCACGGCGTCTATTCGATCGAGATCAGTGAGCTCGATCGTGTGGCCAGGCGCGTGATTCGGAGCGGCATGAGAATGGCGGCAGTCGAGGGTGCAGGCCTCGGCTTGGGCGGCCTGATCACCATTATTCCGGACCTTGGCATTCTTGCGGCTATCACGGTGCGAACCCTGCAAAAGCTCAGCCTGCTCTACGGCTTCGAATTCAACACCGAGGAAGAGACTGCCGAACTCTGGGTTGCGGCCGCGAGCGCCGCCGGGGTCGACATCAGCCGCGACCTTTTGGAGAAGGAGGTGGTGAATCGTTTTGTGCCCCGGGTCATTCGCCGCATCGCCATCCAAGCCAGCGAGGAAGCGGTCGAGAAATGGTCCGGGCGACTGATTCCGATCGCCAGTTCGCTCATCGGAGCCAGTCTCAACTATTACTTCGTGCGCGCCTGGGGGGAGCGCGCCAAAAACCATTTCCGCGAGCGCCATTTACAGATTCGCAAGCATCGCGAACTGCAGCCGCATGCAACCGTTGAGGACCCGGCTCGCTTCTCCCCCTGACCTGCTACTTGCGCCCCGCGGGAAAGACGTCTCGGAATTCAGCAAGATCGGTCGCCCGCCGGACCACTCGGGTCATAGCGCAGCCAATCTTCCCGCTCGAGCCCCCGGTCGGTCTTCTCGTCCCGGTATTTCACAATCACCGGCGCGTACAACGACAGGTTCCACTTTGCGGCAGGTTCCCGTTCGAGCGCTCGCGATCCCGGGACGACCACCGCATTCTCGGGCACTTCGAGCCCCGCTTGATCGGTTGCCCGATAGATCTCGGCGCGCACCAGATCATAAAGCGGAGTGGAACGGGTGAGAATCGTGCCTGCGCCCAACACGGCTCGGGCCCGCACCAGCGCCCCTTCATAAACCCCGCAATTGCCTCCGACCAGGACATCATCTTCGATGACAACCGGAGCCGCGTTCACCGGCTCGAGCACGCCGCCGATTTGGGCACCTGCGCTCAAATGCACCCGCTTGCCAATCTGGGCGCAGGACCCCACGAGCACGTGCGAATCCACCATCGTACCCTCGTCTACGTAAGCGCCGACATTGATAAACATCGGCGGCATGCAGATCACGCCCGGAGCCACATAGGCACCCATGCGCACCGAAGATCCGCCGGGCACAACCCGCACCTGATCCTCGACGGCAAAACGGCGGACAGGAAAGGTGTCCTTATCGACAAACGAAAGACTGCCGTCGGCGGAACTTTGGCTTAACTCACCCAAGCGAAATCCGAGCAGAATGCCCTGTTTTACCCATACCTGGACCGTCCAGCGGCCACCCACCTTTTCGGCGGCGCGAATCTTGCCCTGGGTTAACTGTTCTCGGAAGTCGAGAAAGACCTTCCGCGCTTCGGGATTGCGTTCCACTTCACCCGAGGAGGCAAGGCGCTCGATCAAGGACCGGAGGGATGGCATGGAGCCAAAAGTATAAAGGAAAGCCGAACCCGCAGCCGGGAGGAGCCGGGTGCAAGCCGTCCTGGGGTCCGGCTCCTTCTTCCCTCTTCAGATGCACTTGCACTCCGATCGTATGAGCACGCCCGTCATCTGGTCGGCGGCCTGTCTGGCCTCCGCGAGCGTGGCATACGGTCCGTGCCAGCGAGCATGGTCGATATCGTGTCCCGAGGGGCGTCCCTTGCCGTGCTTGCATTGGCCGCAGGTCGAACGATGGAGAACGACCTTCCGCGGACCGGCCAACCAATTCTCATAGAGAAAGAAGTGAATCGCTTCACTGGGGCTTCCCGCCAGCTTGGCAATCACTCCCGCCTCCGCCGCAATCCTCTGCAGCTTGGCACGGGTATCGCGGCGCATGGGCACGAGGGGTAAGCGATAGATCTCCTCGATTTTTCCCATCATGGCCAATACCGCCTTCACCGGCACGGGATTCGATTCGATGAAGTTGGCTTGCATTAAGGGCAGATACTTGCGGTGAAGCTGCCGGGCGGTAACCCAGTCGTTATTAAGAGCGGCACGGATCATCTCCGCCATCTCGTGCGGAATCTCGTTCGCAGCCACGGAGATGACTCCGACGCCCCCCACGGCAATCACCGGCAAGGTCAGCGCATCTTCCCCGGAAAGGAGGACGAAGTTCTCGGGAATCGCGCTGGCGACCTCGGCAATCTGCAGCATATTCCCGCTCGCCTCCTTCACCCCGACGATGTTCGGGAGCTCTGCCAATCGTGCCAGGGTTGCGGGCTCGATGTTCGTGCCCGTGCGTCCGGGAACGTTGTAGAGAATGATTGGCTTGTCCACGGCTTCGGCGATCGCACGAAAGTGCCGGTATTGTCCTTCTTGGCTCGGCTTATTGTAATAAGGAGACGCGGTCAGGATGGCATCAACTCCGGGGCGAGCCGCCACTTCCTTGGCCCCTTCCACGGCCTCTTGGGTCGCGTTGGCCGTCGCTCCGGCAACGATCGGGACGCGCCCGCCAGCGACCGCAACCGTTACATCGATGACTTGCAACCGCTCCTCGCGGGACAGGGTAGGCGTCTCGCCGGTCGTGCCGCAGGGAACCAGAAAATCGATTCCGGATTCGACCTGCCATGCGACCAGGTTCCGCAGAGCGGGCTCGTCAATCGACCCATCCGGAGCAAAAGGGGTGACCAATGCGGTGCCACAGCCGCGAAGTTGCATGCAAATAAGATAACGCCAACCACCGAGGGAGCAAAAGTTCCCCCGCCGGTCTCGCCGAACCCGGTTAGGAACCTTTTAGACAGGCCAAACATGCCTCTCGTCAATTTGAGATGCTTGTCGAGTGCTCCTGATCGCAAGCAAGAACAATCGACACGAGTAACCCTGATCGCTTTCGGGTCCGGGCGGACGACTCCACGCAACAAGAGAAGTTTGGGCGCCGGAGGGATCGTTCAGCCTCAGCTCCCCGATGGATCCTGAGAATACGGCAACGGCGGGGACCTTCTACAGACCTTAAGAATTGTCCTGCGGACCAAAGCAAGCCTCCGACTTCGCTTCCATGCGCAATCCGGCCACAATCGATGCGATCGGTGGACGCCCGGACCCCTAGGAAGCCCGTTTCGATTCGGCCTCTTTCTGGGCTAGATAGCGCAATAGCAGATCGCGCAGCGAAATCAGTCCCTTCAGTTGCTTGCCTGCCGTGATAGGGAGATGGCGGAACCCGAATTCCCGCATGAGAAACAGACCGTTTTCGACGGTTTCGTCGACGCCGACCGCTTTCGGATTCGGGGTCATCACCTCGGAGACTTTGGTCGTGCCCGGCATGCGCCCGACTGCGACCACGCGGTTCATAATGTCGCGCTCGGAGAAGATCCCCGCTAGTTCTCCATTGCGGAGCACCGGCAGAGCGCCAATATTGTGCTCCATCATGAAACGGGCGGCCTCGAGCACCGTATTGTCGGCATCGATCGAATAAACCCGGCGGTCCTTCACCAAGTCATAAATCAGAGCCATAGTGGATCCTCCGGACGAAGGCCAACACTTTATCACGGCGTGGAGTATGGGAGGGCCGAAAATGACGCCTGGCGAGCCTGCGCCCGCGAATCGAAGAAGACGGCGTGCCCCAATCGACACCAGACGCGAAGAGGGTGGAATCCAGATGTGGGGATGGCCAGATGTGGGGATCGCCACAGGGGGAGCGCGGCAATGCTCCCCCCGGGTGCTGTTCTGATTTGAAGCGCCCGCCTAGAAGCGGATGTGGGGTCCGAAGGTGATTCGCAGGTTGTTGTAGGTGCCGTTGTCCAAATAGATCTCGTCACCGACCTCGAGGCGCAGACCGACCGGTCCGATGAAGCCCTCAATGCCGCCGCCCGGGTAAAAAGCCAAATGGGTTCCGGGGCCACCTACGCCGGTGACGGAACTACTGAAAGTCGTCCCCGAAACCACACCTCTCGGGGTCTCGCTGAAGTTGATGAAACCCAATTTTCCGGTCAGAAAGACGCGGATTGGCCCTGAGGTTCCGGCTTGCATCTTCGGGCCGAATAACCCGGTCAAGGGACGCACACCGGTAGTTACCAAGGAAGCGGTGATGCCATTGCTGTAGGCATAGGTGTAGTTTCGCTCGAAGTCATAATTCATTTCACCTTCCAGCTGAAAGTTGGGGTGAACATTGATGCCCAGCCGCCCGCCTACGCCGACAAAGTTTACCGTGTCATTCGAGGGGCCAAAACGGAGGTAGTCAGCGAAGACACCAACTTCCCCGTGATTTTCCATGGACTGGGCGAAAACCCACGCCGGCGCAGCAAGACTAAGACTCAATAGTACGAACATGGCAAGACGCTTCATAAATCCACTTCTCCTTTCCCGATAACTCGCAACCTCCGAGTTGTGGTTTCAACGACCAGTAGGTTTGGATGCCGGTGCCGGCCGGCAAGTTGGGACGCGACGGTCTCTAAGGCGCTTGCTAACTACCTTTAATCCTGTAGCATCGGGCCAAAAACCATTAACCATCACCTTAAGGTGAATCTGGTAGGGGTTGCAGGGGGAAACGCGCTCAGGAGCAGGCAAATGCGTGTCAGGAAAGATGGTTGGACTACGGGTTGACCTAGGGTGAGGCTGTGCGGCTCAAGCTCTGATCTGCTATCTTCGTGGCTTCGCACTTTGAGAGGCTGAAGGAACCCGATGACGAATTCCTCGCTTCCCCAACCCTCCGTTCTCTATCGCTGGAACGTGCTCATCTTCGTCAGCATTGCGATGGGGGCGAACTACTACATCTATGACAGCATTAACCCGCTGGAACGAATCTTCATCGACCGGCTGGGCTTTTCGGCCACGGAATTTGGCTGGTTGAACGCGAGTTACAGTGTGGCCGCGGTAGCCACTTTGCTGATTGGTGGAATTGTGATTGACCGTGTCGGCACGAAAAAGGCTCTGACCTTATTCGCCAGCCTGTGTTTGCTAGGTGCTCTGGTGACCGCCGCCCGCGGACGACCCGAAACGATGATCGCCGGGCGGACGGTGCTCGGATTGGGTGCGGAGTCGATGATCGTCGCCGCCACTACGGTGTTGGCCAAGTGGTTCCGCGGCAAGGAACTCAGCTTCGCTTTTGGCATCAATCTCACGATTGCGCGTCTGGCGTCAGTCGCGGCCGACAATTCACCCACCTGGGCCAAGCAGGTCTTTTATCCTGACGGACCGGCTGGGCCGCCCAGTTGGCAGGGACCGCTGCTCGTCGCCGTCGCGGCCGGAGCCCTGGGGGTTTTGACCGCCCTGGTTTACTGGAGCCTGGAAAACCGCGCCGAACGCAGCTACCAGCTCGGCAAGGCGGGGGAGGTCGATAAGCTGGATTTTGGGCAAATGTTTCGTTTTAGTCGTTCGTACTGGTACGTGGTTGGGCTGTGTTTCACTTTTTATTCCGCAATTTTTCCCTTTCGCACCTTTGCCATCGACTTTTTCACCAATAAGATTCTCGCTGCTCAAGGCGGAGTTCAAGCCACCGAGGCGGTCAAGATCCTGGCCCATCAAAAGGCTGGCATGTTGAACAGCCTGTTGCCCTTGTCGGCCATGTTCGCCACCCCCCTGTTTGGGCTGTTGGCCGACCGAGTCGGCAAACGTGCGCTTTTGATGATCTGCGGCTCGATTCTGCTGATGCCGGTCTATCTGCTGATGGCATACAGCCCTATCTCCCTTCTGCTGCCAGTCTCCCTCATGGGCATTGCCTTTTCCCTGATCCCGGCGGTGATGTGGCCCTCGGTGGCCTACATTGTGGACCAGTCCCGCCTGGGCACCGCCTACGCTCTGATGACTCTCCTGCAGCAGGTCGGCTTTTTCCTGCTGAATCTCCTGATCGGCAAGGCCAATGACTATTCGGGGGCGGGGCTAACCCATGTTGGCGGGTACGACTTGGGGATGTGGATGTTCTCGACCCTCGGCTTCGTCGGGCTCGCCTTGGCCATTCTTCTGCGGATTCGCGAAACCGGACCCCTCGGTCATGGGTTAGAAACTATTACCGCAGCCACGGCTGCAGCCTAAGTTTCCAGTCCTGGCCACGGATCTTTTGGTCTAACTGCTGAATCTACAAGAGGTAGGCAACCGCGCTAAGGGCAGGCTTGGGGGCAGGGTGCGACCCGTCGGATCGGGGGATGACGAAAGTGATCGAGGGGGCGGTGGCGGATCTCTTTTTCCCGTCTCAAACCGCTGCAACCAGTACAACGAAAAGATACTTGCGCTGCATCTGATGGAGTGCGGCCGGAATTAGGCAACTTGACGGACGCGAGAAAACCGCAGGGCGACAAGCTTTCAGAAGCTGAGGCAATCGAACGAGCGAAACAGGGGGATGAGGAAGCCTTCGAGGCTCTTTACCACCTGCATAAGCGGCGTGTGTACGCGTTGTGCCTGCGGATGACTGCGAACACGGCTGCGGCGGAGGATCTCACCCAGGAGGCATTCCTGCAGCTGTTCCGCAAGATTGCCACCTTTCGCGGGGAGTCGGCCTTTTCCACCTGGCTGCACCGGATGGCAGTCAATGTGGTGCTGATGCAGCTTCGGAAGAAGGGATTGCCGCTGGTTTCGCTCGAAGAGACCATGGAGAGCGAGGAGGAATCTCCCAAGAAGGAACCTGGCGCAGAAGATGTAAGATTAGCGGGTTCGATCAACCGCTTACAATTGGAGCAGGCTGTCGGCGATCTACCCCCGGGTTACCGCATGGTGTTTCTCCTTCACGATGTCGAAGGTTATGAGCACAATGAAATCGCCGAAATGGTAGGATGTTCGATCGGCAACAGTAAGTCGCAGTTGCACAAGGCTAGAATGAAGTTGCGGGAGCTCCTCAAGACGAGCAGAGCTGAAAAAGCCACCAAGCCGTGAGGGGCCCGGACACAATCGGGGAGAGGTAGCATGACCTGTGAGGAATTTAGACGGGTCTTGCCTGAGCTTGAGGGCGACCATACGGTCGAGCAGGAAGAGCACCTGAAAACCTGCTCGTCGTGTTCAGATTTAGTTTCCGACCTGAACGCTATTTCTGAGGAGGCGCGCCTCTTGGCGGCGGATCTCGAGCCAAGCCCGCGGGTTTGGAATGCCATCGAAATTGCCCTGCGTCGGGAGGGGCTGATCCGCGATCTTGAGCCACAGGTTGTTCTCTCTGGCTCGCGCTCGCCTCGCCCAAGATTTGCCTGGCTCACTCCGGTCAGCATCGCCCTGGTGTCGGCAGCGGTGTTTTTTTTCGTATCGCAGTACCCTCCCCGCAGCACTCCTGGGGCGCGGCAACCAGCCCCGTCGACTCCGGTCGCAAGCAGCGTGGTTGAGATTCCCGAGGGCTCCGCCATCGATGCCGACGAGACGCAGTTGCTGAACTTTGTCGCCAGCCGCGCGCCAACCATGCGCGCCGGCTATGAGTCGGACCTGCGAGCGGTGAATGCGTACATTCGTGACGCCGAAACCTCCGTCCGCGACAATCCCAATGACCAGATCGCGCAGCAATACTTGATGAACGCCTATGAACAGCGGGCGATGGTTTACGAGATGGCCATGGAGCGTGTTCTGCGATAAGGTGGGGGGGCAAAACTGGGGGCAGTGACTATGGCGTGTAGGAGTACGACGGCGACGCTGGTGGCGGCGGTTCTTCTGGCGGGAACGGTTGTTGCCGCAGCCGAGACGCGCAAGGAATTTCGTTTCCGGGTGCATCGTCGAGCCAGTGTTTCCGTAGCCAACCAGTTTGGACCGATTTCGGTGAAGCCCTCCTCGGGAAAGCAGGTGCTGGTGACGGCGGTGCTTCACTCTGACAAAGTCGAGGTCGATCACACCCACAGCGGCAATCGTGTATCCATTACTTCGCATCTGCTGTCTGGAGCCGATGCCGAGACGGGACGGGTGGAATATCAGATTTCTGTGCCAGCCGACGCCAACGTAACTTTACTTTCCGCCACCGGTCCTCTGCGGGTGGAACGCTTGCATGGCGACGTCATTCTCGAGGGCAACACGGCCAATGTCGAGGTCCGAGACCTCAGCGGCGGCCACGTGCACATCAAGACTTTGGATGGTCCCGTGACCTTGACCAACGTCACCGATGGTCATGTGGAAATCACCTCCGTCGGCGGCGACGTGGCGCTCAATGCGGTGAACGGCCCCCTTATCCACGTGAATTCGACGAGCGGCAGGATTGTGTATGACGGAGACTTCGGCGGTGGGGGAGTGTACTCCTTGATGACCCACACCGGGGACATCGAAGCGACCGCTCCTCCCTATGCCTCGATCGACGTCATGGCCAGTTCCACCCACGGAAAAGTGGAAAACGACTTCCTCTTGCAACCCACCCACAGCTCGTTGGTAGCCAAGGCCGGCAGTGCCTTCGCGGGTACCATTGGCGAGGCGGCTTCCTCAGTCCGGCTGCTTTCCTTCAGTGGTAAAATCCACCTCAAGAAACGCTGATCGTGCCCCTCGACGCCAGCGGAACCTAGGCTCGCTCACCTGCATCTATGAATGGCTCGACCGGCTCTTCTTCCTCGGTTACTCCGGTTACGCGACGGCCGGGCCGAATCCGTGTAGTTTTCTTAGTAGGGTTTATGGGTGCGGGCAAGACCACGGTCGGTCGCGCTTTGGCCGGCCGCCTTGGCTGGCCGTTTGAGGATCTCGATGAGAGAATCCAGTCCCGCGAGGCGCGGACGATCGAACAAATCTTCCGCCGGGTCGGAGAGGCGGGATTCCGCATCGTGGAACACGAAACGATTCGCGAATTGCTGTCGGACCTCGGGCCATGGCCGCGAGTCGTAGCCTTGGGTGGAGGTTCTTTCACTCAGCCGGAAAGCGCCGCGTTGATCGAGGCGATGGGAGCTCCGGTCGTTTTCCTGGACGGGTCGGCAAATGAGCTGTTTCGCCGTTGCCAACAGGAAGGCCGAGAGCGTCCCTTGCGACGCGACGCCAAGCAGTTTTCCGAACTCTACGAGCAGCGACGGCCCGGGTACCTGAAGGCTAGCTGTCGCATCAACACCGAGGGGAAGGACCCAGATGTGGTAGCCGCGGAGGTGGCATGCAGTCTCGGACTTGGTTAGTACAGCGGAGTTTCGAGCGCAGAGTGGCGAGCGACTGGATGGGGGTGGTTCGAGTTCTGTCCTGTCTTTTGGCCGCTCCGCTCGCATTGTCCGCCGCTGAGCAGACGGCGGCGCAGATGGTGGACAAGGGTTCCTTTGGCGTGTTCATCAGTGGCAAACGGGTGGCTACCGAGACATTTTCCGTTCAGCAAGGCTCCTCCGGCAGCTCCGTGGTCTCGGAATTTCTGAGCGCATCCGGAGTGGAAAAAGCCGCACAGAATAGCGAGTTGCAGCTCAGCCCGAATGGCGACCTGAAAAGCTACGAGTGGCGAGAGACCAGCCCCGGCCAGGCCCGGGCATGGGTGCTCCCCAACCAGGATTTCCTGACCGAGCGGTTCACGAAAACTGCACAGGACAAGCCCCAAGAGCAGCCCTTTCTGCTGCCGGCTTCGACCAACATCCTGGATGATTATTTTCTAGTGCAGAGAGAGGTTCTGGCCTGGCGATTTCTGGCGACCAGTTGCCGGGAGGAGAAAGGGCAACTTTCCTGTCCTCTGAACAAAGGCGTGGCCATGGGAACCCTGAACCCCCACTCCCGCCTCTCCATGCTCGTCGAGATCGCGTACTCCGGCCGGGAAAAGGTGAACATTCGGGGGACCGAGCGCGAGCTGATCCGCCTTGATCTAAAGACGGAAGGGGGAGATTGGGCTCTTTGGCTCAACGACGAGTTGAAACTCGAACGCATTCTCGACCTCACCTCCAACACCGAGGTGGTTCGAGACTAGGGGAGCTTTGGCCCTGATGGATACACGCGCAGCGCGAGTCTTAGTTACCGCCCTGCTGTTCGCCTTGGGACTCGGCTTCCTCTACGTCGCCCGCCACACCCTGATTGCCTTTCTTTTCGCCATCCTCTTTGCTTATCTGGTCGATCCTGCGGTTTCGCGGATCGAACGTTGGACGCAAAGCCGGGGCATGGCCATCGCCCTCATTTATTTCTTTCTCCTTCTGCTGTTAGCTTTATTTTTCTTTTTCGTCGGGCCCCGAATTGGCCGGCAGGCACAACGGCTCACGGAAGCCTTGCCGAGCCTGCTCGACCAAGTCAGCTCCGGCAACATTGCCGTCACCATCGGCCACGAACACGGCTGGAGCGATTTCACCATCCGGCAGGTCGGAGCACTCTTGGCGAATCATCGCGACGATCTGCTATCGATCGCCCAACGGGCGGGGATTCGGCTGGCCGAAGCAGCCAAGGAATCCTGGCTGCTTGTGGTGATTCCCATTCTTGCCATCTTCTTCCTGAAAGACGGCCGCACTTTTGGCGAGGTAGCGTTGTCTTCCATCCACTCCCAGCCGCAGCGGGAATTCATGGAAGGCGTGCGCGGCGATCTCAATGAGATGCTGGCGCAGTTCATCCGCGCCCAACTCACGCTGGCCTTTTTTTCTTTCCTGGTGTACTCGTCTTTTATGGCAATCCTGAAGGTCCCCTACGCCCTGATGCTCGGCACCTCCGGTGGCTTGATGGAGTTCATCCCCCTGGTCGGCCCGCTGGTGGCTGCCATGGTGATATTCCTGGTTGCGCTGCTCAGCGGCTACCCGCATTTGCTGCTGCTCGTGATTTTTCTCGGCGCCTGGCGCGTGGTCCAGGACTACGTGATTGCGCCTCGCATCATGGGCAAGAGCATGGAACTGCACCCGTTGGCCGCCCTGTTCGGGGTCCTGGCCGGGGGGGAGATCGCTGGAGTTTTGGGGGTATATCTTTCGATTCCAGTGATGGCCAGCCTGCGCATCTTTTTCCGGCGATGGCGTCTGTACGCGGAAAAGCGGCGCTTCGGGCCGCTCAACGAATATGTCTTGGGTGCGGAGATCAGCCCCCGGCCATGAAGGGAGTGCAGGCTTCGAGGATGCCGGGGTTTGCTGGCCCAGCCGGCGGTGGAATCTTGACCGCAGGCGGCTGGACCTGGCGACCAAGGAGGGACGCTCAGCCTCGACGGGGAGGCTTCGATTCGCTTGCCGTTCTTCGGGGGAGGCGATTCGAGAGGCGGGGGAGAGTTTAGGGCTGTTGTAGAATTCGAGAACGATATCATGGCTACGAAGATTCCAGTGGGTATCCTAGGCGCGACCGGCATCGTGGGACAGCGCTTCGTACAAATGCTCGAGCATCATCCTTGGTTTGAGATCGCTTGGTTAGCGGCTTCGGATCGTTCCGAGGGGCGTCTGTATGGCGAAGCCACGCGTTGGCGGATGAAAACCCCGCTGCCCGGGCCAGTAGCCGAAATGCGGCTCTCGCCGGCCAAGCCGAGCGGCGCCCCACGGGTCATTTTTGCCGCCCTGGATGCCAGTGTTGCCGCCGAACTCGAGCCCCGGTTCGCGGAGGCCGGCTGCGGCGTGGTTTCGAACTCGAGCGCATTGCGCATGCAAGCCGATGTGCCGCTGGTCATTCCCGAGGTCAATGCCGACCACGTCAAGCTGCTCGACTGTCAGGGGTGGCGGAGGAAGTCGGGCGGCTTTGTGGTAACCAACCCAAATTGTTCCGCCATCGGACTGGTGCTGGCGCTTGCCCCGTTGCAATTGTGCTTCGGCATCGAAAGCGTGTTCGCGGTCACCATGCAAGCGGTGAGCGGTGCGGGTTATCCTGGAGTGGCTTCCCTCGATATCCTCGGCAATGTGATTCCCTACATTGCTAAAGAAGAAGAAAAAATGGAGGAGGAAACCCGCAAGCTTCTAGGCCGCCTGGAAGGCGCAAAGATCGTCCCCGCAAACATTGCCATGAGCGCTCATTGCAACCGAGTGGCGGTCGAAGACGGACATACCGAATCAGTCTCGGTGAAACTGAAAGGGAAGGTGGGAGCAGAGCAGATCATCGCCGCCTGGAACAATTTCCGAAGCGTGCCACAAGAACTCCGTCTCCCCAGTGCTCCCGACGAGCCCGTGCGCTATCTGGGATCCGCCGATCGCCCCCAGCCCCGCTTCGACGTGGATTGGGATGGCGGCATGACCGCCAGCGTCGGGCGGCTGCGTCCGTGCAGCGTGTTCGACTGGAAGTTTACCGTGCTCTCGCACAACACCATCCGAGGCGCGGCCGGGGCCGCCTTGCTCAATGCCGAGCTCCTCAAGACAAAAGGCTACGTAGGGTGATACCACTCCGGTTTGCGGGTGGCCGGGGACCTCTCAGGACCCGGTCTTTCTGGCCGGGATCGGAAGGAGATTAGGTCCTTCGGACCAGGGAGCCCCCGGTCCAGGACATAGCCAGGGACGCAAGCGTGCCGCCTCCGGCGCCGCCGGGTACTCCATCTCCCCTGCGGTTTAGAATGCGAGCTCATCATGCATCTTATGATCCTCGGTTGTGGAAAGACGGGCAGGCTGGTCGCCGAGGTGGCCCGCGCGCGCCATCATCAAGTGCAGGCTCTGGCCTCGACGGAAAATCGAGCGGCCAGTGCTCTGACCCGCGACCATCTGCAGAATGTCGATATGGTCATCGACTTCACGACCCCGGGAGCGGTGCTCGAAAACGTGGAAGCTTGCGTTCGTGCCAGCAAGAACATGGTGGTTGGCACCACCGGCTGGTACCAGGAACTTTCTCGGGTGCGAGAGAGGGTCGAGCACGGCGGCACCGGGTTCTTATATGCCGCCAACTTTTCGATCGGGGTCAACTTGTTCTTGGAAGTCGCGCGAACTGCCGCTCGTACCCTTCGCCACGGCTACCGCGGCCAAATCTTCGAGCGCCACCACGCCAGCAAGAAAGATGCCCCGTCGGGCACAGCTCTAACCCTGGCGCGAATCATCGGTGAGTCATCCGGCGCGCAGCTCGAGATTACCTCCCTGCGCGAGGGCGAAGTCGTCGGAATGCACGAATTGGTGTTCGACTCTCCAGCCGATACCATGTACCTCTGCCATGATGCCAAGTCCCGCCTGGCTTTCGCCGAAGGGGCCATCCGCGGAGCGGAGTGGTTGGCCGGCAAGAAGGGTTTTTTCGCTTTCGAGCAGATCTGGCAGGAGTTGTAACGCCCGCCTGCGCCTGCTTGCTGGCGGCACGCACAGTTAGGATTCGTCATCGGCGATGATTGGCAAAATCCCTGGGACCCGCGCCGGCTGCGCATTTTGGCCATAGGACCGAAGCTCTCGAGAGGCATATAATCGGCGTAGGCAGAGTGTGGGGAGCCGGCAATGAAGTTCCGATGGCCGTGGGGTGGGTTGCTGCTTCTGTTGTCCTCGATTCCACTGGTTGGGCAAGGCCGGCCCGGCGGGGTTGGCGGCAGCCGGGGAAGCCTTTCCGGAACTGGCCCCCCATCCTCGAGCGCTAGTAACTCCAGCTCTTTGGGTACAGCTTTTCTCTCCGGCAAGGTAGCTCTCGATGACGGCAACGAGCTGACCGATTCCGCGGCCATCCAGCTCACTTGTCGCGGCCAGCGTCATACCGAGGCGTACACCGACCGGCGCGGTAATTTCAGCTTTCAGTTTGCCGCCAGCGCCAGCGAGGCGAACGACGTCGGAGATGCCAGCTCTACCATGGCGACCCACGCCACGACCGGTGAAGAAATACGTAATTGGCGCGACTGCGAGGTCCAGGCCGTGCTCCCGGGGTACACCTCGGAAGTGATCGAGCTTTCCACCCGTATGACTGCGCTCGAGAGTGTGGATTTAGGGCGAATTCTGTTGCATCGTATGGACCGGGTGGAGGGGACCAGCATCAGCGTCACCAGTGCTCTTGCTCCCCCATCGGCCAAGAAGGCTTTGGAGAAGGCCCTGGAGGAAGAAAAAAAGGGCAAGTGGAGTCAGGCCCGGCAGTCGCTCGAAAAGGCGGTTCAGATTTATCCCAAGTTCGCGGTCGCTTGGTACGAACTCGGACACCTGCAGTTAGACCAGCATGATGCCGCATCGGCCAAGCACTCGTTTGAGCAGGCGGTGTCGGCCGATTCGAAGTATGTCAACCCCTATAGCGGGTTGGCGGGATTGGCCTTTCAGGCAGGCGACTGGCCGCAGGTGGTGGCGATCACGGACAAGCTACTGTCGCTCAACCCGGTGAATTTCCCGAGCGCCTACTTCTACAACGGCGTTGCCCGCTTCTACCTGGGAGACACGGATGTCGCGGAAAAGATTGTTCGCCAGGGAATTCGAGTCGACGACGCCCACGATGTTCCCAAGCTGCAATACCTGTTGGGCATGATCCTGATCAAAAAGCACCAGTATGCGCAAGCCTCGGAACAGTTGGAGCAGTACCTCAAGCTCGCCAAACAAGGCGCGGACATCGAACAGGCAAAGAAGCAGCTGGCCGAAATTGAGCGCCTTGCCGCCGCGCAGGACTCCCCTCCGGCAGAAGAGAAGAAATAACCGAGGCGTTTTGCTCGTGGTGCGGACTCTCTTCTTTCTCCAATGGGCAATGCGTCTTCGTTCTTCCCTTCATGCCGACGGAGGGCGATCGTGCGCCGCCAGGGCCCATCCCCCTGGGCTTGAGGCCGCCCTCGGGAGGATGCGCCCAGGTACCGGTCATCTCCTTCACCCGGCTTGCCAGATCTTGCCCGCAGCATAGAGGATTACCGCAATCGAGGCGGCAAAACCGAACGGTATCTTCAGCGCCTTGGGATTATCTAAGGACAGCTCCCGCCCGGGGAGGTGCAGGCTGGCGAGGGCGGCCAACATGCGACCTATGTTGCTCAGGGTCTGCCCGAGCTGCCTCTTCCAGAGGACCAGGATGACAGCCATGATTCCGGCAATCAGAATGGTGATGAACAGGACGGTCATCAACCGTTCGGGACCGAGAAAGGCACCGATCGCACCCACCAGCTTCCAGTCTCCAGCGCCCAGGCTTCTCACCAGCACAAAGGGCAACAGCACAAGCAGACCCAGCCCGGAACCCAAGAGCGACTCCCGCGTGCCTCGCCATCCGGCATCGATCGAATGCATGGTCATGCCGAGCAACCAACCCGGCACGGTTAACCAATTCGGAATCCGCCGCCAGCGGAGATCGGTAAAACCCGCCGCCGCGGCAAGCAGTGCTAAGAGGACCCAGGTGGCTTGCCCGAGGTATAGGTGCGCCAGGAGGAAACCGTAAATCCAGGGAGCGAACGGAGCAGAAACTGGGGTAGGCGACTCGAGTGCGCGGATGAGACAATCGCTAATGCGCGGATTGTCACATTTTCCCGGGCCTCAGTCAACTCACCGTGATCGGGGTCGTGTATCAGTTTGAATTCTCCGACTTTCGCCGTAAGCCGGCATTCCTGAAGCTGATCTCACGCTTCCGGCCGCATCCCTGTTCTCCATTCTTCGCCGCGCGTATTACTCCCTATCGCCCAGCCGTGCCAGGTTGCACCCAGTTGCAAGCCTCTATCCTCCGGAGTACGATTGCGGAATCCTGTCCAGGGGTCCGATCGGTTTTTCTTGAGCCCGCACGCGGCTCAGGACGAGTCTATGAACGTTCTTTTGCTCTCCATGCCAGATTATTTCGAACACATGCCGCCGGTCGCGGTGCGCATGCCCAATGGAGCTCTGACTTCTCTGGCAGGCAATGTCGATTCCCATCATCGGGTCGCGGTCGCTGACCTAATTCTTTGTCATGGGCGAGTACGGGAAACGGTCATTCGTCTGGTCCGGGAGTCCAGTCCGGAGGTCGTGGGATTCTCGGTGATGACCTTTCAGCGCCGGACCGCACTTCGCATGATCGATCTCGTGCGCTCCCTCAAGCCCGGGGTGAAGATCGTTGTGGGCGGCTACGACCCAGCTCTCGAACCCGAGGCCTATCAGGGAACGGGCGTCGATTATATCGTGCGCGGCGAAGGTGAGGTCACCTTTCGCGAGCTGCTGCGCGCGCTCGAGCTCGGGCGTGGCCTGGAGGGGATTGCGGGCCTGACCTACCAGGATGCTGGCCGCTGGCGCAATAACCCGGCCCGAGCCGTGCATCACCTGGACGATGGGGAAATCCGACGCCCAAACCGTGGCGCTCGTGTGCTCGCAGGCTACACGCTGCTGGGCCGCCAGATCGACGTGGTGGAAACGTCGCGTGGCTGCACCTATGACTGTAGCTTCTGTTCGATCATCCAAATGCGAGGTCGTAATTTTTACACCTACTCGCTCGAGCGAGTCCTCGAGGATATTCGCGATGCCTACGACCGCGGGGCTCAGTCCATCTTCCTGGTCGACGACAATATCACCCTGAACGTCCGCCGATTCGAACAGTTATGCCACGGCATCATCGCGGCGGGGCTCAATAAGCTCGACTACTTTGTGCAAGCCATGACCTCGGCCATCGCCAACCAGGGAGAAACCCTGGCTCCTCTGATGCGGCGCGCGGGATTCCGCTACGTCTTTCTGGGCATCGAAAACATTCTCGAGGGAGACCTGGAGTTTTTGCGGGCCAGCGCCAAGAACACGGCGCGGGAGAACGGGCGCAGTCAAGGCAATGCCACGGTCCGAGCCATCGAGTACCTGCACCGAAACAAGATGTATGTGGTCGGAGGGCTCATCGTGGGCAACCCCGACGATAATTCCCAGTCCATCCATGCCAACCTGGCATTCGCCGAGCGCTATGTGGATTGGCCTTACATCCAGCACCCCACCCCGTATCCAGGCACCCCGATGACAGAAGATTTCCGTCAACGTGGTTTCATCACCAACGAGCGCGTCGAAGAGTACGACGGCACCACCGCGGTGGTACGGAGCGCGCACTTGAGCGCTGAAGAGATCGAATACCTGCGATGGAAAGCGGAGCGATGGATCAAAGTGCGTCATATGCCGGCGGCTTTTCGCCATGACCCGTGGTTTATCCTGCGCTACGCTCCCGAGATGCTGGCGCACACCTTCCGCGGCTGTACGCTCCGCGGCTTGCTCGGGCTGGAAGATGGCCGCAAGGACTTTGAGCGCTACAAAGAAATCCGGCGGGAAGAGCGCGCCTACCTTTAGGTCTGCTCCCAGAGTTCCCCAGCTGAGCTCGGCGTCGCCTGATCCTTCAACCGGACCGGTTGCAGAATTCCGTGGGAGTGCCCGTTTGCGTATTCGGTACGAGCTTGCGCCAACGGCGAGAGCCGGGAGGGGTATGCGGGCCTCAGCAGTTCGCGCTTGCGTCGGAGGCAGCGCAGGCTGTGTCGTTTTTGGGGTCAGGACGAGCTAGAGTCTTCGATGATGCGCACCCGGGGCCTTGGCCATTGACAGGGAGGAGTGGCGCGCCGGCAGTGGGGAGCAATCCTGCCAGACCGACGTGGCGGGCGGTGGCGGTGCACTCGGCACGAACGGCCATCGCTGCCGTGGCTTCGCTGCTGGTGGCGCGACTCTTGCGCTTGCCGGAGGCCTACTGGGCGCCAATCACGACCTTGGTGATTACGCAATCCTCGCTCGGCGCAGCGCTCTCGATTTCCGGGGAGCGTTTCATAGGGACCCTGGTGGGGGCGGCGGTGGGTGCGACCGTGGCCGCCTGCTTCGGGCCAAATGTGTTGATATTCGGTGCCAGCATCTTCCTTCTGGGGTTTCTCAGTGCAGCCGTGCACTCGCATCGTCCTGCCTATCGATTCGCGGGTGTGACGCTCACGATTGTGCTGCTCATACCCCGAACAGGACCTCCGTGGAGGATTGCCCTGCATCGACTGGCCGAAGTGTGCGTCGGGCTTGGAGTGGCACTGTTTTTGACCAGGGTATGGCCAGAACTGGATGAAATTCCCTCAAGCAAGGCATAAAGTCGATGGCTAGATCTTGCTCAGATAGGTTTGAGCGATTACCAGAAACGCTAAGCGAAAGCCCCTGCCTGCATGGGGAATGTCAATCGCATCGCAAGGCCACCATGGGATCGACTTTGGCCGCGCGCCTTGCAGGCACAAAGGCAGCCATGCTCCCCACGAGCGCGATGGAGCCTACGGCGAGCGCGAGGCTGACCGGATCAAAGCGAGAGACCTGGTACAACATCGAATCGACGAACCGAGCACCGGCGAGTGCGAGCGGAAGTCCAACCAGAACGCCCACCGCGCTGATCAGCAAGCTTTCCCGCATGATCATCCAGATCACCTGCGCGGGTTGCGCGCCGAGAGCCATGCGCATCCCGATCTCGGTAATACGGCGATTTGTGCGATAGGCCAGCGTGCCGTAGAGACCGGTCGCAACCAGAAGAGCGGCGAGGGTGCCGAAAAATCCGGCGAGACGGGCAAACATCGCTGGCTGGGAATAAGACATCTCAAATTCGGCTTGCTGGGTCACCGGTTCCTCCAAGGGAGCGTTAGGGTCGATCTGGTGCACCGCTTTTGCGATGGTCGGCAGCAGGGCCAGCGGGCGCGCCGCGGATCTGACCTCGATGTGAAACGTCTCCCCACCCTTCAGTCTTTGCAAGGCCGCGTAGTACACCATGGGCCTGGGCTCTTCCGCTACGCCGGTGTATTTGCTGTCCTTCACGACTCCGACGATGGTTCGATCTCCCGAGAGCTTGTGGCCGAGGGGGCTCGTGTTCGACAGAAAGCGCTTGGCGAAGGTGTCATTCACGACAACGACCGGCGGAGATGCGGGCGTGTCCGCGTCAGAAACATCGCGGCCCTGGAGGATGGGCACGCCCAGGATATGAAAGTAGTTGGGACCCACGTCGTTGGCACGAATCACTCCCCTTGACCCAAACTGATCTTCCAGACTGGCGCCGTCGAGAATCTCACTGTGGTTGCTGCTCCAACCAGAGCCGAGGCGGTTTTCCATCATGGTTACGCCTTCGACACCGGGCAGCGCGCGAATTCGCTCGAGCAGGTTGTGGTAGAAGGCGAGTGTTTCCTGTGCCGTGTGCGCGCGCTGAGGAGTGACTCCGAAGACCAGCAGGCCTTCGGTTTTCATCCCCAAGTCCTGAGTCTGATACTTGCGGAGCGTGTGCAGCAGCAGGCCGCCGGCGACCAGCAGCAGAAGACAGATGGCTACTTGCGAGGACAGGAGAAGACGACCGACTATTCTGCTGCGATGACCTGTCGTCAGGCTGGAGCTGGTAACCCTCAGAACACCGGAAATCGGGGCGCGCAGCGCGCTCCACAGAGGCGCCAGGCCGAAGGCAAGGGCTATCAGCACCGAGACCGCCAGGGTGAACGACAGAACGTTGCGGTCCGGGTCCAGACCGCTTTCGATTCGCGACCAGGCAGCCAAGGCACGGGTTGCGAAGATGGCAAAAATCCAACCGAAGGCTGCCCCCGCCGCAACCAGGAGAGAGCTTTCCGTCAGAAGCTGACGAAATACGTGCAAGCCGTCGGCACCGATCGCCATCTTGAGGCTGAATTCGCGCTGGCGGGCTTCATTGCGCGCCATCAGAAGCAAACTGACATTCGTGCATGCGATCAGCAAGACTAACAGAACGAGCGCCATCAGGATGCGCACTTGATCGCGGTAGTCCTGGTTGTAACCCTGTATGCCCTTCGCGGGATCGAAATCGAGCACCGGTTTCCATTTTTTCGGATCGATGTTGCCGAGACCGACCTTTGCGGCTTCGCCGAAGGTTGACGGAAGAGCTGCCTCCGCCTGCGCTGGCGTAACGTTCTCGCGCAGTCGCGCCATCATGCGCAGGCACCACCACTGCGGAGTCCCGTAAAGGCTGCTCAAGGCCGCCGGCCCTCCCCACGCGTTCAGCTCCGGGCGATTCTGCAAGGGAACCCAGAAATCGGTGGAGACGCCGGGCTCCACACCGTGAAATCCCGGCGCGGAGATCCCAATAATCGTGAAGGGGACGCTCTTGACAAAGATTGTGCTGCCAAGAACGGATCGGCTGCGTCCAAATCGGCGGGTCCAGTAGGAGTCGCTGATCACCGCGACCGGAGCATGCTGTCTCTCGTCCTCGAGCGTCAAGCCGCGTCCACGAACGATCTGGGCCGTCAGCCCGGAGAAGAAATTGCCACTGACCTCTTCGCCTTCGGCTTCCTCGGGAGAATCGCCGTAACGGACAGCGACTTTCGCGATGCTGAGCGGAGCGTAAGCCATGAGATCGGCGAATACATCCCTGCGCTGGCGCAGCGCCTCAAACACAGGCTCAGAGAATGACGTGTTCCCATTTCCTGTGTTGGTGGCCGATGGCGGCTCATCCTGGCCGTTCCCAATCTCGATATAGTAAAGACGTTGAGGATCGCGCACGGGTAATGACCGCATCAGAACCGCATTCATCACGCTGAACACAGCCGTGTTGGCCCCGATGCCAAGCGCGAGCGTGATGATCGCAACCGCAGTGAATCCCGGGCTTTTCCCCAGTTGCCGCAGCCCGTAGCGAAGATCTTGCGCCAGGACGCTCATCAGGTCTGCCCTCCTCGAGCACGGTCGTGCCGCTGTCCGCGGGCTAGTACCAGGGCGAAACCGATCCCGCCCGCTGTCAGCTTGGCCCGAGCAATGCTCTTACCAATATAGTGCAAGGCGTAAACCATGGATGGCAAAGGACAAGAAAACACCGCACTCGAAGCAAAACGTTCCCAGGTGTCCACCGTCGCCCCCTGATGTTCGGAAGTGAACAGGCAACCACCGGTCAGCCTGGGGTTATGAGACCCGGCCCCCAAGGAGCTTACAATCCGGCTAGCCCGGGTTAAACGGCATGTCGTGCCTTCGCCATTACTCGGCTACGAGATCCAGAGCTGGCTCCCCGGTACATTATTTCAAGCTGCGCTGCTGCCGAATTTCTTCTAGGCGTTTCTTCAGGTATTCCTGATATTCCTGCTGCAGTTTGGGATCGCTCGGCGAGTCATAAATCTCACTGGACTTATACTTGCCCTCGGCGAATTTCTTTTTCGTCCACTCATCGTGAATGTGGGTCTCATCGGCCCGGTCGAGCACCTCTTCCACAAACTGCGGCGGAATAAAATACACGCCTTCGCGGTCCCCGACGACCAGATCGCCGGGCATGACCGTGGCGCCGCCCATGCGAATCGGAACATTAATTCCGGTCAACATCACACTGCCGATCGGCGTCGGATCCACCAAGCGAAAGTAAGCCGGCATATCGATCTCGGAGATTCCATCGAGGTCGCGAACGCTGCCGTCGACGACCAGGCCGCCGCCGTGCGTGGCCACGTTCACGTAGTAGAAAAGATTGTCACCGACGATGGTGCCATTCACCTTCTTGCCGAACAGGTCCACCACCAGCACGTCTCCAGGCTTGAGCAGGTCAATCGCGGTTTGGTTCGTCAGCCGCGAGATTCCGCGGTCCTTCGCCCGGGCTCGAGCAACCTGGTTCAGGTCGGAGCGCAGCGGCATGAACTGCACGGTGAACGCGCGTCCTACCATGGTTTTCCCAGGATGCAAGACTTGAAATCCATCGGCGTACTGATTGTGATAGCCCTTCTCTTCGAGGACTTCCCAAACCTCCTCGGAGGAGAGACCGCGCGCCCGTTCCAAGAGTTCGTCGGGCACTCTGGGGCGCCCATCAGCCAAGCGGGCAAACGGGTTCTGCGCCGTATAGTTGATCAGTTCTTGTTGCGAAAAGCTCAGTAGTTGCGCGCCGGCAAGTGCCGGCAGGAACACTGCGAACCACACAAGCATTGCCTGGGTAGTTAGCCGGGCGACGCCGCTCGGAAAATTCACAGTCATCAGGCCACCTCCGGGTTGGTATGCGCTCCAGGACGAAACGTCAGCAATCCGTGTCGAAGCGGAGTCTTGCGCGGAAAGCTTACAACACTTTGTCAGGCAGGAATGCCTCCTGCCCTGGATCTTGATTTCCTCTGTGTTTCATCAACCTGATCGATGGTCTCATGATGGAGACCTGCCCCCACTCTGGAAAGAGCGGCGTTCCGGACAGCCGGGGGGTCGTTTCTGTCAGTTTCATACGGTAAGAACGGGGTTTTACTTGAACAGACTACAGTGCTAGCGTACCTGGGCACGACCAGCCGGTGAGACACCGCGAGTCATTCGCAGTGGGGAAAAGGAAGCGGACAACTTTGGATGACAAACCAATGAGGGCTCAAGCGAACTGTGGTTCCGAAGCGAAAACGCGCACCTCCAGCCCGTGGTTGCTGGTGGCCGTGATTGCCGGCGGGCTGAGCGTCGCCTCGGCGCAAAGCATTTCCGGCGACGGGGTCGGCAACCGGATTACCACCATCCACGTGGATGCCGGCCACGTAATCAAGAAATTTGATCCCAACCGCGCCTTGGGTACTTCGATCGACATTCTTCGAGCGAGCGAAGTCGACAAAGTTTACAGCGAACGGATCCTTAAGGAATCGCTCTCGGCGGGATGGGGACCGATCACCTATCGCCAGAACACGGAACTGCAAGGCGCTGCCTGGCACTGGAATCCGAACGGCACATGGAGCGACCCGCCGCACCAGAGAGGATACTTCACGGGCAGCTCCGAGCTCGGGGAGTTCATCCGTCATTCCTATGGTTACCCGCTTCCGCGTCGCGGCAACACCCACGGTGACGGACACATGCGGGGCAAATACTCGCGGATCACCGATGGCGACCCAAACACGTATTGGAAAAGCAATCCGTATCTGAGCAGCCAGTACACCGGTGAGGACGACGCGTTGCATCCGCAGTGGGTCATGGTCGATCTCCAAACGGCGGAAAAAATCGATACCTTGCGGATCGACTGGGCGAACCCATACGCGAAGATCTACGAGGTGCAGTATTGGAACAGCGAAAAAGAACCACTCAGCATCCCGACGGAGGGGGCCTGGATCGCCTTTCCTCGCGGTATCGTCACCCAAGGTAAGGGTGGAACCGAGACGCTGCAGCTCTCGTCGGAACCGACCTCGGTGCGCTATCTGCGCCTTTGGATGACGAAATCCTCCAACACCTCCGAGACGCCGGACAACGATCCCCGCAGCTCGGCAGGGTACGCCATTCGCGAGTTGTATGTTGGTACCTCGAGCAGCGATGGCCAGTTCGTGGATCTGGTGACGCATGTCCCCGATCAAGATCAGACGGTCGTCTTTACCTCCTCGGTCGATCCCTGGCACTCCGCCTCGGATTTGACGCCGGATGCAGGAGACCAGACCGGTTTCGACCTGTTTTTTACGAGTGGCATCACGAACCAGCTTCCGGCGATGATTCCAATTGCGATGTTGTATGGAACTCCGGAGGATGCGGCCGCAGAGATTGCCTATGTCAAGAAGCGGGGCTATCCCATTTCCTACGTCGAAATGGGAGAAGAACCCGACGGCCAGAAGATGCTCCCCGAAGACTACGGTGCCCTGTATTTGCAGTTTGCGCGGGCCATTCATCAGGTCGATGCCAACCTGAAGCTCGGCGGACCGGTCTTTGAAGGTGTAACCCAAGACATCCAGGTCTGGCCCGATGGCAAGGGGCGGGTCTCGTGGCTGGGACGCTTCCTCGATTATTTAGAGGAACATGGGAGGATTTCCGATCTATCGTTCGTCTCCTTTGAGCACTATCCCTTCGCTCCCTGCGAGATAACCTGGTCCGATCTGTATCAGGAGCCGGAGCTGACCAAAGCCATCCTCGAGATCTGGAGAGCCGACGGAGTGCCCCCGAACGTTCCCCTGATGAATACTGAAAGTAATCTCTCCTGGGCATTGACCCAGCCGATGACCGACGTTTTTGCCGGGCTATGGCTGGCCGACAGTGTGGGCTCCTTTCTCACCTTCGGAGGCGAGGCTTATTACCACTCGCCGATCCAGCCGGAAGCGCTGCGCCCAGGCTGCCGCGGCTGGAGCACCTACGGGAACTTTGTTGCGGATCAAAATCTCGACATTCACGGCCACACGGCACAGTACTACGCCAGCCGTCTGATCAATCTGGAATGGGTCGCGCACGATCAGGGAGAACATAGTTTGTACCGCGGCTCGAGTGATCTGACCGATGAGGCCGGCCACGCCCTAATCACCGTGTACCCCGTGAAACGCCCCGATGGAGACTGGTCGTTGCTCGTCATCAACAAAGACCAGTCCAACCCGCATACGGTCCGGGTTCAATTTGCGGTTGATGAGGGAGGAGATCAGGTCTTGACTGGACCGGTAACCATGATTACCTTCGGCGGCGAACAGTATGCGTGGCACTCCGATGGCATCCACAGTCATGCGGATCCAGAGAATCCTCCCGTGACCCGCACGCTTTCGGGAGGCCCGAGCGCGAGCTTCATTCTACCGCGAGCCTCGGTCACGGTGTTGCGGGGTCGAACTGGCAATCGGTAGGCGCCATCGGCCTCCTCGCGTAACCGGAAGCAAGGGACCCGAACACCGCGTCGCCAGATGGCAGAGTCACACCCAGATCAGCTTCGACCTCTGTTGCCCCGAAGACCGGATCCCTGGCCGCTACTCATGTCGCAGTGCCACCATCGGCTGCAGCTTCGCCGCCCTTCTTGCCGGCACGGTGCTCGCCACCACCGCCACCACCGCCAATCCCAAACACGCGATCATCAGCACGGCCGGATCGTAGGGCTTCAATCCGAACAGGAGCGACGCAGCCCACCTTCCGACCGCCAGCACCGCCACCACTCCCACTGTGATTCCGACCCCCAACAGTTGTCCCGCCTCGCCCAGCACCATCGCCAGCATTCGTCGCGGCGCCGCGCCGAGTGCCATCCGAATCCCGATCTCGTTCGTCCTTCGTGCCACCATGTAGGCCATCACACCATAGAGGCCGACGGTCGCCAGGACCGCTGCCAGCAAGCCGAAGAGTCCGCTCAGCATCGCCAACAGACGCTCCCGCAGCAGTCCGTCCTTGATTTGCTGGCTGAGCGAATGAAAATCGATCGCGATCGCGGGATTCACCTCCGCCATCGCCCGTCGCAGCTCACCCACGATCGGCTCGAGCGTCCCGCTCGAGCGCACGATGATTTCCCCATTCTCGTCCGGCCGGTCATCCTGCATCTGCGGATAAAATGCCACGGGCTCGAACTGCTTGCGCAAGTCGTCGTATTTTGCATTCCCCATCACCCCGACGATCTCGTACTCGTGCTGCGGCTGGCCTCGATATACATTAATCTTGAAGGTTCGGCCGATGGGATTCTCCGTGCGAAGGATCTTGCGTGCAAACTCCTGGTTCACGATCGCCACCTTAGGCGAGGTCGAGGTGTCGCGCTGGTTGAAATCGCGCCCGGCTAGCAGCGGCGTCCCTATTGTTTTGAAGTATCCAGGCGTGATGTTGCCCATGTCGACCCACAGCTTGTTCACCTCGCCATTCACGACCACCTGATCATTCCAGTAGCTCCCGCCCAAGGGTACCTCCTCGGATTCGGCTGCCGACTCCACTCCCGGCAGCGCCCGCACCCGCTCCACGATGTTCTCCCGGAACTGGTTCCACTGTTGCTTCGGAATCTCGAGGCGCGTGAAGTCGATGTCCATCACCAGCACGCCGTCGCGCTGGAATCCCGCATCGAGCGTGAGGATCTTGCGCAAGCTTCCGCCAAACAACAGGGCGCTGACCACGAGTACCAAAGACAGTGCGACTTGCGCCACGACCAGCCCCCGGCGCAGACTGAATCGCTCGCGGGTCGCTGTCAAACCGCGCCCCGCCAAGCTCATGACCCGCGCGGGGGCGGCTCCGGTTATTGTGATTGCTGGCGCAAGCCCGACCAGCAGGCAGGTGACGACAGCCAGTCCGGCGGTAAATCCAAGCACTCGCCAGTCCATGACCAAGCCAACGAAGATGTGGCGCACGTCCCCTTCGCCGCTCAGATACCGCACCAGGAAGGAGCTCAGGGTGCGGGCCACCACGATTCCCAGCGTCGCACCGAGCAGGGCGACGAGCAGGCTCTCGGTGAACAACTGTCGAACGATGCGTCCTCTGGCCGCGCCGAGCGCGATGCGTACGGCGATTTCTCTTTCCCGCGCCATCGCCCGCGCGAGCATCAGGTTCGCCAGGTTCGCGCACGCAATCAGCAGCACCAGACCGGTGATTGCCAGCAGCAGCCACAGGGGTGACTCGTACTCCCGCCGCAGATTCGACACTCCCGTGCTGGCTGGAAACGCATTCAGCTTCTTCCCGAGATAGGCGGTTCGGGCCTCCGCTTGGTACACGGGCGGCAACGTCTCTTGCATGATTCCCCCCGAGATGGTCTCGAGTTGAGCCGATGCTTTCTCGAGCGTCCATCCTGGTTCGAGGCGGCCCATTACCGCCAGCCACCAGGCATGTCGCCAAGCGTAAATGCTGTTCTCTGCGGCAATCACCGGCTCCGAGCAGATCAGCACCGCGACATCGAAGCTGTGGCCGACATCCGCCCCATGAAAACTCGCCGGCGTCACCCCGAGCACGGGAAACGGGTGCCCCTCGAGCGCGACGGTCTTGCCAATCGCGCTGGCCTCCCCACCGAATTCGCTCTGCCAAAACCCATAGCTGATCACCGCGCCCGGCGCGCCGCAGCCGGCGTGATCCTCCGACGCGTGGAATACCCGCCCGAGGACCGGCTGGATTCCGAGCACGTCGAAAAATTCGCCGCTGACCCACAGGCCCTGCGCGTTGCGCACCTGTCCGCCGGTCGCCAGGTTGAAATCCTGGTCGCCGAATGCGAATACACCGCTGAATCCCTCCTGCCGCGCTCGGATCTGCTCCCACATCGGGTTCGTCACGTAGCCGTAACGCCCCGACTTCCGCCCGGTGGTTTGAAAATTCGTCGGCCGGATCAGCGCCAGTTCCTCCGGATGCTTCACCGGGAGCGTCCTCATTCGTACGGCATCGATCAGCTGGAAGATTGCTGTATTGGCACCGATGCCTAACGCCAGCGATAGCACGCATACCCTGGTGAACCCGGGGTCCAATCGCAGGGTGCGCGCCGCGTAACGCAGGTCCTGCCACAGGTCCGGCCAGAAACGGCCAACCTCGCCCGACTCCAGCCCCACCGGATCTCTCGAGCGCTCCTCGAGCTCGCGCAGTTCGCCTGCTAGATCGCGCCCATCCAACTCTGCCACGACTGCGCGCCCTGCTTCCTCTTCGTTCATACCACTCGACAGCTGCGACTCGTAGCGGTCCCTGAGGTGCTGGGCCAGCTCGTCGACGATCTCCCATTCGCGCGTCGGTGCCAGCCCGCAGTCGCGCAGTCGCTCGCGCACCATCTGCTGAAAATCAGGCATGACTTACTCCCGTGATCCGCTGCATGGCGGTCACGAAATCCGCCCAAGTCCGTCGTTGTTCCTTGAGCATCGCCTTGCCGGCTGGGGTCAGCTTGTAGTAACGCCGCCGGCGCTCCCCCGTCTTCTCCACCCACTGGCCCTCGACCCACCCGCGCTTCTCGAGCCGGTAGAGCAGCGGATAGAGCGAGGCCACATTGAACTTCAGCACGCCGTCCGAACGCATCTCGATGAGCTGGCTGATCTCGTACCCGTGCCGGGCTCGGCCTTCGAGCAAGGAGAGGATGAGCAGTTCCGCGCTGCCTTTTTTCAACTCCCGGTCCAAGATCGCTTGGGTCGTGGCCATATATGTTTAAGACATATATGCCTATGCCAATCTGTTGTCAAGTCCTCGGGCCAGCCGTGGGTCGCAGGCTTAGCCTTGCTGCCGTCAGCTGTCGCCGACCGCGGCCTGATTCGCTGAGGTCACCAGCAGGGGATTTCGACGCCAGAGCTGCGCCCCGATCGGGACCAAATCCCGCACGGATCAGAACCGGCGCGATGGGTTAGCGGCTGTGAGACTTAGGGACAGCGGCCGAGCTCGCCCCTTCGAGGTAGGGCACATAACCTTTGGCTTTGGTCGGCAACCGGTAGACAGAAGTGGTCGCGGTGAGATAAAGGGTGCCGTAATCTTTGTCGCCCCAGGCCAGGTTGGCGGGCTGCTCCGGCAAGATGATGGTGCCGAGGTGATGGCCCTGCGCATCCCAGACCCAGATCCCCAACGGGCCGACGACATACAAGTTGCCGAGAGTGTCCACCTTCATGCCGTCGGGCACACCGCCCCCTTTGCCGCCGGGTTCTTCCCCGAAGAGGCGCCCATTTTCGAAGCTTCCATCCGCGGCAACGTCGTATACGCGAATGTTTCTTTTATCACTGTCGTCCACGTAAAAATGTTTGCCGTCAGGCGAGAAGGCAAGCCCGTTCGGCTGGCTCAAGTCCTTGGTCAGGAGGCGAACGTTGCCCGAGTCGTCCAGGCGATACACACCCTGGAAGGGAATCTCCTGCTTCTCGCCCGCCACCAGGTCGAGGGTCGGATCTGTGAAATAGAGTGCGCCATCAGGGCCCACGATCACGTCGTTGGGGCTGTTGAATTTCTTCCCCTCGTAACGATCCGCCAGGATCTTGTATTTCCCGTCCGCAGTCACTTCGATAATGGCACGCAAGACGCTGGCGCAGTCGATCAGCCGATGCCCGCGATCGTAGGTGTTTCCATCGGGATCCCCAAGGGAGATGAGTTCTTGCTTTTTGCCGTCGACATCGACACGAAAGATCTTGTTGAGAGTTTCATCGCTCAGGTAGAGAAACCCGCTCTCGTCCCAGACCGGGCCCTCGGTAAACCCAAAGCCCGAAGCCACCACCGAGAGCTGGGCATCACGATCTATCAGGTCCCAGAACTGAGGCGCTTCGGCGACGAGCTGAAAGGCGCGCCGCGGCCGGTCGGCCCGTGCTAACCCCAGGCAAAGAACCACGAGAGCCGCCGCCATGCCACTCAGTTTGAGTCTCATCTCCGATTCCCTCTGTGCCTGCGTCTTCTGGGCCATCACTAATCCTCATGCTCGTGTTTAGACGATTCGTCCGACCCGCGGTCGCTCGCGGATTTGATCAAGTAGCTGATGATGTCGTTCAAGTCCTGGGGACTTAGTCTTGTGTTGTAATCGGATGGCATCAGGGAGCGAGGACTATATGCGATCTCCTCGACGTCGGATTTCGTCAGGAAATAGAACGTGCCGTCCAGACCTTGCAGTTGCAGGGAAAAATTGTCCTCGTTGCGGATCCTGCCGGAATAGCTCTGGCCATCGTGGGTTCTGAGGGTGACGCTGCGTGCTTCCGCGGCCTGGTTGGGCGCGGTAATAGCGCTTCGTATTTCATCCCCCGCATGGGTACTCCCGTAGCTCGAGAGGTCCGATGCCAGGAAGCCCCCGCTCCCGGCTACCATGTGGCAGTCGGAACAACCGACCTTGACAAACGCCTGCTGGCCGCGCTCGGGATCTCCGGGCAACCTTGGCATCTTGTCCCCACCTCCCTGGAGAAGGCGTAGATACGCGACAATCGCCTTGATTTCTGAGGTGCGAAGGGAATGAAACGCCGGCATCCCCGTTCCGGAGATACCCTCTTCGATGACATGCATCAACTGAGCGTCCGCGAGCCGCTGAACCTCGTGGTTTTGCGCGATGTTGGGGGCTCGCTCACCGCCGCGGCCGTCCAGTCCGTGACACCCGGCGCAACTGGCGGCAAAAAGTTTGGCGCCATCCGTGTGCGTGGCCTGCGAACCGCCTCTCGTCTGCCCCACGGACTGCGACCAAAGCGCAAGACTCGCTCCCCCTACCACGAGTACGGCACAGCGCAACTGGTTCTCCAGGCTTCGCATGGCAACCCGCTCCTGTTCGTACCGCCTGTCGGAAACAGCGAAAAGCGAATCTCAGTGTCGAGAATAAGAACTTCGCTCCGATCGCCCACTCCGGGCTTTCATCTGGTAAAAATGCCGGCCAGGATGTGAAAAAATGGCAACGCCTGCCAGGTGGGTGTAACTCAAATCCGAGGGCGCTGTCAACCGATTCTTGCATTCTGGTTCTCCGAGAACAAGCCGGTCCCGCGTGCCTGCGAGAACGAGCCAGACGGCTGCACTCGGGTTATGCCTTCACGGTGGATGGACTCTTCCCTGACCCGACAAATCGTGCTAGAGTCCGCGCACATGTCCAAAGGAGGATGGAATGGAACGTAGGCGATTGCAAGCGTCGCGCACCCGGCCTTGGCTCCTGCTGGCAGGATCGTTGCTCTTGTCGGCAGCCAGCGGATTGTGGTGGGCGCGTGGGCAGGTAGCATCCGGGGCGAGCGCCTCTGCTGATGACAGGTCCCTCATCGCGGAATTCCGCCGCGTGGAAGTGGCCTCGCTCTCCGATGCACTGGAACAACTTTCGGGGAAACGCATGTATATGAGTCACCGCATGCAGCCTATCTTCACCGCCAAGTTCGCCGGCTTCGCCCGTACCGTCCAACTCAAGAAAGATGAGGGAAACAATGACCCGGCGGCCCTGAGCGGAATGTTGACAGCCATCGATGAAGGCGGCGCTGACTCGGTTTACGTCATGGTGGTCGAAGACGGTCAAAATATCGCCGGCATGGGCGGATTGATGGGGACTGCCATGGCTGCTCGTGGCTACGCCGGAGCCATCATCGATGGCGGGGTGCGCGATGTGGCCTATTTGCGCAAAATCGGCTTTGCGGTCTATTCGACCGGTATTGTGCCATCCACTTCCGTGCACCACTACCGCTTTGCCGCCGCGCAGGTTGCGGTATCCTGCGACGGGGTTACGGTCAACCCCGGCGACATCGTGGCAGCGGACAGTGATGGCGTGGTCGTGGTTCCAAAGCAGATGGCGCAAGAGGTCTTGCAGCTCGCTCAACAGATGGATTTTAAAGAGCATTCCATGTATCCCGAGATCGAAAGACTGAAATCCATTGAAGCAGCGGTCAAGAAGTTTGGCAGGCTATGAAGCCGGGTGAAGCCGGGTGAAGCCGGGAGCCCCTCTTGCAGAAAGCCAGGTTTCATCAGATAATTTGCACTTTCATTTTTGGACCGGAACGCCCATGCGGCCAACTCCAAAACGAAGCTACAACATCACCGCCTTGCAGCGCGGCCTGGGTCTTTTGCGGCTGTTCAGCGAGGCGCCGCGCGGACTGACCGCCAAACGAGTGGCGATTCTCTCGAAATTGCCCGTGAGCACGGTCCATCGCTTTTTGGTGAACCTGGAGCGTGCCGGCTTTCTCGCCTGCGGCGGGGACGGCGTCTACCATCTGGGAATTGCCTGCTTTGCGATCGGGCAATCGGCTCTGAGCCAGCTGGATATTCGCCGGGTCAGCCTACCTCATCTCGAGGAGTTGAATCAGCGAACGCGGGAGACCATTCACCTTACGGTGCGCCACGGCCTCTCCGCAGTCTACGTGGAGAAGCTCGATTCCTTCGAGCCGTTGCGTACCTACTCCTGCATCGGCGCGGCCGTCCCTTTGTATTGCACGGCAGTCGGCAAGGTCATGCTGGCCTACCTGCCCGGGCCCGAGCAGGAGAGCGTGCTTCGGCAATTGGAATTAAAGCGACGGACGGCAAATACGGTGGGCAACCTGCAGGAATTGCAGACCGAACTCTATCGTGTCCGCAAGAACGGCTATGCCTGTGACATGGAAGAACACGAACTTCATATCCGCTGTGTCGCGGCGCCGGTGTGGGATCATAGCGGCGAAGTCCACGCCAGCCTGAGTGTCACTGCACCGGTCTTGCGTATGCCCGTGAACCGCCTGCGCCAACTCGCGCCCCTGGTGCAAGAGGCGGGATTGCGGATCTCTTTCGAGCTGGGGTATCAGGCCAGTGTGCAGTCTAGCTTACGCTTGCGAAACCCGGGAATTGCGGACGAACACCGACTCGCCAACCTAGCCTCGCAAGCGTAGGACCACGAAGCTAGAGATTAAAAAACCGGAGAAGAACCGAGAACCGTGCGGGCTCTGATCTATCTCACCCTAGCATTCAGCTGCCTCCGCTCCTTGGCGGACGATCCGATTCAGGATCCGGCCCTGTCTGCCGAAGTCAACGTGCGTACCGACGATTTGCTGGTTGCGCCGCCCTCGGTCAACTGGATCTCCTATAACGGAGACTACTCCGGACGCCGCTACAGTAGTCTTGCGCAGATCAACCGCACGAACGCAGGCCAGTTACGCGCGCAGTGGGTTTTCCACGCGGCCAACACCAGCCGCCTGGAAGTTACGCCCGTCGTGTTCCAGGGAATGATGTTCGTGACCGCGGCCAACGACGCTTTTGCCCTCGATGCCAGCACCGGTCGCATCGTGTGGCACCATTCCCGCCGGTTGAGCGAAGGGTTGATTGACGATGCTTCCGGACACATCAATCGCGGCGTAGGTCTTTGGCGTGACCGAGTCTACATGGAGACTGACAATGCACATTTGCTCTGCCTGGATGCCCGTTCGGGCCATCTGATCTGGGACGTGGGTTATGCCACTTGGAACCGGAATTATGGTGCGACGAGCGCCCCCTTGGTCGTAAAGGATAAGGTCCTCGTGGGGACTTCCGGGGGGGACGACGGTGTGCGGGGGTTCCTCGCCGCCTACGATACCATGAGCGGAAAACTGGCCTGGCGATTTTGGACGATTCCAGCGCCGGGTGAACCCGGTTCTGAGAGCTGGCCTGGCGAGGCGTATCTCCACGGGGGCGGCACCACCTGGATGCCCGGCACCTACGACCCAGATCTAAACACCGTTTTCTGGGGTACGAGCAATCCGGCGCCAGATTTTGAGGGCAGCGTGCGGCCAGGAGACGACCTTTATACCGACTGCATCCTTGCGCTCGATGCCGATACCGGCAAGCTCAAATGGTATTTTCAGTTCACTCCCCATGACGTGTTTGATTACGACGGGGTAGAGACACCGGTCCTGATCGATGCGCCCTATCAGGGTGGAAGGCGCAAGTTGATCGTCCAGGCGAATCGCAACGGCTACCTCTACGTGCTCGATCGCAGCGACGGCAGGTTCCTTTCGGCTGTGCCCTTCGTCGAGAAGCTCAACTGGGCAAAAGGCATTGATGGCAAGGGAAGACCAATCCGCACAGAGGTGAAACCTACGCCGGCAGGAACTCGCGTGTGTCCCGGATACGCAGGAGCGACCAACTGGTATGCGCCCTCCTACAGCGAGTCTACCCACTCGCTCTACTTCATGGCCCTCGAACAGTGTCAGACGTTTTTTTCGAAGTCAGAGCCTCAGCGTTTCCAAGAGGGGAAAGAGTACTATTCAACCGGTGTGAAGCACATTGTGGACGAGCGGTCGAAGAAGATCCTTCTGGCGTATAACCTCGATACCGGCTCCTTTGTCTGGAAATACCCCCAGACGGGCAGCGGGCGCTCGTCCGCCGGGACCATGACCACCGCCGGGGGCTTGGTGTTTTTTGGTGACGACGCAGACTCGTTCGAAGCCGTCGATGCGCAAACCGGAAAGCCCCTATGGCACTTCAATACCGGGCAAGGGATGAGTGCATCGCCCATGAGCTATGCCATTCGAGGCAAGCAATACGTTGCGATTGCGGCCGGAAGCGACGTTTTCAGCTTTGGGCTGCCGTAATCCAAGGGTACGGAATCGACGACGGGTGTGGTAGCTGCAGCGCGGCCCTGCCCCGGTCGTTGTCAAACAAGGAGATAGAACATGAGCCTCACATCGTACTGGAGTCGCCGAGGTTTTCTCGGCAGCTTGGCAATGGCCGCAAGCTCACTTCTAGCCCCGCGAAGGTCATCCGGGTCGAATCGGACGACGCCAAGGGACACCCGCCTCTCTGGTTTCGGCCAGTCAGGAAACCCCTATGAGGAATTGGGTGTGACAACGGTGATCAATGCCCAGGGCACCATGACCATGCTCGGCGGCTCACTCATCCGCCCCGAAGTCGAGGTGGTGATGGCGCAGGCATCACAGCACTTTGTCAGCATACCCGAACTCGAGGAAGCCGCCGGACAGCGAATCGCCGAGATGCTGAAGTTACCCGAGGGATACGGTGCGCTCGTGACTTCCGGAGCCGCTGCGGCCATGCAGTCGGGACTAGCCGGCATTCTCACCGGCGATAATGAGACTCTGATCAAGCAACTGCCGGACCTCAGGGGAATGAAATCCGAGGTCATCATCCAGAAATCCCATCGCAACCCCTTCGATCACCAATTGCGAGCGACCGGGATAAAGCTGGTCGAGATCGAAACCCGCGATCAGTTGCATGCGGCTGTGAGCGAACGCACCGCCATGATGCACTTCACGAATTTTGCGAACGAGGCCGGCCAAATCAAGGTGGAGGAATGGGCCAACCTGGCCAAGGAGTACAAGGTTCCGTGCTTTAATGATGCCGCCGCCGATACGCCGCCTGTCTCCCATCTGTGGGATTACAGCAACATGGGCTACGACCTGGTGGCATTCAGTGGCGGCAAGGCGATTCGCGGTCCGCAGTGCGCGGGGTTGCTGATTGGACGCAAGGATCTAGTGCGGTATGCTTTGCTAAACAATAGTCCTCACGAGGACACGCTCGGGCGCGGCCAGAAGGTTGGAAAAGAAGAAATTCTCGGCATGATCAAGGCCCTCGAACTTTACCTGAACGAAGACCACGATACCCTCAGCAAAGAGTGGCAAGACCGCTTGGAGTTGATTTCGCGCGAGATCACCCGCGTTCCCGGGGTGAGCACATCCTTTTTCACTCCCGACATTGCCAATCACGTGCCCCATATGCGCATCACCTGGGATGCGAGGATTCGCTGGACTCCCCAGCAAGTTGCCCAGTCATTGCGGAACTCCCGACCCTCCATCGTGATCGCTGGCGGTGAAGGGAAACCGGGGCTGGCGATGAATTCGTTTATGTTGCAGCCGGGTGAGGATCAGGTTGTGGCAGAACGGCTCTCCCAAATTTTGCGCGATCATTCGGCATGAGCCCTGGTTGAACGACAGCGTCACAACTCGCGTGCGTTGGCTGCTCGTATTTTGGATTTTTGTCCTGAGTGCGGTCGCGTTTCTCGATCGGGTAAACATCTCTGTCGCGGGCAGTTGGTTGCGAGCCGCTTACGGACTGAGCACCATCGAGCTGGGCTGGGTCTTCAGCTCCTTCCTTGCCGGTTATGCCTTGTTTCAGACGATAGCGGGACGCCTGGCGGATCGTTTCGGTCCCCGGCGCGTGCTGGCTTTGGGCGTGGTCTGGTGGGGCGTGTTTACGGCGCTGACGGCTGCGGTTCCTCCTCAGATCGGTGGGGCGCTGATCGTGTTCATCGCCATTCGCTTCATGCTGGGAGCGGGAGAAGCAGTGGTTTATCCCGCCTCCAATCAGTTCCTCGCCCGCTGGATCCCGGCGCGGGAACGAGGAATCGCCAACGGCTGGATTTTCGCCGGCGTGGGCGCGGGAGCCAGCCTATCGCCACCCTTAATTACCTATCTCATGCTTCGCTACGGCTGGCGAGCGTCATTTGGAGTCTGTGCCGTGCTCGGAGTCGTTGTCGGAGCCATCTGGTACGGCATCGCGCGCGACGATCCCGTCGAACACCCGAGAGTTTCCCCGAGCGAGTTGACCTACATACGCTCCGGGTTGAGCGAAATCCCAGAGTCCGCCCCGCCAGGCCGGGCGGGCCACGCTCGGGTGTTGGTGCCATGGCGTACGGTGCTTCAGAGCCATACTGTGCTCGGGGTGACCCTGAGTTATTTCTGTTTCGGTTACGTAGCCTGGATTTTCTTCAGCTGGTTCTACATCTATCTGGCGCAAGTGCGCGGCATGAACCTGAAAGAAAGCGCCTGGTTCGCCACCTTGCCCTTCCTGGCCATGGCGATCGGCTGTCCCCTGGGCGGGAAAATCAGCGATCGGTTGACTCTCGCACGCGGAGCCCGGACCGGGCGATGTCGCCTGGCGGCATTCGGGATGATGCTGGCGGCGGTTTTCCTTGCGCTGGGTTCGATGGTACGCAGCCCGCAAATGGCGAGCGTGGTGTTGGCGGGAGGCGCGGGCGCGCTCTATTTAGCCCAGAGTTCCTTCTGGTCGGTGAGCGCCGGGATTGCCGGTGGCTCGGCCGGGTCTATTTCTGGATTCATGAATATGGGGGCGCAGATCGGAGGGGCCGTCACCGCATCGCTGACTCCGTGGATCGCAGCCCATCTCGGTTGGACCGCCTCCTTCCTCATGGCCGCTCTGCTGTGCCTGATCGGTGCGGTCACTTGGTTGGGAGTCAACCCGGCGGGAGTTTTGGCCGTGGGCGATGACGGATTTCGGAGCTCAGTTTCCGCTCGGCCCGTGAACGCACGGGGCGGTCAATCGGGGGAACCCTTGAGGTCATGACCAAGCTAAAAATCAAGCCGAAAGCAGGATGCCTGTGGGACTTGGTGAGTCTGGGAGAAGTGATGCTCCGCCTGGATCCCGGCGACCAACGTATTTCGACGACCCGCCAGTTTCGTGCCTGGGAAGGTGGCGGTGAATATAACGTGGCGCGGGGCCTGCGGCGTTGCTTTCGGATGGACACGGCCGTCGTGACCGCGCTCGTGGACAACCCGGTGGGCCGCTTGGTGGAGGATCTGATGCTGCAAGGGGGGGTGCATCAGAAGTATGTTCGCTGGGTGCGATTTGATGGCGTCGGTCGCACTGCCCGCAACGGGTTAAATTTTACCGAACGAGGTTTTGGCCCTCGCGCCGCGGTTGGCTGTTCGGACCGCGGACACACCGCCGTCTCTCAAATCAAGCCCGGTGAAGTCGATTGGCAGCAAGTGTTCTCCCAAGATGGAGCTCGCTGGTTTCATACGGGAGGAATCTTTTGCGCACTCTCGGAGACAACACCACTCGTGGCGCGGGAGGCGATGGAGGAAGCCAAACGCAGCGGCACGGTCGTTTCCTACGATCTGAACTATCGCGAGTCTTTGTGGAAATCGCTGGGGGGACAATCGAGGGCCCAGCAGATCAACCGTCAGCTCGCACCCCTCGTAGACGTGATGATCGGAAACGAGGAAGACTTCACTGCGGCTTTGGGCTTTTCCGTCCCGGGGGTGGATGAAAGCCATTCCCAGCTCGACCGGGCCAGCTTCAAAACCATGATTGAAAAGGTGGTTGCGGAATTTCCAGGATTGGCGGTGGTGGCCATCACGTTGCGACAGGCAACCACCGCCACCCTCAATCACTGGGGTGCACTTGGCTACTGCCAGGGTCACTTCTATGAGGCACCGACGCGGGAGAATTTGGAAATTTATGACCGCGTGGGTGGGGGAGACTGCTTTGCATCCGGGCTGATCTATGGATTGCTGATGGGACGGGAGCCGCAGTGGGCCGTCGAATGTGGGGCGGCCCACGGTGCGCTTGCCATGAGCACTCCGGGCGACACCAGTATGGTCACTCTGGAAGAGGTGTTGCGCGCCATGGAAGCTCGATCGCCGCGGATCATGCGCTAAGCCCGAGCGCCGGGAGGGATGGCATGACGATTGAGGATGTGACGGCAAGAATCGGCGAGGTTGGCATCGTGCCCGTGGTCCGAGCGGCCAGCGTGACCGATGCCATCCGAGCCGTCGAAGGCATTGCTAGCGGTGGCATCCCCATCGTGGAAATCACCATGACGGTTCCGGATGCCATTTCTGTGATCCACCAGGTGGCAAGCTTTTTCAGGGGCGGCCTGCTGGTCGGAGCCGGCACCATCACTACAGCCGAGCAGGCCAAACTGTCAATCGATGCGGGGGCCCAGTTCATTGTCAGTCCAGGGCTCTCGCTTTCGGTTCTCTCGGCGGCGCAGGCCTGCGGGGTCTTGGCAATTCCGGGGGCACTGACACCGACCGAGCTTATGCATGCGCAAGAGAACGGCGCCAAATTGGTGAAGATTTTCCCTTGTCAGAACGTGGGCGGGCCGAAGTACTTGCGGGCCCTCAAGGCACCCTTTCCCCGGGCGGCTTTGATCCCAACCGGTGGGGTTAACGCCTCGAATGCCGCCGAATTCATCGCCGCCGGGGCCTTTGCCCTGGGAGTGGGAGGGGAGCTGGTCAACCGGGCCGCTCTGCGCGATGGAAATCTGGCCCAGATCGCGGAGGCAGCCCGCGAGCTGGTGGGAGCGGTTCAATCCGCACGAGCATCAGCGCTTGAGAATCGAGGCCCTGCCCTTTAGGTTCGAACCCAGATCTTCTCCTGGTTCTCGTATCGTGCCATCAGGTTGGGACGGTCATCATCATTTTCGTTAGCAGCGAGGAACACCTGAATCTGCTGATCGTGCGGGAAACTGTGGTGCTCGAGCCGGGGAATCTGGGCTGAGAGCAGGACCTACTTCTGCTCCTGCACCTCACCGATCCCTACAATCTTCGTATTCGTGCGGAACTTCTTGTAATCCCGGAAGGTCTGCTCGGCCTCCACGTCGAAGTTCTTGAGCAGGGCGAGCCGGACATCGACCTTCACCGCGAGCTCGCGGGGGAGCCACACTTCATCGTTCACCCGCGTCTGCTCGAGCATGAAGCGCGAACCCTTGTGGAAGCGGGCCAGGAACAGTCCCCAGGAGACGGTGTCCAGGCACTCCACGTCCATCTTCGCCAGCTGTACGTCCGCCTTATCGATCCACACCCGGCCGTGAAACTTGGGAAGGAAGTTCGCGTACTTCATATGGGGAACAAAACCCGGGCGCGGCTCGGCCGCGATCACCCAGGCTTCGCGTCCTCCCACAAGTTCTGTGCCCACCAGGCTAAAGTTGTAAGCGTCGTCAATCTCGCGGACAAACTGCCGTCCCTCTTCGCGGTCCTTTTCTTCCGCCTGCAAGCGCTTCTTGCGTTGGTTTTCGGTTTCGTTCTTTCGTCGGTCCACGATCTTCTGGATCTTCTCTTCCTCTTTCGCCGCCTCCTTCTCCGAGAGTGGCTTGTCGTCTTTCTCGGTCAGCCGCTCGATGGGTTCGCCATAGATTTCCAAAATCTCGTAGGTTCTCGTTTCGGTCGATTTGGTCCGTCCTTTGCCGTCCAGCTTGTGCGTAACTTCGCGCTCGAGGTAGGTGTAGTCGCGTTGTTTTTTGTCGTTCTCCATGTCGTTGTCGGCCACCTTCCGGATCAGTTCGTTGATCTGATCTTGGCTGAGCGTTGCCGGGGCTGACGGCAAAGACGGGCTAGCTGCGGCTGCGGCCGCGGAGACCGGCTTGGCATCGCTCGTTGCCGGTCGCGCCGCTCCCTCCTGGCCGAGGGCGAACACCTGGGCGACACACACAACGAAAACAGAGAAACCAGCTCGCGTCATCGTCATGGTCTAAGATACGCGGATGCTCGGTTGATAGTTCCTGTATTTGGGTTGGATGCTTTCGAGCCGAACTGGGTTATTGATTGACTCCGCTTGCCAGATAGCCTCCATCCACTGCGATGAGAGTACCGGTTACAAAGCTGGCGGCGTCGGAGGCGAGAAAGATGGCCGCACCCACGAGCTCGTCGAGTTCGCCGAAGCGCTTCATGGGGGTTCGCGTGAGCACTTCCTGCCCCCGGGGCGTGCCCGCCAGCAACTTCTCCGTAAGCGGCGTGCGAAAGAAGCCGGGGGCGATTGCGTTGACGCACACTCCGTGCCGGGCCCATTCGATGGCCAGTGATTTGGTCAGGGAAGCCACGCCGGCTTTACTGGCGCAGTAGGGCGCAACTTCATACAACGCGAGAAACGCCCCCATGGAGGCAATGTTGATGATTCGGCCGTAGCCTCGCGCAATCATGTGCTGGCCAAAAACCTGACAGGCGCGCAACGTGCCGGTCAAATTCGTCTCGAAGAGCCGGTTCCAGTCGGATTCGGGAAAATCGAGCGTGGGTGCACGCTGGTTCATGCCGGCACAATTGACCAGGATATCTACCTTGCCAAAGGCATCGAGTGCCGCCCGCAGCAGAGAATCCAAGGATGGGCGATCGGTCACGTCACTGGCCACCCGCAGGGAGCGTCGGCCAAGGGATTCGATCTCATCGGCGCTGGCCCTGACCAGCTCGCTCCGCCGGCTACTCGGCACCACATCGGCTCCGGCCTCGGCCAACCCGCGGCCCAAGGCCCTACCAATTCCAGAGGTTCCGCCGATGATCACAGCCAGCTTGCCATTCAATTCCAGCTGACGATAGCCCATAGTTCCTCGAGATGGTTTCGCCCGTTGCGGGTCATTCCGCGCCATCCCCAATCGGCAAAGAGCCCGGCCCGGCGGAGCTTTCCGGCTATTCTCTGATTTCTCCAATCGCGGCGAACATTTCGGCGATTTTGTTCCGCAGCGCATCCGGCGCCGACGCGATTCCGACCATGACCTTGCCCTCGGACACCTGCGGATCATAGGGAAGATGCTTCCCAAACAGAAGTCGGGCGCTGAGCAGGAAAACCACACTCGTGGTCAAGATCGCACCCAGCATCGCCAGCTCGTAGGTGACAATACCATCGGTCCAAAGGGTTAGAACCGGCATACCTCCGGTAGGAATGGCCGGGCTCTTCTGGGTCAAGGAGGCGAGCAGGAAGCCGCCGAGTCCGGCAAGGATCGCCCCACAAAGGACAAGCCATGGCATGCGAACTTTTTCAAGTTCTCTGAATCTGTACCGTGCCAGGGGTTCGGAGGAGATCACGATGATGTCGCTCATCGGCGTACCTAGGGACCGCAGTACGTTGACCGCTCGTTCGGTCCGATCCGGCTCGGAACACAGTACGAAAATGCCCTTGGCCGAACTCATAACGATTCGTCCATGATCGCCTGTTGGCCGCTCTGGCGGGCTCGCCGTCTGCGGCTGCAGCTCCCGCCATCGCTGCCTCTCCCCTTGCCGGGATCGATCCGCGGCAAAGGCAATTTCTCAACCTTCTGATTCGCGCAAACCTGTTTTCAACTCCCAGATGGAAACCACCGGTACGACCTTGGAGAACAAAAGATACAGCAAAGCCATGCTGCCAAAGGTGGCGACGGTGATGGTCACCTCGACCCAGGTGGGCCGATAGGTGCCCCAGGCATAAGGGAGAAACTTGTGGGACAAAGAGGGAACAATTATCAGATACCGTTCGATCCACATCCCGATGACCACCGCGACCGACGCCAGGAAAGTCCCGGCGATCGTGCGCAGTTTCTTGATGGCGAGCAGAGGAAAGGGAAACACAAAATTGCAACCGACCATCACCCAAAAAAGATCACGGTAGGGTCCACGCTGGGCCAGCCAGAAGACGGCCATTTCCGGTCTGGCATTTCCGTACCAGGTGGTCAGCCGCTCCGCGAAGACGAAGTAGAACCAGAGAAGGCTCATGACTAGCAGGAGCTTGCCAAGATTGTCGAAACACTCCGCAGTCAGATATTCCTCCAGCCGGAGAGAGAACCTGAGGAACACCATGGCAATGATCAAGGCTGCAATCCCGCTGAAGATCGCGCCCGCCACAAAATAGGGGGCGAAGATTGTCGAGTGCCACATGGGAACTGGCGTCATGGCGAAGTCCCAAGAGACGATGGTATGCACGGAAACCGCCACCGGAATGATCAGAATGGCCATAATGTGCATGGCGGTTTCCAGTCGATGCCATTGCTTCTGGGTGCCGCGCCACCCCAAACTCAGCGCGGAATAGAGCTTGTTCCGCCATCCCGAGACATGGTCGCGCAGGAGCGCGCAGTCAGGAATGATGGGTAGCATGAGAAAAATCAAACTTCCAATCAAGTAGGTGTTGATGGCAAAGAAATCCCACAACAATGGGGATCGGTAGTTCGGCCACAGGCCTCTCTGATTCGGATACGGAGCTAGCCAGAAAGCAAGCCATGGACGGCCGAGATGAATGAGCGGAAACATCGCCCCGATGAGGAGAGCAAAGACTGTGATCACCTCGGCGCAGCGCGTGATGGGCCGTCTCCAGGTAGCATTCGAGAGGCGCAAGATTGCCGAGATCAGGGTTCCGGCATGGCTAATTCCGATCCAGAACACGAAATTCGTAATGTAGAAGCCCCAGAATACCGGGCGACGAATTCCGGCGACCCCAATGCCCGTGTACACTTGATACATCCAGGCAGAGAATCCCGCCAAGACAAGCAGCGCCAGGCCTGCCAGGGCGGGAGTGACCCGCCACGAGGTGTCGAGCACTGGGCGCAGCAAGTCGCGTTGGATTTGTTCAGTGGTCTTGACCATCCCAGGAATCTCGTTGCAGATAGGTAATTCTCGGTTGTGTCCCCAGTTCATCGAGCAACTTTGTGCCTCGGGGAGAGCGCGCCAGGCGTGACACTTCACTGTCCGGGTCGTTGAGGTCGCCAAATACGAGGGCCTTGGGCGCGCAGGACTGCACACACGCCGGAGTGGGCTCCCCCTCCCCCAGGGCGCGGTTTTCTGCCTTGGCTTGAATTTCCGACGCCTTGATGCGCTGAATACAGAATGTGCACTTTTCCATCACCCCGAGCTGACGGACCGAAACATCAGGGTTCAACTGCAGGTGAAGTGGTTTGTCCCAGACGGGATGGAAGAAGTTGAAGGTGCGAACCGTATAGGGGCAAGCGTTGGCGCAGTAGCGGGTTCCGATGCAGCGGTTGTAGATCTGGCCATTCAATCCTTCCGAGGTGTGATAGCTGGCATAGGTCGGGCACACCGGCTCGCAAGGTGCGTTGTCACATTGTTGGCACAGAACCGGCCGGAACTTCACCCGTGGATTGGGGAATTCCCCCTCGTAGTAGCGCTCAATGCGAATCCAGTGCATCGTCCGGCTTTTTTGTGCGGCTTCTTCGCCAACCGTAGGAACGTTATTCTCGGCCTGACACGCGATCACGCAGGCGCTGCACCCGGTACAGCGATCCAGATCGACGGCCATTCCCCAACCATGAGACATAGAGACTGCTCGCTAACGAAGTTCCAGTTCCTTTTCCCTCTCGTACAAAGCTCCCGAGGCAAGAGACAGGCGCGCTTTCGTGCCGATCCTTGCCAGGCTCACGCGGGTAGCGGCCCAGGCGAGTGAGCCCACTTGCTCTACTTGCACGGGGGCGACAACGTTCATCGGATTTGCTCCCCGCCGGGCGGCATAACGGCCAAACTGCGCATGGCCTTGGCCCATCGGCATGGCCACCACGTCGAATGCAATGCCGGGATTGAGGACGGCGGGAGTCTCCAAGGTGCCGTGCCGGGAACGAACCTGGACGAGGTCGCCTTGTTGGATCTGCAATCTTTCGGCGGTCTTTGGATTCAACTCAAGCCAGGATCCCCACATCACGGTGGCCAGGGCGTCGGGTAACTCCTGCATCCAGGGCAGGTGCGCGAGGGAACCGTCGAGAAAAGCCTGCGACACATAAGGCTGAAAGTAAAAAGGAAATTCCTCTTCGCTTCCGTCAAACGCAGGGGGCACGAACTCCGGGGCGGGGAAGGGTAGAGAAGTGGCCTCCGGGGAACGGACTTGACATGGGCCATCCCACCAGCCGCCTTGCTGCAAGATCTTTTCCCAGAGCTTGTCGAATCCATCCGCTCGATCGCATGGTTCGGCGCGCACAAGCTGCCGGTAAGAACTTTGCAACATTTCTTCGAACGTCTTCCACGGCAGAGTTTCGCCTACGCTCCCGCCGTAACTATGTGCGATCTCGAGCAGCACATCGGGCATGGCACGCGTGTTATGCAAGGGGCGCATCGCAGGTGCAGCCAGCGTAAGGACAGCCTCGGACGTGCCTGACTCCGGGACGTCATCCAGCCAGGATTCCAGCGGCGAGTGATCGGGGAGAATCAGGTCGGCAAGAACACTGGTTTCATCGAGGAAGCGACTAAAGCTGACGATGAAAGGGATCCCCTGCAATTTCTCGGACACTTGCCATCCCGGTGGCGTGGCGAATACCGGGTTGGTATTGTCTAAGAATAAAACTTCTGTATTCTCAAAACCTCCAGACAGCAGCTGGGCAACAAAATCTGCATGGTCGGTTGGACTCGACGCTTCCTTCTTGGAGAACGTCGCGGGAGCAAAAAACATTCCTCCCGGGGAGCCAAGGCTGCCTAAGACCATGTTCAGGAGGTTCACCGCCAGTGCACTGAACAGGCCATTCGTATGAGCGAGCGGTGCGCCGCCGATCAGAGCGATGGCCGGAGGCTGGGCGGCCATTTCACGCGCTAGGCGCTCGATGCGGCTCGCTGAAACTCCAGTGCGGTTTGCGATTTGCGCAGGCGAGTAAGTCTCATTTTTTAGCCTTGCGAGCACATCTTGGTTTGGCCCGGTTACGGGTGGGTTCGGGCGCAGGCCTTCCTTGACAAGCACGTGAGCCAAGCCCAAGGCTAACAAGCCTTCGCTGCCGGGGGAGGAAGAAACCCACTCGTCGGCATTCGCCCCGGTTTGCGACATCCGCTGTTCGACCTGCACGAATTTTCCTCGCCTGCCTGCACGGCCGCGGCGCATTTCTCCATAGCCTATCGATTGCGAGACGGGAGAGTTCCACGTGCCCAGAAAATCCGCACCAAACGAGATGACATAGCTCGAACGTTCCAAGTCGAAGGAAGGCAGCGAAGCATGCCCAAAGCCCAGCAGATTGGCGCGACGCAAAACCGGCTCCCCGAGAGGAGCAAACTGGGCAGCAGGCGGTGCGCCGAGGCCTGCCAGGAACTTGTTGATCAACTCGCGGCGTTGCCCGCGCATGTCGCCGGTAACGAAACGGATTGAATCCGGTCGCCGTGGGGAACGCTGTTCCAGCTGGGTGACAACTTCGCGCAGGGCGTCCTGCCAGCCGATTTCATGAAAATCGCCAGAACCACGCGAAGCAGACCGCTTCAGGGGGGTGCGCACTCGATCGGGATGGTACGTAACCTGCAGCCCGGCTTGCCCGCGAGCACAGAGTTTTCCACGATTGACCGGGTGCCTGGGATTGCCTTCTAGCTTCTTGGCCAACCCCATTTTGATGATCCCACGTTGTCCGTTGCGAACCACTTCGGCGTCACCGTCCATGATTCGCACCATCACTCCACAGCCCGCCGGGCAAAGCGTGCACAAGCTTGGTTTCCAAGTGGCGACGCCGGGCACCAAATCCTCTTCCGGAACAAAGCGGGCGAGTTGCTGCACGGGCTTCTCACACGCGGTGAGGGTCGCGGTTGCGCCCGTCAAAACCCCGAACTTTAAAAAATCTCGACGTTCCATCCTATCGTCAAGGCCGCCCTTTAAAAGTGGCAGGTGATACAGTCTGTCGAAGCCTGGCGGGCACGGTGGCACCGGAGGCAAAAAGCCATGTTGATCTCGAAGACCCGTACGGCCACAGTCATGTTGGTTACATCTCCGTGACAGCGGGAGCAATCCACGCCCGCGCGGATGTGAGGAGCGTGATTAAATTTCACGTGGGCCAAGGGCGAGAAACCGTAAACGCGCTGCCAAGGCACATCGAGGCCAGAGTTGAAATACGCTGCCACCTTCTTTACTTCCGGACGATCGCTGGCCAGAAACTCGTGGCATCGCATGCACAGCTTATCGCTGGGGATTCCGGCGATCGGACCTTGGTTGACACCCGTATGGCAGACCGTGCAGGCGATCCCGTTGGCGATATGCTTGTTATGCGGAAACGCGATCGGCTGTATCGGGGTGGCTCGCCACCCCCCAAAATCCTTGACCGCGTCCGCCATCGTAGGATGCGCGGGCGTGAAGAACCTTTCGCCTCCAGTCGAGCTGCGATCACCTGATCGCGCAGGTTCACACGAACACAAGAGGAGAGTCGTAAGCGATACCAGACTGAATGCCAGCACTCCCAATCGGGTTTGCAGCATGCTGCTTCAGCCTTACTTCGAAGTCCCAGGTGGGGAGCCGCTAGCTTCGATGCTGGCTATTTTGAGCTTATTTTTCTGCACCGTTCCCTGAATCCGAACCTGCTTCCCGGCAAACGGTTCCGCCTTTTCCTGGTTGTCGATCTTGTAAACCGTATCCTTCTTGTGATCGTACAAGACATAGTGAGCGCCGAGCTCCACGCACTTCTTGGTGCAAGTAACGGGATCGTTGCTCATGCTCTTCATTTGCTCCATCATGCCCTGGTGGCTCTTGTCCTTGGCACAGAGGTCATCCATGATCTCGCCAGAGAAATTCTGCAGTTGTTGCGCCTGGCCGGGTTGCGCCAGCCCGAGACAACCCGCCATAAGCAAGGAGAAAAGCATGGTGTTTAGCCCTTTGAGGAACATTCAATTCCTTTCTGTTTCCGGTTTGTTCGCCGCTCAGGGCCAACCGTAAGGCGATTCCCGCGGGCTTCGAGTACCATGGCCTATCACCGCACCACGCAGGAAATACGCGGTTGGTACGAGAGCAGGGTGTCAATTACTTTTGAACCTCCCCGCCCTAACGGGCGAGGATTCTCACTCTACGCCAGCCTTACTGCACTGATGTTATCGAATGATGGCTCGCTCCGAGCCATTATGTTGACGGCTCCATTGTGGTCGGCATGGTCCTTATAGCCACAGGAAAGACACGCAAAATCTGCTTGCGTCTTTC